>CAZVDY010000039.1:0-17745 GCA_964626235.1 uncultured Desulfobulbaceae bacterium | reverse complement strand
GGTGAGCCGGATCAGGCCTGGTCGATGACATCCTGGCGGGGGTAGCGAGCGGGCCAGATGCGGCGAAGGATCTCCTGGATACGGTTGATGAGGGGAGGCAGGGTTTCGCGGTTGACAGCGCTGATGAAGACTGCATCCTGTTCCTGCAGGGTGCGCAGTTGGGCACTGTCCAGCAGGTCCATCTTGTTGAAGACCTTCAGGCAGGGAATCTGTTCCAGGCCGAGACTGACCAGCAGGTCTTCCACCACCTGCACCTGTTGTCTCCAGGCCGGATTGGAAATGTCGATCACGTGGAGGAGCAGATCGGCCTCGTGGAGCTCCTCCAGGGTTGATTCAAAGGCCTTGAGGAGTTCTGCAGGCAGGTTGCGGATAAACCCCACCGTATCGGTGAGGATCACCTCCATGTCGTGGGGAAAGCGGAGGCGGCGGCTGGTCGGATCCAGGGTGGCGAAGAGCAGGTCCTCTGCCCGGATCCCGCTGCGGGTCAGGGTATTGAGCAGGGTGGATTTTCCGGCATTGGTATAGCCGACCAGGGAGAGGACCGGCACATCGCGCTGTCTCCGGCGGCTCCGACGGTGAAAGCGCTGTCGGCCCACGGCCTTGAGTTCCCTGGCCAAGCGGGCGATGCGGTCATTGATCCGGCGGCGATCGATCTCCAGCCTGGTCTCTCCGGGTCCCCTGGCGCCGATTCCACCGGTCAGCCTGGACAGGGCATCGTCTCTGGTGGAAAGCTTGGGCAGCAGATACTTGAGCTGGGCCATCTCGATCTGCAGCTTGCCTTCCCTGGACCTGGCCCGGCCGGCAAAGATGTCCAGGATAAGCTGGGTCCGGTCGATGACCCGCAGATCGGTATGATCGGTCACCGACCTGACCTGAGAGGGACTCAGCTCACCGTCGAAGATCAGGAGATTGGCATCCAGGCGAAGGCTGAGCAGCATGATTTCCATCAACTTGCCCCGGCCGAGGATAAAACGGGGATGGATCTTCCGCCGTCGCTGGATCACCCGTCCCAGCACCGTCACCCCGGCAGACCTGGCCAGTTCGGACAGCTCCTGCAGGGAGTCCTCCGCCTCGCCCCTGGAACCGGTAGTCACCGAGATCAGGATGGCCCGGTCCTGACCGCTGTCCACCTCGCGCACCGGCCGGAGCCGGCCCAGCTCGGCCTCCAGGGATTCGATCAGCTCGATGCAGGACTGCCTCTGCCCGGCCGGATGAACCGGCTCCAGTTCGGCCCAGTTTCTCCCTTCCACGGGCTCCGGGACCAGGTGCGCGGTATGGAGGAGATGGGGCAGTCCATCCCGCATGCTCAGGACCGAGAGAAGATCGAGACGCAGGCAGGCCAGGTCCATGATATCTTCGTCGCTGATGCCGCCGCTGCCGAATACGGTATGCACGCAGCGCAATCCCCGTAGCCTGGCCCCGCCCGTCCGGACGCCGGTGAGGACCGGTATGACGATTCGGTCATGGTCACCGACTATGACCTGCTCCACCTTGCCGGATCGGTGGATGAGCAGGCCGACCTGCCGGTTCAGCTCCCAGGAAATGTCTGCCAGGTTCCTGGCCAGGTCCCGGCCAATGATCTCTGCCGGGGCCACCTTTTTCTGGGCCAGCCTCTCGAGCCGGCGGAGCTGCCTGGTCTTCAGGCCGGACCGGTTACCTGTCAGAGAAATACAGCACCTCCTTCGACCAGCACCTGTTACGCCTTCTGCAGGGCAGCCATGTCACATGCCCGGCATGCCGGGATCATCTCGCCGGCCCGCTGCTTCCTGCCTTTTGGCTTCCTCGTCCTCCATGGCTGCCTGGGCTGCGGCCGCACCCGCCTCCCGTATCCGTTCCTGCTGTTCCTCGGACAGATGTTTGAAGCTCTCGGGTAGTTCCACGATGACCTTCCTGTGCGCATAATGAATGCCCTTGGCTGCCAGGGCCTCGGTGATCCGACGGTAGGCCTCCCGCCGAATGACGAAATGGGTTCCTGGCTTGGCCGTGAACTTGACCCGAATCACCATCACCGAGTTGGTGATCTCCCGAACACCCTGCGACTTGACCGGCTGAATGAAATCTTTCCCGAATTCCGGATCATTGAGCATGGCCTGACCAACCTTCTTGATGATCTTGCGCACCTTGTCGATATCGGTGTCATAGGGAAATTCCAGATTGAACTTGACCACGATACCGCCGCGCATGAAGTTGGTGATCGATCCCAGCTCGCTGTAGGGAACGATCTGCAGCATACCGCGATGGTGCCGCAACATGACGTTGCGCAGGGTGATGGCCTCCACCGAACCGGACACCGAACCGGCCTGCAGATACTCTCCAACCCGGAAGGCATCGTCGAGCAGGTAAAAAAAGCCGGAAAACACGTCGCTCACCAGTTTCTGGGCCCCGAAGCCGATGGCCAGCCCGACGACGCCGGCACCGGCCAGGAGCGGCCCGATATCCACCCCCAGGGACGAGAGAATGATCAGGGTCACCATGACCACCAGCACGGTGCCGAGAAACTTCCGCACCATGGGCAGCAGGGTATAGCTGCGTCCGCGGGCCGAGGCGCTCCCCCACTCGTCGTCCTGTTCGGCGTTTTCCTCCTCCTCGGGCGTCGCCTCCTGGATCTTGCGTTCGATATACCCGGAAGCAACCCGCCAGAAGATCAGAGCCAGGGCCAGGGTGAGGAGGATATCAAAGGTTGCCTTGACAATGGCCCCGGCATAGGGAACAGGATAGCCCCAGAGACTGAAGAGCCAGGCGGCAAGGGCTGCCAGGATGGCCAACCGGGCGAAACGCCAGACCCGCAGCACCAGCTGTTGTTCCTTTTTCTTCTGCTCGATCAGCTTTTCTTCATACTGTTCGTCTTCCTCTGGGGGAAGGTTATAGATCCGCATGGCGCGAATCACGGATCGCACCACCCAGCCGGCAAGGCGGTCCAGGACAAGAAACAGCGGCACCAGGAAGAGGCTGATGAGGAAGGCACCGTTTTGGCGGCCATGGCCGCTGTATTCGTTATAGATCAGAAATCCCCAGACAATGAGCAGGTAGCCGGTAACCAGGACATGCCACATCCCGGCAAGCTGCTCCATGAGCCAGCCGGTTCCATTCTCCCCCTCCTGGCCGGATAGGATATAGGCTGCCACCTCTTTCCGGTTCAGCCAGCTCAGCAGGCCGATGACCAGCAGCAGGGACGAGGCGAAACCAACAGCCAGGATGGACAGCGATGGCCCCTGTAGTCCAACCTCCCGGAACAGGGCCAGCAGAGTGACAGAGACGACGATAAAGCAGATCAAAAACCAGCCGTTGCCATGCAACCGCCTTGCCCCCTGGTCGCCGATCGGCAGGAGACGGAGTTGCGCCTGCTCCGGAGAGCAGAAGATCAGCGAGATGGAACGGGCAAGCCAGCAGGCCAGGATGATAAAGAGCAAGGCCAGGAAGAGATAGCGCAGGGGCTGGTGAGCACCGAGGTTGGACCAGAAAAAGAGCAGCAGCGAGGTCAGGGTGAAGACAACCATGTGGACAAGGGAGGGCAACTGGTGAAGAAGAGCGGCCCAAAACCGCATCATTCCTTCCAGCTCAGGGACCAGATGTTCCCGATATTGCCGTCTGACCCGACGGGTCAGCCCCAGGAAAGCGAGCTGGGCCAGAAAGCCGCCGAACAGGATCAGGCAAACCAGGCCGATATTCCGCCAGGCCGTCTGCCGGGAAGCGTCCTGGGCGAAGCGGCGCAGGAGCCAGTCCAGCTCGTCCGGCAGGGTGTGGGCATGACGCCAGGAACGAACCAGGTTCTGCCGGAATGTCCCCTCCTCATCCTGGTCCAGGATATGCAGCCCGCGGGCCACCCGGGCGACGAAACCACCCTGCCTGGCGTTCTTTCCCTGGTCTGTTGCCAGGTTCCGGCGCAACTCGGCAATGAGCAGGGAACGGATCTGCTCGTCACTGAGCCGGGCAAGGGTGGTCTCCAGCTGATCCGGGGGAATCTCTTCCAGCGATTCAGGTACAGCCTCTCCGGCCGAAAAGACCGGAACCGTTCCCATGACGAGCAGAACGGTGACCAGGATGAAACAGCCACACAACCATGCCTGCCCTTTTCTCCAACTCCCTGATGCCATCATGTCACTGTTCCGTCTTTTGGTGCAGATACTCTCTGACCTGGGCGATCCAGTCGCTGCGCTGGTCTTCGGGCAGAAAGAGAACAAACTCGCCCATGGCCCGTTGAACGCCCATCAGGTCGATGAGGAAATTGTAGACCGCATTGGCAGCGGCCAGATCCGCGGTAAGGGTCTGGTTCTGGGCATCCAGCAGTTCCATGATCGACTTGATGCCCTGAACATAGGAATCGATGATCAGTTGCAGGTTCCGGTGGGCCGCATCGGCCGCCTCCCTGGAAAGGCTGATGCCGGGATAGGAGGCCCTGGTCCTGTTCAGAGCCAGCATCACCTCCTGGACCACCCGTTCACCGGCCGCCTTCCGCTCGGTCTGCAGGCGAGCGATCTCCTGGCGCAGCCGGTTCAGGGCCGCCCGCCGGCCTCCCCCCTCGTACAAGGGCAGCCTGGCAAAGATCCCAACCATCCAGTCGGTGTCATCCAGGCTGTCCTCGAAATCACCCCGCTGGCCGGCACCGTCTTCGGAAAAATACTGGTCCACCTGGCCTTCCAAAGAAAACTCGGGCAACCAGAACTGGCGGGAAACCGCCTTTGCCTGCCGCTGCAGGGCGGCAATGGTTGCGTCCATGGCCTGGAGCTCCGGCCGGGAGCTCAGGGCCTGCCTGGTGGAAAACTCCCTGAACATGCGGAGATTTCGTGGATTGTTCATCAGCTGAAAAAACAGCCTGTCCCCGACGATGAGCAAAGGATCGCCGAGATCGGTCTCTTCAGCGACAAAGGCTTCCTGCACAGGACGATGCAGGATCCTGTTCAGGGCCTGCCTGGCGTCCAGGGTCAGTGACTCTTTCTCCAGGACTCCAAACCTGTCATTGGCGAACTTGGTCTCCCAGCGGTATACCTCGTCAGGACCGGCGACCCCGATGGTCATTCTAATTCGGGCCCGGTCCAGATTGGCCTGGGTGAGTTTCAGGTTGTCCTTGTAGAGCTGCTCGATGGTCTCGGCCCGGAGAACATTCAGGTAGGCCACCGCGGCCTGGTGGATAATGTCCAGCCGCACCGTATCCCGCTGCAACGTACGGGCCTTCTGGTTGTGCTGCTCCACCTCGTAGCCGGCCCAGCCCTTTTCCGAATAGATCTGCTGATAGCCGCCCAGGGTGCCGGTCCAGGCACGCTCCGGATTGCTCCCCCGGCCCAGTCCGGCGCGGTCCTCGTCGATGGCCCGGATGCCTGTGGATGCATTGACCTGCGGCAGGAGCGGAGCGCGGGCCTCGTCCACCGCATACTCTCCGGCCCTGACCAGGAGCTCCGCGGCGGAAAGATCCAGGTTGGCCTCCAGGGCCTCCTGCACCGCCTGGGACAGGGTAAGGTGCCTGTCGATATCCTTTGGCTGCTCGTTGAGCAGATCCGCTCCCACCATGGTGGCCAGGCTGGGATAGATATCCAGGGCTCTGGCCGTGGCCATGTTGATGGTCAGTTCATATCCCCTGGCAAAGGACACATTGAGGGTTGCCGGTTGTTCTCCCAGCAGAATATCCTTGATGACCACGGCCGTGCGACGGGCAAGGTTCTCCTCGATGTCCGCCGGCATGTCACCTGCCAACAGGCCCATCTCCACCTGTTGGCGGGAACCGATGGCAAAGCCGGGCAGCTTCCGCTCCACCAGTCCGCCAATCAGTTCCCGACACTTCTGCTGGTCGAGATGATACAGCGGGCCGACCATGACCGCCTCGGTCCCTGCCGGGATGGCAGCCAGGATCTCGTCCACCTTGTCCCCGGCAGGCACGATGTTCACGTTCATGGTATGTTCGTTGGCCAGTCGACGGGCAAATCTGGACAGCTCGGGCAGGGACTCCACGTCACGCCGATCGAGCAGTAGGGCCAGGTTGTTGAACCGCACCAGTTTGCGGAAGGTCATGATCTCTTTATCCAGCGTCAGCAGGGAATCGATCCAGGCCAGGTTGGCCGGCCTGCTGGCGCCTTTCTGTTCACTGGCGATCTGGACGGCCCGTTCCAGTACATAAGGAGCCACCACCGGCTTGGACAAAACAGGCCGTCTGAAGGCCTCATTGGAGGCGATGACGCCCAAGGCCAGCACCAGATCGACCTCCGGATCCGCCAGGACCCGATCCAGAGCCGCATTCACTCCCCTGGCTGTATCGTTCCCGGAGAGCTGCATGGCCGGCGGAAAACGGACCGTGAATTCACCCTCGGCCAAAACGGTAATCTCCTGCCGGAACAGGTTCCTGAGCGCCCTGTCCCTGGCCGTATCGCCGTCCGTGACAATTCCCACGTCATAAACCGCTGATTCCGCGGCCGCCGAAAATGACGGCATTCCCAAAAGGACAAGCACAGAGCAGCAAAGAAAAAGCCTCTGAAGAAAAGCGTTTTCTTTCATTATGATCACCAACTAACGTATTCTGAAAAAAGTAGCATAGAGCACCGGGACAAAGACCAGGGTGAGAATCGAGGCAAAACCGAGCCCAAAAACAATGGTCACGGCCATGGCCACGAAAAAGGCATCAGTGAACAGGGGAATCATTCCCATCATGGTGGTCAGGGCGGCCATCATGACCGGCTGCATCCTGGAGACCCCGGACTCCACGACAGCATCCAGTCCGTTCATTCCCTCCTTCAGGTTCAGGTCGATCTGATCGATCAGGACGATAGCGTTCTTGATCAACATTCCGGAAAGACTCATCAACCCCAGGAGCGCCATGAATCCGAACGGCTGCTTGAGCAGCAGCAGGCCGGCCGTGACTCCGATCAGGGACAGGGGCACGGTGAGCCAGATGATGAGCGGCTGGCGAAAGGCGTTGAAAAGAAAGATGACAACCAGGATCATCATGCCGAAATAGATAGGAATGTTTTCCGCTAGCTGCTTAGACGAATCGGCCGATGTCTCCAACTCGCCACCCCAGGCGATAAAGTAACCCGGCATGCCCTTGATGGGTAAGATGTCGTCGTATTTCAAAGGAATGGTCTTGTCGGTATACTCCTCCCCCTCTTTGAGCGGATAACCACGGTAGGCAGCCACATCCACACCCAGGAGCTGTTCGATCCGCGGTTTGACCCGGGCGAACAGGGACGCCGGCAGCTCGTTGCGGGGATCGGCGTGGATCTTGATCATCTGTCTGCGGTGCCAGCGGGAGATGCGGGCATTTTCCCATTCGGTTCTGATACCTTTCAGGACCTGGAGAATGGGAATGTTTTTACCGGCCGATGGACTGTATATCTGTAACTCCTGCAAGTCCTCGATGGTATCCCGTTCGCTGGCCGGCGCCCTGGCGATGATCGGGATCAGGTCGATCCCTTCCCTGTAGAGCCCTGTGGTCAGGCCGGAAAAGTTGGCCTGCAGAGCCCTGGCCACCATGGGCCGGGTGATCCCGAGGGCGCGGGCCCGGTCCTCTGCCAGGACCGGTTGGGGCACCTTGACCTTTTCGCCCCACTCGGACCGGACGGCCTTGGCCCCCTCCTCCCGGAGGACGTGCATGGCCTTTTCGGCCATGGCCCGAATGATCTCAGGATCCGGGCCGTTGATCCGCAGCTGGATCTTGCCGCCCAGGGCAGGACCGAGATTGAACTTCTTGACATTGACGATGGCATCGGGAAGCATCTGCTCCAGGTCATTCTGGATCGTATCCTGGAGTCCGTCGATCAGCCGGTAGTCGTTCACCGATACCAGGATATTTGTATACTGGCTGGCCGCCTCCACCGGGGTATCATAGGTGAGAATGAAGCGCGGATGACCACCGCCTATGGCCGAGGCAACCTGGGTGATTCCGTCTATCTTCATCAGGTACTCCTCGATCTGCTTGACCCCCTTCTCTGTTTCCCGGATATGGGTTCCCTCCCTGAACTGGCATTCCACCTGGAACATGGGCATGGTGGAGGCAGGGAAAAAGAGATTCTCCACGTAGCTGAATCCGTACAGGGAAACAGCGAACAGGCCGAGGACCACGGCAATGGTCAGCCAGCGAGCCTTTATTGCACCGTTGAGAAAGGCCCTGTAGCTACGATAGAACCTGTTGTTGTACGGATCTTTGCCCTTGCCGTCCGCTCCAGCCTGCCTGTCCTTGCGGCTGAGCACGAACTGCTTGGTCATCAGGGGGGTGATGGTCACCGCGGTCAACCAGGACAGGGACAGGGAAATCAGGATGACGTAATAGAGGGAACGGCAATATTCACCCGTCGAGTTGGTCATGCCGCCGATGGAGGCAAAGGCCAGCACGGCCACGGCCGTGGCACCCAGCAGCGGCACCGCGTTCTGGCCGACCACCTCCCTGGCTGCAGCGAGGCCGTCCACCCCCTTCTGCATGCGGATCTTCATGCCGTCCACCACCACGATGGCGTTGTCCACCAGCATGCCCAGGGCAATGATCAGGGCGCCCAGGGAAATCCGCTCCAGGGTGATCTGGTAATATCCCATGATCACAAAGGTGGCAGCGATGGTGAGCAGCAGGATAAAGCCGATGATGATCGCGGAACGCAACCCCATGAACAGAAAGAGGACGACGATGACGATGGCCACTGCCTCGAGAAGATTGACGATAAAGCCGTTGACCGCCTTGGTCACGCTCTTGGACTGCATGGAGATCTCTACCAGGTCCATACCCAGGGGGATCTGGTCGGTCAGTTCCGCAATCCGGGCCAGAACACCCTCACCCATGGTCACGGCATTGCCGCCCAGGACCGTGGATACGGCGATCCCGATAGCCGGCTTGCCGTTCACGCGCAGGATCTTGCTGGGCGGATCAACATAGCCCCGCCAAATGGTTGCCACGTCCCGGAGATAGATGAGACGACCGTTGCTGGAGGCGATGAACAGCTCGCCGAACTCCTTTTCCGACTTGAACTCGCCGGTGGGCTTGATGGCCATGTACTCCGGCCCGATCTTGATCCGGCCCGCATCCACGGGCAGATTCTTGGCCTGCAGGGCGGCGAATATCTGCTCCTGGGTGATGCCCAGGGCGGCCATCTTGGCCCGGGACATCTCCACGTAGATGGCCTCTTTTTGTTCACCGAAAAAGGTCACCTTTTTCACATCCTGCACCGTGAGCAGCTCCCGCTTGAGCAGTTCGGCCACATCCTTCATCTCGGCATAGGTAAACCCTTCACCGGTCAGACCGAAATAGACGCCAAAAACGTCGCCGAATGAGTCGTTGACCACGGGCGGTCCGGCACCGGGCGGCAACTGCGGAATCACATCCAGGATCTTGCGGCGCAGCTCGTCCCAGACCGCCGGCAGGGCATCCTTGTCATACTTGTCCTTGATCTCCAGCTTGACCGTGGACAGACCCCGGGCCGAATAGGATTCCACCCGCTTGAGCTGGCCCAGTTCCTGGCAGGCCTTTTCGATCTTGTCCGAAACCTCCTCCTGGACCTCTTCCGGGGAAGCGCCCGGGTAAGGAGTAATGATCACCGCGTTCTTGATGGCGAATTCCGGATCTTCCAGGCGCGGCAGCCCCTGGTAGGCCACGTACCCCAGGACCAGCATGACCACGGTCATGGTCCAGGTAATGACGGATTTCCTGATGGAAAACTCAGCAATATTCATGGCCGTCCCTTATTTTCTTTCCCGCTGTTTTTCCCAGGGCCGCACCTTCATGCCCTCTTCCAGCTGGGTCAGGCCGGCAATGATGATGGTCTCCCCTCCTTTCAGTCCTTCCTCGACAAAGACGTTTTCCGAACCTTCCAGCCGGCCGATGCGCACATTCTGCCTGCGGGCCGTGGACGTTTCTGGATCCAGCACCCAGACATAGGGCTGGTTGCCCGGTGCATCCATGACGGCAAAGGCAGGAATGAGCGGGGCCTGACCGGAAGCGGCATGATCGGCCACCCCCTCGGCCGTGACCATGGCGGTCATGCCCGGCAGGATATTGGCCTCGTCGGGCTGATCCATGACCAGGACAACCTGGTAGGTCTGGGTGGCCGGATCGGCCTGGGTGGAATACTCCTTGATCTCGAGAGGAAACTTCTTGCCCGGAATGGTTTCAAAAGTGGCATAGATTTTCGGAACCTCAGCCCTGTTCCTGATCGCGGCCATCAACTGTTCAGGTACATTGACCAGGATCTCGATACGGGTGATGTCCTGCAGATTGACAATGGGCTCCTTGGCCTGAACTTTTTGAAAATTCTCTACATACCGCTTGGATACGATTCCATCGAAAGGCGCCCGCAACGAGGTGTCCTTGAGCCGGTTCTCCGCATCCTCCAACTGGGCCCTGGCCACGTCGCGGGCTGCCCGGTAACGGTCGAAATCAGCCCGGGAAACCTGTTTCCTGGCATAGAGTTCCTTATATCGATTATACTGTTTCTCCGCCTCCAGGCTCCTCGCCCGGGCCTCGTCCAGGGCGGTCTGGAAATCCCGCTTCTGGATCTGGGCGATCAGGTCGCCCTTTTTCACATGCTGCCCCTCTTCCACCGGCAGTTCGGCCAGAGGACCGGACACCTTGAAGGAAAGAACAGCCCGTCTCGCTGCCCGCACCGTGCCCGGAAAGCTGTGCTTCTGCAGCCCCTTGCCAGCCTGCACCTGCATGACCTTGACAGGACGGACGACCTCGACCTTTTTCACCTCTTCCTTTCTGTTGCAGCCTCCGAGCAGCAGGATGGCCAGAAAGGAGATCATTACACAGGAAAAAACGGCCCTAGGGGCAGCTGATTTGTTCCGTTTACGCACGCTTGCTCCTCCACTCCGGAAAACTGTTAAAAATATGTGAAAACAATAAGTTATAGAAGGGCACCGCCAAAAACTTCCAAAAAGTCTAAATCAAGATCACAGCCATATCAACAGAAAAAGAATATTTCTCAGTCTCCCGCATCCCGTTGCTGTCCAAGCAAAAATGTCATGCTGTTCGATCCCCTGCCACCTGGGCCTGGATAGCGGTGATGGCCACCGTGTTGATGATGTCCGGCACCAGGCAGCCGCGGCTCAGGTCGTTCACCGGCCTGCGCAGGCCCTGGAGAACCGGCCCGATGGCCACCGCCCCGGAGGCCCGCTGCACGGCCTTGTAGGTGTTGTTGCCGGTGTTGAGATCCGGGAAGATGAACACCGTGGCCCGTCCGGCCACCTCGCTTTCCGGCATCTTCTTGCTGGCAACGGTGGCATCGATGGCGGCATCGTACTGGATCGGGCCGTCGATCTTCAGGTCCGGCCGACGCTGCCGGGCTATCTCCACGCCCCTGCGCACCAGCTCGACATCCGCACCGGCGCCCGAGGAGCCGCTGGAATAGGAGAGCATGGCCACCACCGGCTCGATACCGAACATCCGGGCCGTCCTGGCCGAACTGATGGCGATCTCGGCCAGCTCTTCGGCATCGGGATTGGGATTGACCGCACAGTCGCCGTACACCAGCACCCTGGTGGGCATGCACATCAGGAAGACCGAGGACACCAGGAGGACATCGGGCGGGGTGCGGATGATCTGGAAGGCGGGCCGGATGGTGTGGGCGGTCGTATGGGCCGCACCCGAAACCATGCCGTCCGCCAGGCCCTGGTGCACCATCATGGTGCCGAAGTAGCTGACATCGGAGATCGTATCAAAGGCGATATCCAGGGTGATCCCCTTGTGACGGCGCAGCCGGTGAAAAACCCGGGCAAACTCCTCCCGCAGGGAAGAGGTCTCCGGGTCGATCACCTCCACCCCATCGAGCTTCAGTCCCAGAGCCACGCCCCGTGACCGGACCTGGTCCGGGTCGCCCAGGATGGTCAGGTCCACCACATCCCGAAGGCGGAGGATCTCGGCCGCCTGGAGGATGCGGTCGTCGTCGCCCTCGGGCAGGACGATATGCTTGCGTTCCTGCCTGGCCCTCTGGAACAGGGAGTATTCGAACATCATCGGCGACATGACCGACGGCGGAGTCACCCGGATCTTCTCCTCCAGGGCCGGAATATCCACGTGGGTCTCGAACAGGCCCAGGGCACGGGCGATCTTCCGCTCGTTGCCCGGCCGCACCCTGCCCCGCACCCGGGCCGCTGCCATGGCGGTGCGGAAGGTGTCGTCGGGAACCGAGTAGATGGGAATGGCCTGGTTGTTCAACCCCTCCAGGAGACGGACAATGGAAGGCTCCGGCTTGAGACCGCCGGAGAGCAGCAGCCCCACCGGCGCAGGATAGTTTCTCGAGCCTGCCGCTCCCAGGCTGGTGAAGATGATATCCGCCCTGTCCCCGGGGGTGATGACCAGGTCGCCCCGTTCCAGGTAGGTAAGAAAGTTGGCCGGGTTCATGGCCGCCACCTTGATGCCGTGCACATCCCGCTGCAGCCTGTTCCTGGGACCGCTGAACCAGGTGCCCTGCAGGGCGGAAACGATCTCCTCCAGGGTGGGGTTGGTGAGGGCCGGGATCTCGGGCAGGAGATCCACGGTGAGATCGGCGGTGCAGTGGCGGCGGAGTTCGCTTTCCGCCTCCTCCAGGATGGCCGGTTCCACCCGGTTGACCAGGATGGCCAGCAGGGGACACTGCAGGCTGCGGAAACTCTTTTCCGCCACCTGCACATTTTCCAGCAACTCCTGCTTTCCGGTCCGGTAGCCCGAGGCCACGTACAGGGCCGGGGTGCCCAGCTCCCGGGCTATGCGGATGGACAGGTCATAGTCGAAGCCATCGGCCAGGTGGCTGATGTCCGGTCCCTCGCAGAGGAGGAAGTCGCAGGCCTCCTCGGCCGCCTTGAACCTGGAGACGATCTCCCGGAACAGCTTGCGTTCCTCGCCGGCCGCTTTCCAGGAACGGGCCTGATCGTGATGTACGCCCACCATCTGTTCCGGCTCCAGGGCCAGGCTGTAGCGGCTGGAGAGGAGCTGGATGTGGGTGTCCTCCTCAACCGTGGACGGGATGATGGTCCGGAAGAATCCCAGCCGGTCCACCTTGCGGGACAGCATTTCCATGATGCCCAGAGTGATGACCAGCTTGCCGCTATTGGCCTCCAGGCTGGCTATGTACAGGTTGTCCGCCATCGAGTTTCTCCCGGTATTGCCTGGTGGCTAGCAGGGGGCGCTTCCCGGAGTGCGGGGAAAGGGGATCACGTCCCGGATATTGGCCATGCCGGTAACGAACTGGACAAGCCGCTCGAATCCCAGGCCGAAACCGGCATGGGGCACAGACCCGTACCGGCGCAGGTCCAGGTACCACTGGTACTGGCCGATATCCAGGCCATCCTCCTCCATGCGACCGAGGAGGACATCGTAGCGCTCTTCCCGCTGGCTGCCGCCGATCAGCTCGCCGATGCCGGGCACCAGGATGTCCATGGCGGCCACGGTCCGGCCGTCGTCATCCAGCCGCATATAAAAGGGCTTGATGGTTTTCGGATAGTTGGTGACGACCAGGGGCCTGCCGGCCACCTCTTCGCAGAGAAACCGTTCGTGTTCGGCCTGCAGGTCCATGCCCCACTGCACGGCAACCTCGAACTCCCGGCCGGATCGCTGCAGCTCCCCGACGGCCTCGCTGTAGGTCATCCGGGCAAACCGCCTGTCCCGGGTCTGTTCCAGCCGGTCAAGCAGCCCCTTGCACACGAACCTGTCGAATAGCTGCAGATCTTCGCTGCACTCGTCCAGGACGGTGCGCAGCAGCTCCCGGACCAGGTCCTCGGCAACCTGCATGTCGCAGGCCAGATCACAGAAGGCCATCTCCGGTTCCACCATCCAGAATTCGGCCAGGTGGCGACTGGTGTTGGAATTCTCCGCCCTGAAAGTAGGGCCAAAGGTGTAGACCCGGCCCAGGGCCAGGGCATAGATCTCGGCCTGGAGCTGACCGCTGACGGTCAGACCGGCTCGCCTGCCGAAAAAATCACCGCTGAAACCTTCCTGGCGGGCAAGTTCTCCGGCCTCCAGGGTGGTGACGGTGAACATCTCGCCGGCTCCCTCGCAATCCGAGGTGGTGATGATGGGTGTATGGACGTGGACAAACCCCTGCTCCCTGAAAAAGCGGTGAATGGCGAAACTCAGGGCGCTGCGGATACGGGCCACAGCCCCCAGGGCGTTGGTCCTGGGCCGGAGATGGGGTATGGTGCGGAGAAACTCGAAACTGTGTCGTTTTTTCTGCAGGGGATACGAGGCCGGGTCGGCCTGTCCCAGCACCCGGATCTCGCTGGCCCGCAGCTCCACCTCCTGTCCCCTGGCCGGAGAGAGGACCAGCTCTCCCCTGACACGCACCGCGCAACCTGTGCCCAGCTTTTTCACCTCGGTCGTGTAGTTGGGCAGGCTGTCCTCGGCTATGACCTGCAGGTTGGCCAGGCAGGAACCGTCATTGATCTCCAGGAAGGATAGACGGCCCGAATCCCGCCTCGTCCGTACCCAGCCTTCCACCTCCAGCACCTGGCCGGCCCGGTCCCTTGCGAGTATGGTCCTGATCTGCTCGTTCATCCTCGGAACTCCTGTTGCATTACCACCATCTCGCCCCGTCCCTGCACGGCACCCGATGGCAGCCGCCGGCGGTGGACGATGAGCCGCGCCACCACCGAGCACTTGACGGTGAGAAGAAAGTAGAGCGGCGCCCGCACCTCGGAGAGGGTCTCGAAGTTGCCCATGCCCTTGCTGATGATCAGGTCGGCCGAGGTGAAGCATTCCCGGAACTCCGGGCTACAGGCGGCCAGCGGCGTACCGGGGCACCCTGTGCCGTTGTCGATGAGACGGCACTCACTTCCCAGGCCGGCCAGCTCGGCATCGGCCAGGGTGGCGTCGTTGACGATGTGACTGCCCCGTACCGCCACGGTGACCCGACATCCCCTTCTGTGCAGCTCCTGTACCAGAAAACGGTCAAAGACGATCTCGCCGCAGTTGTCGGCCAGGTAAAGCAGGTCCTGCGCCGTCTCCAGGTCCCGGCGCAGGCTGGGAATATCGTCGACCACAAGGTCAGACTCCTGGCAGGTGGCCAGGGTGGCCGCTGCATCGAACGACTGCTGCGCCGCATGATCGATGATATTGCCGCCGATGGCGAAGCGGATGGCGGTCTCCAGCGGGTCCGATGCCTTCCCGATCGCCTCTTCCACCTGATCGGCCAGGTCCAGGGCAAACCTGTTCTCCTGTTCCTTGACCCGCGCAAAGGGATCGTCCACCCCGGTGACGCGGGCGATCAGGGCATAGAGGTCCACCGCGTTTTCCGGCGGGGACCGGCCGAAATCCACCCGGGCCAGGAAACGGCCAACCTCCTCCACCACCTGCCGCTGCACGGCCGGATCATCGGTGGCCATCTGTGCCGTGGCCAGGGCCTGCCGCATGAAGCAGACCAGGCACTCGAGATCGGTCAGCATGGCGAACTCCGGGTTCTCTCTTCCCTGGCGGTCTGGTCGTCCGGCCGCTGTCGTTTTGCCCCGGCAGCCCGATGGAGCAGGTAGTCATGGCGTACGTTGCCCAGGGCGGCGAAGATGTGCTGCCGGCTGCCCGGCAGCCGGGTGTACACCCTGGCAAGAATCTCCCTGATCTCGTCGCGCCGCGTCTTTCCGGCCAGGGAACAGGGAGCGGCCACCGGTTCCAGGCCCAGCCGCCGTCCCAGGTCGTGCACCTCTTCCCGGTCCAGGTAGGCCATGGGGCGGATAATGGCCAGCTCTCCCTGGAAGAGATCCTGCCTGGGCAGCATGGTGGACAGGTTGCCGCTGCAGGTCAGGTTCATGAAAAAGGTCTCGATGAGATCGTCACGGTGATGGCCCAGGGCCAACTTGTTTACCCCCAGTTCCGCAGCCAGGTCGAAAAGCTGCCTGCGCCGGGCCCGGGCGCAGCGGAAACAGACATCCTGCCCCTTCTCACCCCGTCGGATGCGGCTGTCCATCTCCGGCCGCCAGTCCGCCCGCTGCACCAGTGTCCTGATTCCGAACCCCTGCACCGCCCCGGCCACCCGACCGGCGGCATCTTCGTCCATGGCGATGTGAATGGCCACGATCTCATAAGAGATCGGCGCCTTGCGCTGCCAGTGGGCCAGCAGCCAGGCCAGGACCAGGGAATCCATGCCACCGGAAACGGCGACCAGGACCCGGTCGCCATGGGCCAGCATCCGGTAGTCGTGCATGGCCCGGCCGACACGCCGGTTCATGCCTGCAGGCAGCCTCAAGCCGTCAACGATCCTGGGTCTGCAGGTAGCTGCACTCGGAAAACCTCTCGGCAAGGCCCTCCTGCATCAGCTGTTCCCCGGTGATCCAGGTGAAACCGCGCCGGGAGGCAGTCTTCAGGTTGTAGAGATTTTCCATCAGGGACTTCTGTTCTTCCTCGAAGGTGCCGCGGCAGAGCACCGCGCCGTTTCCGGTCTCGATCAGCCGATAGTCAAAGGCCACCGAGGCCGGCCTGGAGGCGGAATACTGGCCGCCCACCCGGTCGGCGTACTCCCGCAGGGTCACTTCCAAAATGGCGTTGCAGCTCACCTGGGCCGCGATCTTGCGATGCAGTTCCAGGGTGGTTTCCGAACCGGAACCGATCAGGCCGGCCACCTGGTCGTCATTGACAAAACGGATCCGGCTGTTGCCCTGGAAGTGCTGCCTGAGCAGCCGGTTCATGAGCTGCGTTCCCTCCTGCAACCGCTTGGCCCGGGCAAAGGAGACCGTGTCGTCGTAATCGACCACCGAGCGGGCCGGCAGCACCCCGATGCAGCTGACGGTCACCTGGGGTTCGGGGTTGACAGGGGCGCTGCCCTTCTTGCCGCAGCCGGCAATCGGTAGCAACAGAAAAACAGTAAAAAGCGTTACGGTCCAACGCAGTCCGTTCACCTCGTTTCCTCCTGGTTGTCAGGGGCCGAAAACCCTCCGTTTCCTGGCCCCGATATTCTTCACTTGCCGAAAAACGTTCTACAGGGTGCCCTTGGAAGACAGTTCACCCTCCAGACCGGGCAGCAACCGGACGCCATCGGCCAGGGCACGCCCCAGGGCCTTGAACACGGCTTCCAGAATATGGTGACTGTTCTCGCCATGGAGCAGGTCCACGTGCAGAGTCAGTCCGCCATGCAGGGCCAGGGCATGGAGAAACTCCCTGGCCAGGCAGGTATCGAAACGGCCGACCTTCTGGTCAGGCACATTCACCTTGTAGTGGAGATACGGCCGGTTGGAAAAATCCACGCATACCCGGGCCAGGGTCTCGTCCATGGGGACATAGGCATGGCCATAACGGCAGATCCCCTTCCTGTCGCCGACGGCACGGCTCAGGGCCTGTCCCAGGCAGATGCCCACATCCTCCACCGTGTGATGATCATCGATCCAGGTATCCCCCTCGGCCCGGATGGTCAGGTCGAAAAAACCATGCACCCTGAACAGGGTCAGCATGTGATCCATGAACCCTACCCCGGTCCGGATCTCCCCTTTCCCGCTGCCATCCAGGACGAGCAGCACCTCGATATCCGTCTCCAGCGTCTTTCGCCGTATCTCGGCCCGCCGCTCCCCCGGCTCCACAACAACCCTCCACGTCATTTTGTAAAAAAAGCCGCTCCAGTATCCAACCTGTCCATATTATTCTGCCTCATGCAACTTGGCAACCCTTCTTCTTGCCGGACCGGATGAATTGCCCCCCGCCCGCAAAAAGGACCAAAAAATCACCACTGACATTTCCCTAACATTTACAATAACATATCACAATCGCAGGCTTTTTCCGTTTCATCCCTACCGGACAACCGAACCGGGAACAGGAAAAAACCCTCCCCAGCCTTGAAAAACATTCGCCAAACCTGCTTTACTGCAAGTAGCGACCGGTAACAT
>CAZVDY010000038.1:0-43988 GCA_964626235.1 uncultured Desulfobulbaceae bacterium | reverse complement strand
TCTCATCTGCCAAAGGATTACGGTGGCCATAGCGGAGAGGATCCACCCGTTCCCATTCCGAACACGGAAGTTAAGCTCTCCAGCGCCGATGGTACTGCATGGGAAACCGTGTGGGAGAGTAGGTCGCTGCCGTATTTTTTTCTTCTTAGCAAAAACCCCCTGTCCCACACCCCGGGACCGGGGGTTTTCTGCTTCCACTCCTCACACTCGCTCCCCATCCAGAATCCAAACTCTCGCCCTGGGTTCCCCAGCGCCATAGCATACATCCTAACTGGAACTGGTCACGGCCACCGCATCTTCACACGCTCTCCCGGCCGCATAGTGGGGCTATAACGGCCAGGAGAGATCGCACAAATCTGCTGCGGTTCTGATCAGTTACAGTATGGAAGTATGATATACTGCGGGTTGCTCACCCTGTGAGCGGTTACGAAACAACTCGTAGAAAAGACGGTTACTGCGAATCGCCTGGATTGGCCTTTCGGCCACCCCTGTTTTTTTCGATCAGCCGCTTGACCTCGCTGGCCAGCTGTTCGGCAGTGAACGGTTTTGCCAGATAGCCGTCGATTCCCATCTCCCTGGACGACTCGGCCGTTACATGCTCACTGTAGCCTGTACACAGGAGAACAGGGGTGTCCGCGCTGATCCTGCGCACCTCCTTGTACAACTGCAGCCCGGTCATGTCGGGCATGGCCATATCGGTTATCAGCAGGTCATACCTGGCCGGATCGTCGTGATAGGCCTTGAGCGCCTCGATGCTCGAGGTATATCCCTCGGTCTCGTAGCCGGCCCGCTGCAGAACCTGCACCTCGTAGTCGACGATCTGCTGTTCATCATCCACCACCAGCAGCCTGCCCTTGCCTTCAGCAAGATCACTCATCCGGATGTCGGAGCGTACCTCTCCACTCGATACCTGCGGAAAATAAACCGAAAAACAACTGCCCTTGCCCGGCGTGGACTCCACTGTCACCGCCCCGCCGTGATCGTTGACAATACCGTGCACCACGGACAGGCCCAGGCCGGTACCCTCGTTCTGGTCCCTGATGGTGAAATAGGGTTCGAAGATCCTGGGAATGAACTCGGGCGGGATCCCCTTGCCCGTATCTTTCACCTGCAGGCGGACATACTTGCCCGGCGGCAGGTTGCCGATCTCCAACCCCTCCCTGGCATCGAGTTCCACGCTCTTGATGGAGACCGTAATGGTGCCCACTTCGCTTTCGATTGCCTGGTAGGCATTGGTGCAGAGGTTCATGATCACCTGGTGCACCTGCGTGGGATCGGCACGCACCATGGCCTTGGACGAGATATCCTGGACGATCTCGATATTGGCCGGCAGGCTGGCCCGGAGCAGCTTGAGCACCTCCTTGACCACCATGGCCATCTGCAGCGAGGCGACATTCTTTTCGGTCTGCCGGCTGAACGTGAGAATCTGATCGATGAGTTTTCCGGCCCGGTCAGCGGCCTTGACCACCTCCCTGATATTGTTCTCGAGAAACGGGTCCTTGATTTCCCTGCTGAGGGACAGCTCGGCAAAGCCCATGATGGCTGTCAATATATTATTGAAATCATGAGCTATTCCTCCTGCCAGGGTACCGATTGCCTGCATCTTCTGGGACTGGCGGATCTGTTTCTCCAGTACCACCTGCTTGGTGATGTCGCGTTTTACAGCCACATAGTGGTGTATCCGGCCATGCCGATCCTTGACCGGGGTGATGGTCGCCTCCTCCTCGAACAGGGTACCATCCTTTTTCTTGTTGGTCAGGATACCTTGCCAGACATTTCCCCGGCTGATCTCGTCCCAGAGCAGCTTGAAATAGTATTTTGGTCGCTTGCCGCTGTTGAGAAGCCTGGGATTCTTGCCAACCACCTCCCGGAAGGAATAGCCGGTAATCTTCTCGAACGCCGGATTGACATACTCGATGTTGCCCTTGGTATCGGTGATGATCACCGACTCGGCGGCCTGCTCCACCGCGGTTGCCAGCAGCCTCCGGCGCTCCTCTTTTTCCAGGCGCTTGCTGATGTCGTGGAAAATGGCCTGGACTACCTCGCGGTTGCCGATGGTGGTCCTGGAGGCACTGATCTCCACCGGGATCTTCCGGCCATCGGCATGGAGGACAAAGATGTCGTGGGATCCCAGGACCTCGCGGGTATTCATGGCCTCGGTGAAGATCTTGCGGTACTGTTCGCGGTCCTCGGGTGGATGCAGCTCGGTCTGGTGCATGCCCACGATCTCCCAGACCGAGCGGCCGATGAGCTCGGCGGCCTTGTTGTTGGCCTCGATGATGACGCCGGTGAGCGCATCCATGACAAAAATGGCGTCATTGGCCGTCTCCATCAGCATCCTGTAGCGTTCCCTGGACTCCAGGTACCGCTTTTCCGCGTCTTTCTGCCTGGAGACATCGACGATGGTCAGCAGGGCCATGCTGCTGTCGGTGTCCGGCATCACGTCCACGGTCACAATCGTGTTGATGATCCGGTTGCTGAACGTCCTGTACTGCGCCTCCACGGAAAAACGGGTCGCACCGCCGTACAGGGCGACCAGGACCGAGCGGAAGGTCTCCAGGGTCTTCTCGGTGAAGGTCTGCTGCAGGTTGTCCAGCAACTGGGAACGGTCACGGGCCTCGAACAGCTCCAGGGAAGCCTCGTTGATGTCCAGCACCCGGATCATCTTCAGGGCGTTGTGGAGAAATTCCGGATGTTCGGAGAGATAATGATCAAGATGGAGGATTCCCTGGTCCTGGAGGCGAAGGAACTCCCTGTTCAGTTCAGAGTAATCTTCCAGCCAGAGCGAGATACTCGAATGGTGAAAGAGGGAACGGAACCGCTGCTCGCTCTGGATCAGTTCTGCATCGACCTTCTGCCGCTTGGCAATATCGTTCTTGAGGGTCTCCAGGAGCATCCGGGTATCATAGGCATCGGCCAGCATCCGGGCTCCGTACTCGAACAGGTCGACCTCCTGTTCGCTCCATTGCCGCTCATAACTGCACTGCTGCAGGCTCAGGAGCCAGGGCCGGTCATTTTTCATCCGCAGCACCATGGAGAGACAGGAGCGGATATCGAACTGGCCGGCCATCTTGCGGCAGTGCTCGGTTACGGTCTCCGGAAGATGAATCCTTGGCCCGGTTTCGGCCAGGGCATCCCGAAACACGGCCGCGATATTTTCAGTGACCTGCAGATTTCCCTCCATCCTGCCCAGGGCAGGATAGTCCTCTGTCGTTGCCTCGTAGCAGATGTTGCAGTATGGCACCTCTGGATCACAGGGATAGATGAGCCAGGCACGGTCTGCGGCAAAAATATCGCGAAACTCATCCACGGCCAGGGACATGAGCTCCCTGGAGGACATGTCCCTGGAAAATATTCTTGCCAACCGGTTGAGATCTTTCAGGATCGACTCATTCATTCGGACAAGGAAAAATTTCTGTCAATCTGTTCTCTGTAGTGGTGGCCCGTAGTGGCCTTTCCCGGATAAACTGCACGAGCTGCAAGACAGGAAAGCGGACTTCCCTGAGTGGCGATGTATCATCTGACTGGAGAATCCTGTGCCGGATACGTTGCTTGGGGACAGTCTGTGCCAGCCCCTCGGCATGCTGCTGCCATCACATCTTTGTTGTCTGTCGGCCCTGGTGAAGGAACAGGGTTGCTCCAGTGAAAAATCAGGAATAAGAGATTTGATTTCCTTGACGATACTCAGTCCTGGAAACCGTGACTGACACCTAATATAGGACATATTCAGCCGTTCTTCGCAACAAAAATTTTTTCGGAAGCCGTATTCCGGCCTTTGCCGGCTCCCGGCAACGGCAGAGGCCGTGACGTTCCCGCATTGACAGCCGCCCCGGGAACCGGTAGCATGATGGTCCAATCCATCCAACGCGGACGTCCCCATGCAAGCAGAACACAGCACAGCCGGCACGCTCTACATCGTGGCCACGCCCATCGGCAACCTGGAGGACATCAGCAGCCGGGCCATCCGTATCCTCAGGGAGGTGGATTGCATAGCCTGCGAAGATACTCGCCATACCAGGAAACTGCTCACCCATTTCGGCATCCGGACCCCCCTCACCAGCTATTACCGGGAAAAGGAGGGATTCAAAGCCGGGCAGCTGGTGGAGCGGCTCCTTGCAGGGACCGATATAGCCCTGGTTTCCGATGCCGGCACCCCGGGAATCGCCGATCCCGGTGCCCGGTTGGTGCGGCTGGCCCGGGAGCGGCGGATCAGGATCGTTCCCATACCCGGGCCGTCGGCACTGAGCTGCGCCCTGTCCGTGGCCGGGCTGCAGGATGCCACCTTTTTTTTCGGAGGATTCCCGCCAGGGAAAAAACGGGCCAGGCAGGCATTCTTCAACCGGCTGGCCGCCCTCCCCTGCTCCCTGGTCTTTTACGAGGCCCCCCACCGGATCGCCGCCTGCCTGCGCGACTGCCTCGAGATCCTGGGAGACCGGCAGACCATGGTGTTCCGGGAACTGACCAAGATCCACGAGGAATGCATCGCCGGTCCCCTTTCCGCCATCCAGGACCAGGTACGGGACAAGGTGCGGGGAGAGCTGGTGGTCATCATTGCCGGCAGCGAGGACAGCCGGGAAAGCCTGCCGGACAACCTGGAGGACCTGATCCGCTGGTACCGCGACCAGGGGGACTGCAGCCTCAGGGATGCCGTCCACCGGATCGCCGCTGACCTGAACCTGTCCAGGTCACAGGTCTACCGGCAGGCCCTGGCCGTCTGGAACGAGGAAGAACCTTCCCCTTGACAGAACCGGGACAAGCTGCCATGATCCAGAATCGGCGGATCGGCAGAGCCGTTCCCCCGACCCGGCCAAGAAACGGTTACCGATGACGACAACAGAGGCTATGGATTACGGAATAACCCGCCAGGAGGCGCTCAGGCTCCTCCGCAACCACCTGCAAAACCCGAACTTGTTCAAACACTGTCTTGCCAGCGAGGCCGTCCTGCGCCGGCTGGCCCGTCATCTTGGCGAGGACGAGGAAAAATGGGGGCTGGCCGGCCTGCTCCATGATCTGGATGCGGAAAGTCAGCCCGACCTCAGTACCCATACCCACGAGACAGTGACCATCCTTGGCCGGCTGGGTGTCGATGCCGAGATCATCGAGGCCATCCGGCTGCACAACGAGAAGGCGCACGGGGAGCGCAGGTCGACCCGTTTTCAGCACGCCCTTGCCGCCGGCGAGACCATCACCGGCCTGGTAATTGCCACGGCCCTGGTCTATCCGGACAAGAAGCTGAAATCTGTCCGGCCGAAATCGGTCAGGAAGCGATTCAAGGAAAAAAGTTTCGCCAGGGGCGCGAACCGGGAGATCATCCGGGAATGCGAGCTGATCGGCCTGACCGTGCCGGAATTCTGCGACCTGGCCCTGGAGGCCATGCAGGAGATCAGCGACGAGCTGGGCCTCTGAGCCACGACATAACAGGATATTTAACCAAAAAATCCCTGCCGAGAGACGAACAATGCACAGAATCGAAAAGGTGGTTGCCGCCTGCCAAGATCGGGAAACAGGCGACCTGCTCCAGGCAGGCTGCCGGGCCGCGCTGACAGCCGGGTCCATCATCCGGGAGCTGTACAGCAAGCCCCATACAATCAGAAAGAAAGGAGCCATCGACCTGGTCACCGAGGCCGATGTGGCTGCCGAAACCGCCATCATCTCCTCCCTCCAGGAAGATGCCCCGGGCATCGAGATCCTGGCCGAAGAGTCTGCAGGGGAACGGCAGGAAATGGTTGCAGGCCGGGCCTGGATCATCGATCCCCTGGACGGCACGACAAACTTTGCCCACGGGTTCCCCTACTTCGGCGTTTCCATCGCCCTGGTGGACGGGGAACGGCCCATCCTGGGCGTGGTCCACTGTCCCATGCAGGACGAGCTCTTTGCTGCAGCAGCCGGTGCAGGCAGCTGGCTGAACGGCGACCGGGTCCGGGTGAGCGAGACCGCTTTTCTCCTGGAGGCCCTCGTCGGCACCGGCTTTCCCTATGACATCCACAGCCACCTGGACACGATCCTGGAGGACCTGCGCTCCATCCTGCCCAAGGTACGCGACATCAGACGGGCCGGGGCGGCAGCGGTGGACCTGGCCTATCTGGCCTGCGGCAGACTGGACGGTTTCTGGGAGATCGGCCTCAAGCCCTGGGATACAGCGGCTGGCTGGCTGCTGGTGACCGAAGCTGGCGGCGAGCTCAGCGACTTCGGCGGAGCGCCCTTCAGCCCGTTCCAGCCGGAGATCCTGGCATCGAACGGGATCCTGCACGGGCAGCTGCGTGAACTGATCGGGTGAGCGGCCATCCCCGTCCCCGGCGGATGCCGATCTGGTCCATCCATCTCCTGATGCTGGTGGCGGCCGGCCTGGCCGCCACCTCGTTCACGGTGGGCAAGGCCATCACGGCCGGGCTTGACCCGGCGGTCCTCACCCTGCTCCGTTTTCTCGCCGCCACCCTGCTCTTCCTGCCCTGGATTCGCCTCCGGCACGGTATCGCCCGACCGGTTGCCAGGGACCTTCTCCGTTACGCTGCCATCAGCTGCACCCTGGCAGGATTCTTCTGGCTCATGTTTCTCGCCCTGCGCTACACGTCCGCCCTGAACACGTCGGTCCTCTTCACCCTGGTGCCCGGCATCTCCGGGATCTACAGCGCCATCCTCCTGGGCGAACGGCTTGGCCGCTACCGGCTCCTTGCCCTGGCCCTGGCCCTGCCCGGCGCCCTGTGGATACTCTTCGAGGGAGACCTGGAACGGCTGTTGTGCCTGCAGCTCAACAAGGGCGACCTGCTCTTTTTCCTGGCCTGCCTGCTGATCGCCTTCTATACCCCCCTGGTCAAGCTGCTGCACCGCGAAGAACCCATGGAATTGATGACCTTCTGGATCCTGGTCACCGGCTGCGGCTGGCTGCTCCTCCTGGGAGGCGGCAAGCTGGGCGGGATCGACTGGCCGGCCATCCAGCCCCGGGTCTGGCTTGGAATCATCTACCTGGCTGTCTTCTGTACCATCATCACCTTTTTCCTGTCCCAGTTCGCCGTGCTTTACCTGGGACCGACCAGGGTCATGGCCTACAGCTATCTCTATCCCCCCCTGGTCCTGGTCCTGGACTGGATGCTGGGCCATGGCCTGCCCTCATCCCGGACCCTGGCCGGGCTGCTGCTCCTCGTACCGGCCATGTTCGTCCTCCAGCAGGGTGCCCGCTGCTCCAGGTAGCGCCCTGTTTCCCGAAAAAATTCAACCATCAGGAAAAACAGTCGGCAAGCATCTCCTCGATCACGGCCAGGCCGCCATGCCAGAAGTCGGGATCTTCCAGGTCGATGCCAAAGGGCTGCAGAAGCTGTGCCGGCGAACCGGAACCGCCGGCAGCGAGCAATGCCCTGTACCTGGGAACAAACTTCTCCCCCTCCTCCATGTAACGGGCATAGAGGGCCAGGACCAGGAGTTCGCCGAAGGCATAGGAATAGACATAGCCCGGCGTTCCCAGAAAATGGGGGATATAGGCCCACCAGATACCGTAATCTTCGCGCAGTTCCACACTGTCACCGAACATGGCTTTCTGGCTGGCCAGCCAGATCCTGGAAAGCGTCTCCGCGGAAAGCTCGCCCTGGCTGCGCCGCTGATTGTGCATGCCGTCTTCGAACCGGTTCATGGCGACCTGGCGGAAGACCGTGGCAAAGATGGATTCGAGTTTCTGACAGACAAAGGCCTGCCTGGCCTGTGGATCGTCGATCAGTTGCAACTGGTTCCGGAAGACCAGCAGTTCGGCAAAGACCGAGGCGGTTTCGGCCAGAACCAGCGGGGTGTCGCTGTTGTAATAACCCTGTTCGGCAGCCAGGAACTGGTGCACGCCATGGCCGAGCTCGTGGGCCAGGGTGGAGACATCCCGGAGCGTGCCGGTGTAGTTGACCATGATGTACGGATGCACGTCCGGGACGCAGGGATGGGCAAAGGCACCGCCCCGCTTGCCCTCCTGCACCGGGGCGTGAATCCAGCCCTCGCTGAAGAATCTTTCCGCTATCTCGGCAAGTTCAGGAGAAAAAGCATGAAAACCGGCAAGCACGATCTCCCGGGCCTGCCGCCAGGACACCCTGGTATCCGGCAGGCCCGCCAGGGGGGCGTAGCGGTCGTAATCGTACAGGGTCTCCAGGCCGAGCAGGTCCCTTTTCAGCACATAGTACTTCTGCACCAGGTCATACCTGGAGGTCACCGCCCTGACCAGGGTCTCCACCACATTGTCCCGGAGCTGGTTTTCGAGGTTCATGCTGCTGATCCAGGATGGAAACCTGCGAATCCGGTCGTCGATCATCTTTTCCGCGGCAAGGGTATTGAAAATGTGGGTAATGATATGCAGGTGAGCGCGCAGCCCCTCGGTCAGATCCCGGGCCGCCTGTCTGCGGACCTGGCGATCGGCATGATGGAGATCGCTGAGCACCTCCTCCTCGGTACGCCTGTCCCGGCCAAAGGTCATCATCCCCATGAGCTTTTCGAAGAGCACGTTCCAGGCAGACCGTCCAACCGGGGCCAGTTCCTGGAGCAGCTCCTCTTCCCGCTGCGACAGCTGATGGGGGGCAAAGCTGCGGAGAACCTGCAGATAATGCCTGTACCCGGCAAGCAGATCCTCATCCAGCAGCCTGGCTGCCTCCTCTGCGGCAAGCCGGTTCCATTCCAGGCGGAAGAAAACCAGTTCCCGGCCGATCCCGGCAGCCACCTCTTCCACCTTCTGCAGGAGTGCCGAGACGGCCGCATCGGCCACCCTGGTGGTGAAGGAGAGAAAGGCAAAGGCGCCCAGCCTGGCCAACCGTTGCTCCACGGCTTCTTTTTCCCGGATCAGGGCCAGCAGCTCCTCTGCTGGCAACCGCCCCACCCTGCCACGATAGCGCTTCGCCAGGCTGCCTGCCGTCTCCCGGCACCAGGCGATATCCTGGTCAATGGCCGGATCATCCGTTCCGGTATAGAGGTCTGCCAGGTTCCAGATCACTCCACCGGCACCAAGGTCTGCACCGTTCTGTTCCATTGCTGCACCTGAATATTTTTTTTGTTGTTTCAGCATGTTGTGTCATGGCCATCCTTCAGCCGACAACGAGACACCAGTATGGCATGAGGTGACCGATTAGAGCATATGTACCCCTGCAGTATATCATGCTTCCAAGCTGTGATTGTCGGAAGTGAACATCTGATACAGCAATGCGGCAGGAAAAGCAAAAAAGAACGCATGTTTTTTTGGCAGGACCGGGCCTGATTTGACTTTACCCGGCCGGAGACTATACAATACGTACAGGGATGCCCTGCAGCATCGGGCCGTTCGGTCGAGATCGCGCCACCTGGTCGGTTTTCGCGGGCATCTGGCGGATATTGCAGACATATCAAACGATTTTTTCCATGACGAACAACTGGACGAACAGACAATTTTTCAAGGTATCCATATCTTGCTGAAAAACAGCTGATCCCCCTGAACCGGCCCGGGACACCTTGGCACCATCGAGGTACCCCGGGCACACCTAAGCCTCTCCCCGGAAATACGCCCAGGTGCCATGGCCAGAATCCTCGTAGTCGACGACGAACTGAGTATGCGCGAATTTCTCAAGATCCTCCTTGAGAAAGAGGGGCACAAGGTTACCCTGGCCAAGGATGGGGAGCAGGCCCTGGACCTGGCTGAAAAAAACGGCTTTGACCTGGCCATATCCGATGTCCGCATGCCCGGGATGAACGGCCTGGATCTGTTAGCCGCCCTGAAAGAGCGGGAAACCGACCTTCCCGTGATCATGATCACCGCCTTTGCATCGCCGGAAGACGCCGTAACGGCGATGAAATACGGTGCATTCGACTATATCACCAAGCCATTCAACGTCGACGAGATCCAGGGTGTGATCAAGGCGGCCACCCGGCGGCGCGGTTCCCGGACCAGCTCGGCCAGCCTGAGCAGCGAATTTCCGGATATCATTGGCAACAGTCCGGAAATGAACAAGATCTACGACCTGATCAAGCGCATCGCCCGGACACCGGCCAATGTCCTCATCTATGGCGAATCCGGCACCGGCAAGGAGCTGGTTGCCAGGGCCATTCATGACCATTCCCGGGTGGCCGGGCAGCCGTTTGTCCCCATCACCTGCAGTGCCATTCCTGAAAGCCTGCTGGAGAGCGAACTCTTTGGGCACAAAAAGGGTTCGTTCACCGGGGCCATCAGCGACAAGGCCGGCCTGTTCCAGCAGGCGGACGGAGGAACCGCCTTTCTGGATGAAATCGGCGAACTCACCCCCATCATTCAGACCAAGCTGCTGCGGGTGCTCCAGGAGCGGGAATTCATGCCTGTGGGGTCCACCAGGACCATCAAGGTCAATGTGCGGATCATCGCCGCCACCAACCGCAACCTGGAAGACGAGATCCTCGCCGGCCGATTCAGGGAAGATCTCTACTACCGCCTGGCCGTGGTACCCATCCGCATGCCGCCGCTGCGGGAACGGAAAGGTGACGTCCCTCTGCTGGTCAACCACTTTCTGCAAAAATACAGCAAGTTACTTGGAAAAGAGGTCCAGACCATCTCCTCCTATGCCATGCAGGTCCTGATGGACTACGACTTTCCGGGAAATGTCAGGGAACTGGAAAACATTATCGAGCGTGGAGTGGCCCTGGAGTCCTCCAACATCATCCTGCCGGAGAGCCTGATCCTGTCCAGGCAAGGCAGGCAGGCCGAGGACAGCAGGGACGAACCGCTGTTCGTAGCGGCCCGGGACGAGGAAGAACTCTTCAGCAAGGGCATGGACGACATCCTCGTCGCCCTGGAAACGAAAATGATCCGCCATGCCCTGGAAAAGGCGGGCGGCTCCAAGATGCGGGCCGCCGAACTGCTGAAGATCAGCTTTCGCTCCCTGCGGTACAAGATAAAAAAATACGAAATCAGCTGACTGGCTGACAACAGGACAAAACCGGTGCGAAACTTCGGCAACATGGTGAAAGACAGGTGGCTGTGCATGATGCGGCCGGCCACCACGGACGGCGTCCTGCTTCGCCGCCACATCCTCTGGCTCCTGCTCATCCGTGTCATTCTCTTCACCCTGCTGCTGGCTGTCACCACCTTTCTCCAGAGCAGAGGCCATGCGGTCATCCTGCCGGAATCCTCCACCGTGCTGGCCTTTCTCTCCCTGGTCTACATCGTCTCCATCGGTTCGGCCGCCATTCTCCCCAGGAACCAACCCCATATCCACCGGTTCGGCCTGTTCCAGGTCTTCACCGACACCCTGCTGGCCTCCCTGCTCATCTACGGTACCGGCTGCAGCCAGTCCATCTTCACGCCGGTGTACATCTTTCCCATCATTGCCGGCGGCCTGATCCTCTATCAGCCGGGCGGGCTGATCGGGGCCGCCGCCTCGACCCTGCTGTACGGTGCCGTGCTCACCGGTGAATATTTCGGATACCTGCCCGGCTACTTTCACGCCGCCGGCTATCAGCCAGAGTCGGATCCCCTGGCAGCGGCCAATGTCTTTGCCGTCCACGGGGTGACCTTTTTCACCGCCGCCCTGCTCAGCGGCCTGCTGGCAGGGCGCCTGCGTTCCGCCGAGGAGGCCCTCTCCAGGACCTCCCTGGAATTCGACCGGCTCTCCCAGCTCTACAAACAGATTTTCGATGATATCGAAACCGGCATCATCACCACGGCTGCCGACGACACCATCACCTCCTGCAACAGGGCAGCAGGCAGAATCACCGGCTTTGAAGTGGAGGAGATCGTTGGCCAGAAGCTTACGATCTGCTTTCCGACCATCAGGCCGTCCGACAAGGCCAGGCAGGTCTGTGACCTGCAGCGGAAAGACGGCCGGATGATCCGGGTCGGGTACTCATTTTCCCCCCTCAACATGCCGCCCGATCCGGAAAGCGACCAGGAGGAAGGCGCCCGCGGCAAGGTAATCACCCTCCAGGATATCAGCAAGATCGAGAAGATGGAGCAACAGGTCAGGGAGGCGGAAAAGATGGCGGCCATCGGCGAGCTGAGTGCCGCCATAGCCCATGATTTCCGCAACCCGCTGGCCGCCATTTCCGGATCAGCCCAGATCCTGGCCATGGAACTGGGCTCTGGCCAGGAAGACACCAGTCAGAGCCTGACCGAGATCATCCTGCGTGAATCCGGCAGAATGGCCAAGACCATCACCGATTTTCTCCAGTTCGCCCGGCCGGCACCACTGAGCCCGGAATGGTTCGACCTGGCCCGCCTCATCCAGGAAAGTGTCCGCCAGGTGTGCGTACCGGAAAAGCAGTGCCAGGACTGTCGTGTCGAGGTGGAGGTGGAAGAGAACCTGGGCTGCTGGGGAGATCGGCAGCAGATCCAGACAATCATCTGCCACCTCCTGGAGAACAGCTGCAGTGCCACCCGGGAGAGGGAGGATCGGCAGATCACGATCAGGGCCAGGGAAACCGGAGAGCAGCAGGAAAGCGTCATCCTGATCGAGGTGGCCGACAACGGCCCAGGCATTGGAGCCAACCATCGCGAACGGATCTTTGCCCCCTTCTTTTCCACCAGGACCGACGGTACTGGCCTGGGCCTGGCCATTGTCCGCCAGATTCTGGAGCTGCACCAGGGGGAGATCGAGGTGGTCAGCGAACAGGGCAAAGGATGTTTGATGCGGGTCACCCTGCCCCTGCCTGTCACCCCTGTTCCCTGACCCTCCGGATGTCGGCTCCCAGGCCCTGCAACTTGTCCACCATGTTCTCGTAGCCCCGTTCCAGGTGGTAGATCCTCGAGATCTCGGTTGTTCCGGAGGCGGCCAGACCGGCCACGACCAGGGAGGCAGAGGCCCGGAGATCGGTGGCCATGACCGGGGCACCGCAGAGATGCCGACGCTCCCTGCCTCGCACCACGGCGCTGGCCCCGTCTATGGAGATCTCCGCCCCGAGGCGCTGCAGCTCGGCCACATGCATGAACCTGTTCTCGAAGATGGTCTCGTGGATTATGGAGACACCATCCGCCAGGGTCATCAGGGCCATGAACTGGGCCTGCAGATCGGTGGGAAACCCCGGATAGGGCAGCGTGGTGATGTCGACGCTCTGCAGCCGGCAGGGCACGGCATCGCTGTCCAGTGGACAGGAAACCAGAAAGGAGTTCTCCTGTTCCTGCACCTCGACCCCGGCCAACCGGAGCTTTTCGGACAGGGCAGGCAGGTGAGAGGGATCGCATTGGTTGATTCGCACCTCCCCGCCGGCCGCTGCCACGGCGATGAGGTAGGTACCGGCCTCGATGCGATCAGGGATGATCCTTGTCCGGGTCGGCCGTAGCCGCTCAACGCCGGTGATCCTGAGCAGGTCTGTATCCCGGCCGGAGATCCTGGCCCCCATGGCATTGAGCATGTCGATCAGGTTGCCGACCTCCGGCTCCCTGGCCGCATTCTTGATCACGGTCTCGCCCCGGGCGAGCACCGATGCCATGAGAACGTTCTCGGTTCCGGTGACCGTGGGAACGTCGAAATAGATGGTCGCGCCCTGCAGACGACCGGGCGAGCTGGCCTCAACATAACCGCCGGTGAGGATGGTTCGGACGCCCAGGGCTGAAAATCCCCGCAGATGGTAGTTGATCGGCCGGGCCCCGATGGCGCAGCCCCCGGGCAGGGAGACCCGCGCCGAACCGGCCCGCGCCAGAAGCGGCCCCAGCACCAGCACCGAGGCACGCATGGTCTTGACCAGGCCGTAGGGGGCCTCGGTGGCCATCAGGTCGCTGGTGTTGACCTCCACCACATCGCCATCGCGTTCCCAGGAGGCACCCAGCTTCTCGAGCAGGCAAAGCATGGTGCGGGTGTCGCGCAGGTCGGGCACGTTTTCCAGGACATGCACGCCAGGAGCCAGGATGGTCGCTGCCAGCAGGGGCAGGGCCGCATTCTTGGCCCCGCTGATCCGGACCTCTCCAAACAGGGGCTTGCCGCCGTTGATGACTATCTTGTCCATGAATCCCTCCTCCGTGCCTGGAGAATCCTCGGCCGACCGGCCAGATCCCGCAACACCCTGACATCTCCGTAGGCGGCCAGGGATGCGAAAAGCTGCAGGCAGCCTGCCTCCTGATCCGCGCCGATCTCCAGCAAGAGCCAGCCGCCGGGATGCAGGTACCGGCAGGCCTGTTCCCCTATCCGCCTGACAAGATCCAAACCGTCGTTGCCGCCATCCAGGGCCATCCTGGGTTCCCAGGCACTGACCTCCGGTTCCAGGCCGCCGATTTCACCGGTCCGCACGTAGGGAGGATTGCTGACAATACAGTCGAACCCAGCGGCCGAAGAAAAACCTGACAGGAGGTCGGCACAGACCAGGGACAGGTTCCTGACCCCGTGGTGGAGCATGTTCCGGCGGGCCACCTCCAGGGCCGGCCACGACAGGTCGGCACCGGTCACCTTCCAGTGCGGGCATTCCAGGGCCAGGGTGACGGCTATCACCCCGCTGCCGCAGCAGAGATCCAGGACGCTGGTTTCCGCTGCCTGCCTGGGCAGCCGGGCAAGGACCTGCTCCACCAACAGCTCGGTCTCTGGCCGGGGCACGAGGACATTGCCGTTCAGCTGGAATTCCCTGGACCAGAACTGGCAGGAACCGGTGATGTAGGCCAGGGGCTCCCGACGACAGCGCCGCTCCAGCCAGATCAGGAAGCGGCCCTCCTGCTCCGGCCCGACCTCTTCCGTACTGTGGAGAATCAGCTCGCTCCTGCTCAGCCGGAGACAGTCCTGGAGCAGCCAGCGCGCCTCCTGGTCGGCTTCCGGCACCCCAGCCCGGCGCAGCTCTGCCGAACCATGGACAAGGAGCTGGGAGATGGTTGCAGCCACCGGAACCGACGTGTGGTATCAGTTGAACTCTTTCAGGGCCTCTGCCTGGTAATGCATGACAAGGGGCAGGATGACATCGTCGAGATTCCCGGCCAGGACCTGGTCCAGCTTGTACAGGGTCAGACCGATGCGGTGATCCGTCACCCGTCCCTGGGGAAAGTTGTAGGTCCGGATCCGCTCGCTGCGGTCTCCGCTGCCCACCTGGCTCTTGCGCTCCTCGGAGATCCTGTCCTGCTGCTCCTGCTGCTTCATGTCCAGCAGCCGGGCCCGCAGCACCTGCAAAGCCTTGGCCTTGTTCTTGTGCTGGGACTTCTCGTCCTGGCAGGTGACCACCAGGCCGGTGGGCAGGTGGGTGACCCGGACAGCGGAATCCGTGGTGTTCACCGACTGGCCGCCAGGCCCGGAGGAACGGTAGACATCGAACTTCAGTTCATTGGGCTCGATATGGAGATCGACCTCGTCGGCCTCCGGAATGATGGCCACCGTGACCGCAGAGGTATGGATGCGGCCCTGGGTTTCGGTTTCCGGAACCCGCTGTACCCGGTGCACTCCGGATTCGTACTTGAGCTTGGAATAGACCTGGTCTCCACTGATCAGGGCGATCAGCTCCTTGTAGCCGCCGATACCGATGGGATTGGAGCTCATGATCTCCACCTTCCACCCCTGCATCTCGGCATAGCGACTGTACATCCTGAAAAGATCGGCCACGAAGAGAGCCGCCTCGTCCCCCCCGGTGCCGGCGCGGATCTCGAGAAAGATGTTCTTGTCGTCATTGGGATCCCTGGGCAGAAGCAGCACCCGCAGATCCTGTTCCAGCTGTTTCTCCTCCTCGCCCAGCTCCTCGATCTCGGCCCGGGCAAGTTCCACCAGCTCGGGATCCTCGTCATCGTCCCGGATCAGCTCCCGATTCTCTTCCAGGTCACGCACGACCTTGCAGTACCTGTTGTAGACCTCGCACAGCCTGGCGATCCGGGCATGCTCACGGACCACCTCCTGGTACTTCCTCTGGTCGCCGACCAGGCCGGGATCCGCCAGCTGCTCTTCCAGGGCGGCCAGCCTGTCGTTGATATCTGCCAGGTTTTCAAACATGCGGTAACGATCCCCTACCGGTCAAAAACGGAACTCTGCGTGGTGAAAAAAGAAAAAACTCCACATGGGAGCCGCAAATGCCGCCATGTGGAGTTGACAGTTCTTACTTGCCGGATTTTTTCTGCAGATGTTTGGCGTACTTCTTTCTGAACTTCTCGATCCGGCCGGCCGTATCGACGAGTTTCTGCTTACCGGTGAAGAACGGGTGACAGGCGGAACAGATCTCCACCTTGATCTCCCGATTGACCGAGCCGAGCTCAACCTGATTGCCGCAGGCACAGGTTGCCGTTATTTTATGAAATTCAGGATGAATATCCGGTTTCATCAGTTCTTGCCTCCTGATTGCTGTTCAATGGTTGTCCGCCTTGCAATGTTGTAAAATGGTTGACCGGATATTATTACCTGATTCTGCAGAATTTTCAAACTCAAATTTTTCCACGTCCCCTTGGGGGCTTCCCGGCAACCACTCGGACCAGGCCGGATATGTCCGTCATCCTGCCGCTAGCGATTCATGGAAGCGAAAAACTCCTCGTTGGACTTGGTTTGCCGCATCTTGTCGAGGAGGAACTCCATGGCATCGGCTGGATTCATGGAAGAAAGGATCTTGCGCAGAATCCAGACCCTGTTCAGCTCTTCCGGAGAAAGGAGAAGATCCTCTTTCCTGGTGCCGGATTTCTGGATGTCTATGGCCGGATAGATCCGCCGGTCCGCCATCTTCCGGTCGAGCACGATCTCCATGTTGCCGGTGCCCTTGAATTCCTCGAAGATCACCTCGTCCATCCGGCTGCCGGTGTCGATCAGGGCGGTGGCCAGAATGGTCAGGCTGCCGCCTTCCTCGATGTTCCTGGCCGCCCCGAAGAACCGCTTGGGCCGGTGGAGAGCATTGGCTTCCACACCACCGGAGAGGATCTTGCCCGAGGCGGGTGTGACCGTGTTGTAGGCCCGTGCCAGGCGGGTGATGGAGTCCAGAAGGATAACCACGTCACGCTTGTGTTCCACCAGCCGCTTGGCCTTCTCGATGACCATCTCGGCGACCTGGATGTGGCGCTGGGGCGGCTCGTCAAAGGTGGAGCTGACCACCTCGGCATCCACGTTGCGCTTCATGTCTGTGACCTCTTCGGGCCGTTCGTCGATGAGGAGGACGATGAGCATGATCTCCTTGTGGTTCCGGACAATGGAATTGGCGATCTTCTGCATGAGGATGGTCTTGCCGGTCCTGGGCGGGGCAACGATGAGACCGCGCTGTCCCTTGCCCAGCGGCGCCATGATATTCATGATCCGCATGGAGTAATTGTCCGGCTGGTACTCCAGATTGATCTGCTCGTTGGGGTAGAGCGGGGTGAGATTGACGAACAGGGTCTTGTTCAGGGACGCCTCGGGAGGTTCATAGTTGATCCGGTCCACCTTGAGGAGAGCAAAATAGCGCTCGTTGTCCTTGGGGGCCCGGACCTCGCCCTCGACCGTGTCGCCGGTGCGCAGGTTGAGACGGCGGATCTGGGACGGAGAGACGTAGATGTCGTCGGGGCCAGGCAGATAGTTGTAATCCGGCGCCCGGAGAAAACCGAATCCATCCTGCAGCACTTCCAGCACACCACTGCCCCGCAACTTGCCATCCCCTTCCACCTGGGCCTTGAGGATGGCGAAGATGAGTTCCTGCTTGCGCATGGAGCTGTAGCCATCGATGTTGAGTTTTGCCGCCAGCGCCACGAGTTCATTGATTTTCTTGTTTTTCAGTTCAGACGGATTCATCGACCAGTCCTTTCTCCTCTCCCGGCCACGTGCCGGGGTAAAATGTTGTTGATCAGCTGTTTACACCACTAGCGCTTTTCAGACCGCAGCCGACATGATCCCTGCTGTTCGTCAGGACCCAAAGAGAAACCGCTCCCCTGGTCCTCACGGCAGTAAAGCAGACCACACCTGTTGCCGATCGTTTTCTACTGACACGTAATCAGTTGATGAAAAGGCAGGATTTTTCTGAAATGAAATCTGGTTTCCAGATCAATTCTATCTCGGCTGCACCATTGCAGCAACGTTCACAGGGTTTCCTGAAACAGCCTGTTTCCAACCGTTCCCTGCATCGCTTCCGGAAATCCATTCCCGGAGAAGTGACAGTACTGCGAAATGTTCCTCTGCATATTCTGTATTCTGTCCGGGAACGAGTACCTGACCGTGACCACGTGTTCATCACGGCATCTTGAAAGTTGTCTTTTCGCCCGATCCCTGCGTTGCGCGAAAAATTTTATCCCTGCAATATCCTACACTACGTGCCTGCGGTAAAATTTTTCGCCTGCCTTGATCTCGAACGAAAATCCTGGTTTTCAAGGCACTCTTCACACACTGAGCAGGCTGAACGTGAAATCGACAGATGAGATCGGTTTTTGAAGACGTACTGTAATTTTAATATTTGGTTCCCGATGGCATGTCAAGAACTTTTACCGAAATCCTGCTGCGACCGGCGTCCCGGAGAAGTCCCGGGACACGGCCCCATAAAGGCTGTCCCGAGAACACAGGGTATTCATTCAGGATCGGTCCACGGAAAATTTCACCGCCCTTCCAGGAATTTTCCGGGAAGACAGGCATCCTCCGGAGAACGGACAACAAGGCCATCTCGGAGCGGCTCACGATAACAGCCTGACGATCCGGTCGAGATGCCGGACCTGCAGACAGGCATCGCTCCAGGATCCCCGATTATCAATGACATGATCCGCCAGCATGGCCTTTTTCCAGGGATCCATCTGGATCCGGATCATGTCTTCCGCAGCCCCGGCATCGACATCATCCCTGCTGGTGATACGGCTCCGACAGGTCGCCCTGTCGGCATGGACGACAACGATCCGGTCCACCTCTTCCTGCCAACCCGCTTCGAACAACAGCGGGATTTCGAGGAGAACCATTCCTTCCCGCAGAGAATCGACCTGGTTTCGCATCCTGTCCAGGGCCAGGGGATGCAGCAGGGAGTCGACCTGGAAACGCAACCCGGGATCACGGGACAGCGCCGTCCGCAGGCCGGCCCGGTCCAGGTCGCCGCCGGCCGAAAAGAACCTGTCACCGTATTGCTCCCGCATGGCCAGCCAGCCGGGAGCATTGGGCTCCAGCAACCGCCGGCAGATGCGGTCCAGACTGATCAGCGGCAGGCTGGCGACCGCGGCCCAGTAGGCAGCCACGCTGCTCTTGCCTGAACCGATGGTGCCGGTGATGCCGATCAGGTTTTTCCCCCTCACTTCGGTCCCCTGTTATTCCGCAACCGGTCGATGACCTCCTCCATGTCCGGCCATAGGGGAGCGGAAAACCGGACCAGGCCCGTTCCGGCGGGATGGGGGAAAGCGATGACCGAGGCGTGAAGAAGCTGCCGATGTATCGGGAGGCCTTTCTCCTGCGGCACGTTACCGCCATAAAGCAGATCACCGGCCACCGGAGCACCCAGGTGACTCATGTGAACCCGGATCTGGTGAGTTCTGCCGGTCTCGATGGCTATTTCGGCAAGGCACATGCCGTTGCCGTAGCGCTCCACCACCTTCCAGTTGGTGGCGGCGAACCGTCCCCGCTGCGGCAGAACGGCCATCTTCTGTCGTCGAACCGGGTGCCTGCCTATGGGTGCAGTGATCCTTCCCTGTGTTTCCCTTGGGGTGCGCAACAGGACGGCAAGGTAGGTCTTGGCCACCTTCCTGTCGCTGAAGGCCCTGCCCAGCCGCTGCATGGCCTGCTCGGTCTTGGCGACCAGCATGACGCCGGAGGTATCCTTGTCCAACCGGTGGACGATGCCCGGCCGTTGCCTGTCCTGGCCGGGCAGGCTGGCGCAGTGGTGCAGCAATCCGTTCACCAGGGTCTGTCCGGCATGCCCTGCCCCTGGATGGACCACCAGGCCGGGCGGTTTGTTGAGAACAAGCAGGAGGTCATCCTCGTGGATGACCTGCAGATCCATGGGACAGGCCTCGGGCTCCTCGGGTAGCGGCGCAGGCTGCCTGACCCTGATCCGGTCGCCGGCCCGAAGCCTGTAACCGGCCTTTACCCGGCCGCTGTTCACCAGGACCAGGCCGGACCGGATATAACCGCTCAGCCGGGAACGGGAAAGATCTGGATACAGGTCTGCAAGATACCGGTCCAGACGCATCCCCGCCCGAACACTGTCTACGACAAACAGGTTTTCTTCTGCAGGAGAATCGCCATTCAGGCTATCGCTATGCGGGTTCGCCGGCAAGGAACAGGAGAGATCAACTGAACAGTTTTTCTATCTGCCGTTCAATATTCCGTTCATCTGTCTTCTTGGCCAGGGACAACTCCTTGACCAGCAGATTCTTGGCCGTGTCGAGCATCTTCCGTTCCCCATAGGACAGGTCCTTGTCCTCTTTGAGCAGAAAGAGGTCCCGCAGGACCACGGCCACCTCAAAGACGGAGCCGGTCTTGATCTTTTCCATGTAGTCGCGATACCGGCGATTCCATGTCTGGGAACTGATCTTGATGTCCCGCTCCTTCAGGATGTCGATGACCTTCTTGGCCTCCTCCCGGGAAATGATGGCCCGCAGCCCGACATTCTCACTGGTTGCGGTGGGAATCATGATTGTCATGTCGTTATCGAGGATCTTCAGGACATAGAATGCCTGGTCGACGCCAGCTATGGTCTGAGTCTTGATGGACTCGATGAGGCCAACGCCGTGGGCGGGGTATACCGCCATATCCCCTGCGGAAAAAGCCGGTTTCTTCTTCGGAGCAGTCATGGTAGGAAACCAATGCAACCTGGATTTGAAAAAGTCGAAAACACCTGAATCTGAACTATAACACAAATGATCCGTTCAGGCAAATGGTGAAGCGGACTTCCCTGGTCCGGAGCGGTAAAGAAACGGTCAGCGAAGGCCGTTGATTCTGTTCATACAGTAGGCAGCACCACGGGTCACAAAGAGCTCGACCGCCTCGCAGACGGTTTCCAGTCGTTGGCGCACCACCTCCTGTTCGTGGGCTGAAAAGCGGGCCAGGACAAACCGCTCCACCGGCATGCCTTCCTGGTCATCCCCTGGCCGGCCGATGCCGAAACGGACCCTGGCGAACTCCCTGGTGCCGAGGTGGCTGATAATGGAACGGACACCGTTGTGCCCGCCGGCCCCGCCCCGGGCGACAACCTTGATCCTGCCGAAATCCAGGTCCAGGTCGTCATGGATGACCAGGATAGCCGCCGGCCTGACCCGATAATAGTCGGAAAAGGCGCGGACACACTGGCCGGAGCGGTTCATGTAGGTTTGGGGTTTGACAAGCAGGACCGGCCTGTCCCCCATGCGGATACGCCCATAGCATCCCTGGAACCGCTTCCTGTCCACCCTGGCATGATAACGGACCGCCAGGAGGTCGACGGCCTGGAAACCGACGTTGTGTCGACTCTGCTCGTACCTGGAGCCTGGATTTCCCAGGCCGACAACAAGATAGGATGATATTTCTGTAGCCATGGGATACCCGCCAACCAGGATCAGGAGAAGAAAAAAGCTGGAACCAGACACGGAGTCTGTTCCAGCCATGGTGTGTCAAACGGTTAGCACGGCAACCATTGCCGGCGCTTCTTAGGCTGCCGGTCTCCCTGCCGGAAACCTGTCCCGGCTCAGGTCAGGCGATACGGATCAATGCACTGTTACGCAGACCGTATCCCGGTTGTCCAGCATGGTCACCGAATCAGGAATCTGCAGATCACCCAGGGTCAGGCCGGCGCCGCCCCGTTCCAGGGGAGTGATGTCGGTCTCGATCTCGTCGGGAATATCCAGCGGCTTACCCCGAAGAACCACCTCGTTCCTGAAGACGACCAGCTCACCACCCATATCGACACCCTTGGCCGTGCCGGTAAACCGAAGCGGAACCCGGAACTCAATCACCTGGTCCAGCTCGATTTCCAGGAAGTCGACATGGACCAGCTGCTCGGTGACCGGATCCTTCTGGATCTCCTTGATCAGCACGTGGCGGACGTCCTTTGTGTCTCCCTCTATCTTCAGGGTCACCACGGCATTGCGACCATGAATGAAGAGCAGGTTCTTGTGCAGTTCGCTGGCATCGAACTGCAGGGCCAGGGTATCCTTGCCGCCGCTGTACAGAATGGCAGGAGTGATGTTTTTTTTCCGCAGGCGGCGGGCCTCACCCTTGCCGAAAACGGTGCGCACGGTCGCCGGTATATCAACTTGCAACATGATGTCACCTCCTCTCTGCCTTCTCGTGGGGGTCAGAGAACTGAAATTTTTCTTGGCAACGCCGAAACCGCCATCCTGCGATCGGAAAGATGGACAAGGGGTCCCGGCTGATGATCTTCTTTCACACAAACAGATAGCTGACAGAATCCTCGGAATGAATCCGTCTGATGGCCTCGCCGAGCAGGGAGCCCACCGAAAGGACCCGGATCTTGTCGCATTCAGTGGCTCGTCCCTTGAGCGGTATGGAGTTCGTCACCACCAGGGACTTGATGCAGGACTGTTCCAGCCGCTCCACTGCCGGACCGGACAGCACGGCGTGGGAACAGCAGGCATGGACCTCCGAGGCTCCGTTGTCCTTGAGCCGGGCTGCAGCTCCGCAGAGCGTGCCGGCGGTGTCCACCATATCGTCAAGCAAAATTGCCGTTTTACCGGCCACGTCGCCGATGACATGCAGTGCCTCGCACTCGTTGGCCCGCTCCCTTCTCTTATCGATGATGGCCAGCTCGGCATTGAGCCGTTTGGCAAAGGCACGGGTCCGCTCCACACCACCTGCATCGGGAGAGACCATGACCACGTTGGAAAAGGTCTCCCTGATATACTTCAGCAGTACCGGGGCGGCATAGAGATGATCCACGGGAATGTTGAAAAATCCCTGGATCTGGCCGGCGTGAAGATCCATGCACAGGACCCGTCTCGTGCCCACGGCCATGAGCATTTCCGCCACCGCCTTGGCCGTGATCGGCACTCTGGGCCTGACCTTCCGGTCCTGCCGGGCATAGCCGTAATACGGCATGACCGCAGTGATACGCCTGGCCGAGGCCCGGCGCAGGGCATCAACCATGATGATCAGCTCCATGAGGTGATCGTTGACCGGCGGACAGGTGGGCTGGATGACAAACACATCCGTACCCCGCACGTTTTCACCGATTTCCACCGAAATCTCGCCATCGCTGAACTGCTTGACCTCGGCATTTGCCAGAGGCATGTCAAGGTACTCACAGATTTCTCGGGCTATCTCCGGATTGGCGTTTCCGGTAAAAATCTTCATGATGTTTGGCATGATATGTGCCTCAAAACCAGTTGGGCCGGGATGTGCCCCATGCATCAGTGGATCTGGCTGGGGCGGAGGGATTCGAACCCCCGAATGCAAGGATCAAAACCTTGTGTCTTACCGCTTGACGACGCCCCATCCCCGCTTCTTCCATCTTCCTCTTCAGGCCGCCGGGCTCACAGTGTCCGCCCCCAGCGGCCGGACCAGATAACAGCGGTCGTACCGTTGGCCCATCTCCCTGAAACATTGCTCAGCCTGCTGACGACTGCGGAGGGCAAACAGTCCAAAGACTGTCGGCCCGGATCCGGACATCAGGGCTGCCGCTGCACCGGCCGAGAGCAGCCGCTGCCTGATCTCCTCCAGCTCACTGTACCGGGCAAGGGTCACCTGCTCCAGGTCGTTGTGCAGTTCCTTCGGAGTTATTGGCCTGGTGAGAAACGGGCAGCCTGCCTGCCCGTCCTGTTCTTTGTTTGGGGAATCATATAGGTTAATTTTATTTCTCCCCGATGTCAATGTAAAATTCTGAAAAGCCCACTTTGTGGAGACGGAAAATCCGGGATTTACCAGGAGAAGATCATAGCCTCTCAGGACGGGGGCCGGCTGGAGACGGTCACCGATGCCGGTTCCCCACGCGCAGGGCCAGGGCCTGAGAAACAACGGGACATCGGCACCCAGGCGGACTCCCAGACGGGTCAGTTCGGTGATGGTGAATCCGGCCTGATATATGCGGTTGAGGGCGAGAAGCACGGCCGCCGCATCACTGGACCCGCCGCCCAGTCCGGCGGCCAGGGGTATCTCCTTGTGCAGTATGATGTCCACGCCTGCCTGCTCTTGACCTCTACGCTCGGCCAGTGCGGTGAGAAAAAGATCGGCAGCCCGATAGACGAGGTTCGAAACGTCCCCGGCAAGGTCGCTGCCCGGACAGGACAGGGTTATGCCGCCGGCCGCGGGCCGGATCTCGAGACGGTCAAAGAGGGCAAGCTTGAGAAACAGGGTGGCCAGCTCGTGGTAGCCGTCTTCCCGACGGCCAAGAACCCGCAGGTACAGGTTGACCTTGGCCGGCGCAAGAACAGGAAGGCAGGAACGCATACAACCGGACGGTTCACTCGTTTTCTTTCACCGCCTTGACAAAGCGCATTTTCAGTTCGTACAGCACCCTGGTCAGGAGTTCGTTCTCGTCCGCGTCCAGGTTGCCCCTGGTCTTTTCCGCGATCATGGACAGGGTGTCGATGGTGTGTTTGGTCAGCTCCATATCCACCACCCGCTTGCCGCTTTCCGGATGCGGAATCTCTCCCATGTGATAGAGGGCCGAGGTGTTGAGAGAAAGAATGAAAGAAGTGAAGGTTACCTCGGGCATCACGCACTTGCCGGACTTGTCCCGAACCCGTCCCTCCGGGCAGCCACAGTTATCTGATTGTCCGCTCATTCCACTGTCCCTTTACCGCACGCATTGCTGATGAGTATTCCCCATAGATCAGGATGGAGCCCCCTGCCCTCAAGAAACTCCGGTGCCTGTCCCATGAGATCCTTGACCCGGTGTTGCGCAGGGACTGAGCCCGACCCTGCGCCTCCGGACAGGCACCATCCGCCTTGATCCATGCTCAGGGCAGTTCGAGCACCATGGCATCGTCGATGTGCTCCAGGTCGCGAACCTTGGCCAGCACATCCCGGGTTATCATGGTGTCCACGTTGAGGAGGATCACGTTCTGGTTGGAGGCCTCTTCCCGCCCAACAGTCATGCGGGAGATATTGATGTTCTCGTTGCCAAGGGTGGTTCCCAGGGCACCGATGACCCCGGGCACGTCCTTGTTGTACACCAGGAGCATGTGACCGGTGGGCAGTGCCTCGAGACGGAAGGAGTTGAGCCGGACCAGGCGCGGTTCGTGTTTGCCGAACACGGTGCCGGCAAGCATGTTCTCCCCCTCGTTGGTCTTCACGGTAATGCGGAGAAGGTTGGTGAAGTCCTCGGCCTGGCTGGTCCTGGATTCGATCACCCGGATCCCCCGCTCCTTGGCGATGAGCGGTGCATTGACGAAGTTGACCGCATCCTGGAGGATGGGCGTAAACAGCCCCTTCAGAAAGGCCACGGTCACCGGACCGGTATCCTGGTCCGCCAGATCGCCGCTGAACTCCAGGTTGACCTCTTCCACACCGCCCCGCGCTATCTGCATGTGCAGGCTGCCCAGCATCTCGCCAAGGGTGATATACGGCCCCACCTTGGCCAGGACATCGTCACTGACCGAGGGAACGTTGACCGCGTTACGGACGACCCCCTTGAGAAGATAGTCCGCCACCTGCTCGGCAATGGCGACGGCAACGTTCTCCTGGGCCTCGGAGGTGGAGGCCCCGAGATGAGGCGTGCAGATGAAGTTGTCCAGGCCGAGGAGCGGAGTGGTTTCCAGACTGGTCGGTTCCTTCTCAAAGACGTCCAGGGCTGCCCCGGCGATCGAACCTTCCTGCAGGGCCGTGTACAGGGCTTCCTCGTCGACCACCCCGCCGCGGGCGCAGTCGATGAACATGGCGTCCTGCTTCATGTTGCTGAAAAATTCGGTGGACAGCAGATGACGGGTATCCTTGGTCAGTGGTGTGTGCACGGATACAAAGTCGGCCCGCCTGGCAAGCTCGAGGAGATCGACCAGTTCCACGCCCAGTTTCTCCACCATGTCGGCAGGCATGAAGGGATCAAAGGCGATGACCTTCATGTGCAGCCCCTGGGCCCGGTTGGCAACAATGGATCCGATCCGGCCGATACCGACGATACCCAGAATCTTGCCGGTGACCTCGCGGCCCATGAAATTCTTTTTCTCCCACTTGCCGGCCTTCATGGAGGCGGTCGCCTGGGGAATGTTTCTGGCCAGGGACATCATCATGGCAATGGCATGCTCAGCTGCGGTGGTGGCATTGCCGTCCGGAGCATTCATGACCACGATGCCTTTCTGGCTGGCAGCCGGGATATCCACATTGTCCAGGCCGATACCGGCCCGGCCGACGACCTTCAGCCGGGTGGCGGCCTCGATGATATCTTCCCGCACCTTGGTGGCGCTGCGAATCACCAGGCCGTCGTACTCCGGAATGATCGCCTTGAGTTCTTCCGGAGGCAGGCCGGTGTTGACATCCACCTCCAGCCCTGCATCCCTGAGAATTTTTTCGCCCACAGGCGCCAGATTGTCACTGATGAGAACTTTCATTTTCCTCCCCCTGTCACTGGTTCCATACCAGGGCATCACCGGTCGTCAATGAACAGAACCCCTGCAACATCCTGCAGGAACTGCAGAAACCCGTGCATCACCCGGTTGTCCACCCCGAACGGATATCCCGTGCGCTTGTGATATGGACTCTGAAATTTCGACCAAGTCGGTTTTTTTACAGGAAAACATTAACTATACAGAGATTTCCCAAACTCGACAAGGCTAAAGATGGCCTGATGGCACCGAATCATGGATAGCGGACCACAGCCTGCCATCGACTTGACTTTCTTCTTGCAAGATCAACTCGTAATGCTATAACTTGCAGCCTTATAAAACGAGATGAGGATGCCCTGAAAAACGGGACTTGTTCGTCCAGGGCACGGCATCCGGAAAAATTTTTCGTATTCCGCGCGGGAAAGCCCTCTGGATGCCACTTTTCACTCTGGTACAGAATTCAGGCGACAAGACAATATTCAGGGTGCCTCTGAACTGCAGCAGCAAAAACACCCAACAACAGGCCACGACCGGCGAGAGACCCCGTCTTTCCGCTACAACCTGTCCTCTTGCCGTACAAACATTCAGTGGCACCAGCAAACGAGGTATTGCCCATGCAGAAAAACCTGGTCTGGCTGCTTCTCGGCCCCTTTGTCCTGCTGCTTGCCTCCTGTGGAGACAAGGTGGCAGGAGGCCCACCTGCCGGCGCACTCTGTCCGGCAGAGCGTATTTTCAACCAGCCCTACGAGAGAGTCTGGAACTCGGTCCTCGCCTCCCTGGCCACGGACACCGATACTGTCTACCAGGACAGGGAAAACGGCAAAATCGAAACCAGGACACAGGAGATAGATGAATCATCGCTGAAGGCCTGCGGCATCTCAACCTTTGCCAGCACCTACAGGAACCATTACCTGATCAGGCTGGAGCAGAAATCCCCCGTATCCACGCAGGTTTCCATCCAGGCAGTACTGGAGGTGGAACGGTTCGGCCGGACCAGTGGTGATGTGCAGGAACCGCTGCTCGCCGCCTACCTGCAGGCCCAGGCATTCAGAAAGGTCTGCCTGCAGCTGTTTCCGGGCCTGCAGATGGAATGCGACCGGATCTGCGAGCAGGAATCCTCCTTCCCGACAGCCTTGGCCGAGGACCGGTGGACAGCGGGCAAGGCGGAGATCATCATGGCCCAGAAGGCACTGGCCAGCCTGGGGTACAATCCCGGCCCGGCTGACGGCATCCTGGGACCAAGGACCAGGGCTGCCCTGGCATCCTACCAAAAAACGAAACACATCGAGTCCAGCGGTATCCTGGACAGGGTTACCTATGCTGCCCTCAATTCGGAAAAGGTTCAGCAATCCTCCCGGCAGGTGAAACCGAAACAGGTCAAGACCAGGCCGGCGGTCAAAAAGAAAAAAACTGCGATCAAGATCAGCGGGATCACGGAGGATCTGGCCTCACCGGTCAGCGGACAGGGTATTGTGGTGGAGATGACCGAGCTGAAATCTGCTCCAACGCCAGCCTCTGACGTGCTGATGATTCTCGAGGAAGGGACTCCCCTCCAGGTTACCGGTCGCCAGGGCGGCTGGAACAGGGTGCAGGTCAACGGCAAGGAGGGCTGGATCTACCGGGATTTCCTCAGACCAGTGGCAGGTCCCAACCCGGGAAAATGAGACCACAGTCGCGTGTGTGCCCGAAACCTGGCTGCCAGGGATTACCCAATTCTGTGCGAAAGGATTGTCATGTTGAACCGCTGTTTCGCAGGCCGGGAGTGGCCTGCAGCGCCTGAGGGTACAACAACGAGGGCTGAGTAATCACCAGCGGAAGCAGAAGGCAAACCGGCCTGGTGGTGCAGGGATTCAGCGAAGGATACGGTCCACTTCCTGTCGGATGGAGGCAATGACCTCGCCCAGTTCCTGCGGCTTGGCTTTTTTCAGTTTCTTGCCCCAGGTACGGAGCATTTCAGTATCGATCTTCCTGACATCGTTGTCCCGGCTCCATTCGCAGCCGATCCGGTAGCCGAGTTCCTTGAGCTGCTGGAGCTGCTCCTCCCGCTCGTCTTCCGGTATCTTGGCCAGGATGTCGGCAGTAATCTTCTGCCAGCCCTCGGCGTAGAAGGTTCCCTCGTGAAACTTGCGAAACCATTCCCGTTCTTCAGGCGAAAGCTTTTCCAGATCAAAATCCGCCATACTCGTCATGGCCGGTTCTGTAGCCGCACTGGCCTCGTTGGCCAGAGCATTTTCCACCGAAACGAGGGAAAGACTGAAAAAAAACAACAAACCGACAAGACAATACGTACCCTTCATACCACCGTTTCAACGTAGAGTTCAACAGAACGGATCACTCCGATTATAAAAAAAATACCACCGACACCAGGGAGAGTCAAGGGAGGGAGCCCCAATTTCTGTCAGATACATGCTGCCAGCAGAATCAGAAGGAGCGAAAAAAACAGAAATGTCAGGAAGGAGGCAACATACAGCAGCCGCAGGGCCTCGATGATATGGCCGGGCCGGGGCGGCCGGACCGGTGTGCCGATGACCGGTTTGGCGACCCGGGTACCGAAATAGGATGCCGGACCGCCCAGGGTTATCCCCAGGGCGCCGGCCATGGCCGCTTCAGGATAGCCGGCATTGGGACTGGCGTGTCTGTGACGATCCCGCAGCATGGTCTGCAGGCTTCTGCGGAAATCCCTGCCAGTCAGCAGGGTGGCCAGGACCAGAGCCAGACCGCTGATCCTGGCGGGCGGCATGTTGACCAGGTCGTCCAAACGGGCGGCAGGACGGCCGAAGCTGAGATACCGGTCGTTGCGGTAGCCGACCATGGAGTCCAGGGTATTGACCGCCTTGTACCCCATGGCGGCTGCCACTGCCGCAGTCTGGGTCCAGGATTCCAGGCCGAGGAGCAGGGCAAGGGCTGCTGCCGCAAAGGCGTACATGGCCGGGGCAACCACGCCGTCCGACATGTTCTCGGCAATGCTTTCCACGCAGGCCCTGACAATGCCGGCCCTGTCGAGGGTCGCGGTGTCGCGGCCCACGAGCATGGCCACCCGCTTCCGGGCCGCTGACAAATCGTCTGCCTGGACCAAGGCCCTGTGCACGGCCCGGGCATGGTCGGCAAGACTCCTCAATGCCAGGGTCTGATACAAGATCCAGGCGGCCAGTCCCGTTCCTGCCGCCGCTGACCATGAGGCGACCAGTCCATGGGAGAGCGCGGTCGCGGCGACAGCGGCCAGGGTCACAACCGCAGCCATCCCGGCACCGGCCAGCTCCTCCTGGCTGCAGAGGCGGCGAAAAACCGGTTCGGCCCGCTGAATCAGGTTACCGATAACCTGCACCGGGTGAAGGAGCCGCTCCGGATCACCCAGAAGGACATCGAGAAAAAGCGCTGACCAGAAAACAAGGACAAAGGACATCTACAGGCCTAGACAGCGATAGACGAATTCCAGATCAAGGTGCTCCCGCAACCGGTCCGCCAGCCGGTCCAGGGCTGGCTCCAGGCCGTCTCCCCGGCCCTTTTCCTCTCCCGGAGCAAGGCCCCGCCGTGTCCTGAGCCTGTTGATGAACCAACGCCTGAAATCGCTGCTGTCGAACAGGCCATGGAGATAACAACCCCAGACCCGTTCCGTTGAGTCTGCAGCAAGGCCGCAGGATGATCCGTCCGGAAAGCGAAGCACAGGCTCGCCCCTGCCCTGGCTGCGTCCATGATGGATTTCATACCCCGCCACGGAGCAGCCAGATGGAACATGAACGCCCTGCCGCCGGATCAGGGTCTTTTCCGCTGCCAGACCGGTCTCCATATCCAGCAGCGCCAGTCCCCGGCTCGTGCTGCCGGCCGCCCCTTCCAGGCCAAGGGGATCGCTGATCGTCCGGCCAAGCATCTGGTAGCCGCCGCAGATGCCGACCACCTCGCATCCCTGGTGAGCAAGCTCCCTGATCCCCCTGTCCAGTCCGCTGCGGCGGAGAAAGGCCAGATCGGCCAGGACATTCTTGCTTCCCGGCAGGATCAAACAGTCAGGACAGCCCAGCTCCTCCGCATTTCGGACAACGCGCAGCCAGACATCATGCTCCTGGAGCAGAGGCTCCACATCGGTGAAGTTGGAGATATGGGGCAGGTCCACCAGAACGATCTCCACGTGGTCGTTCCGGGGACAGGGTTTTTCATAGAGACCGGCCTTGAAGCTCACCGAATCCTCCTGGGGAAGCCCGAGATCCTCCAGGAAGGGAACCACCCCCACCACAGGCTTTCCGGTCCGCTGTTCCACATAGGCGTGGGCAGCGGCAAGGAGGGAGTCGTCGCCCCGGAACCGGTTGACCACGAAACCGGCCAGCAGGTTCCGCTCCCACGGTTCCATGACCCCGAAATGCCCCACAAAGGAGGCATAGACCCCGCCCCGGTCGATGTCCCCCACCAGGAGCACCGGTGCACCGGCATACCTGGCCATGGCCATGTTGACGATATCGTGGTCTTTCAGGTTGACCTCGCCCGGGCTGCCCGCCCCTTCCAGGATGATACAGTCGAATTCGGCAGCAAGATCGTCATAGGCCCGGCAGACCTCGTTCCAGACCGTTTCCTTGTAGGTCACGTACTCCTGCACCTGCATGTTGGCCACGGGTCTTCCCAGGACAATGACCTGGCTGCCCACCTCGGAGGATGGCTTCAGGAGCACGGGGTTCATCCGCACGTCAGGATCCAGCCGGCAGGCCTGGGCCTGGACCACCTGAGCCCGGCCCATTTCGCCGCCATCGCGGGTGACATACGAGTTCAGCGACATGTTCTGGGCCTTGAAGGGCGCCACCCGGATCCCGTCCTGGAGGAGGATACGGCACAGTCCGGCAGCCAGGATGCTCTTCCCCACGTCCGAACCGGTCCCCTGGAGCATCAGGGCCGGCGTGTTCCGGTCTTTCCTCTGAGGCCTGGCCGAAGCCGGTCGGCCGCCGACACCGGAGAGCTCTTCCAGGGCTGTCAGCAGGGCCTGATTCTCCTCACCGGTGCGGACAGCGATCCTGAAATAGCTGCTGTCCAGTCCATGATAGTTATCGCAGAGCCTGATGCTGATCCGGAACCTGGAAAGCAGCTCCCTGGCCAGCCGGGACGGCTGCAGGTCCGGATGCAGGGAACGGAGGAGAAGAAAGTTGGCTGCAGAGGGTATGGTCTGCAGCCAGGAGATCTCCTCCAGCCGATGCACCAGTTCCCTGCGCCAGGCGGCCACGGCCCGGCGGGTCTTTTCCCTGTACGCATCCATGGCGACGATGCCCTCCCCTACCTCCTGGGCCAGGGAATTGACCGACCAGGGTGGGAGCTGCCCGCGGATCATGGCGCAGAGCCCGGGCGGGGCCACCAGGTAGCCAAGCCGCAGGCCGGGGATGGCAAAGAGTTTGGTCAGCGATACCAGGACGAGGACATTGGGGGCCTTGCCGGCCATGCTTTCGAACTCCGGAACAAAGCCTCCGAAAGCCTCGTCAACGAGAAAGAACGTTTCCGGATGGGCCGCGGCCAACTCGGCGAGTTCGCGGCAACCAGGCACCTGACCGGTCGGATTGTTGGGCCGGCCAAGAAGCACCAGGTCCCCGGCCCGCAGCCGGGCGGCCAGCCGGCCGGTATCCAAACGGAAGGCATCGTTCGCCTCCAGAACGACCGGGACGTATTCCAGGCCGGCCAGGGCGGCTGCCGTGCGGTAGTCCACATAGGCGGGCTCAGGGATGACAGCCCGGTGTACCGGCAGTCCGCGACAGAGGGCGAAGAGCAGCTCCGAGGTGCCGTTGCCGGCCACGATCTCCTCCCTGTCCCTGCCGATGCTCCTGCCAACCGCTGCCACGAAACGGCTGCTGTCCGGATCCGGGTAATGGACCAGCCGGCCGGTTGCACGGCTGATCAGGGCATCCAGGAGAGGAGGTGGCCCCAGGGGATTGATGTTGGCGCTGAAGTCGAGGATCTCGTCCGGCCTGCAACCGGCCTTTCCGGCCAGGTATTCCAGGTTGCCCCCATGCCGGCTCATGATCCGATCCTGCAGCTCATGACCAGGGCCGTGATCGTCTCGGCCAGTTCACAGGCAGCGCCCAGGGTGTCGCCGGTGGCACCGCCGATCTTTGTCCGGCAGAACAGGGCAAAGATGACGAGCATGACCAGCACGGCGGCAAGCAGAACAATACCCCGCCTCCCCAGGATCGCCATGGCAACGAGAGCAAAGAGGGCAAGACCGGCCAGGGCCGACCAGCGGGACCGGCCACTGTAGAACAGGGTGCCCAGGCCCCCCTCCTGCCGGGCATAGGGCAGCACGGCCATGGTCAGGACAATGGCTGTTCGTCCTGCCAGGGGCACGAGCAGGGCTGCGGCCATGGCATGGCCCCGGTCCAGGGAACCCAGGGAAAGGGCCTTGAGGAGCAGCACCATGACCAGGCCCATGACCCCCATGGCCCCGATCCTGGAATCACGCATGATGGCCAGAATGGTCGTCCTGTCGGGCCTGGCCGAGAAAAATCCGTCCACCGTATCTGCCAGGCCATCCAGGTGCAGACCACCCGAGACCTTGAGCAGAAAAACGGTCAGGAGAGCGCCCGCCACCAGGGGCGGAAAGACCAACCACAGCAGCCAGGCAGCTGCAGTGGCCACACCGCCGACCAGGAGGCCGACCAGGGGAAAGAAGGGAAGCGAGCCGGCCAGGGCCTGCTCATCCTGGCCCAGCCTGCCGGGCAGGGGCAGGATGGTCAGAAAGCGGCAGGCGGCCGCGAAACGGGACAGCAGGTGCAATGACCTCACTCCTCGGCAGTGGAAACCCCGGCATCGGCAAAGGTGGCCACCTCGGTGAGCACTGCCACGGCTGCCTCGACCAGGTTCATGGCCAGGGCTGCACCGGTGCCCTCACCCAGCCGGAGGTTGAGGTCAAGCAGGGGCCGGCAGCCCAGTTTTTCCTGCATGGCTGCATGGCCCTGTTCCTGGCTGCGATGACTGCAGACGATGTAATCTCGGACAAAGGGCTCCAGGCTGTAGGCAATCAGGGCGCCGGCAGTGGAGATGAAGCCATCCACGACCACCGGTTTGCGGTTCGCTGCCGCACCGATGATCAGGCCGGCAATGCCGCCGATCTCAAAGCCACCCACCTTGGCCAGAACGTCCATGCCGTCTTTGGGATCAGGCTTGTTGATTTGCAGGATGCGCTCCAGCACCTTGATCTTGTGGGCAAGCTGCCCGTCGTCGAGCCCGGTGCCGCGACCGGTCAGCGAGTTCAGGTCCCTGCCTGTTAGGACCGCGGCAATGGCCGTGCTGGGCGTGGTGTTGCCGATACCCATGTCACCGGTGCCGAAGACATCCACCTCGGGAGCGAGTTGGTTGGCGACCTCGATTCCGGCCTCCACGGCCATCACGGCGTGGGTCCTGGTCATGGCCGGTCCATGGGCCATGTTGCTGGTGCCGGGGGCGATCTTTTTTGAGACGATCGCTCCGGAGGCAGCCAGGTCGTCGAGGTCGGCTGCCGTGCCCATGTCGACCACCACCACGTCCGCTCCGGCCTGCCCGGCAAGGGCATTGATCCCTGCCCCGCCGGCCACGAAATTGTACACCATCTGGGCCGTCACCTCGGAAGGGTACCTGGAGACCCCCTCGGCAACCACCCCGTGGTCACCGACCATGACCACGATCTTCTTCCGCGCCACAGGTGGCGACAGGGATCGGGTCATACCGGCCAGGTCAACGGCCAGGTCCATGAGATCCCCCAGGGCCCAGTGGGGCATGGTCAGTTGTTCCAGGCGGGCCTTGGCCCGCTCACGCATCTCTGAATCCTGGGGAAATATCCTGCGAAAGGTGGCCTCGAGAAAACCGACGGAATCTGTGTTAGAACTCATGGCTCCCATCCTGCCCGATGTCTTGTCCATCCGGGAAAAGCACGTTTCGGATTGCAAAAAAACAGGGACTTAACCTTGCGGTCAAGTCCCTGGATATACTGGCGGGGCCGACGAGACTCGAACTCGCGACCTCCGGCGTGACAGGCCGGCGTTCTAACCAAACTGAACTACGACCCCAGTATGCTGCTGGTGGGCGAAACAGGGCTCGAACCTGTGACCCCCGGCTTGTAAGGCCGGTGCTCTCCCAACTGAGCTATTCGCCCCCTAAGCTGTGGAGTATTTATCAGGATAGGCCATATCCGTCAAGCAAAAAAAGCCTTGTCTCCAATCCGTTGCCCGGCTGCAGCCGCCCTCAGTGGGCCGCCGGAGTGTTGTGGGAGGAGAGGGTGTAGTCGGAGAAAATGACCTCCATGGGTACATCCTTGAACAAGTCTTCACCGGGACGGACAATGAGCGCCTTCTGCCACACCTCGTCCACGTGTTCCACCAGCTCGATCTGCAGGCTGTTGCGGATCTTCTGCGGCACCTCCTGCAGGTCGCGGGCATTCTCCTTCGGGATCAGCACCTGGGAGATGTTTCCCCGCCGGGCGGCCAGCAGTTTCTCGGTCAGGCCGCCGATGGGCAGAACCCGTCCGCGAAGGGTGATCTCGCCGGTCATGGCGATCCGCCGGTTCACCGGCAGTTTGAGCAGAGCCGAGACAATGGAGGTGGCAATGGTGATGCCGGCCGACGGGCCGTCCTTGGGAATGGCTCCTTCCGGCACATGGACGTGGATATCGATATTCTTGTAGAAATCGGCTTCCAGGCCGAGGCGCACCGCCCGGGAACGGATGCAGGACAGGGCGGCCTGGGCCGACTCCTGCATGACGTCCCCCAGCTTGCCGGTGACGGTCATCTTGCCGGAACCGACCATGAGCGTGGTCTCGATCTGGAGCAGTTCCCCGCCTACCTCTGTCCAGGCCATGCCGGTGGCCAGGCCGATCTCGTCCCGCTCTTCGGCAAGACCGAAACGGTATCTGGGTACACCGAGGTATTTGCCCAGTGACTGCTGGGAGATACGGTACCGCTTGTCGCTCTTCCCCTTCTTCAGACGGTCGCGGGCCACCTTGCGGCAGACCGAGGCAATGGTCCGTTCCAGGTTTCGCACCCCGGCTTCCCTGGTATACCGGCGAACGATCTCCAGGATGGCGCCGTCACTGAAGTGGATGTCGTTAGGGGCGAACCCGTTTGCCTCCAGCTGCTTGGGCACCAGAAAGCCGGTGGCGATCTTCAGCTTTTCCTCCTCGGTGTAACCATTGAGCTTGATGATCTCCATCCGGTCCTGGAGCGGCAGGGGAATACCATGCAGGTTGTTGGCCGTGGTGATGAAGAAGACCTCGGAAAGGTCATAGTCCAGATCCAGGTAGTGATCGTTGAAGGCATAGTTCTGCTCCGGATCCAGCACCTCAAGGAGGGCGGCCGACGGATCGCCGCGGAAGTCCACGCTCATCTTGTCCACTTCGTCGAGGCAGAACACCGGATTGATCACTCCGGCCTTCTGCATGGAGTGGATGATCTTGCCGGGCATGGCGCCGATATAGGTCCGGCGGTGACCGCGGATCTCGGCCTCGTCCCGGACACCGCCCAGAGACAGGCGGATGAATTTCCGTCCCATGGCCCGGGCGATGGACTTGCAGACCGAGGTCTTGCCCACCCCCGGAGGTCCGACCAGACAGATGATCGGCCCCTTGATCTTCTCCACCTGGGCCTGGACGGCCAGGTATTCCAGGATCCGTTCCTTGGGCTTCTTCAGGCCGTAATGGTCTTCGTCCAGTACCTGTTCGGCCCGCTCGATATCGATCTCGGACTCGGTTTTCTTCTTCCACGGCAGGGCGATGATGGTATCGATGTAGTTGCGGACCACCGTGGTTTCAGCAGACATGGGCGGCATCTGCCGCAGCTTTTTCAGCTCCTTGCCGACCTTGTCCCGCACCTCCTGCGGCAACTGCTTTTTCTCGATAGCCTTTTCCAGTTCGGCAATGTCGTCTCCCTCTCCCTGGCCCATCTCGTCCTGGATGACCCGAATCTTCTCGCCCAGATAGTAGTTGCGCTGGGTCTTGCCCATTCGCTTCTTGACCTTGGCGTGGATCACCTTTTCCAGTTCCGAGAGTTCCATCTCCCGATAGATGATCTCCAGGACCCGCTCGATACGCTCCGGCAGCACGGTGATCTCGAGGATGCCCTGTTTCTCGTCAGTATTGAGGGGAAGGTGGGAACAGACCAGATCCACAAGCCGGGAAGGATCCTCGATGGCGGTAACCGATTTCAGCACCTCGCGGGGCAGCTTCTTGTTGGTCCGGGCGTACTGGTCGAAACCGTTGCGCAATTCCCGGACATAGGCCTCCACCCTGGCACCCTCGGTCTCGGTGTCCGGCATCTCGGCCACCCTGACCTGGTAGAAATCCGCTCCCTCCACGAACTCCTGGATGCGGGCCCGCTGCTTGCCCTCCACCAGAGCCTTGATGGTACCATCCGGCAGGCGAAGCAGCTGCATCACCGAGGCCAGGGTACCTACCGAGTAGAGGTGCTCCCTTGCCGGATCATCCTCCTGGCTGTCCTTCTGGGTCACCAGAAAGATAAGGGAGCGGTTCTCCATGGCCGTCTCCAGGGCGCGGATGGACTTCTTCCTTCCCACCACCAACGGCGCGACCATGGCGGGAAAGAGCACAATATCCCGCAATGGCATCAGGGGATACTGTATCTGTGAAATATCACTCATAACTGTTCAAGACTCCGTAAGATATCATCCCTTGGCGTCGCTGCCGGCGTCCGGAACACACCGGCTTCAGGCGCTTTTCTTTTTCTCCAGCCTGTCGTACAACACCACCGGGTATTCGCCACTGGTGATGACCTGCTCGTTGATCACGCACTCGGTGGCATGTTCGTCCGAAGGCAGTTCGAACATCACGTCCAGCATGGCCTCCTCCATCACCGAGCGCAGCCCGCGCGCCCCGGACTTGCGGGCCAGGGCCTTGGCAGCGATGGCCTCCAGGGCCCCTTCCGTGAACCGCAGGGTGATACCCTCCAGCTCGAAGAGTTTCTGGTACTGTTTGGTGAGAGCGTTTTTCGGCTCCCTGAGGATACGGATCAGGTCCTCCTTTTCCAGTTCCTCCATGGTGGCGATGACCGGCAGCCGTCCCACCAGTTCCGGGATCAGGCCGAACTTGAGCAGGTCCTCGGGCTGTACACCCTTGAGGATCTCGCCCATGGACTTCTTGGGATCGCCCACCACCTTGGCCCCGAAACCGATGGCCTTGGTACCGGTCCGCCGCTTGATCACCGCATCCAGGCCGACAAAGGCGCCGCCGACGATGAACAGGATGTTGGCGGTATTGATCCGTACCAGTTCCTGCTGGGGATGCTTGCGGCCGCCCTTGGGAGGCACCGAGGCCATGGTTCCCTCGATGATCTTCAGCAGGGCCTGCTGCACGCCTTCGCCGGACACATCCCGGGTCAGGGAGGCCGAGTCGGACTTGCGGGCGATCTTGTCGATCTCGTCCACATAGATGATCCCCTTTTCGGCCTGTTCGATATCGTAATCGGCAGCCTGAAGCAGGTTGACCAGGATGTTCTCCACGTCCTCGCCGACATAGCCCGCCTCGGTCAGGGTGGTGGCGTCGGCGATGGTAAAGGGAACGTTGAGAATCTTGGCCAGGGTCTGGGCCATCAGGGTCTTGCCGCTGCCGGTGGGACCGATGAGAATGATGTTGGATTTCTGCAGTTCCACGTCCCCCAGATCGGCGTTCTGACACTCGATCCGGCGGTAGTGGTTGTGGACGGCCACCGAGAGGACCCGTTTGGCGTAATCCTGGCCAATGACATACTCGTCCAGGTGCGCCTTGATCTCCTTGGGCTTGAGCACCGTTCTGCAGGCATCGCCGTCCCGGTTCTCGTCCGGTCCTTCCAGAACGATCTCGTTGCAGAGCTCGATGCACTCATCGCAGATATAGACGTTGGGTCCGGCGATGAGCTTGGTCACCTCGTCCTGGTTCTTGCCGCAGAAGGAACAGCTGCACGACAGTCCGTTGTCATCATGAAACTCGCTCATGACTCCGTCTCCTCCAGTTCTTCCCGCTGGCTGAGGACCTTGTCGACAATTCCGTAGGTCCGGGCCTCTTCAGCACTCATAAAGTTATCCCGTTCCGTATCGTTCTGCACCTTTTTTACCGATTTACCGGTATGCAGCGAGAGGATCCTGTTCAGATCGCTGCGCATGCGCAGGATCTCCCGGGCATGGATATCGATGTCAGTGGCCTGCCCCTGGAACCCGCCCATGGGCTGGTGGATCATGATCCGGGCATGGGGGAGGGAGAACCGCTTGCCCGGTGCACCGGCTGCCAGCAACAGGGCCCCCATGGAGGCAGCCTGGCCCATGCAGAGAGTGGCGACATCGCACCGCACGTACTGCATGGTATCGTAGATGGCCAGGCCGGCCGTGACCGACCCGCCCGGCGAATTGATGTAAAAGGTGATGTCCTTGTCCGGATCGTCTGCTTCGAGAAAGAGGAGCTGGGCGATCACCAGGCTGGCCACGTCGTCAGTGATGGCCGAGCCGAGAAAGATGATCCGCTCCTTCAGCAGACGGGAGTAGATGTCAAAGGCCCGTTCTCCACGGGGACTCTGCTCTACCACCATTGGTACCAGGTTCATATATGCAACTCCGCAATCGTTATAAAAAAAGGGAAGGAACAGGTAGCGGGTGGAATGGTCTTCCTGCCGTTGCCTGTTCACCTGTCTCCGTTCTTTCTGTCTTGTCTATTGTCCCCAAACAGAAGTGATTAGTCAACAGCATTGGAAGAAGGATGTACACGGCGGCCGGGAATGGTCCGGCCGGCAGGCCCTGGGGGTCAGGCCGGGGCCGTCTCGATCAGCTTTGCTTCCTGCCTGAGAAACCGAAGGATCTTTTCGTTGAGCAGCTCATTGAGAAACGGCAGGATCTCTTCTCGGCGCTTGAAGTAGCCCTTGACCTCATCCACACTCATGTTGTACTGGTCCGCGATCCGCTGGTATCCCTGCTCGATATCCGCGTCTTCGAGCTTGATCTCTTCCACCTCGGCGATCTTCTTGAGGAGAAAATCACCCCGGACCCGTTTCTCGGCCACCTCCCGGTTCTGCTCCACCAGGTCTTCCAGCCTGATTCCGGCAGACTCCAGGGTGAGGCCGCTGCGTTTCAGGTTTTCTTCGGTCTGGTTGATCATCTCCTGGATCTCGTAGGCGACGAGCCGCTCGGGAATCTCGAACTCGTTCTCCTCGATCAGGCGATGCATGATCCGGTCGTCGAGGTCGCCCTCCAGAGTTTCCTCCTTCTTGGCCTTCAACCGCTGGCGGATCTCGTTTTTCAGGTCCTCCAGGGTTTCATGTTCTGGATTGACATCCTTGGCGAACTCGTCGTCCAGTTCAGGTTTGACCCGCACCTTGATGTCCTTGACATCGACCTTGAACTCCACCTTTTTTCCGGCCAGAAGGGGATTGGGGTAATCCATGGGGAAGTCCACCTCGTACAGGGTCTGTTCCCCCTTTTTCAGCCCGAGGATCTGTTCTTCGAACTCCTCGCCCAGCCGGCCGGAGCCCACATCAACGGAATAGTTCTCGTTGTGGACCTCGCGCATCGCCTTGCCGTTGTGGAAGCCCTGGAAATCGACGACAGCGATGTCATCCTTCTCGATGCCGTGTTCATCGTCGGCAGCCTTGAGCACGGCATGCTGCCGGCGCAGCCGCTCCAGCTCCTCTGCCACCTCCTCGTCGGTGACCTCGGTACTGGGCTTTTCGATCTCGATCTCCTTGTACTGTTTCAGTTCGAACTCGGGCCGCACATCGACCATGGCCACGTAGACAAAGGTTCCGTCATCGGCATTGAATTTCTGCTCGGCAATCTCCGGATGAACCACCGGATCGAGCCCCTTCTCCTCCACCGCATCGAAATAGGTCTCCTGAATCAGGGTCTCGCCGACCTCGGCCTCCACCTGGTCCCGGAAATTCTTCTCCAGCACGGCCCGGGGCACCTTGCCCCTGCGGAACCCTTTCAGGTTCACCTCTTTCTTCAGCTTGTTGTACTTCTTGTCCAGGGCCTTCCGCACCTGCTCCGCGGGAAGGGTCACGGTCATCTTTCTGGTGACTGAACTTATCTCTTCGACTGCGATTTCCATCGATTCAGATTCCTTTTCCGGATGTATTTCCCTGTTATCGGCCGAAAATGCCGGCCAGCCCAATGCAAAAGAAACAGTTCAGACAACCTTGCTCCATCCTGGCCAGCTCCGTCCTCACTGCCTGTCCTCTGTCCTGTTCGCTCTGGTGCGAGAGGGGGGAGTTGAACCCCCATGCACGTGGTGCGCTGGATCCTAAGTCCAGTGCGTCTACCAGTTCCGCCACTCTCGCGCTAAATTCAAATTAGTAATCAATTTTGCGGAGGCCGTCAAGGGAGGGAGAGACGGGGAACAACCACTTTCTCCGGGAAAAACCTTTTCCCGGCTTGCACTGCAAAAAGACAGGGTATATATTGCTAGATTCCATGGAAAACAAAACAGTCCCGGATCGGGACCCCCATTCTCATCCTGAAGCGAACCAAGGAAATCCAATGAAAAAAACCGCAATCATCTGTAGCCTGCTGTTTCTGCCAGCCCTGCTGCAGGCAAGGACTGCGCCGGAAGCGCAGCAGGCCTCCCTGGACTGGTCTGTGCAGAAGACCTGGAAACTGGAGTCCAAGCCGCTGGATATCGCCCAGTCCCTGGACAACAAGAAGGTCTTTGTCCTCGGCGACGACTGCAAGGTCTATATCTACAATGCCCAGAACGGCAGGAAACTCGGCGTCATCCCGGTGGACAAGGGTACATCGGCCATCGATATCGCCCCGCGGGGCGAAATGCTCTACCTGATCGGCGAGAACAGCACCTATACGGCCATCGATGTCAGCTTCACCCAGCAGATCGACATCAGCGGCGCCCCCTTCCTGGGCAACGAGAAGGCGCCGGTCACCCTGATCGTGTTCTCGGACTTCCAGTGACCCTACTGTGGCAAGGTACAGCCACTGCTCGAGCAGGTGCTCGACAAGAATCCGGACACTGTGAAAATCGTCTTCAAACATCTGCCCCTGCGGATGCACAATTTTGCCGAGAAGGCTGCCCTGGCCGCCATCGCGGCCCAGAACCAGGGAAAATTCTGGCAGATGCACGATGCCCTCTTCGAGACCGCCAAGCTGGACACCAGTTCCATTGAAAAGGCCGCTGAAAAGATCGGCCTGGACATGGACCGGTTCAGGAAGGAGATGAACAGCCAGGAAACCCGGCAGCGACTGGCCAAGGACATGCTCGACGCCCGCAAGGCCGAGGTGGGCGGCACCCCTACCCTGTTCATCAACGGCAGGCGGGTGAAAAACCGCTCCCCCGAGGTGATCCAGAAGATGATCGACGAGGAGGTGAAAAAAGCGGCATCAGCAGCCAGCGGCGGATAGCCCCGCACGACATGAAACCGCCAGTATCCCCAGCCGACGACCTCACCCGGCAGGATCTGGACTTTTCGGACAACGGCTTTGCCCAGATCCTGTTCGGCGACCTCAACAAGAACCTCCACACCGTGGAGCAGACCACGGGCGTCTCCATCCATGCCCGGGGCAACAGGGTGCAGATCAGCGGCCAGGCCCACGCCGTGGAACTGGCCGCTGCAGTGCTCCTGCAACTCTACGACCTGATCAGCAAGGGCTACCCGGTCTTCAGCCAGGATGTGGCCTTCGGCGTCAAGATCCTGGAGTCCGAGCCCCGCAGCAGGCTGGAAAACATCTTCCTTGACCGGGTCTACATCACATCCCGCAACCGGGTCATATCGCCCAAGAGCATCAATCAGAAACGGTACATAGAGGCCATCCGCAACAACGACATCGTGTTCGGCATCGGCCCTGCCGGCACCGGCAAGACCTACCTGGCCGTGGCCATGGCGGTCTCGGCCCTGGCCAACGAGCGGGTCCGTTCCATCATCCTGACCAGGCCAGCCGTGGAGGCGGGGGAAAAGCTCGGTTTCCTGCCCGGAGACATGGCCAGGAAGGTGGACCCCTACCTTCGTCCCCTGACCGACGCCCTGGGCGAAATGCTCGGCCAGGACAAGGCCCACGACCTGGTTGAACGGGGGATCATCGAGATCGCGCCCCTGGCCTTCATGCGGGGACGGACCCTCAACAATGCCTTCATCATCCTGGACGAGGCCCAGAACACCACCAGGGAGCAGATGAAGATGTTCCTCACCAGAATCGGCTTCGACTCCCGGGCCGTCATCACCGGCGATGTCACCCAGATCGACCTGCCCGGTCACACCAGGTCCGGACTCGTCGAAGCCAGGTCCCTGCTGCGGGATATCCAGGGGATCGCCTTCTGCCGCTTCACCCGCAAGGATGTCGTCCGCCATCCCCTGGTCCAGGAGATCATCCGGGCCTACGAAAACCAGGACAGCCACAGCGGGAAGGAGAGGCCATGATCACCCTCCACACCCATCTCCATCCCGGCCATGGTGTCAGCACCGCCCTGCTGGAAAACCGGGGGACCCGGCTCCTCGAGCTGCTCGGCCGGCAGGAAGCCCAGGTCAGCATCGTCCTCATGGACGACCGGATCATGGCCACCTACAATCATCAGTACCGGAACAGGAAGGGTCCGACCAACGTTCTCTCCTTTCCGGCTCAGGCGGGCATGGAGGCAGCCCACCTTGAGTTGGCCGGCAACGAGCTTGGAGACATTCTCATCTCCGTGGAGACGGCGGAGCGGGAGGCCCGGAACAGGGGCATCACCCTGCACCGCCGCCTGACCGAACTCATGATCCACGGCCTCCTCCACCTCCTGGGACACGACCACGAGGCCTCCGGCGAAGAGGCCGCCCGGATGGCCCGCATGGAAGAACACCTGTTTACGCAACTCACTCACACAAGGAGCCACACCATGCCACACCTAGCCGTCAACGTCGATCACGTCGCCACCGTCCGCCAGGCCCGGGGAATCGATGAACCCGATCCGGTCCTGGCCGCCGGAATCTGCGAGCTTGCCGGTGCAGCCGGTATCGTCGTCCACCTGCGCGAGGACCGTCGTCATATCCAGGACCGGGATGTCCGCCTGCTGAGAAAAACCGTGAAGACCAAGCTCAACCTCGAGATGGCCACGGTCAAGGAGATCATCGGCATCGCCCTGGAGATCGGGCCGGACATGATCACCCTGGTCCCGGAAAAACGGCAGGAGCTGACCACCGAGGGCGGCCTGGACGTGATCGCCAACAGCAAGAAGATCCGCAAGACCATCGCCAAGATGGACAAGGCATCCATTCCGGTCTCCCTGTTCGTGGATCCGGATGAAGAGCAGATCAAGGCAGCCAGGGACTGCGGGGCCACCTTTGTGGAGCTGCACACCGGCCGCTACTGCGAGGCCCGGTCAGCAGAGGAGCAGGAGCAGGAATTCCGGTTCATCGAACAGGCAGCCGAGACGGCCTTTGAAAGCGGCCTACGGGTCAACGCCGGACATGGCCTGGATTACCGCACCACCCCCCGGATCGCCGCCCTGCCCACCATCGAGGAGCTGAGTATCGGCCACGCCATCATCACCCGCGCCGTCTACGTCGGCCTCGACCAGGCGGTCCGGGAGATGCTGGCCTGCATCCGCAACGCCGGCTGAATACGTTCTGGGGTCAGGTCTTGTTTTTCGCATTCTGGGGTCAGGTCTTGTTTTTTGCACTCCTCTATCATTTTATGCAAAAAACAAGACCTGACCCCTCATCTTGCACTCATCTTGCCCCCCTCCTCTCAGAGACGATGGATCATGTATGGATAAGTTCTTACTTTTGCTATATTTTTTATCATCCTGACTGTCCCGAGAATAGATGCTGGCTGATAGGCGCCCAGCATGGGGGAGAGG
>CAZVDY010000037.1:0-19330 GCA_964626235.1 uncultured Desulfobulbaceae bacterium | reverse complement strand
CGGTCGAATCAAACAGGTCTGCAGGAAGAAGGCAAGGAGGGATTGCAGGCCGGGAAGGCCCGTTGCGCTCGCATTCAGCGCAACGGGCCTTTATTATCCCTCATCCCGGCCGGTGAGTCAGTTGGAGGGGGTCAGCAGCTCCGGATTCGAGCCATATGCATCTGCCTTGGTGGCCAGCCAGTATCCGTACCAGGCCTTCAAATAGTTATTTGTTGATCCGGAAGGAGTGATGCCCTCATAGCTGCCGGTTGTCGGATTGTAGTGCCAGACCTCGTTGTTGACCAGGTCATGGGTCTCGGCTGCCTCGGCAAAGGTGCAGCCATCAAAGCAGCTCCCCGTGTCCCTGACAATCAGGCTGGCCAGCGCTTTATCCTGGGGAAACATGTTGCCCAGCATCTGCCACTGGTTTGCACCGGCCCGGGTGGCCAGGGCGATCTCTGCACAGCCGCTGGAGGCTGTACATGCTCCTGATGCGATGACCGGTGTGGGGCTGATCCCGGTCGGCAGGCTTAGGGTCACCGGGCTACCGGTTACCTGGATGATCCAGTAGCCGACCCCCTGCTGCAGGGGCTCTGTCGGCTGGAGCATGACATATTCCTGATCGAGAGGATCATACCGGAACAAGGCCCACCTGGTGCCCAGGGAGCTGTTCCCCGGATCGTCCTGCAAATCATCGCCAAAGACCAGTTCCACGGTATTGGTACCAAGCGGCAAGGCATAGGGAATGGCGATCTGGTGCCACTGGTTGGATGGCAGGGAATAGGTGGTGTTCTGGTAGCGGAAGTTGGTCACCGTGTAGGCGGTCTCATTGAGCCACCGCCTGTTGTCTGCCTCTTCCGGCTCTCCGGCCGGTACCCCCATGGGCGCTCCGTTGTAGGTTTTGTCGGGATTGGACCAGTAGTTGATCCGAGGACAGTACCCTCCAGGACAGTCGCTGTTGTTGTAGGCCATGATCGTCCGCCAGTCGTTGACCGTATCCACGTAGCCGTGCATGTACCCGTCGGTGGAATCGACCGCCCAGTCGTGCATGGCTCCCTGGTTGTGACCGAATTCATGGGCAAAGCTGTAGTAACCGGTTGCACAGTCGTAACGGGTCACCTGGAACCCGTAATCAGGGTGGGGACCGACGTATCCCAGGCCGCAGTAGCTGCCGTTGTCGATCCACAGGCTGACCAGATCGGCCTTGTAGGTGTCCCGCCAGGTATGGGCGATATCCATATAGCCGTCCGAGCCGTCCTGTAACCGGTACAGGGCATCGTAAAATGGACTAGATGTATTCGAATCGTAATCGATTTCAGAACGATACACCAGATTCATCCGTTGGTTGATGCCTGAGTTGGCATATCCCTGGTTGGTTTCGGTGATGGCCAGGTCGATGAGGTTGTTGATTGCCGTGGTCCCGCCGACCCTGTTTCTTGTCGCCGGTGTATAGACCACCATCACATCGATGATGCAGCCTGCCCCGTCCACCGGGGGAGGCGGATCAGGGTTGGCCGGTGGAACAAGGGGGTCGTCTCCCTGAACAACATCCCCGGCCACGATTCCCCCGATTTCGTAACCTGGCGGATGTTCGGGTGGGAACCTGCTCGTGTCTATCTGCTGGAGGGCATGGACAGCTTGGCCAAGACTATTGCCGACATAACGGATATGGTATCGAGAGCCTGCAAAGACGATATTGGCCTGGACCACATCGTCTTTAACGACCAGAATGACCTCGCTGTCCGGGTATTCCGCAACAGTTCCGATCCAGGACAGACTGCCCGGTGAGATGGAATCGGTTTTTTTGAAGCTGATGGTCAGGGGCTGGCCGAACAGGTCCATCCGGAAGCTTTTCTCCTGGATCATCCCGGCCGTGCCCTTGCGGTCGGCCTGCAGCAGACCGGAATTGACGAGGACCAGCTCCTCCCTGGCCACAGTGGGATTGACCGGTATCTTCCTGTCTGCCGCCAGGGAGGTGGGCAAGGGGATGAACAGATCGGGCGCGATTCCCGCAACAGCTCCGGAGGGTATGCAGACCGCAAACAGCAAACAGAGCAAAACAAGTTTGTTTTTCAGTGCATGCTGTGCGGGGAACAGGTGATTCATGGTAATACTCCTGTTGTCAGAGAAGATGAACCCTTATCCCTGGCTTGGGCTAGTTGTCGGGTTTTGCCAAAAACGTTGAGTTCTTTATCCTCTACCTGGTACTTAGAAGAATATAAGCATTCTTGAGATCGACGATGGATCATTCGGAAAAAAATTTTTTCTCGCGCAAGCCGCTTTCCTCCTGTGTTCTCTGCCCGCACCGGTGCCGGGTCAACCGGCTTGCCGGAGAGACCGGCCTCTGCGGGGTGGGCAGTGATGCCCTGGTCGCCTCCTTTGGCCCGCATTTTGGCGAAGAGGCGCCACTGGTCGGCCGACACGGTTCCGGAACGATCTTTTTTTCCGGCTGCAATTTGCACTGCGTGTTCTGTCAGAATCACGATATCAGTCACATCCGGCCGGAAGACGATCTGGAGGCACAGCGGGTGGATGGTCAGCAGTTGGCCGGAATCATGCTCCATCTGCAGAGTCTTGGTTGCCACAATATCAATCTAGTCACTCCGAGTCACGTGGTGGTGCAGATCAGGGAGGCGATCCGTATCGCCCGCTGTGAAGGGTTGCAGATTCCCGTGGTCTATAACTCCAGTGGCTATGACCGGGTGGCCTCCCTTCGCCTGCTGGCCGGTCTGGTCGATATCTATATGCCCGACTGCAAATTCTCGACCAGTATGAGCAGCAGCCGCTATACGAACAGCAGAAACTATCCTGAAGTCATGAAAAAGGCGATCAAAGAGATGCACCGCCAGGTGGGGGACCTGGATATTGCACCCGATGGCCTGGCACGGCACGGTCTGCTGGTCCGTCATCTGGTCATGCCGGGGCTTCTGGATGAAACCAGGGAAATCATGACCTTTCTTGCCAGGGAGATCTCCCCAAATACCTATGTCAACATCATGGATCAGTATAGGCCCTGTCACCGGGCGACCGAGTTTCCGGAAATCAACCGGTCCCTGCGGCCGGAGGAATACCGCCAGGCCCTGCGGATCGCCCGGGATGCCGGCCTTGTACGGTTTGATCAGCGGGACTGGCGCAACCTGCTGCATCGTCTCGGAATGTAGGTGGGAAAATGCGCTCAGTTGATCTTGGGCGGGGTCTGTTCGTCGATACGCTGCAGTCCCTCCATGAGGAGTTTCATGAAATACCCGATTTCCGGAATTTCAAAATCCTCGGGGGGCAATCCTGGGGTAAACCGGAATCTTCCCTTCTTGCTGCGCAGGACCTCGTAAAAGGCCTCTTCGCCCTTTTTCCCTCCATAGGAGGCCTTGATCAGGGCGCCGTGGCGGATGGAGAAACGGGCCGTGCTGTTCGGCAGACCGGTGATGGTGAGGATGCCGGTCTTGTTGTTGATGTGCAGGGTCTGGAACAGGGCCTCGGGCGGGATCTCCTCCAGTTTGCCGATGATTCCGGAGGCATACTCTTCAGAGCGGATCCGGTTGGAACTGGCCAGCCGTCTGGCGAGCAGCCGGGTGAAATAGAGTTGCACCCCCGGGTACTTCTGCAGGATCTTTCTGAAGTGGCGGTGGTCGATGGAAAGTATCCTGGCCGCCTCGCTCGCCTGTACGGTGGCGCCTGTACGTTCCTCGCAGATCAGGCTCATTTCTCCGAAGACCTCGCCCCGCCCCAGAGAGGCGATGGATATGCCGGTGTCGTTGAGGATCTCCACCCTTCCTGAGACCACGATATAGAAGTTGCCGCCCGGTTCTCCCTTCCTGATGATGATCTCGTTGCGGTCAAACTCCAGCAGGCTGAAGAACCGGACCACCTCGTTGAGGTTCTTTTCGTCAATATTCCGGAAAAATGAGAAGTTGGAGAGCATGTGGATGATCGAGCCGATCTGGTTGCTTTGCCCGGCCGGCTCGTCTTCCTCTGCCTGCTCCTGGAGATGCTCCAGCTTCAGGGAACCGGTGCAGCCGCTGCAGGTGATCATGCAGTCCGGGATCTTGTCTGAACGTTCATAAGAGATGATGATTCTGGTGAGGTCGCCGGAGAGGATCTTGCACACCTCGCGGCCCGGCGGAAGGTGTATCACTGTGGTATTGATGAAAGACTGGTCTGTCCTGTTTTCCAGGTGGATGGCGATGCCGGATATTGCAAAACAGTCTCCGAAGCGGTACAGGGGGCAGTGACGGGTCTCGCATACTCGGAAGGAAATTTCTGGAAAGCCCATAGCCCGCCTGAAGGAATAGAGATGATTTCTGCCCCGGATTAGTCTATTATGTGCAGAAAATTTTTCCGGAAGCAAACAGAATTTTTTCATTGTCAGAAAAAGTTCATCAGGACAGCATGATACGAACATCTGTACAACCGGACGGCCGGTTTCTGGTCGGCCTGCATCGGCCGGCCTTCACAGTGGCGAATCTGCGGCGGGATTCCTTTGTCATGGAACTGGGGCACCTGGAAGATGGAACCGGGGTGGACAACCGGAACAATTTTCCTGATCAGGACATCGAGGAAAGGGCAGGACGGTGGATCTACGAGATCGCCAATCCGCTGCCGTTCCGTGGAACAACCTATATCGATTCCGGGTGGGCTGACGCCCGGGCCGGTGACCCGGCGGCCATCGGAATGGAGCCGGCTCCGCAATGTTCCCTCCTCCAACTCCTTACCGACCGTCTGCAGGACAGCGGTCAGGCCGAGTCGATCCTGGCGGACCTGCCCAAACCCCTGCTCTACGACCTGGCTGCCAATTCGACAGACCCCGACGAACTGGTTCTCCTCGCCCGATCCTGCTGCCGGCTGGAGTTCGACCGCCAGGGTCGCCCCACCGGTCTCTGCTACCGCAAGCAGGGCGAGCAGTTCCAGGCGGTCATCGATGACTTTGAACTCTTCGAGACCATAGCCAACAATCCATATCTTCCGGACAGGTACAAGGAGGTCATGGTCCTCCGCCCCGGCGTCCAGGGCGGTAGCGAGATCGTCGGCGACTGGCAGCATGGCGATACCCGGATCTTCGAGTATCTGCGTCGCAATTCCTATATTCCCTGGGGACACTATGCAGCCAACATGGCCCATACCTCGGTCCGTTATCACACCAGGGATCTGGACCGCACCGACATGGAAGGCCTGCGGCATCTCTATTACCAGCGTATCTATGTGAACCTGGCCGGACAACTGGGCATCGAGGTGGGTACCCGGCGCCGGCGGCTCTCGACAGAGGAGCTGGAAACGCTTCGTCTCCGCATCCTGGAACGGTTGCAGGAGACCGATCTGCAGGCCGCCACCCTGTGGGGATGGAATTTCGGTTATGATTTCTCCGGTTCCGGCTACCGCCTTCATGCCTCGCACCAGATGATCCATCAACAGTATGCCCTGGTGGGCAGCGAGGTGCCCACCACCGGAGGGGACAGCGTGCGGCCGTTTTCCAGCGGTGATATGGTGGCCGAGGTCGTTGCAGCCTATGCGGCAGAGTATGGCAGTGATTTTTTCAGCGACTACCTGAAAGCCATCCGGAACAATCAGCGCACCGACGGCCGGGACGGGGAGGCAGATCTGGCCGTCTGGAGGGATGACCACGTCCTGCTCTTTGTCCCCAAGGCCCAGGTTTCCCAGTGGGAACTGCAGCTCATGGTCACGGCCGACCGGGATGGGGAACCGGTGGGCAATGTCGTGGAGGCCGACGTCCGGGTACGGCGTTCCATCGACCGGGGCATCCTGCTGGCCCAGCATGTCCTTGCCCGGCTGGGCGTGCAGATGGTCAGCACCATCGAATATTCGAAACGGCTGGGGCTTGCCAACGGCCAACGTCTTCTGTACAGTTTTCTGCCCAAACTGCCCTGGTCCATGGGGGCTTTCAGCGAGGCGCAGCTGCGCTTCATCTGCGGCCATTATCCGGAAGACTTTGCCACGGCCTGCCGGGCCAGGATCGGGGGGCAGGATGAATAACGGGAATCAGGACACCATGGAAAAAAAAGGATATTTCGGTCAGTGGGGCGGGGCGTTTATCCCGGAAGTCCTGCATACGACCTTTGCAGAGCTGAACCGGGCCTACGAGAAGGCCCGGCAGGATGAGACCTTCTGGCAGGAGTACGTTGAACTCATGGCCACCTACTCTTGCCGGCCCACGCCCCTGACCTATGCCGAAAACCTGAGCAACCATTTCGGCGGCGCCCGTATCTACATCAAACGGGAGGACCTCAACCATACCGGAGCCCACAAGGCCAACAATGTCATGGGCCAGGGACTGCTGGTACGGCGGATGGGCAAGAAGCGGGTCATTGCCGAGACCGGAGCCGGTCAGCACGGCGTGGCCACCGCCACCATGGCAGCCCGATTCGGCTTTTCCTGCACCATCTACATGGGCGAGGAAGACGTGGCCCGACAGCGGCCCAATGTCTTCTGGATGGAGAAACTGGGCGCCACCGTGGTACCGGTCACCGACGGTGCCAGGACTCTGAAGGACGCCATCAACGAGGCCTTTCGCGACTGGGTGACCAGGATGGACGACACCCATTACGTACTGGGAACGGTTTGCGGACCGCATCCATTTCCCGAGATGGTGGCCTGGTTTCAGTCCATCATCGGTCAGGAGGCACGGGAGCAGATCCTCAGGCAGCATGGCAGTCTGCCGGCGAGGGTCTATGCCTGCGTGGGAGGCGGATCCAATGCCATGGGGATCTTTCAGGGCTTTCTCGGGGATCCGGTGGAGCTGGTCGGGGTGGAGGCCGGCGGCAGGGGGTTGGACACGGATCAACACGCCTCCAGGATGAAGGGTGACCGCGCCGCACCAGGGGTGGCCCAGGGGTACAAGACCATGTTCCTCCAGGACGAGGATGGCCAGATGCTGGATACCCATTCTATTGCCGCTGGTCTCGATTACGTCGGTATCTCTCCGCTCCTTGCCCACCTGGGCGAGGAAGGCCGCGTCCGTTTCGAGGCAGCCACCGATCAGGAGGTGCTGGATGCCCTCACTCTGACCATGCGGACCGAGGGAATCATACCGGCCCTGGAGTCTGCCCACGCCTTTGTCCAGGCCTTCCGGGAGGCCCCTGGGCTATCCCGGGACCAGGCCATCATCATCAACATGTCCGGTCGGGGCGACAAGGATATCTTTACCATTGCCCACGCCTTTGCCGATCCGTCCTGGAAGGCCTTCATCATCGACCGGGCAGCAGAATACAGCGGAAAACAGCCATGACCCTGGAACGTGACCTGCGACAGCGGCTGCAGGAGAAGAGAATCTTGCTCATGACGCATCTGGTGCTGGGGTATCCCTCCCTGGATGTCAACTACCAGGTGATCGCCCAGATGGCCGAAAACGGGGTGGACTGCATTGAACTGCAGATCCCTTTTTCCGAGCCCATGGCCGACGGACCGGTGATCCTGCGGGCCAACCAGGATGCCCTCTCCGCAGGCATCCGGGTGCGGGACTGCTTCGATTTCGCGGCCCGGGTGGTGCGCGATTTTCCCGGTGTCCATTTTCTTTTCATGACCTACTACAACATCGTCTTCCGATACGGCCTGGATCGGTTCGTCGATGATGCCGCCCGAATCGGCATCCGCGGTTTCATCATCCCGGATCTGCCGCCGGAAGAGGGCAGGGAGTATCTCCGCTGCAGCCGGGACAAGAACCTGGCTGCGGTCATGTTCTTCACCCCGACCTCCACGGATGCAAGGATGCGGCAGGTTGCCGTCCAGGGCGGGGGATTTGTCTACTGTGTGGCCAGGCGGGGGGTGACCGGCCGCCATACCGAGATGGATGCAGGCCTGCTGCACTACCTCGAGCGGTGCCGGGCAGCCACTGACCTGCCACTGGCTGTCGGTTTCGGCATCAGAAGCCGGGAGGATGTGGCCATGCTGGAGGGACGGGCGGATATGGCCGTGATCGGTACGGCGACCATTCGCCTGGTCGATGAGCAGGGTCCGGCAGCCGTTGGCCCCTTTATCCGTGATCTGCGCGGTTGAAACAGGCGTCCAGAGAAGAGAAAATATCGTACTGACCGGAACATGACCCGGCATCCCGGGGAGAAGTGACCCCGGGACAGGATCCTGTTGACAGGCAGGATCAGGGGAGCCTGGAATGCTCCAGCAGGCAGTGGGCGTAGACGTTGCCTGGATCCTTACCCTGCAGGAGCAGCCGCTGCAACAGATCGGTTTCTCTGGCCAGTGCCTGTTCGAGTTCCGTGGCCGCGGACAGGCGGGCGGACAGGCCCAGGCTCCGTCGGAGAATACGCTGCAGGCTGCCCCGCAGGCCGCCTGGCCGCTCCCTTATCAGCATCACCGCATCCTCAGGAACCGATGCCAGGCCGGCAGCGGCCCTGATGGCATCCTCGAGGGTGCCGAGCTGATCCACCAGGCCCAGTTCCAGGGCTGTTTGACCGTCCCAGATTCTGCCCTTGGCGATCTTTGCCACCTCGTCCAGATCCATCTTTCTGCCCTGGTGAACGATCTCCAGGAACCTGCGGTAGTTCCGTTCAATATCGAGTTGGGTGGCCCGGGCCAGATCCGCTGGAAAGGGGCGGAGAATGGAGCCGTAGCCGGCCAGTTTCGTTGTTCCGGTGCCGTCGCTGAAGACGCCCATCTTGGCCAGGGATTCCTCCAGGGTGGGAATGACCCCAAAGATGCCGATGGAACCGGTGAGGGTGGAAGGGGCAGCCACGATCTTGTCCGCATCGGCTGCCAGCCAGTAGGCGCCCGAGGCTCCCAGCGCCCCCATGGAAACGACCACCGGCTTGCCTGACTCCCTGGTAAGGGCCAGCTCCTGCCTGATCTGCTCGGCGGCATAGGCACTGCCGCCGCCGCTGTTGATCCGCAGGACCAGGGCCTTGACGTGTTTGTCGGTTCTGGCCTGCCGTATCTGTTCCACCAGGTTTTCCGAACCGATCTGTCCCACCTCGCTGGCGCCATAGACGATGGTCCCCTCCGCGATGATGAGCCCGATCCGGTCCTGGTTGCCTTTGGCCCGCATATAGGAAGGAGTGAGATGGCGCAGGTAGTCTGCCAGATCGATCTGTTTGAAGGTGGTCCTGTCCTCGGTCCGGCCCACCAGGGAGCTCAGGTAGTCCTCCATCTCCCGCCGCGTCTTGAGCCCGTCGACCAGTCCGCTGTTGAGGGCCATCTTTGCAGTATCTCCACCGGCCTTCTGTAGATGGACTACCAGGTTGTTGATCAGGTCATCCACGCTGTCAGGAGAGGGGAGGTTGCGGTTGTCGGCGATGTCCTTGCGGAACAGGTCCCAGACCCTGGTCAGCCAGTACTGGTTGGCCTCCCGGTCCTTTGCCGACATGGTATCCCTGGTCAGCGGCTCCAGGGCGGACTTGAAATCGCCAACCCTGAAGACATGCACATTGACCCCGAGCCGGTCCAGCAGCTCCCGGATATAGAGCCGGTAGACCCCGAATCCCTGGAGAATGACCCGTCCCATGGGATCGAGATAGATCTCGTCGCTCCAGGAGGCAAGATAGTACTGTCCCTGGGTGTACCTGTCGGCCACGGCAATCACCTTCTTGCCGCTCTTCCTGAAGTTCGCTATTGCCTTGCCGATGGTTCGCAGTTGGTTGAGGCTGGCATGGCCGAGCTGCTCCGGAGCCACCACCAGCAGTCGGATTCGGTCGTCCCGGGCTGCCGCATCGATGCCATCGAGGATATCCTGCAGGGTCAGCTCGGTGGCAATGGGTCGGCCGGCCAGGTTGTCGATGAACTGGGCCAGGGGATCGATGACCGAACGCTGTTCGACGATGTCGCCCCGGGGGGCCAGGACCAGGGCTGTGCCGTCTGCCACCTTGACTTCGGGATGATAGAAGAGGGCCAGGAAAAACACCACGCAGACCAACAGGAAGAGAAGGCTGGAGAGCACGGTGGCCCCGGTGGTGAGCAGTCGCCACAGCCAGCGGAAGAGAACGGCGAGATAGACGAGTATTTTTTTCAAGTGATTATTCCCGATTGTTTGAAGGGATGTTCAGGAGGCCTCTTTGGCGTGCCATCAATATACAGAATTCCTGCCTTCCCGGAAAGCAGAATGCGTCTCTGGCCGGCCAATTCCGCAAACAGTTTACCCATCCTGTGATGGGTTTCCGTCTGTTTTCCCGGATCAACGATGGTCTGTTGGGTCGCGGAAACAGAGTGTGGAAAGCCGTTGCCGTGCCGGCTACTGCTGTTGGTTCAGGATTTCCGAACTCAGGGCCTGTCCCAGTTCCTGGAGGGAAAAGGGTTTGCGGATAAACTGGCTTATGCCCAGCTTTCTGGCCTCCTCCATCTCCTTGGAGTCCGGAAGGCCGCTGATGATGATCGCCTTCTGGTCAGGAACGAGTTCACGGATCCGTTTGTAGGTCTCGAACCCATCGATACCCGGCTCCATGACCATGTCCAGGAGAACCAGGTCGACCGGATGGTTCTTGATGAACTCTATGGCCTCCTCCCCGCTTTCGGCGGTATGCACCTGGTAGCCCAACCTGGCGAGGAGGCGGCGGGCAATTTCCCGCTGGCTTTCCTGGTCGTCGACCACCAGGACGTTCTGGCCCTTGCCCAGCCGGGTGGTGAAGGAAGAGGTGGTCCTGGCCGAGGCCAATCGTTCATGGGTGGCAGGAAAGTACAGGGAGATACGGGTGCCGGAACTGTCGCTGGTCAGGTCCACGTAGCCGCCATGCTCATGGACCGTGTCCCAGACGATGGTCAACCCCAGGCCGGTACCGCTTCGCCCCATGACCTTTTTGGAATAAAAGGGTTCAAAGATCCGTTTCTGGTCTTCCTCTGAGATGCCCGGACCATCATCTTCGACCGTGATCACCGTGTATTCGCCCGGGGCAATGGTCTCGTACCCCTTGATGGGGTTTTCCACGGACCGGTTCTGGGTACAGATCTTGATCCGGCCGCTGTTGTCGAGCGCCTCGGCGGCATTGTTGATCAGATTGGTTATGGATTTGGAGATGTGGATCGCTGAACAGCGGGTATTCCAAAGTTTGGTGTCCAACTCGGATTCAAAGATTATGCCGGGATAACGCCTTTTTATTTCCTTGCATTCAGCCGAGTCGAAGTAACCGGTGATGATGGCGTTGATGTTCTGTACCTCTTTCTGGCAGTTGGTCCCCCTGGCCACGGTCAGCAGGTCGCTGACCACGGCAGCGGCCCGCACACCGGCGTCCCGGATCAGCTTGATCTCTTCCCGGAAGGGAAAGTCCTCCGGCAGGTCGAGGAGAAGCAGGTCTGGATAGATGATGATACCAGCCATGATGTTATTCAGGTCATGGGCAACTGATCCTGCCATTATGCCAAGTGATTCCATACGCTTGGCGCTGGCAAGCTGGTCCTGGAGGGCAAGTTGCTGTTGAATGGCCCGTTGCCAGTCCGAGCGGTCGCGGATGGCGGCGACCTGTACCATGCGATCGTCGTAGTCGATGTACTTGATGCGGATCTCCACCGGAAAGGTGGTGCCGTCTTTCTTGATGCCCAGGGCCTCGAACGGACCGATGGTGTCCGGATCGGCCTGCAGGTTCAGCGACTTGATCGAGCTGCGGTTGAGAAGGACATCAAAGATCTTTTTGCCGATCAGTTCGTCACTGCTGTAGCCGAACATTTCGCACAGCTGGCTGTTGACCTGGAGCAGGGTACCCTCTTCATAGATGAAGATTCCTTCCCAGGTCGCTTCGGCAAGTTGCCTGAACCGTTTCTCGCTGGCCTTTAGCTGTTTTTCCAGCCGCTTGTGCTGAATGCCCCGGCCCAGTACCCAGAGGAGCTGCTCAGGATCATAGGGTTTGCGGAGATAGTCGTAGACACCGGAGCGAAGGGCGGCTATGGCATTGTCGATGGTTGCCTGCCCTGTCAGGATGATGACGGCGGTGTCAGGGTAGTGTTCATTGAGCCGGGCCGCCACCTCGTTGCCGCTGATATCCGGCAGACCGATGTCCAGCAGGGCGGCGTCATACTTCTTCTTCTCGAAAAGGAACAGGGCCTCCTGGCCGGAATTTGCTGTATCTGCTTCGTAATTTCCAGCTTCCAGCAGTACCTTGATGGAGTTGCAGAAGTGGGGTTCGTCGTCGATGATGAGAACTGAGTAGGCCATTTTCTTCTGTCTGCAGCGTATATGAAAAGCCCTGGCGCCAACAACGTTATCATGGTTTTCCTACTTCGGTGCAATAAACACGCCGTTTTTTCTGTCTGCAGTGGAAAGAAGCCGCTGAGGATTCCGGCTGGAAGAAGTTGTTTCCACGTGTTTTCGACGGTGCGTTATGGATCGTTTTGACAGAATGAGTCGGCTGTATTGATCAGTTGTCAAGCAGTTTCACCTGATTCCTCCGGACATGGCCGGCTGGGTTCCTCCGGCACCATGATACGTTTTGCCAAGGGGATAGGCAACCATTGACGCAGGATCGTGCGTCGTTTCTTCAGGATTCCGAAAAACGTTCCGTCCCAAACAAAAAGCGGAATCCGGCTTCCCTGAAATTTCCTATATTACAGTTTATGCACAGGATTGAAACCTTTTTTCTACGCAAAAGGGAAAAAAGATAACCTGTTCAGGAAACGGAAAAATCAGGTCCGGATATCTGGCAAAACGAGGTCAAAGGTTGTCCCCTGATCCGTTGAGGTACAGGTGATCGATCCTCCCAGCCGGCCAAGGAGTTTCTGGACAATGGCGAGTCCAAGACCTGAATGGCCTTCGGTCTTCGTTGATACGCCGGGCTGAAAAATGGTCGGCAGGAGATCTGCCGGAATGCCGGGACCGTTGTCGCTGATGCGGATGTGAATGGCCGTGTCTCCAGGTTTGTTGTCCTGTTTTTTCATGGAAACAGTGATCGTTCCCGCGTTATCCATGGCGTCGGCCGCATTCCCCAGGAGGTTGAGGATGATCTGGCGGAGAAAGTTGCCGTCTGTCCGGATACGGCAGGGCGTATCGTCCTCCTGGAAGACGATCCTGATCCGGTTATCGTCGGGAAGCGACATTTCGAAGAAACGGATGCTGTCTGCCAGGACCTGGCCAATATCCAGGTGAGTGGGATGCATCTCCCGGCTGTCCTGGGACAGGTCCCTGAGCTGTCGGACAATCCTTCCCACCCTGTCCAGTTCGGCATCGATGATGGCCAGCTCCTCCTGGAGCGTTGTCTCGTCTTTCAGTTTCATGGACAGGATTTTGACGTAATTACGGATGATGCCCAGGGGATTGTTGATTTCGTGACCGATCTTCCTGGCTACCAGTGTCGCCGATTTCAGCCGTTCCGTGACCAGGTGTTCTTCATGGCGCCGCTGCTGGTTTTCCAGGTAGAGACTGGCTGCAGCCTGGCGGGCAAAGAGCTGGAGAGGAGAACTCTGGCCCAGAAGTGTTTGGTGGGAATCATTGTGGACGCCGATAACCATCAATCCCACCAGTTCCTGCTGGTGGCTCATGGGCACGACCACGAGGCCATCCCTGCCCAGGAGGTTGGTGAGCTGGACGTCCAGAAGGTTCTTTCTGCCCTGTTCCGGAACCTCTCCCATGAAACTGTGCCTGATCCGGAGGCTGGTTGCAGCCTGTCCCACCAGGCTGTCGCGGTGTCTGGGCAGGTGAAAGGTGATCCTGCCGGCGTCCCGATATAGCGGGTTTTCCGGCGGGACCACGCCCCGGAAAAGGCTCTGGTCTGCGTCGAACAGGAGGAGCAGATGGCTGGATTCGTTGAACAGGATCTTCAGGCCCTGCTCGATGATGGTGACGATCTGCTCCCTGTCTTCAGCCTGGAGCAGGTTATCCAGCAGGCCCGTGATCTGGGTGATGTCCCGGACCCGGTTCAGCAGGCCGCGGGAGGTCTCCCGGTGCGCCTCCTCGCTTTCCCGGTCCGATTCCATGGATGTGCGGTGGTTTTTCGGGATCCGGATCCCCATGTTGCCAGCAATTTCAGCCACCTGATCTTCGACCCCGAGGACGATGGTCCTGAGGTGGCTGCTGTTGAGACCGAAAAACAGGTCGGCTGCTGTTTCGCACTCCTCGTCCGGTTCCTCCACGTGGCTGAGCAGGTCGGCAAGGTAGGTGATCCGGACCAGCGGCAGCCCCTCCTTGAGCTCTTCCACCTGGTGGTGATGATAGCGGATTGCATCGGCGAGCAGGGGTGGCAGATGCCATTCCTCTGCCAGCCAGCCGCCGGCTTCGCAGTGGTTTATGTGCAGCTTTTGCTGCTCCAGGAAGGAGAGCCTGGCGCCGTGGCAGCGGACCCCCTTGAGAAGCAGGGGAGCGTAGTTGTCCTGAAAGGCCATCCAGAGCAGGAGCTTGCCGATGTCATGAAGCAGGCCGGCCAGATAGGCCTCGGCCGGTGTTTCGTATCCTGTTTGCTGGGCGATCTTCTGGGCCAGGACAGCGTTCTGGCAGGAATGGTACCAAAACCGGTCGATGGACAGCAGGCCCCTGGTTTTCACCTTGCGAAAGACCTGTTGCACAGAGACGCTGATGGCCAGATTTTTTACCGTGTTGGCACCGAGATAAATGACTGCCTGCCTGGTGTCGGTGAAGGCGTTGCGGGCACCGATGAAGGCCGAGTTGACGAGCTGGAGAATCTTGGCACTCAGGGCGGCGTCTTTTTCGACGATCTCCGCCACCTCCTGGAGATTCACTTCCCGCCGGTGGCAGGCGTCGATGAGCTGCACCAGGACCTGGGGCATGCTGGGCAGATTGCCGGATACCTTCAGGTTCTGCAGTATGGAATTGGGATCGGTCATCCGCTACAGGAGGAGAACAGGAAATGATTTACAGCAAAGGGTTTTGACGGGTGCCCTGAGCAACCGGGCTCTTTGTGCGGGATCAAGGCAGGGCAACCTCTTTCCGCAACCACATGTAACCTATTCCGAGGAAAAAATGGTTCCCGCTACCAGGCATCGGGCAGCAAGACACTTTTTCAGGAGTCCTACTGCAGTTGTATCGTTAAATCCTGCCTTGATCAACTTTTTCCTGGTGCTCCGGGATCATTCACCAGGACAATCTCCAGGGGATCGGCCCGGCCAAGTTCCCGGTCCAGTTGCCGGATGTGGCCGATTCGCTGCCATGAACGCCCGAGCAGCCCGGTTCCGCAGGCATCCACGGCCACGGGATCGTACCCGGCAAGCAGCTTGCCCACCGGAGGATCGCAGGGTGGTCCCCACAGATGGGCCTCGGCCATGCCCACACTGGCGTCAAGAATGGTGAAATCTGGAGAGCGGTATCGGTTCAGATCGGCGATCGCCTCCTGGATGCCGTGGTGAAAGGCGGATTTTTTCCAGCTGTTGCCCTGCCGGTAGTGGCTTGGCGGCACCAGACCCATCATGTTTTTCAGCCCCAGGGTCACGCCGGCCAGGGTATGGGCCTTGAGCACGGGCAAGGAAATGAGGAAACAGTCCAGAGCGATTCCGGGCAGGTACAGCTCTGGCCAGCGGCTACAGTCGGGTCGGCGGAGACGGCGGCACGGTTCGTGGTTCAGGTCGATCAGGTCGACCTGTTTCTCGGCGGCCAGCCGGGTGTATCCCAGGCAGTCGAAAGCATGGCCGGTTGCATAGGCCAGGGCGCCGCATCCTTCGCCGATGAGGATTTGGTTCGTTGTCCTGGAGCGGAGGTAGTCGATCAGGGCCGCCACCAGCTCCACCGGGGTGGTGACCGGAGGTTCGATGGCCTCAACCAGATTGGGCTTGAGCAGAACCGGCCGCCTGTCGAGATGGTCGGGCAGGCCTGCCCTGTCCAGGAGCATGGACAGGTTTTCCTTCCAGGAGGAAAACGTGCATGAATAGACCCTGCCCGGCTGGATCATCATGTTCGCTCTCTGTCTGAGGTGAGATAGGTCTGCAGCCCCGTGAGGAGGACAAAACGGCCCAATGTAATGAGATTGCATGGAAAGCTGGCCACAAAGAGCGGATTGTCGCAAAGGCCTCCGGAGAGGTAGAGCGTCTCCGGCGACCCGGCAAACCTGTAACCGTTCAGGGCGATTCCACGGACAAACCTGGCCACGGCCTCGCCTTCGGGCATGCCGTTGACCACGGCATCAAAGATGTGGCTCATTCCCAGTACCCCGCAGGTGACGGCAAATCCCTGCTCAGGCACCGGCAGGGTGGCATAGTCCAGGTCATAGTATCTCGACAGCAGCTCGATGGTGAATCCCATGGAGGCGCCGCACTCGGCATTCCAGCCCATGTCGGCCAGGCTGCCGTTTGCAAAGCGGACGTACTTGATGTCCCGGCTGCCGCAGTCCAGCAGGACAAAGTCGTCTTTGCCGATCAGTTCCCGGCCGCCCCTGGCCAGGGCTGTCAGTTCGTTGACATACCGCCTGCATCGCCGTCGGGCATTGTGTCCGGTGGCCAGGTCGGCCCGAAAATTCTGCCCCAGGCTCCTGGTGGTGACCACCCGGGGCGGCTCCTGGCTGGATGTGTCCAGCAATTTGCAGTATGAGGTGCCGAAATCCGCCAGCAGCATGGTCAGTCTGTTTTTCCGGCCCCGGAAAGCTCGAGAAAGGCTTCGATCTTGGCCCGTACCGAACCGGAGGCCGTGACATCGCAGTCCAGGTACAGGGAACAGGGATGAAGGTCGGCCAGGTGACGTGCCAGGGCGGTCTTGGCGCAAAACGCCTGGGCAAAGAAGACCGTGGGGACGGATGGATTGAAATGCGCCTCCAGGTCCAGGTCGGCCGGGGTCTTGTTCTCCATGCAGCGGGTCCAGCCGTAGACATGGGTAGTTTCGGGAAAGAGGGAGAGAATGGAGAAATCCCTGGGCGGCACACCCCAGAAACCGGCTGTCGGGGTACAGGAAGGACGGGGTGGCGGGGCTGTCTCTTTCCGTACATGCGCCGTGATGCAGGCGAACTTTTCCGCCAGGTCCATCCTGCAGCGACAGGTGGAATAGCCAAAGCCCGTACTGTCCGTGTTCCTGGTCGTGACCACCTTGGGACAGAATCGTTGCAGAATCCGGCTCACGTGGAGGGCGCAGTCGCATTTTCCCGGTCCGACATCGATAAAGATGGCCTCCAGGTCCAGGTGCATGGCATTGAGGACCACGGTCCGCAGGACAGCGCAATAGACCCTGGGCAGATATGAGGCGGTCAGGTCGATGGACTTCCTGACCTGGGGTTCATCCAGGTCCACCATTTCCGCTCCGGCTGCCAGCAGTTGCCTGATCACGGCCAGGGGGGGAACACCCACGATGCCCACGAGTTTTCCGGCCAGGCTTTCCATGGTTTCGGCTTGCATCAGGTGTCTTCCCGTATCAGAAGGATGATGCCGGCCAGTCCCATGAGCAGGTGGATCGAGACCGCGGCAGCCAGCGGGTTGAGGTAACCGGCCTTGGCCAGAGACTGGAGAGTGGCCCAAACCCCCCAGCAGCCGAATGCCAGGCCGCAGCTGACGGGAATGGCAAGAGAGAGATCTCTTCCCCACTTGCGGTAGATCAGGAGAAGCAGTGGCAGGCCCAGGAGGAGCAGGGGCAGGCCCAGCAGGGTATAGGAGATCCTGCCGTAGAACTCTGCCCAGGCCTTCTGGGCTTCCTCGGGCGAGTCCTGGCGCAGGGCCTCCCTGTACAGTCCGATCAGGGAGAGTTCCAGGGCCCGGTATTCCGGGACAAAGAAGTCTGCCGGTTTCTCGGGAAAACCGAAGTCCCGGACACTGAAGATTTCGGTATGGTAATCGTCGCCTTTGACGGCGGTTTCCACCTGGCCCTCGTACAGGGTCCAGATGCCGTCCTTCCATACCGCCTGTTTTGCGGCAATGAGCGAGGTCAGCCGGTACTCGCTGTCCCAGGTGGCATAGGAGAAATAGAGAAAATGGTCCTTCTTGGGATCGGGACGGGCGAATGAGTAGAACCCACCGTCGTGGCCATGGTAGTAGTAGCGGCCATTGCGGTAGATGCCCAGGGGAACCCGGCCCTTGACCTCCTCGTTCCAGATGTGGTTGGTGGTGGCGATGGTCCTGGGCAGGACGAACTGGGACAGGGAGAGAAGAAACAGGGTGAAGACCAGCGCCGCGCCGATGATCGGACGGGTGATTTTCTTAAGTGGGATTCCACAGGCCTTGAGGGCGATGAGTTCATTGCTGTGATTGAGAATGCCCAGGGTGACCACCCCGCCCAGCAGGATGCAGACCGGTCCCATCTGCTCGAGAATGAAGGGAATGTTGAGCAGGAAGAACTTGGCCACCAGCCCCATGGATTTTCCCTTTTCCATGAAGTTGTCTATCTTCTCGAAAAAGTCGATGAGCAGATAGATGGCAATGAAGCTCAGGGCGATGGTCAGGAAGTTTTTGACGAACAACCTGAGAATGTATTTGGTCAGTAGGCTCACGGGCTGTCTGCTGCGGAACAGGGGGTTGCAATTTTGTTTCTGCCGGTCTTGTGAGGGCATGTAGTACCCTGAAGTGCAGGAGGCGTCAAGACGGTATGTGTGTGGACCGGGGTTTCCGTGGCCTCTGCCCGATAGCCACGGTGTTGTCATTGATCACAGGAACCGTATCTTCACATGATCTCTCCTGACAGCATAGTGGGGCTATGGCGGCCAGGAAGATCGTACAACTCTGCAGCACCAGTGACATTCCAGTTTGGAAGCATGATATACTCCGGGGTTACAAGCCCTGTGAGCGGTTGTGTGCCAGGCGAAGCTCTGGCAATCCTGGTGGCTGCGATGCCATCCGCGGTAATTGCCTGTTCACCGCGAAGTCGCCGAGCCGGCGGTGAGGGATAACCCGAGTCGTCAAGCAGGGTCGGAACAGGCCGCAGGGTCAGATAGAGTGCAGGCCGTAATATTTGTGAACTCGATTCGGCCTCGTTACACGTACGGTGGTGGCGACCCTCCAACCGAATGGGGAAGCCTGCCAAGGTTGCGATGCGATAGGTGAGCCGGATGCGGGAAAACCGCAGGTCCGGTTCGACGAGGGGGCGCTGTTGCGAAGAGAAAACCATCTGCTATGAAGGAGCCGCGTGCGGCGGGGCATAGTCGTTGGAATCTGTTGTCATGAGCGGTCTACTCTACACACGGTGTTTTGCCGCTGCTGACAAAATCTGTCACCCGGACGGGAAAAAATGTCAGTTTTGGTCCATGGAGGCCGGGATCCGGCAGCCCTGCCACGGAGAGCCACGACGGGCAGCTGTCCTGTAATGTGTTGATAGAGAGCAGGAAAACCGATTTGTCGACCTCCTGCTGGGCTGTTGGCACGCCGCCTGCTATACCAGGAACCAGGCAGGAAAAGAGAAGTTGAGATAGACTTCGCGTTCAAACACTACATGGAGGTATAGACATGACACGTGGACAACTGACCAAGTTACACAAGGACAACACCGGTTTCACCCTGGTCGAACTGATGATCGTGGTCGCGATTATCGGTATTCTGGCTGCCATCGCCATTCCGCAGT
>CAZVDY010000036.1:0-93264 GCA_964626235.1 uncultured Desulfobulbaceae bacterium | reverse complement strand
CTCCAGGCAAACTATGATATCCGCACTATTCAGCAACTTCTCGGCCACAGTGATGTACGGACAACCATGATCTACACCCATACGGTGAAAAGCCTTACCCTGAAAGAGGCAAAAAGTCCGCTGGATCTGTCGTTGTAACGTTTCGCCTGTTTGACAGGTGGTTATCAGGCCTGGTATAGTCCCCTCTGCTGACATCTGCGGCGCCCGTCCCGGGGCGTGCAATCACTATGTATCTCTACGGATTTCGGAGTCTGCATGAAACGTACTGTACTGGTCACCGGTGGCTGCGGGTTCATCGGGGTCAACTTTGTCCGCCTGCTACTCGATCGACGGCCCGAGTGGCAGGTCATCAACCTGGATAAACTCACCTATGCCGGCAACCTGGCCAGCCTGGCCGACGTGGCTGATCGACCTGCCTACCGGTTCGTTCGGGGCGACATCTGTGACCGGGAACTGGTGACGGATCTCTTTGCCCGCTACCGGATCGATACAGTGGTCCATTTCGCCGCCGAGTCCCATGTGGACCGGTCCATTACCGGTCCGGCGGAGTTCATCCGCACCAATATCTTTGGCACCTTCACCCTGCTGGATGTGGCCAGGGAACACTGGGCACGGAATAACAGCCAATGCCGCTTCCTGCACGTGAGCACTGACGAGGTCTTTGGCTCCCTGGGAGAGGAGGGATACTTCAGCGAGGAGACCTGTTACGATCCCCGGTCTCCCTATTCGGCTTCCAAGGCATCTTCGGATCATCTGGCCCGGGCCTATTTCCATACCTACGGGTTGCCTGTCCTGATCACCAACTGTTCGAACAATTACGGTCCCTACCAGTTTCCGGAAAAACTGATCCCTCTCACCCTCAACAACGGCCTGCAGGGGCGGGAGCTGCCGGTATACGGCGATGGCAGAAATGTCCGGGACTGGCTCTATGTGGAGGATCACTGCGAGGCCATCGTCCGGGTGATCGAACAGGGGAGGGTCGGTTCCTCCTACAACATTGGCGGGCACAATGAAAAGGAGAACATCGAGGTCGTGGAACTGCTCTGCGACATGCTGGACGAGCGGGTCGGCCCACTGCCTTCGGGCAGGCCGCGCCGGAGCCTGATCACCTTTGTCCGCGACCGGCTCGGCCATGACCGGCGGTATGCCATCGATGCCTCCAGAATCGAGCGGGAACTGGGCTGGCGGCCGGCCCATACCTTTGAGCAGGGAATGGCCCGGACCGTGGACTGGTACCTGGACAACAGGGAATGGATGGACTCGGTGACCGACGGCTCCTATCAGCAGTATTACGAAACCATGTATGCCGGCCGCTAGGCAGACGACAGACCGGAATGCAGGACCATAACCAATGAAGATCCGCCAGACAGCCATCCCGGACCTGCTGGTCATCGAACCAAGGGTCTTTGGAGACAGCAGAGGCTTTTTTTTCGAGAGTTTCAATCAGCGCCGCTGGCAGGAAAAGACCGGCCTGGAGACGAGGTTCGTTCAGGAGAATCACTCCCGTTCCGGCCGTAACGTCCTGCGGGGACTCCACTATCAGATCCGGCAGCCGCAGGGGAAGCTGGTGCGGGTCATCCTGGGCGAGGTGTTCGATGTTGCCGTGGATATCAGGCGAGGCTCGCCATATTTCGGCCGCTGGGTCGGCGTCCGTCTCTCGGCTGAAAACAAACGCCAGTTCTGGATTCCTGAGGGCTTTGCCCACGGCTTCCTGGTGCTTTCCGACGCTGCCGAGTTTCTTTATATGACGACAGATTATTATGCTCCGGAGCATGAGCGGGCCATCCTCTGGAACGATCCCGACCTGGCCATCGACTGGCCGCTGGCCGGTGAGCCGCTCCTTTCGGAAAAAGATCGCCAGGCTGCTCTCTTCAGGGAAGCCGAACTGTTTTCCTGAATCTGTCGCTACCAGTCGACCCTGAGGACATTGTCCAGGGGCTTGGAACGGACGATGGTGACCTTGACCGTGTCCCCTGGATCGACAGGAAAGGACGGGTTTACCGGAAGATCCACGTCAAACAGGCAGTCGGCGAGGAGGAGATGCACCCGTTTCGGTCCGCGGCTGACCACCATGGCATTGACCCGCTGTCCCTCTTTGCCTTCCAGGTACCGGAGGATCCAGTACCGGTGCCGCTGCTGGCGGACCATGTTGGCCCGGCTCAGTTTCTGCTGGATGATACCGGCAAAATTTCTGCAATCGCTGCTGGAAAAGAGGATGCCCTTGCCGCGGATCATGTGGCTGATCTGCAGTTGCATGACCAGGTCGAGAAACCGTCGGATAGGTGAAGTCACCGTGGTGTAGCTGTTCAGGCCCAGGCCGCTGTGCGGCTTGGGATGGGTGGTCAGCTCACCGCGGGAAAGATAGCGGCGCTGGCAGGCGATGTCCTGCATGCTGTTGGTGATTCCGCTGATCAGCCGTTTCCTGGGCGGCGGCTGGGAACGGAACAGGCCGGGTGCCTCTTGGGCGCACAGGTAGTCAGCCGCCACGGAGTTGGCGAGAATCATCAGTTCCGAGACCAGGTTGCGGGCCGGCGTGTCCACGGGAGCAAGCTCCACCTCCACCGCCCGATCATCGCCCACCCGGATGACCACATCGGGCAGGGAAAGAAGAAGGGCGCCCCGTTCGACCCGTTTCTGACGCAACCGCTGCCGGACAGTGTTCAGAAGGCTCAGGTCGGGGTCCCGGTCCTGGCCGATGATTTGGTCCACCTCCCGGTAGGTCAGTCTTTTTTTCACCTGGATGATACTGGGAACGATCCTGCTCCGCAGGATCTCGCCGCCAGGCGAGAGGGTGACCAGAAAGCTGAGGGCCGGTCGCACCGCGCCTTCCAGGAGGCTGAGCACATCCTGGGAGAGGGCGACCGGCAGCATGGGAACCTGCTGCTCGGGAAAATAGATGGACGTGGCCCGTTCCATGGCCTCGGCAAAGAGTGGCTGCTGGGGGCTGATGAAATGGCCCACGTCCGAGATGTGGATGCCCACCAGGATCGCGTCTCCCTGCTGTTCCACATGGATCGCATCGTCGAAATCCCTGGTTTCCTCGCCATCTATGGTGAACAGGTTCAGGTGCCGCAGGTCCTCCCGCCTGGGATCGTCCTGGAGTTCCTCTGCCGTCGGCGCCTGGATTGCGGCTGCCTCGGCCAGCAGCTCGGCCGAAAAGGTTGTGGGCTGTTCGGCGCGGAGGAGGGGAAGATTCTCGTCTTGCTGCCAGATACCGGCCTTGACCAGGAGATGATAGCCGTCATGGGGCGCGGTCAGGCCGGCCTTTTTCAGCAGGGTGCGGACCAGACCACTCTCCTCGGCCTCGTTGCCGAAGAGCACGTACTGTTCGATCCAGGCCAGGCAGCGGTCCCTGTCCGGCCATTCCTCCCGGCTGACCTGCTGCCCCTCCATGATCCGACCAAGCATTTTGCTGCCGGTGACCAGGAGTTCTTCCCGCTCCTGCTCCTTCTGCCGCTGGTGCCGGATCTGCTCGACCTGGTCGGCAGTGTGGAGGACGATTCGACCGTTCTTGTATTTGAAATAGAGCCTGTCCTGGAATACAGCCCGCAGGAAGCCGGCCACCTGGTCATCGCTCACCCCGGAGCCGAAGTAGAGTTCTGCCAGGTAGGCGGCGGAAAAGGAACCGGTTCCCTCTTCTCCGGCCAGTTCCCAGAGCAGTTCCAGGTCGATGGTTCCGGCCAGTTCTGTCCGGAGGCTGCCCCGCTCCTTCAGCTGCGAGACGATCTCTTCCCTGTTTCCCTTCAGGGAGAGTTTGTCGCTGGAAACCGTCAGGACCCGGGATTGGGGCAGGTTCATCTCCCGGCCGTTCTGGTTGAGAATCCGCAGCCTGCTGCCGCCGGCCTGCAGCACCACCGCGCAGTGGAATCTGCCGCCGTCGATGTATTCTACCAGGTTTCCCGGTGAGATGATGGGTAAATGCATTGCCAACTCTTGCTGTCATGGTAAGGTAGAGGCCAGCTGCTGTCATTTTCCGGTGAAAATGGTTGCAACGGAAAGAAGCGGCCGAAACACAGATAAGGATGAGTAGCAGGAATCGCCTGCTTTGTCATTAATTTCCTGCAACCCGGAGGAGAGAAATACCGGTGCAGCCAGGGGAGAAACAGGAGCAGCGGGAATACCGTTCAGGGGTTGTCGCCATCGTCGGCCCCCCCAATGCCGGCAAATCGACCCTGCTCAACAGACTGCTGGGCCAGAAGATCGCCATTGTCACTCCCAGACCGCAGACCACCCGCAACAGGATACTCGGGATCGTCACCGGCAGCGATTACCAGATGATCATGCTGGATACGCCGGGCCTGCACCGGGCCCGGGAACTGATGAACCGGGAGATGGTTCGTATCGCTCTGGAATCGCTCCAGGAGGCTGATGTGGTCCTTTTCCTGGCCGATGCCGCCCGGCAGGACGAAAGGCGGCGCCGCTCGCTGCGCCAGGAGTTTGGCGAATACCTGGAAGGCATCCGGGTCCCCGTGGTCCTGGCCCTGAACAAGATCGACCTTCTTGCCCGGACCGATCTGCTGCCTGTCATGGAGTGGTATTCCTCTCTCCATTCCTTTGCCGCCATCCTGCCGGTCTCCGCCCTGCACGGTGAGGGGGTGGAGGAGCTGGTGCAGGAGCTGGTGAAGAACCTCCCGCAGGGGCCGCAATATTATCCGGACGACATGCCCACCGACGCCACGGAACGGTTTATTGTGGCCGAGCTGATCCGGGAGCAGGTGTTTCTTCTCACCAGGGAGGAGGTCCCCTATTCGACGGCGGTCCTCATCGACTCTTTCAAGGAGAACGAACAGGAGGGCAAGGTGGAGATCCATGCCACCATCCTGGTGGAACGGAAATCACAGAAGGGTATCGTCATTGGTCGGCAGGGACGGATGCTGGCGAAAATCCGGCAGGCAGCCACCAGGGAGATCCGGAATCTCCTGGGATGCCGGGTCCGTCTCGGTCTCTGGGTCAAGGTAAAGAAGAAGTGGACCCGCAACGAACAGGTCCTGCGCGAACTCGGCCTCTGACCTGGAGCCTGCCCGACCTGCAGCCTGAAAAGAACCGGAAGGCTCGTAACCGATCACAGGGCATGTAATCCCGCGGTATATCTTACTTCCAAACTGTAATTGGTCACAGGTGCTGCAGATTTGCACGATCTCTCCCGGCCGCTAAAGCCCACTATGCGGCTGGGAGAGATCGTGTGAAGATGCGGTGCCTGTGATCAATTACAAAGGCTCTGCCAGGGGCACAGCCGACCGGCGCGGCGATCAGGGCGTGGCGGTGACCGGTTCCTTTTGTGTGCCGGCTGCCGCCTGGTCCTCTTCATTGCACTGGTTGGCGGCGATCTTCAGCCCCTTGAGAATGAGGAGAGCGGTTCGGAGCTGATTGTCCTCCCTGAGACGCTTCTCCACCTTTTTCCTCTCCTGCTCGGCAATGGAATCCTGTGTTTTGGCAGTGTCTGCGGGGGCTGTCTCGTTCTCAAAGTGATGGGGAAGGTCCTTTTCCCGCAGGGCCCGGTGGTTCCTGGTCTTTTTCTCTACCTCCTTGGGCCGGATGAAGGGAACCACGATGTCCGGGGTAATACCGGTGGCCTGGATGGAGTCACCGCTGGGAGTGTAGTACCTGGCCGTGGTCAGGCGCAGGCCGGCTCCGTCAGGCATGGGAATGATGGTCTGCACCGATCCCTTGCCAAAGGATACCGTTCCCAGGACAATGGCCCGGTGGTGGTCCTGGAGGGCGCCGGCAACGATCTCCGAGGCGCTGGCCGAGCCTTCGTTGATCATGACGATCATGGGATACCTCCGATGTTTCGGACCCCGATGGGCCTTGAAGACGATGTCCTGCTCCTGTTTCCGCCCCCTGGTGGAGACGATGATGCCTTCGTCGATGAAGATGTCGGCTATCTTGACGGCCTGGTCCAGCAGGCCGCCGGGATTGCTGCGCAGGTCCAGGATCAGGCCGTCGATGGGATGCGTGCGGCGGGCCTTGTTGAGTTCCTTCCTGAAGTCGTGCAGGGTGTTGGCCTGGAAGTTGGAGATCCGGATGTAAAGCAGGCCCGGCTCCAGGACCATGGCCTTGACGGAATGGAGTGGAATGACATCCCGCACCAGGACAAAGTCGCGTACATCCTGCCAGCCGGGACGGCGGACGGTGATGGTGACCTTGGTACCCTTCTTGCCCCGCAGTTTCTTGACCAGGCTCATCAGGGGCTTGTTTTTGGTCAATTCACCGTTGATGCGGATGATCTGGTCGCCGGCCTGCAGCCCCTGCTCGAAGGCCGGTGTCCCCTCGATGGGGGAGACTATGGTCAGGACGCCGTCCCGGATGGTGATCTCGATACCGATTCCGCTGAAACTGCCCCTGGTGTCCTCCTGCAGTTCCTTGAAATCCTCGGGCTGGAGATAGGAAGAGTGGGGATCCAGCGAGGTGAGCATCCCGTTGATGGCCCCGGTGATGACTTCAGCCGGATCGATCTCGTCCACATAGTGTTGCTGCAGCAGGGTCAGCACGTGGGAAAAGATTTCCAGCTGCCTGTAGGTTTCCTGCTGAATGTCCTCCTGCTCGGCCTGCACGGTCAGAGGCAGGAAGAGGAGCAGGAAAAGGAGGATCGCTTGTTTCATCGGGTTTGTTCCATGGCCGGGCGGCACACCTGGAGAAGCTCTTCTGTCCCTGGATGGTGTCATTGACCTGCAGGGAAGAGCCGCCGCTCCGGAGTTATCGGATGAATCTCCATGTTTACAGGGGGCGTTGCATACGTTTCTTTTGCCGGAAGCCGGCACGGCGTCCATTTTCCCCCTGGATTATTGCCCATCAGACTGCGGTATGATCTTTCATTTGGTTTGATCTCGGACAAAAAGCCGCGTTGTTCAAGGCCCTCAACCGGTCTTTCTGCAGTTTGTCATTTCACTGAATTTTTCCCTTCTTGTCAACAGAACTCCGCAATGATGCCGAACTTTTCCCGAAAAGACCGGGCCTGAGCCATTGGAGCGGATCCTGGGGGACGGCATCGTGCCGGATCTCGAAATAGAGTCCCTGTCCGAACAGGGAGGCGATGGAGCCTGTCATGCCGATGATTTCGCCGGCCGCCACAGGATCACCGCGCTTCTTGTCTATCCGTTCCAGCCTGGCAGTGATGGTATAGTAGTGGTCGCCGTGGTCGATGATGACCATGTTGCCGTAGCCCAGCATGTAGTCGGCATAGAGGACCTTGCCGCCATAGACGGCGCGCACGGGAGTGCCGTCCCGGACCTGCAGGCTGATTCCCTGGCTCACTCCCTGGCCGCCGATACTGGCTGTCCACTTTTCGCCGAACCCATGGAGGAGGCTGCCGGGCGCCGGCGCTGGCAGCTTTCCCTTCGAGGCGGCAAAACCGTGGCTGGAAACTTCCGGAGCTGCCTGGCGGAGTTTCTTCTCCAGCTCCCTTTCAGCCTTTTGCATCTCCCGGACAGCCTGTTCATATAGCTGTTTTTCGGTCCTGACGCGATGGACAAGGCGGGCCTTCTCCTCCCTGGTCCGGTTGAGCTGCTTGCTGGCTTCCCGGGCATCGTCAATGAATTCGAGAAGCAGTTTCTGTTCCAGGACAATGGCTTCCTCTGCCTTGCGCACCTGTTTCAGGGTATTGCGGTAGAGGGTGGCAAGGGAGCGGTCATAGTCCAGCAACCGGCGGAAGGCCTCCTGGAAAAGGATCAGGTCCGGCAGGCTGCGCTGGGAAAAGCTCACGTTGAGAAACCCTGTTCCGCCATGCAGATAGAAGACCCGCAGCCGCTGCTGCAGGTGCCGGCGAACCTGTTCCCTGGTCTGCTCTGCCTGGAGCCGGTCTTTTCTTTTCAGTTCCAGAAGTTTTTCCTGGGCCCGGAGTCGTTCTTCGAGCTCGGCCACGGTCTGCTGCTGTTCCTGGATTTTCTTTTCCAGCTGTCCGATTTCGGCCAGCAAGCCCTGCTCCCGTTCTTGCCGCTGCCTTATCCAGGACTGGTGCTGCCTGATCGCCTCTTCCAGTCTGCCGATATTGATCCTGTAATTCCGGGACTGGTCCGCTCCCGCACCGGAGCCAGGAGCATTACCGGCCAGAGGGCCGCTCAAGGCCAGGAAGACCAGCAGGATATGGAACAACCAGGTTGGTCTCACAGCCGCAGGAATTTTCTGGTTGAGGAAAGACTGCCGGCGGCACAGAGCAGGGTGGAGATGAGGACGATCATCACCTGGACAGGGAAGGGAAAGAAGACAAAGGGAAAGAGATCCAGCATGGCAGTGCCGGCAAAACGGATTTTGATCCAGTTGAAGAGGAGATACAGGGCCGCCACGCCCAGGCTGGAGCCGATCAGCCCCTGCAGGGCACCCTCCAGGAAGAAGGGAGTCCGGATGAAGTGACCGCTTGCCCCCACCAGCCGGAGGAGTTCGAGTTCCTTGGCCCTGCTCAGGAGGGACAGGCGGATGGAATGGGCGACCATGAAGGTGGTGGTCAGCACCAGGAGGATGCCGGAGAGAACGACAACGGCCCGCATCAGCTTGACAAAGGAGTAGAACCGTTCCACCCATTCCCGGCCGTACCGCACCTTGAGTACTCCGGGGAGGGATTGCAGGTAGTCGGAAAACCGCTTGATCCGGGCCAGGGAATCCAGCGAGCGGATTGGATAGATCTCGATGGACGGCGGCAAAAAGTCCCGGGGCATGTCGTCGAGGAGATCGCTGTCCTCTCCCAGCTGTTCTTTGAAACGGGCATAGGCCTGTTCCGGGGAGACAAAGATGATCTTTTCCACCTCGTCGAACTTGAGGATCTTGCTCCGGTACTCCTCCTGCAGTTCCGGACCGGGCATCCCGTCCAGGTAGAGGATCAGGCGGAGATCGTCATCCAGTTGCCTGCCGGCATTGAGGACATTGTTGTAGACCAGGTAGAAAAAGGAAAAGATGAGGACGGACAGGGAGATGGTGAGCAGGCTGAGGAATTGGGAGCGCCAGGTATGCCGCAGGTTGCGGCCGGTCTGCCTGAGGATGGCCAGGAGTACGTTCATGGAGCGGACCTCCGGACCTGCAGCCTGCCCGAGCGGAGGCGTCCGAACCTGAGCACGGCAACCCGGTTGCCGGGTTGCCGGTAAATGGTCTGGTCATGAGTGGCGATGATCAGGGTGGCACCGGCTCGGTTGCAGCGGCGAAAGAGGTTCATGACCAGGGCGGTGGTCTCGGCATCCAGGTTGCCGGTGGGTTCGTCTGCCAGGATAAGGTCCGGTTCGTTGGCCAGGGCCCTGGCAATGGCCACCCGCTGCTGTTCCCCCCTGGACAGGGTGCCGGCCCTGGCACCGTGCTTGTCCGTCAACCGCAGTTCGGCCAGGAGCCTGCGGACCTGTTTGCGGATGAACTGGTTGCTTCGGTAGGCCACCTCCATGGAGATGGCGATGTTCTGGCTCACGGTCCGGTCGGGGAGCAGCCTGAAGTCCTGATACGCCATGCCGATGCGCCTGCGTAGCGCCTGGATGTCGCTCCGGGAGAGTTTGCCGATATCCCGGCCGGCCACCTCGACCACACCCTTGTCCGGAAATTCCATGCCGCAAAGCAGCCTGAGGAGCGTGGTCTTGCCGGCTCCGCTTCTGCCGGTGAGGAAGACGATCTCTCCCCTGGAGACGGTCAGGGAGACATCGGCCAGCGCCTGGATATCGGGGGGAAAGGTCTTGCTGACCTTTATCAGGTCGACCATGGTGTCTGGTTTCCTGGTTCCCGGCTGCATGTCAGATCTTCGTGTCCGGCTGCGATCAGGAAAAAATGCGGTCAAAAATGGCAAAGGCCTGTTGGATGACCTTGCTGTCCTCGTCGAGGGACAGGTAGGAACCGCCGCTCAACTCCAGGTTGACCAGGTCGTCACTGGCGGAAACGATTCCTCCCAGGGGCAGCCCGGACTCGGACACGGCCTGGTCGATTTTTTCCTGCAGGGCAGGGGGGACCGGATCAGGAGCACGGTTGACGATGAGCCACTGGTTCTTGACGTCCAACTGCAGGGGACCGGTGATGTCGGCAATACGCCGGGCCGTCAGAATCCCGCGGGCCGACGGGTCCGAGACAATGAGCAGGTGATCGATCCGCCGCAGATTCATTCTGCTCAGGTGTTCCATGCCGGCCTCGTTGTCGACGATGATGTAGGCATAGTTTTCCGCCAGCTTGTCCATGGTCATGGCCAGGTACTGGTTGGCTGCACAGTAGCAGCCCGGACCGTCCGGCTGGCCCATGACCAGCAGGTCATAACCGGAGTCCTCGATCAGGGCCTGGTGGATTTTCATTTCCATGAACTGGTCCCGGCTCATGCCGCTGGGGATGTCTCCCTTGATCTCCTTGCGTATTTCACCCAGGGTCATGTGCACGTCCAGGTCGAGCAGTTCGTTGAGGTTGGCGTTGGCATCGGCATCTACAGCCAGGACTGGGGTCATTTTCCGGGACAGCAGGTACTTGATGAGCAGGGCAGAGGTGGTGGTCTTGCCGGTTCCCCCCTTTCCTGCCAGGGCGATTACGTTGGTCATATTGCGTGTGTCCTCTTCAGAATCAGTGTGATGTTGGTGTGGAATGCTTCCGGTTGTTGTCCGGTCCGGCCGGATCCGGCGAAGCTGTTGCAGAAGTATGGGAAATTTTCAAATGTAGCAGAAACTAGGGGACATTCCAAGATAAACTTCAGCAGTCGCCGGCTGTCCAGGTCAGAGGGCATCCACCGCCTGAACGGGTTGCGGATTGGTGCTGGACGGCTTCGGCATTCTGCTTTATCTTGTGCCAGTGCATTGGTAATTGGTCACAGGCACCGCATCTTCATGCGCTCTCTTCTGGCCGCATAGTGGGCTATAGCGGCCGGGAAAGAGCGCGCAAATCTGCAGCACCTCTGACCAATTACAGTTTGGACGGTAGATATACCGCAGGGTTACATACCCTGTGAGCGGTTATGTGTATTGCGGCAGCCTGGCTGCCGTTTTCGGGACGCGTCCTGCACGGGATGCAGCAAGCTCTCAGCAGAGGAAGATGCATGACTCACAAGGCCGTTATCTTTGACCTCGATGGCACCCTGCTCGATTCGCTTCAGGACCTGGCCGAGGCGGCCAACAGGAGCCTGGCCGATTGCGGATTTCCCACCCATCCCCTGGAGGCGTATCGGTATTTTGTCGGTGACGGACTGCAGACACTCATCCGCCGGATCCTTCCGGAAGACGCGCGCACAGAGCGGAACATGGAACAGGTGCAGGAACGGTTCCGCCAGGATTACGGCAGGAACTGGAACGTCCGAAGCAGGCTGTACAGGGGCATCGGAGAGATGCTGGATCACCTGGCAACCAACGGGGTGGCGATGAACATCCTCTCCAACAAGCCCCACGATTTTACCGGGGCCTGTGTTCGTCACTATCTGGCCACCTGGCCGTTCGTTCAGGTGCTGGGCAACCGGCCCGGCATCGCCAGGAAGCCGGATCCGGCCGGAGCGCTGGAGATTGCGGCCAGCCTGGAGATGGAGCCGGAGGAGATCGTTTTTCTTGGTGATACGGCCACGGACATGGAAACGGCCAGCCGGGCCGGCATGTATCCGGTCGGGGCCCTGTGGGGGTTCCGGACGGCAGACGAGTTGCGGAAGAGCGGGGCCGGTCTGCTCATCGACCGGCCGGCGCAGCTTCTTGACCTGTTCTGATTCTGACCAGCGCGGAGTTACCGGCTGACGCGGGACAATGGATATTGGATTGATTTCAACCTGGATGGCCCCGCCGGTAATCGGAGCCTTTATCGGCTATCTGACCAACCGGATCGCCATCCGGATGTTGTTCAGGCCACTTCGTCCCTGGCACCTGCTTGGGATCCGGATTCCCATGACCCCGGGAGTGATCCCGGCCAAACGGCACCTGCTGGCCGCCAATATCGGCGAGATGGTGGGCAGGCATCTGCTTACCCCCATGGATATCGGTGCAGCCCTTTCCGAGGAACGGTTCCAGGAACAGCTTCAGGCCATTATCGTTCAGGGGCTGCGCGAGACGGTCGCCAGGGAACTGGGGCCGCCGATTTCCCTGGTGCCGGAACGGTTCCAGTCCCATGCCCGCATCGGTCTTCGTTCCCTCCGTCACCAGGTACAGCAGGGGGTGCGGGGGTATCTGGAAAGCGATGCCTTTGCCGAGGCGTTCGCGGCTGTCTTCCAGGCCCAGGTCGAAGAACTGGCGGGTCGTTCCCTCAACGAGGTCCTGCCGTTGGAAACCAGGCGGCAGCTCTATAGCTATCTTGATCTGCTGCTGGCGAAGCTGGCGGCCAGCCCGGGTACGGAAGAACAGCTTGCCCGAACCATCCATGGCTGGCTGCTGGACAGTGCAGCGGCGGAAAAACGGCTGGCCGATGTCGTGCCCGGTTCCTGGCAGGAACTCATCGGCGAACTGATCCATGAACAGGTGCCATCGCTCCTGGCCAGGCTGGGAGACCTGCTGGCCGAGGAGCCGGTGCGCAGGCGGTTGATTGCCGCCATCTGCCGGGCCGTCGACCACTTCATCGATGGTCTGGGTCCCTTGGGGGCCATGGCACGCGGGTTCATCGATCCTGCGGTTCTCGAGGAGAAGATCGGTGCATACCTGGACGAGAAGCAGGAGGAGCTGGCCGGGTGGATCGGGCAGAAGCCGGTTCGTGAGCGGATCGTCGCGGTGCTGGGCGAGCGCTTGGAAGAATTTTTCCAGACCAGCATGGCGGATCTCCTGGCCAGGGTGGGATCAGAACGGCTGGAGCGTCTCTGTTCGGTCGCGGCCGCACACCTCCTGGAGCCGCTCCAGGCTGAATCGGTACGGAAGAAGATGGTGGACCTGTTCGCCGGGTTTGTCGAGGAGGTGACAGCAGATGGCACCCTTCGGCTGGAAGAGGTCGCCACCCTGCTGTCAGCCGGTGAGCGATCACCGGTCATGCTGCCACTGATCCAGAGTCGTCTGCTCGAGCTGCTCCGCTCGGATAGAGTGTATGGACTGCTGGACAGGTTGGTGCGGAATCTGCTCGACGATCTCACGCTCAGGCGGCCCCTGGGCAAGCTGGAACGCGTTGTTCCGGAGCCGCTTCTGCAGGCCGGCAGCGACTATCTGCTCATGACCGCCAACCGCATTCTCTTGAAAGAAGTGCCGGATCTCGTCGACTCGCTGAATATCCGCCGGATCGTCACCGAAAAGGTCGACTCCCTGGACCTGCTCAGGCTGGAGAACCTGCTTCTGTCCATCATGGAAGAGCAGTTCAAGTACATCAATCTTTTCGGCGCCCTGCTCGGTTTTCTGATCGGCCTCCTCAACCTGCTTGTACTTCGGCTCGGATGAGCTGTGCCGTAAGTGATCACGGCCACCGCATCTTCGTACGAGTCTCCCCTGGCCCCATCACGGGGTTCTGGCGGCCAGGAGAGATATGCGGGGCCACATACCCTTCCGGCATTGCTGTTTGCTCGGTTACAAAAATGCTATGGGGTGGCCTGTACTCTGTGACCGGGTACGCTGTGCCTGTTGACCTGCTGATTACTGGTCGGTCGCCGGCTGCTGCCCGCCCCCGGTATTGCCGCCTTCTTCAGGACCGAGCCTCCTGAGCTCCACCCGCCTGTTCCGGGCCCTGCCCTCGGCCGTGGCATTGTCGGCAATGGGCTGGTTGGGACCATATCCCCTGGCCACCAGGCGCTGGCTGTCGATTCCCTTTTCGACCAGATACTGGAGCACTGCCTCGGCCCGGGCCATGGAGATCTGCATGTTCCTGGCCTCGTCACCGACATTGTCCGTATGACCGGCCACCTCGAGGCGGATGTCCGGATACTGCTTGAGGATATTGACCACCAGGTCGAGATTTTTTTTCGCTTCTGGAGTCAGGGTTGCGGTCCCAAACTGGAAATTGACTCCCGCCAGAACGATGATGGCGTCCTTTTCGCAACCCAGTTCGTCGACCTCGGCATTTGCAGACGAGTTCGGACAGAGGTCCATCCGGTCGACCAGCCCGTCGCCGTCGCTGTCCTTTTCGCAGCCGTTCTGGTCGACAATGGCACCGGCTACTGTATCGGGACACTTGTCATCAGCATCGGCCACTCCATCGCCGTCCGAATCGCTGGTTTTTTTGAGCAATGTATCCCGTTCCTGCCGCAGACGGTCCAGTTCGGCCTCCAGCTCACTGATCCTGGCCTTGAGCTGTTCTTCCTGGCTTTTCCGCTCGTCCAGGGATTTTTTCAGGGATTCCACTTCGTTTGCCACCGATTCCAGTTCCCTGGTCTTTGCCTGAAGCTGCTCCAGGTTGGCCTTGGCCTCCTGGAGGGCCTTTTCCTTGTCCTGCAGCGCGGCTTTTGCCTGTTCCAGGGCGGCAGCCTGTTCGGCAGCCTGTTCCACTTTCTGCTGCAACGCATCACGGGCAGCCTGGGCGGCCTGCAGCTCTTCCCGCGCCTTGTCCAGGGCCTGTTCCTTTTCCTTGAGCTGCCCGGACAGTTCATCGATCTGGCTCTGCAGGCCAGCCAACTGCTCTTTCTGTTGACTGGCGGCCTCTTCGGCTGCCTTGGCGGCAGCTTCCTTTTCCTGAAGGGCCGTCATCAGGCCGGTGATCTTGGCTGCGGTCACCGCAGCCTGTTCTTCCATGCTTTTCTTTTCTTCTTCCTTGCCTGCCAGCAACTGCTGCAGCTCGCCGGTTCTGCTCTCCAGCTCAGCCAGCCTGCTTTCCGCGGCCTGTCGGGCTGCCTCGGCTTCCTGGAGCTGTTTTTCCAGTGCAGCCAGCTTTTCGGCATCAGCCTCCCTGGATGCAGCGGCCTCGAGCTTGGTCTGCAGTTCACTGACCTGGGCCTGCAGGGTCTCCACCTGCTTGCGTGCCTCCTCGAGGGCCTGGCCTGCAGGCTCGAGTTCGGCCACTTTGCTTTCCAGCTCCTTCACCCTTTCTTCAGCAGCCGTCAGCTTGGTCGTTGCCTCGTCCCTGGCAGCGGTCAGCTCGCTGATCTGGGCCTGAAGCGCCTCGATCTCGCTGTTGGCGGCCTCCTGGGACTGACCATCGGACTGGGAGGCAGCCAGCGTTGCTTCCAGTTCCTTGATCTTTTCTTCGGCAGCCGTCAGCTTGGCCGTGGCCTCGTCCCTGGCAGCAGTCAACTCGCTGATCTGGGCCTGAAGCGCCTCGATTTCTTTTTCGCTTTCCTCTGCCTGTTTGTCACCGGACGTCGTTTCGGCCAGCCGGGCTTCCAACTCTCTGGTTTTCTCCTCAGCAGCCTGCAGTTTGGCTGTCAGTTCTTCCCGGCCGCTTTGCAGTTCGGCAAGGGTCGCCTCCGCCTTGGCCAGGGCATCGGTCTTCTCCTGCAGGGATGCCTTGAGCTGTTCCAGCTCCTGCGCGGCATTCTGGGCAGCCTCGATGTCCGTCTTCATGGCCGCTTCCTTTTCCTTGAGAGCGGCAAGTTCGCTGTTCAGCTGATCCACCAGGGCGGTTTTTTCCTCGATGGTGCTCTTCAGGGTGGCAGCCTCGTTTTCCAGAACAGCCAGGACCTCATCCTTGCCCTTGAGCCCTTCCTGGAGGGCAAAGTTTTCTTCCTTCAGCTTGGCCAGTTCTTCCTGGGCCGAGGCCAGAGCGGGTCGGAGTTCTGCCAGTTCCTTTTCCGCAGCCTGCAGCTTTTCCTGACTGGCGGCGAGCTGGGCTTCCAGTTCCTTGGCCGCCTTGTCGCGGACGGTGGAGGATTCCACAAAACCGGCAACCTCCTGAACCAGTCCCTGGCCTTCCTGGACCGCCTCCTGATTTTCCGTTTTCACGGCCTCGAGTGATTGCTGCAGGTCAGCAATGAGTTTTTCTTTCTCTTCCAGGCTTGACTGTTGCGCTTCCAGGTCTGCCTTGGCGGCTGCCAGGGCCTTTTCCTTGCCTGCCAGGAGTTCCTGGAGGTCTGCCATCTCCTGGTTGAGTTTTTCCATTTCCTCTTCTTTCAGCCGCAGCTGCTCTTCCAGGGTGGCCACTCGTTGTTCGGTGGGGGCAAGCAGCTTGGCCTTTTCCTGGCCATAGCGGAGCATGGCCTCGGCCTTGAGTTCTGCCTTGCGCAGGGCATTCTCCCGGAACGCCAGCTGGGTGGTGGCTTCACGCAGCCTGGCTTCCAGGCTGCCGATCTGGGCCAGCTGTGACTGGACCTGATTCTGGAGTTCGTCCAGAATATCCGTGTTCTTCTGTTCCTCGCTTTCCGCCCTGTCTTTGGCCAGCTTGTATTCCTGAAGCGCTGCCTGGAGGGCGGCGATCTTGTTCTGGGCCGCATCCAGTTCAGCCCTGTTCTGTTTCAGTTCCGTGGTCAGGCCGTTGATCTGTTCCTTGGCGGCTGCCAGGGCCTGGCTGTCTTTTTCCTGGGCTTCCTGGCCGCTGGTTCTGGCCTGCTCAAGTTCCGCTGCCAGTTTCTTTTCCTTCTCCTGGAGGGTGGCTATCGTGGTCAGGCTGGCCTGATACTGGGCCTGCAGTTCCTTGAACTTCTGGAGCAGCTTGGTATGTCGTTCTCCCAGTTTCTGCAGCTGGGCGTCCCGCCTCTTGATCTCTTCCGCGAACCGTCTTTCGAGTTCCTGGCCGGCCGGTTTCTGCTCGGGCGGAGCGGCAGCCTCCTGTGGGGGGCTCTGTTTCTCTTTCTGAGCTGTTTTCAGCTGGTTGGGCGTGCTTTTTTGCTCCGTGCCGGAACCGGGGTGGGCGGCCGGTTTGGCGGCAGCCGTTTCGGCCTTTTCAGGTGTCCCGCTATCGTGGATTTCCGCGGTCATGCCATGGTCTTCCACTGGCTGGAGTGCATACCGTTTTTTCAGATTTCCATGGTAGAGAGCCAGGAGGAAGTAAAGGAGGATGGCACCGACGATCAGGATAATTGTACGCAGTTTCAGTTGCATGACATACCCATTGCTTGTAGTTGAAAGTCAGAGAGATTTACAGCCGCATCGATATTTCTGTTCAAGGTACCTCTAGGTTACCGGTTTGAGAATGAGTGTTGCCAGGGGCGGGAGACAGACCGAAAGCGACTGCTCCATGCCATGAGAGGGTTCGGCCAGACTGGTCAGCAATCCCTCGTGCCTGACATTGCTTCCCCAGTAGATATCGAGATCACTGTTGATCAGTTCCCGGTACTGTCCGGCACTGGGGACGCCGATCTTGTAGTCATAGCGGACCACTGGAGTAAAATTACAGATAATAACCAGAAAGTCATCAGATTTTTTTGCGTAGCGGATAAATGAAAAGACCGAGTTGTCGGAATCATTGGCATCGATCCAGGAGAAACCGCTCCAGTCGAAATCGTTTTCATACAGGGCCGGTTCGCTGCGATAGACCAGGTTCAGGTCCCGGACGAGCCGTTGCACCCCCTGGTGATTCGGGGCGTTCAGGGCCATCCATTCCAGTCCCTTGTCGTGATCCCACTCTTGCCACTGGCCGAATTCACATCCCATGAAAAGCAACTTTTTCCCTGGATAGGACCACATGAACGAGAGATAAGCGCGAAGATTGGCAAACTTCTGCCATTCATCGCCGGCCATCTTGTTTACCAGCGAGCCTTTGCCGTGCACCACTTCGTCGTGAGATATGGGCAGGACAAAGTTCTCGTGAAAGGCGTACAGCATGCCGAAGGTCATCTCGTTATGATGGAATTTTCTATAGATGGGATTCATGGACATGTAGTGGAGGGTGTCGTGCATCCAGCCCATGTTCCACTTGAGACTGAAGCCCAGGCCGCCCAGATAGGTGGGACGCGACACCATGGGCCACGAGGTGGACTCCTCGGCAATGGTCAGGATACCGGGAAAGACACCATGCACCACCTCGTTGGTCTTGCGAAGGAAATGGATGGCGTCGAGGTTTTCCCTGCCGCCGAACTTGTTGGGAATCCATTGTCCTTCTTCCCTGGAATAGTCCAGGTAGAGCATGGAGGCCACCGCATCTACCCGTAATCCGTCGATGTGATACTTGTCGAGCCAGAACAGAGCGTTGGAAATGAGAAAGGAGCGGACCTCATTGCGGCCGTAGTTGAAGATCATGGTGCCCCAGTCCCGGTGTTCGCCTTGGCGGGGATCGGCATGGGCATAGAGGTGAGTGCCGTCGAAGTAGTTGAGCCCGGCGCCATCCTTGGGAAAGTGGGCTGGAACCCAGTCGAGGATGACACCCAGGCCGTGTTGGTGGCACTGGTCGATAAAATACATGAAGTCAAAAGGAGTCCCGAACCGGCTCGTGGGGGCGAAAAAGCCGAGAACCTGGTAGCCCCAGGAGCCGTCATAGGGGTGCTCGGCGATGGGCAGCAGTTCGATATGGGTGTATCCAAGCTCCAGGACGTAGGGGATCAGGGCGTCGGCGAGCTCCCTGTAGGTCATGTACCGCTGTCCCCACTGTTTGTCGGCGACTTTTCGCCAGGAACCGAGGTGCACCTCGTAGATGGAGATGGGGCTGTCCAGGGACTGCCGGCTGGCCCGCTCTTCCATCCATTTCTGGTCAGACCAGACATACTGGTCGAGGTTGACCACCAGGGAGCCGGTTTTCGGCCGGTTTTCCATGGCGAACCCGTAGGGGTCCGACTTGTCGTAGACCTGGCCGTCCCGGGCCACAATACGGTACTTGTACAGGGTATATTCCTGCAGACCCGGAACGAACAGTGTCCAGATTCCCGACTCGCTGGCATACATGGGATGGCTGCTCTCGTCCCAGTCGTTGAAACTGCCGATCAGCCCCACCTCCCGGGCATTGGGGGCCCAGACCGCAAAGACGACCCCCTCCTTGCCGTGCATCGTGGTAAAATGGGCACCCAGTTTTTCGTAGGCCCGTTCATGGGTGCCTTCTCCTATGAGAAAGCGATCGAAATCACTGAGCCAGCCCGCATCGATGGGCTGGCCGGGGTGAGCATCTGGATTCATGAGTTGAATGACCTTGTATCCCTGGTTGTCAGGATAGTCTAGCTGTTAATAATTTCAGAATGTTTTCTGTGTGACCGGCTGGAAAGATCCGCTACCCGGCAGCGATTTTGGCCTGGACCCGTGCCCAGAGCCAGAAGCCGCATGTCTGAATGCTCCACAAGGGGCAGCCCTGGCGGGCTGTGGCGGCACAGTGAAACCACACTGGATAACTTGTAGCCCACTGGAAAAAAAAAGTCATGATTTTTTTCCGGGGCTGTTCCTTCCTCGAGGTGGAACAGCGGCCTGAACGCCGTCGTCTCGTCGCACCAGGACGCCAGGGTCTTGCCTACTCGCAGGCCAGGCGCAGGATTTCCTCGATGGTTTCCCGGGAATATTCATGCAACTTCCAGATCTTTGCCAGTGCCAGGGCATTGACAGCGATCGCCGGGATATCCTGCTGCGGAATATCCAGCTCCTGGAGGCTGATGGGGGCATTGATCCGCCCGAACCAGTTGCGGAGAATAGTGATGGTCCTGGCGGCCATCTGCTCGGTGCCGGGACGCTGGAGACCGGGCGGGGGAAAGATTCTCGCTCCCAGAGCAGCGATGCGCCGGGGATTGCTCCGGCTGAACCACCGCAGCCAGGCCGGAATGACCACGGCCAGGCCAGCCCCGTGGGGCACGTCGTAAAGGGCGCTGAGGGAGTGTTCGATCATGTGCATGGGAAAGCCCACCCGGCCCAGGCCGGCCGCGGTCAGGCCGTTGAGGGCGAGGGTTGCGGTCCACATGAGGTCAGCCCTGGCGTCGTAGTCGTCAGGATCCTCGAGGCAGCGGTTGCAGGCCTCCATGGCATTGGTGATCAACCCCTCCATCAGCCTGTCCTGGACAGGAGTCTGTGTCTCCTGGGTGGTCATGTAGAACTCCAGGACATGGGCGATGGCATCCACGGCACCATAGGCAGTGTAGTCTGCAGGCACCGTGCAGGTCACCTGCGGATCGAGGATGGAAGTTCTTGGAAAGAGGTGACGGCTGCCATAACCGAATTTTTCCCGGGTGGTCTCGTTGGTGATGACCATGCCGGAATTCATCTCGGATCCGGAGGCGGCCAGGGTGAGAACCGTGGTCAGGGGAAGCGCTGTCTTGATACTCTTTTTGCCGGTGAAAAACTTCCAGACGTCATGCTCCACCGGCACACCGGCAGAAATGGCCTTGGCGGCATCGATGACCGAGCCGCCACCCACAGCGGTGATGACATCGACCCGCGCGTGTTTCGCCAGCCGGATGCCCTCCCTGACGTGGGAGAGGCAGGGGTTGGATCGAACGCCACCGTGTTCGACGATATCGACTCCCGATTCGGCCAGGGCATCAATGACCCGGTCGTACAACCCGGTTCGCTTGATGGATCCCTGGCCGTATACCAGCAGGGTTCTCCTTCCCCAGACGGCGGTTTCCGGACCGATGCTCTTCACTGTGTCTCGGCCAAAGATGATTTTTGTCGGGTTGTGAAAGACGAAGTTCTGCATGCTGATCAGGTTTCCTGTCGAGTCCGGATTCTGCGGTTCAGTTGAGGAAATGTTTCTGTCTTCGTTTTTCTTGGATTTTCACGAAAAACCAGTGGGTAAAGCAGTAACTGATTATGCCGAGCGGCAGGGCGAGGATCAGGCCGCCGGTCATCATGACCAGAATCGCATCCAGGCCCAGGTGACTGAGAATCTTCAGGCCGTCCACCAGGCCGCTGTCTTCGATGGTCTGCAGGATGTGCTGGATCCGGGACCAGGTCAGCCGGCCTGGAAAGATAAGGTTGCCGATCTTCCAGGAAAAATAATACTGGGCAGCAAAGGTGAGCGGGTTGCTGACCACTGCACCGGCAATGAGGGCTGCCAGGGTGTTGACCCGCAAGAGCAGGGTGACCAGTACGATGGCAATGGTGTGCAGCGGCATGGTTGGGGTGACGGCTATGGCCGCGCCGATGGCCGTGCCAAGGGCAAGGGAACGGGGCGAGCCCTGCAGGCGGATGAAACGCAGATAATAGTAACGGACGGTTCTGCGCAGATCCAGTTTCATTCCTGCTGTCCCATGGCAAGTCGCGGTCGGCTCGCTGCAAAGGTGTTGGCCAACCGGATGAAGTCCATGATGTCGAGCTGCTCGGCCCGCACGGTGGGGGCGATTCCTGCGGCCACGATGGTGTGGCGGGCGGCAGCCTTGTCAGGGAAGATGTCCAGTCCGCCGATGGCATTGAGCAGGGTCTTGCGACGCTGACCAAAGGCCCTGTTGACGATCGTCCGGAAGAGCTGCCGATCAAAGGATCCCAGTTGCTGTACCCGTTCCGGCACCGGATGGACAGTAAGGCGAATGACCATGGAATCGACCTTTGGGCGGGGATAGAATTCACCGGCCTTGATCTGGAGCAGGGGTTCGATCCGGGCGAAGCTCTGCATCAGGACGGTCAGGGCACCGTATTCCTTTGTACCCGACTCGGCCAGCAAACGCAAGCCGACTTCCTTCTGCAGCATGAGCACGGCCGACTCGACCAGGTGACGGTAATGGAGCAGCCGGAAGAGGAACGGGGAAGAGATGGAATAGGGCAGGTTGGCGATAATCTGCAGGCGGCCGCCGGTTTTGGCGGCCAGCTCCTGCCAGTCGACCTTGAGGATGTCCCCATGGATGAGGACGACGTTGTCCGGCAGGTCCTGTTCTTCCTCGTGCATCCGGATGATACCCCGGTCCTTTTCCAGGCCGACCACCATTTTTGCCACCGCTGCCAGGGGCCTGGTCAGGGCACCCAGGCCGACACCTACCTCGAGGACCTGGTCCGACGAGGTGAAACCGGCGGCCTGGACGATCCGTTCCGCCGTGTGCCGGTGAACGAGAAAGTTCTGTCCCAGTCTTTTTTTGGGGGCCAGGCTCCGTTGCCGGAGGACGGCCCTGGTCTTCTGATATACCATATGCACGCCTCACGCATTGCACCACGTAGGAACAGCGCCGCCGGATCCACGGACTGTATCGACCGTCCCGTGCGGGTCAGTTGAGTGGTGAACGCGAATAGACATCCGTGTCCGGGCCAACGAGATCTTTTCCCTGCTGAAAAGCATAATAGCCGGCCAGGCCGATCATTGCCCCGTTGTCGGTACAGTATACCGGGCTGGGCAGGAACAGGGCAAGTCCCTCCTCCCGGCAGCGGCGGGCCATCTCCTGCCGCAGGCAGCGGTTCGCCGCCACCCCGCCGCCCAGTACGATCCGTTCATGGCCGTTCTTCCTGGCGGCCAGGATGGTCTTCTCCACCAGTACATCGACGACAGCTGCCTGGAACGAGGCACAGATATCCGCCACTGGCACGGGGCGCCCCTGCTGCCTGTACAGGGAAACCCGGTTGACCACCGAGGTTTTCAGGCCGCTGAAACTGAAATCCAGGCTGTCCTTGCCGAGCCAGGAGCGGGGAAAGGCGATGGCCTCCGGATCACCCTTCTCTGCCTGCAGGCTGACTGCCGGTCCACCCGGGTAGGCGAGGCCGAGCAGCTTGGCCACCTTGTCGAAGGCTTCCCCGGCGGCGTCGTCCCTGGTGCGGCCGATACAGGTAAACGAGGTGGTGGCGTGGACCGCGAAGAGGCTGGTGTTCCCGCCGGAAACCACCAGGGCCGTGTAGGGAAAGCCGGGGCGCCGTTTTTCCAGGTGAATGGCCAGGAGGTGGCCGGCCATGTGGTCGACCCCGACGCAGGGGATGTCCTTCACCAGGGCCACTGCCTTGGCCAGAGTGAAGCCGACCAGGAGCGAGCCGGCAAGGCCGGGACCGCGGGTGGCGGCGATCAGCTCGATATCGGCAAGGGATGTGCCGGCCCTGTCCAGTGCCTCCTCCACCACCGGCCAGATGGCCTCGATATGCCGGCGGGAGGCGAGCTCGGGAACGATACCGCCGAAACGGGCATGGATGTCGAACTGGCTGGAGATGATGTTGGCCAGCACCTGGTCGTCGTTTTCCAGGACAGCGGCAGCGGTATCGTCACAGGAGCTTTCCAGGGCAAGAATATACATGAACGTCGTGTCTTGCAATCAGTGGGGTGAAATGGTATCAGTTCTGTCTCAGCTTCCTTTGGCCAGGAATCATCGGCCGGGAGGCCGTCCTGAACTCCTCCGGGTATTCAGGGCCCTATAGTACACCCGCGGGGGTGGCGGAACAAGAAAAAGAGCACCAGGCGATCCTGAAACAATTTCCACTTCACCAGGCAACAGGGCCATGAGCGAACACGACAACGGCAGTATCCCGGCAGGCGGCCAGGGGCTCCAGGACATGTTTTCCCGCACCATCACCTATCTCCGGCTGTCGCTGACAGACAGGTGCAACCTGCGGTGCATGTACTGCGTGACCGAGGAGGAAAAAAACGGCTGCCTCGGCAAGCTCCAGCACGATGAACTGCTCAGCTACGAGGAACTGCTCCGGGTTGTCCGGGTGGCGGTGGAGATGGGGATCACCAAGCTGCGGCTCACCGGCGGCGAGCCCTTGGTCAGGAGGAATGTCATCCATTTTATCCGGGAACTCGGCACCATCCCGGGCCTGGACGATATTCGCCTGACCACCAATGGCGTTCTCCTGGCCGATTTTGCCCCGGTGCTCCTGGAGGCCGGGATCACCAAGGTCAACATCTCCCTGGACAGCCTGCGGCCCGAACGTTTTGCCCGGATCACCGGCGTGGACTGTTTCCGGCGGGTCTGGGAGGGGATCACGACGGCGATGGAACTCGGTTTTTCACCGGTCAAGGTGAACATGGTGGTCATGCGGGGGGTAAATGACGATGAGTTGCCGGATTTTGCCCGTCTTTCCAGGGAAATGGCCTTGCAGGTGCGGTTTATCGAGTTCATGCCCATCGGAGCATCCACCACCTGGGACAGGGATGTGTACATGTCCTCGGACGAGATCATGGACCGTATCGCTGGCATCGGTGAACTGATTCCCCTCTCCGGAAACCGGAGCGACGGCCCGGCCCGGGTCTATCGCCTGGGCGAGGATGCGCGGGGCAAGATAGGTTTTATCAGTCCGATCAGTCATCACTTCTGCGACCGCTGCAACCGGTTGCGCCTGACCTCGGAGGGAATGCTCCGTTCCTGCCTGCTCCACGACGAGGAAACCGACCTGCGGAGCGTGCTTCGCCGTGGGTGCACGGATGGGGATATCCGGGAGACACTGCTGATGGCGATTCGCAACAAGCCCAAGGGGCATCAGCTGGAGAAGCGGCTCCGGGAACAGGGCGGAGACTGTCACGGCCGCATGTCACGGATCGGCGGCTGACTCATCCCCCGGGGCTGCCGGATCCTGTTCCTGCCGCGGACCGCTGTCCGGTTGTTCAAATCCCGTGCCGAAGCAGGCCGGGCACTCCTCGGTGGTGAGCAGAAACCTGCTTGCTCCGGCAAAGAAGCTGATCTGGCCGCTGCCGCCACAGGTCGGGCAGATTTTCCTTTCTTCTGTCAGATGTTGCATTCAGGCCGCTTTTCCTGTGGTTCCCGTCTGGTCATCGATGAACCGGGCAATGGCCTCGCCGGTAAGCAAGACGCCGGAAAGGCGCTGCTCTCCGATCTTCATGGTCGGTATCATCCGTACCCCCTCCTGCCAGGCCCGGCGGGGATGGGAGAGGATGTCCACCTCCTCGATAGCCAGTTCCGGCATCTCTGCCGCAATCCTGCGCAGCTCCCGGCCGGCAAGCATGCAGCGTGGTCAGAGTGCTGACTTGTAGAAGGTCAGGTGGATGGTCTTGCTCATGGCGGCCGGCTCCGTGATGGGTTGGGGTTGACTTGTCTTGTGGGGCAAAGATAGCACACCTGATCCCTTGGTGCCAGAATTTCGCCTTCCCTGCTTGCGCAACCCTCCATTTGGGAGTACCTTTGCGTATTCCGGTATCCGGCTGACCATCGAACTTGTCCAGAGAGCCCAGTTTTCCGGCAGAGCATGACAGAAGACAGACCTTTTGAACTGGTATCGGATTTCTCCCCGGCCGGTGACCAGCCCCAGGCCATCGACAAACTGGTTGACGGAGTCCGGCAGGGTCTTCGCCACCAGGTCCTCCTCGGAGTGACCGGTTCGGGCAAGACCTATACCATGGCCCAGGTCATTGCCCGGCTGAATCGACCCGCTCTGGTTCTCGCCCCCAACAAGACGCTGGCAGCCCAGCTCTTTGCCGAGTTCCGGCAGCTCTTTCCCCGCAATGCGGTGGAGTACTTTGTCTCCTATTACGACTATTACCAGCCGGAAGCCTACATTCCGGCCTCGGACACCTATATCGAGAAGGACTCTTCCATCAACGACGCCATCGACAAGCTGCGCCACTCGGCAACCAGGTCGCTGCTGACCCGGCGTGACGTGCTGATCGTGGCCTCTGTCTCCTGTATCTACGGCCTCGGTTCACCTGACGAGTACAAGAACATGCACCTCTTTCTCCGGCGGGATGCGGAGTATCCCATGGAGGATGTGCAACGCAGGCTGGTCTTCATGCTCTATGAACGAAACGAGTTCTCCTTTCACCGGGGAACATTCCGGGTCCGGGGTGACGTCCTGGACATCTTTCCTGCCCACGAGGAGGAGTATGCTGTCCGGGTGGAGTTTTTCGGCGATACTGTGGAAGCCATCTCGATCATCGACCCCCTGCGCGGGGTGGTAGTCAAGGATGTGGAAGAGATCACGGTCTTTCCCTCGAGTCACTTTGTCACCAGTCAGGACAACCTCCAAAAGGCCATGGAGGCCATCCGGGAGGAACTGCGTCTGCGGCTCGACGAACTCCAGGCAGCTGGACGGCTGGTCGAGGCCCAGCGACTGGAGCAGCGCACCCTCTTCGATCTGGAGATGATCGCCGAACTTGGATATTGCAACGGTATTGAAAATTACAGCCGGCACCTGACCGGCAAGGAGCCCGGCGCCCCCCCGCCCAACCTGCTCGACTATTTTCCGGAAGACTATCTGCTGTTCATCGACGAGTCCCATATCGCCGTGCCCCAGATCGGCGGCATGTATAACGGCGACCGCTCCCGGAAACAGACCCTGGTGGAGTACGGGTTCCGGCTGCCGTCCGCCCTGGACAACCGGCCACTACGTTTCGACGAGTTCGAAGAACGGATCTCCCAGGTCATCTATGTCTCGGCGACCCCCGGGCCCTATGAGCTGGAAAAGGCGAAAGGGGTGGTGGTGGAGCAGCTCATCCGTCCCACAGGATTGCTCGATCCGGAGATCGAGGTGCGGCCAGCCTCCACCCAGGTCGATGATCTGCTGGAAGAGATCCGGGTCCGGACCGAGCGGAACGAGGCCGTGCTGGTCACCACCCTGACCAAGCGGATGGCCGAGGATCTGACCGAATATTACGAGCAGGTGGGGGTCAGGGTCCGCTATCTCCACTCGGATATCAAGACCCTGGAGCGGGTGGAGCTGATCCGGGAATTGCGGCAGGGAGCCTTCAACGTCCTGATAGGCATCAACCTCCTCCGCGAGGGGCTGGATATTCCCGAAGTCTCTCTGGTGGCCATCCTGGATGCGGACAAGGAGGGCTTTCTCCGCTCCGAGCGTTCCCTGGTGCAGACCTGTGGCCGGGCAGCCCGAAATGCCAATGGCAAGGTGATCCTGTATGCCGATTCCATCACCCCCTCCATGCAGCATACCATCGAGGAGACCGGCAGGAGGCGGGCGATTCAGGCGGCATTCAACGAGCAGCACGGTATCGTTCCCAAGACGATCCGTTCGGAGATCAAGGATGCCATTCCGCAGCACCTGGAGGCTGCTGGCTGGCGGCCTCCAGAAGATACCGCCGCGGTCCAGGAGGTTGCCGAATCCACGGCCAGCTATTCCAGCCTGGCGGATCTGCGCAACGAGATCAGGGACCTGGAGAGGAAGATGGCCGAGGCGGCCGAGAGCCTGGCCTTCGAAGAGGCTGCCGTATACCGGGATCGAATCAGGGACCTGAAAATGCTGGAGCTACAGGTTGGCTGAGCGACTGTACAGAATATCCGTCCAGGGGGCGCCCTGGCTCGTCTGGCTGCTGATGCACCTTTGGTTTGCCACCTGCCGGACACGGTGCACGGGCAGGGTCAGAGCGCTGCATCTTCTGAAGAGGGGGCCTGTCATTGCCTGCTTCTGGCACTATTCCATCTTCTACACCCTCTATCACCTCCGTAGGCATCCTGCCGCGGTCATGGTCAGCGCCAGCCGCGACGGAGAGTACCTGGCCAGGCTGGCCGGCCGTTTCGGTTATCGGACCGTGCGGGGCTCGGGAAACCGTTTTGGTACAAAGGCCCTGCTGAAGCTGATCAGGCTGATGAGATCGGGCTGCAATGCCGGCCTGGTGGGAGATGGTTCCCAGGGACCGCCCCGGCTGTTGCAAAAAGGGGTTGTTCTCCTGGCGAGCAGAAGCGGTGCTCCGGTTATCCCCTTTGCCTGGTCGGCCAGCCGGTTCATTCGGTTTTCCAGCTGGGATCGGACAATCATCCCCCTGCCTTTTTGCCGTATACATGTCGTCTATGGAGAGCCCTATTATGTGGAGCCGGATCTCGACGCCCGCGGTCTGGCCCGCCATTGCCGCTGCCTGGAGGAACGTATGAACAGGGTCTATCGCCGGGCCTGGAACCAGGTGGGCAGGGTTGATCATGAAGGTGGAAGCAAGGGGGCGGGAAGATGAGACGACACCACCCTGTTACCGGTCTGGTGGTGGCCGGGCTGAGCGGCGGCTCCGGCAAGTCGGTGGCTGCCGTGGGCCTGGTCGCTGCCCTGAGAAGACGTGGACGGCAGGTCATCCCGTTCAAGAAAGGGCCGGACTATATCGATGCCGGCTGGCTGGCTGCTGCTGCGGCAACCCCCTGTTATAACCTGGATCCATTCCTTATGCCCGGGGAGGTCTTGGAACGATCTTTCCTGCTCCATGCGGCCAGGGGCGAGATGGCGATCATCGAAGGCAACCGGGGACTGTACGACGGCGTCAATTCGGAAGGAGGGTACTCCACCGCCGAGCTGGCCAAGCAGCTGGCACTGCCCGTGGTCCTGGTGGTCAACTGCAGCAAGACCACCCGGACGGTTGCCGCCTTGGTCCTTGGATGTCAGCATCTGGACCGGGAAGTGGACATCCGGGGCGTCATTCTCAACCATATTGCCACCCCCCGGCACGAGGCCATCGTCAGGCAATCCGTGGAAAGGTATACTGGTCTGCCGGTGCTCGGTATCGTCCCGAGGATGAGGCAGGATGTTTTTCCCATGCGCCATCTAGGGGTCACGCCGCACCAGGAGTTCGGTGGTGCCGACGACACCGTGGCCGAGCTGGCGGCAATGGCTACGAACCATTTCGATATGGACCGGATCTCGGCGCTCATGGCACCGGTCGGTGGACAGGCCGTTCCCGGGCCCGGAAAAGAGCAGGATTCGACGGTGACCATCGGTGTCCTGCGGGATATGGCCTTCCAGTTCTACTATCAGGAGAACCTGGAGGCCCTGGAGCGTGGCGGGGCCCGGCTGGTATTCATCGATGCCCTGCAGGCTGCATCGCTGCCCAGCGACCTTGATGCCCTCTATATCGGGGGCGGATTCCCCGAGACCAGTGCCCGCCAGCTGGCGGAGAACAGTTCTTTCCGGGATTCGGTGCGCACCATGGCCGACCTGGGCCTGCCCATCTATGCCGAGTGCGGCGGACTGATCTTCCTTGGCCAGGCCATCCGCCTCCAGGGCCACGAATACCCGCTGGCCGGTGTCTTCCCGGTGGTTTTCGGACTTGGACGCAAGCCCGTGGCCCACGGTTACTCGATTTTCCAGGTGGAGCGGGAAAATCCCTTTTATCCGCCCGGTGCCAGGATCAAGGGACATGAATTTCGTTACTCGACCGTCGAGTCCTGGGGCGGTGATCCGGAAGGGCTGGTCCTGCGGATGGAGCGGGGCACAGGGTTCACGGCGGGCCGGGATGGCCTGCAGAAGAAGAATGTCCTGGCCCTGTACACCCATGTCCTGGCTCCTGCCACGCCCCAATGGGCAGCCGGAATGCTGGCTGCGGCCCGCAGGTACCGGCAGGACAGGGCCGTGGGACCGGATCGGTAGGAGGCACGGGGTCCGGCCGGGGCGGCGCATCACCGCAGCCCGCATCTGTCCGGTTCTCCTGAGCAGCCTGAGGGAGGCCGGCAGGAGAACCCGGAGAAAATTTCCTTTTTTTTGACCTTGTTTCGGCTGATGCTATAATACTTGCAGCATTATCCGGTCAACCGGCAAATTTTGTTCATATTTTGGCATCCAGGAGGATACGGTGTGTCCGTCTCATATCTCGCTTCTGTCCTTGTTCTGTTTCTTGTCCTGATTCAGCCGGTGTTCCCTCTCAGGGCAGCTACAGAGTCGGCTGCGGCCGTCGGTGCCGTCACTACTGATCCGGCGTCCGTGGTGCCGCCATCCGGGCTGGAGGTCGGACCGGACCAGCAGGATGAGCACCAATCTTCTCTTGGGCCGGACCTGCTTGCCTTCTGGGCCAGTCCCTGGAAGATCGATCGCTATGGAGTTACCGCCTTCGGCAGGCTGGGTTTTGCCACCCTCCTCATTCTCGTCTCGGTGCTCTACTGGAACCGGCGCCTCAGGAGGGAGATCAAGGCGAGAAAACAGGTGGAGGAGGACCTGCGTCTGGCCAAGGAGACCCTCAATGCCGTGCCCATGCACATCCTCTGGTACGATCTCGATAAACGGGTGGTAATGGCAAACCAGGCTGTCTGCGAGGTGATCGGTCTTGAACTGGAAGAGTTGACCGGAAAACACATGCTGGAGTTGAACTGTTCTCTGGATCAGGAGGATTTCGAGAAACAGTGGATTCAGGTAGTGAATAATGGGTATGCCATTTACTACGGCCATCTGCATCACAGCGACGGAAGCTGCCATCCCACCGAAGAGAAACTGGTACTCGTCGAGCTGGATGACAAGCGGTACGTGGTCTCCATTGGTCAGGACATCACCCAGCGCCTGGAAGAGGAAAAAAAGAAAAAGGCCCAGGAGCAGGAGTTGCTGCGGGCCAAGGAGGCTGCCGAGGCCGGCAGCCGGATGAAGAGCGAGTTCATCGCCAACATGAACCACGAGGTACGGACGCCGATGAACGCGATCATCGGTTATGCCGAAATGCTGGCCAATGGCTCTCTGAGCGAAGACGAGAAACGGTTTGCCCGCATCATCCGCAAAAGCGGCGAGGTACTCATCGCTATCCTCAATGACGTGATGGACCTCTCAAAGATCGAGTCCGGCCGGTTGAAGATCAGTCCGGCACCGGTGCGGCTGCAGTCCATCGTGGCCGAGGTCGAAGAGCTGTTCGTTGGCCAGGCCATGGACAAGAAACTGCGTTTCTCCTGTACGGTCGATCCGTCCCTGCCATCCGTCTTCCTCCTGGACGGATTGCGTTTCAAACAGATCCTGACCAACCTGGTGGGCAATGGAATCAAGTTCACCCATCAGGGCAGTGTCTCCCTTCACATTACCGGCACTGCCGTGAACGAGACCGGCGAGAGTTATGATCTCCAGGTTACTGTGCAGGATACCGGTATCGGCATTCCTGAAGAAAATCGATGTAAGATCTTCGAACTGTTTCAGAGTTACGACGAAGATGTTGCCAAGAGTTACGGTGGAGTCGGCCTGGGACTGACCATCTGCAGTCGTCTGGTGGGGATGATGGGAGGCAGCCTGGATCTTGCCAGCGAGGAGGGGCAGGGCAGTGTCTTCACCCTGCGGTTGCCCGGTATCCAGGTCGGGCAGGATCAGGTGGCTGCAGTGGTGATGCCCGAGACGAGCGTTGGACGAGGTGGAGACGTTGATCGACCGCGGCGTATCCTGGTAGTTGATGATATGGAAATAATCACCGATGTGGTGTCGGATTACTATGGAGACGGTCCACCGGAAGTCCTGGTGGCCGACAACGGCGAAGATGCCCTGAAACTGGCCGTGGAGAGGCAGCCAGGCCTGATTCTCATGGATCTCAACCTGGCCGGCGTAGATGGCAGAGAGGTGACGGAAAGGTTGCGGCAGGACCCTGTCACGGCTTCCATTCCGGTGGTGGTGATGTCTGGTACCTCCATGGAGCCCGAGGAATATCTGCCCCTGTTCGACGGATTCCTTGCCAAGCCCTTTTCCCTTGATGACCTGCACGCCATGGTCTGCCGGTTCATCGACCTGGATGGTCCGGACGAGGAAGAGACGGAAGAGGCGGACCTGTCGGTGGGTGACCTGATCCGGGAAAGCAGTACCGTGATCCAGCACCACTGGAACGAAGAGCTGGCCACCCTGTACCGGCTGGCCTATACCAGCGGCAGCCTCAGTGCCGCCTCCCGGCTCGGGTCGGCCATGCGGCGGCAGGGTGATGGTCAGAACATCAAGGTATTCACTGTCCTGGGAGAGAAACTCGAACAGTTTGCCGCTGAACCGGATATCGTGGGAGTCGAATACTTCCTCGAGCAGCTGACGACACATATATTTCAATGAATACAGAATGGTATGGTGAAAAGCCGCTTATATTCATCGTCGATGACGTCCCGGAGAATATCCAGATCGCCCTGAGTCACCTCAAGGAACTCGACTGCGAATTTGCCTATGCGACCAGCGGCGAGCAGGCCCTGAAACGGATCCGGACCAGGCTGCCCCAGCTGATTCTCATGGATGTGATGATGCCGGGACTCAGTGGATTTGAGACGGTCCGTATCCTTGAGGAAGATCCCTCCATCGGGCCGGTGCCGGTGATCTTCCTGACCGCCCGGGCCGAACCGGAGGATGTGACCAATGGTTTCCGCCTCGGCGGGGTCGACTATATTACCAAACCCTTCAACGGCGCCGAGCTGCGCTCCAGGGTGCGGAATCATCTGGAACTGCATCTCTACCGGAACCAGCTGGAAGAGAAGGTCCTCGAGCGAACCCGGGAGACCGAGCTGCTCAAGGATATCATCATCGTGGCCATGGGCGAGTTGGCCGAGTATCGTGATCCGGAGACAGGCAAGCACATTCAGCGGACCAGCGCCTACGTGAAACTGATGGCTGAACGGCTTGCGGACAAGGGGTATTATCCCGACCTGCTGACCAAGGAGTATATCGCCCTGCTCTACAAGTCCGCTCCTCTGCACGACATCGGCAAGGTGGCCATCCGGGATTCCATTCTCCTCAAACCGGGTCGACTGACGGCCGAGGAGTTCGAGGAGATGAAAAAACACACCATCATCGGCGAGGAGGTCATTGCCAAGCTGGAACGAATGGCCGGCCAACCCACCCTCTATCTCCAGTGCGCCAAGGAGATAGTGGGCTGCCATCACGAAAAGTACGACGGCAGCGGCTATCCCCGTGGTCTTGCCGAAGATGCCATCCCGCTGCCCGGCCGGATCATGGCCGTGGCCGATGTCTACGATGCCCTGATCTCAAAGCGGGTCTACAAGGAAGCCATGTCCCATCAGCGGGCCATGGAGATCATGCGGGAAGGCCGGGGCTGTCACTTTGATCCCATCATCTTTGACGCTTTTCTGGATGTGGAGGAACAGTTTCAGCGGATCGCCGAAACGAATCGGGACTGACAGACGTCCCGGCTTGCCCCAGCCGGCAGTGGAGCAGGGGGCCCTTGCCATTCCGGTTGATGATGATCCGTTTCCCGGCGGAGAGGCGGAGCAGTTTCCGTACATACCGGCAGCTTTGCCGAAAGGCCTCGGCATGGCCGCACCCCAGGCTGAGAAATGCCGTATAGGCAGAGGCCAGGGTGCAGCCTGTCCCATGGGAATTCCGGGTGACGATACGTTTATCTTCCTCCCGGTGTATCTCGTAACGATTCTCTCCCCTGCAGATAAGCTGGTCGAGAACATGCTCTGCCCGGGGACCGTGTCCACCCTTGGCCAAGACGGCCACAAGGCGAGGAAACCGGTCCAGCAGGCGCCCGGCCGCCATGACAGCGTCAGCCGGTTCCCGGACCGTGACGTTCGCCAGTTGTTCCAACTCCGGGAGATTGGGTGTCAGCACGGTGACCCGGGAGAGGAGATCTTCTCCTGGTCCGCCCGCGGCCGTGCCGATGAACAGTGGCTGGCCCGTGGTAGCGCGGATGATGGGGTCGTAGACCACTGTTCCGGTGAAGCTGCGGAGGATACCGGCCAGGCCGGAAGCGATTTCCCTGGTACCGATCATGCCGATCTTGATGTGGCTGACCCGATGGTCTTCCAGGACCGCCTCCAGCTGCTGGCAGACAAGGTCCACCGGCAGGGGGAATATCCTCTGGACTCCGAAACTGTTCTGGACGGTCAGGCAGGTGACCAGGGCGGCACCATGGACCCCCAGGCTGGTCAGGGTCTTCAGGTCGGCCTGGATGCCTGCTCCGCCGGTCGGATCGGAACCGGCGACAGAGAGCACCGTGGCCACGGTCCCTGTCGGCGGATTTGACTTAACGCTGTCGGCCATGGTAAGTAGAGTCTGTTTGTGTTTCCCTGTCCGGCAGCGGTGTTGTGCCGATGCCGGGAGACAGATGGAGAAGGACACTGGTACTGTACAACCTGTTAGCACACCGGACCGTTGATGTCAGCCCATAAGTACGACGAATCGAAAATCAAGACCCTCAGCTCGCTGGAGCACATTCGCAAACGGCCGGGTATGTATATCGGTCGCCTGGGCAACGGGTCCCACCCGGACGACGGTATCTACATCCTCCTCAAGGAGGTGGTGGACAATGCGGTGGACGAGTTTATCATGGGGTTTGGCCGTAAAGTGGAGATCTCCATTGACGAGCGGGGTGTCTGCCGGGTACGGGATTACGGACGTGGCATTCCCCTGGGCAAGGTGGTGGAGTGCGTGTCGGTGATCAACACCGGGGCCAAGTACAACACCGAGGTCTTCCAGTTTTCCGTGGGCCTCAACGGGGTGGGCACCAAGGCGGTCAATGCCCTGTCGGCAAGGTTCACGGTTTCCGCCTTCCGGGATGGCCGGTTCAAGACCGCCTCTTTTGCCTGCGGTGAGCTGCTGTCCGAGGAGGAGGGGGAAAGTGGAGAGGCCAACGGCACCCTGATCGAGTTCCTTCCCGATGCATCCCTGTTCCCTGATTTCTCCTTTGACCGGGGATATGTGGAGCAGCGGCTGTGGCGGTACGCCTATCTCAACGCTGGTCTGCGGCTGAGTTTCAATGGAACTGACTATTATTCGGAAAACGGTCTGCTCGATCTCCTGGCTGGCGAGCTGGACGGCCGCCAGCTCTACGAGCCCATTTACCTGAGTGAAAAACGGCTCGAGTTCGCCTTCACCCACACCGATGATTACAGTGATACCTATTTCACCTTTGTCAACGGGACCTATACCAGCGAAGGGGGCACCCATCTCTCGGCCTTTCGGGAGGGAATCCTCAAGGGGATCAACGAGTTCTCCGGCAAGAAGTTCACAGCCCGGGACGTCCGTGACGGCATTGTCGGCACCCTTGCCGTCAAGGTGCAGGAACCGGTTTTTGAGTCGCAGACCAAGAACAAGCTGGGCAATACCGAGATCCGTTCCTGGATAGTCAATGCCGTGCGGGAGGCGGTTTCCACCCATCTCTACAAGTATCCCGAGGTTGCCGAGGTGCTCATGGACAAGGTGCAGCGCAACGAGCGGGTACGCCGGGAACTTCAGGCGGTGCGGCGCGAGGCAAAGGCCAAGGCGAAAAAGGTAGCCTTCAAGATTCCCCAGCTCAAGGACTGCAAGTATCATCCTTCCCGCCGGAAGCCTTCCGGCAAGGGGCGGGAGAACATGATCTTCATCACCGAGGGCCAGTCGGCCGCCGGCTCCATTGTCAGCTCCCGGGATCCCATGACCCAGGCGGTTTTTTCCCTCAAGGGAAAACCCATGAACGTCTACGGCCACAGGCTGGACCTCCTTTACCGGAACGACGAGATGTACTCCCTCATGCGGGCCCTGGATATCGAGGAATCCATTTCCAACCTCCGTTTCGACAAGATCATTCTGGCAACCGACGCCGATGTGGACGGTCTCCACATCCGCAACCTGCTCCTCACGTTTTTTCTTCACTACTTCGAGCCGCTGATCAAGCTTGGACATGTCTACATCCTGGAAACGCCCATCTTTCGGGTTCGTAACAAGAAAACCACCCGGTACTGCTATTCCGAGGACGAAAAGGCCGAGGCCATCCGGGAGCTGAAAACCAGATCCAGGACAGACCGAATGGTGGAGGTGACCAGGTTCAAGGGGCTGGGCGAGATTTCCCCCAGGGAGTTCAAGCAGTTCATCGGGCCGGACATGCGTCTTAAGCAGGTACGGGTCGATTCCCTCTCCGAGGTTGGCCGGGTGCTCAAGTTCTACATGGGCAAGAATACGCCTGACCGTCGCCAGTACATCATGGAGCATCTGAGCCTGCAGCCGGCATGAGCGATTCCACGGGACAGCAACAGGGCAAGCTGCATCAGCTTTTTGACCGTAATTTCCTCGAGTATACCTCCTATGTCATCCGGGAACGGGCCATTCCCGATATCGACGACGGCCTGAAACCGGTCCAGCGGCGGATTCTCCAGACCCTGAGGAACATGGACGATGGCCGCTTTCACAAGGTGGCCAACGTGGTGGGCGAGACCATGAAGCTCCATCCCCACGGCGACCAGTCCATTTTCGCTGCCCTGGTCAACCTGGCCAACAAGGGATACCTGATCGACCGGCAGGGCAATTTCGGCAACATCTACACCGGTGACCAGGCCTCTGCAGCCCGCTACATCGAGTGCCGGCTCTCTCCCCTGGCCAGGGAGACCCTGTTCAACCGGGACCTGACCGAGTTTGTCGACTCCTACGACGGCCGGATGCAGGAGCCGGTCACCCTGCCGGCCCGGCTGCCGCTCCTGCTCCTGCTTGGCGCCGAGGGGATCGCCGTGGGCATGGCCACCAAGATCATGCCCCATAACTTCTGCGAACTCCTTCAGGCCCAGATAGCCTGTCTGCAGGGCAAGGAGTTCACCCTCTATCCCGACTTTCCCTGCGGCGGTATCGTGGATGTCTCGGACTATGATCACGGAAACGGCCGCTTACGCTGCCGGGCCCGTATCGAGACCAGGAAAGACAAGACCATCATCATCACCGAACTGCCCTACAACCTCACCACCCAGGCATTGATCGAGTCCATCGAAAAGGCGGCCAAGGCTGGCAAGCTGAAGATCGGCCCCATCAGCGACTACACGGCCGAAGAGGTGGAGGTGGAGATCAGGCTGCCCCGCGGAGTGCACGCCGCCGAAGTCATCGATGCCCTCTATGCCTTCACCGACTGCGAGGTGAGCGTTTCGCCCAACCTGGTGGTGATCAGGGACAACATGCCCTGCATCATGGGGGTGGAAGAGGTTCTGCGGTACAACACCGACAAGCTTCTCCGTGATTTGGAAAAGGAGCTGCAGATCGAGCGGGAGAGGCTGCTGGAAAAGCTGCATGCCAGAAAGCTGGAGCAGATCTTCATAGAAGAGCGGCTCTACAAGCGGATCGAGGAGCAGGTCAGTTACAAGGCCGTGATCAGCACCATCAGGCAGGCCCTGCATCCATACCGGGACGAGCTGGTGCGCAAGGTGACCAGGGAGGATATCGAACGCCTCCTGGAAATCAGGATCCGGCGCATCTCCCGTTACGACATCAACCGCCAGCTGCGGGAGATCGGCAGGATCGAGAAGGAGATCCGAACCGTTGAACGTCATCTTCAGGATATGGTCGGTTTCACGATCAGATACTTGAACGACCTCCTGAAACGGTACGGGGAGCAGTATCCCAGGAAGAGCGAGCTCCGCCAGTTCGATCAGGTCAATGCCCGGGCCGCGGCCATCTCCAATCTCCGTCTCTGTTATCATCGCGAATCCGGATTTCTCGGCCACAAGGTCCAGGCCGAAGACCGGAAAAAGGACTTCTCCCTTGCCTGTTCCGAGTATGACCGGATCATGCTGGTCTTTCGGGACGGCCGCTACCGGATCGTCAATGTGACGGAAAAGGTGTTTATCGGGCATGACCTGCTCTGGATGGGTGTGGTGGAAAAGGACTTGATATTCAATGCCGTTTATCGTTCAGGAGCTGAAAACCTCAGCTATGTCAAACGATTCGCCATGCCCAAGTTCATCATCAATCGCGAATACCGGCTGTTTCCGGAGCACAAGCGGTCCCTTATCCAGTTTTTCGCCGTAGGCGAGGGCATTCGGATCAGGGTCAGTTTCGTTCCCTCCTCCCGGGCCCGCTCGAATGTCATGGAGGTGGAGATGGATGACTATCTGATCAAGGGGGTGGCGGCCAAGGGAAAACGTCTTGCCAACCGGGTGGTTCGGCGGGTGACCGATGTTACCGGCCGCTCTTCCAACCAACAGGCCAAACCGGTATCTCTCCCCGGTTTCCCCTCACGTGAATAGCAGACATTTTATTTTTCATTTTCCGGAATTCAGCACAAATTTTTTTCCGGAATTTTAGATAAAGTTATTTTAACTTGTTGCCGATAGAAGTTGCAGGGCAATCGATCTGTAATATATTTTTTGTTAATTCAGTATGATATGACGTAACGCATTGTTTGTGTTTTCTGTCTGGTTTTTTGGCACTGTAGTTGCAATATATCTGCACAGAAGTTGTGATCAGAAGCCAATACAACCTTGCAGGTGACACTATGAAGACAGAAAACAGCAAAAACACTGCACAGAGGATCCGGCTGGGCAATGACAGGTTTGCCATTCTGTTCACGGCAGATGAAAAGACGGCAACGATCAGAAAGGTGGAGTCCTTCATGCCACCGTACGAGGGGTTGGCGCCGCACGTGTACATGTTTGTCTCCTATCTCTCCATGCTGGCGAATAATGCCCATTTCTTCAACAAGATTCTCTCCGAATCCTTCAATACGAAGAAGGAAAGCAGAAAGAAGTATTATTCCAGGGCCAGGAAGGAGGATGCCGGGGCAGAGGACAGCTATCAGGAGGTGATCATCAGGGACAACCAGGTGCTCCTGATGTTCACCGTGGACAGTGAGCGGAGCCGGGTCAGATCGGCCAGGCTGATTACCAACTCCTTCAACTCCCAGATGATTTCCATCTATATGTTCGTGGAGTACCTGTGCGAGCTCTCCTGCAGGGAGGAATTTTTCAACGAGGTCCTCTTTGACGGCTACAACAAGCTCTTCTTTTCCATGCAGGAGAGTGGATCCCGGGGTTCGGAAGAAGAGATGAAAAAGTATCACAAGCCGCTCTACCTGAAACCCGATCAGCTTGCCATTGTTTTCATGAAAGACAAGGACGAGGATGCCATCGACAAGGTGGTGACGATCATTCCGCCTTCTTTTGACCGGCTTTCCAATGTCTATGCCTTTGTCCGCTCGCTGTCACTCCTGTCGACCCAGGAATTTTTCTTCAAGAAGATCCTGGTCCAGGGATTCAACAGCAACTTTTTCGATCGTCGGGACGAAATAAAGGATAAAGAGCGGTGCACCCGCAAGCCGGCCGGCAGGTATCAGAAAGTGATGCTGAGCCGGAGGCAGTTCGCCATCGTCTTTACAGCCGATCGCGAGGCCGACATCATAACCGATCTGGAAGCGGTCTATCCCAACTTTGATGTCCTTGCCCCGCGGGTGTACATGTTCATCGAATCACTGACGGCCTTTATGCGCAGCCAGTTTGCAGCTGTCCCTGCCGATTCTCCAAGACGGAGAGTTGCAGCTGCCTGATTTTCTGGTTGTTTTCCTCCATGGGGGCGGGTTGGTCCGTCCCCTCTTTTTTTCGCCGGCACCGGTTGCGGCCTGTTTCGTAACCAGTTCTGCAGGGCGCGCCCTTCTGTCGGAAAAAAGGCTGTCTGGCCGTCAACGTGTAATCCTGCCATTTCCGGTCATTCCACCTCCACCTCGATGTAGTCCGCCTCGTTGTTGCGCAGGGTCAGAGTTCCGCCCATGACGCGGAGAGCCACTGGATCATTGAGAGGAGCCCGCTGTTTGACAGTGATTTCCGTGCCCGGCACCAGGCCCATTTCCCGAATACGTCGTCCCATTTCACCGCCAACCTTGACCGCCGAGATGGTGCCGCTTTGGTTGATGGCCATCTTTCGCAGGTTTATCCGTGTCATGATTTCGTATTTCGTATATGTCGCATTCCCCGTGATATTACTGCTTGACAAATCCGCTCCTCTCTTTACTATGTAAAAGAAAACAGTCAATCGGAAAAGTAATACACGGAAGATTTCATGGACAGACGACTTCTCCTAGCCCTGCTTCTATCGGAACTGCACAGGAAACCTGTGGCAGAGGAGGGGAGATTGTCCTGACGTAACGAGACACAGCAGCAATATCCACGAGCCACGGTTTCCTGAAAACCGTGGCTTTTTTTTTGACCAGCAGAGGGGGAATCCAGATGTTTGCAGAAAAAGTAAAAAAATACAGGCCATACCAGCCGGTCTCGCTGCCGGACCGGACCTGGCCGGACAAGGTGATCACCAGACCGCCGATCTGGTGCAGCGTTGATCTGCGGGATGGAAACCAGGCCCTGGTCAAGCCGATGAACCTGGAGGAGAAGCTGGAGATGTTTCAGCTGCTCGTCGATATCGGTTTCAAGGAGATCGAGGTGGGATTTCCCTCGGCCTCCCAGGTGGAGTATGATTTCACCCGGCTGCTCATCGAAAACGATCTCATTCCGGACGATGTGGTCATCCAGACCCTGACCCAGTCCAGGGAGCACCTGATCCGCCGGACCTTCGAGGCCCTGCGGGGTGCGAAAAAGGCTGTGGTCCATCTCTACAACTCCACCTCCACCCTGCAGCGGCAGGTGGTGTTCCGGATGGGCCGGAAGGAGATCATCGAGCTGGGAGTCAGGGGCGCCCGGATCATCAAGGAGGAGGCCGCCCGGACAGACACGGATATTCGTTACGAGTACTCTCCGGAAAGTTTCACCGGTACAGAGCTCGATTTTGCCCTGGAGATCTGCGAGGCTGTCCTGGATGTCTGGGAGCCCACCAGCCAGCGGCCGGTGATCATCAACCTGCCGGCCACGGTGGAGATGTCCACCCCCAACGTCTATGCGGATCAGATCGAGTGGTTCAGCAGGAACCTGCGCCATCGGGACAGGGTCCTGATCAGTCTGCATGCCCACAACGACCGTGGCGAAGCCGTGGCAGCCACCGAGCTGGCCCTGATGGCCGGAGCGGACCGGGTGGAAGGCACCCTGTTCGGTAACGGCGAACGGACCGGCAACGTGGATATCGTCACCCTGGCCCTGAACATGTTTACTCAGGGTGTGTACCCGAACCTGGACTTTTCCAATATCAACAAGGTAATCAATGTCTATGAACGATGTACCCGCCTGAAGGTGCACCCCCGCCATCCCTATGCCGGCGAACTGGTCTACACTGCCTTTTCCGGGTCGCATCAGGATGCGATCAACAAGGGGATGGACGCCTTTGCCCGCCGCAGGGACGGTACCTGGGCTGTACCCTACCTGCCCATCGATCCGGAAGACGTTGGCCGGACCTACGAGTCGATTATCCGGATCAACAGCCAGTCGGGCAAGGGTGGGGTGGCCTACATCATGGACCATGAATTCGGTTTCAAGCTCCCCAAGGAGATGCATCCGGAATTCGGCAGCATCATCCAGGAGGTGACCGACAGGACAGGCGGCGAGCTGGCGCCGGAACTGATCTACCATACCTTTGAAAAGGAATATCTGCTGGTCAACAGCTGTTATGCGCTCAAGTCGTTCAACGTGCTCAAACGGCATATTGACCGGAAAGAGGAGCTGTCCAGTGCAGAGATCGAGGCTGTTCTGGAGATCGAGGGGGAAGAACGCACGCTGCGTGCCTCGGGTAACGGGCCCCTGGATGCCTTCTGCACCGCTTTGCGGGAGGGCGCGGGATTGCATTTCACCCTTCACCAGTATCACGAGCATGCCTTGAGCGGGGGATCATCTTCCCGGGCCGTGTCCTATATCCTGATCCACGACGATCAGGGCCGCCCTTTCTGGGGAGCCGGGGTGGATACGGATATTATCGTGGCATCGATCAAGTCTCTGCTGAGCGGCCTGAACCGGGCCTGCCTGGCCAGGAAACGGCAGGGCAATTGATCATGTGTATCGCACGTCACACGATCTCCCCTGGCCGTATGGTGGGGTTATAGCGGCCAGGGGAGACCATGCCACGCTGCAGCACCTGTGATCAATTGCAGTTTGGAGGCATGATGGACTGCGGGATTCCATGCCCTGAGATCGGTTTCGCGGCAGGGGTGACAGAGACGGTCCGGCCGGCGGAAGATCGCCGGTGTCCGGGACCAGAGAGAGGGAGAACAGAATGATACAGAGCCTGCTACGGTTCCAGATCGTGCTCGTCCTTTTCTGGCCGCTTGCAGCCGGAGCAGAAAAGATCGGCGAGGTGAGCACCACATTCAAGGTCATCGGCGCCAACGACAAGATCGTCATCGAGGCCTTTGACGATCCGGATATTCCTGGCGCCACCTGCTATGTCAGCCGGGCCAAGACAGGCGGGATCAAGGGTACCCTGGGAGTCGCCGAAGACCGTTCCGACGCCTCCCTGTCCTGCCGCCAGACCGGCCCCATCGTCCTGCCGCCCGAGGTGGTCAGCGGCAGGGCAGACGGCAAAAGGGTCTTCCGAAAGTCGACCTCTCTGCTCTTCAAGAAGCTCCAGGTGGTGCGTTTTTATGATAAAAAGCGGAACACGCTGGTCTATCTGACCTACAGCGACAAACTGGTGGAGGGATCACCGAAGAACTCCATTTCCTCCATACCGGTGATGAACTGGCAGGGCATGGGGAGCGGTGGAGAACTTCCCGGGTCCAGATAGCTTCAGCCTTTGGAGACGACCCCCTCCATGCTGACGCATTCTTTGCAGAAGGCCTGGTTGGTGGAGGGACTCTGGCATCCGCTACAGTAGGCACGGCCGCAGCTCTTGCAGGTTTTCAGTTCAGTGGCCTTTTTGCCGCATACTTCGCAGGTGGTCTGCTGCTCTGTGGTCATGACGGGTCCTCCTGTGCTCGTCTTGATGAATGATTAAGGTATTGTACCACAAGGAAACGGAAATTGGTAAACTTCAATCCGGCCGGAAACGGACTTCTTCAGGGGAACAGGAGCGCAATGACTGCCCGCCGGGAACAGCCCCCGGACAGACCGTCGCTGCAAGCCCGCAGGCCACTTTTTCCGGACTGTCCAGGATACCCCGGACCGTGAAGCTGAAGATCAACAAGCCCTTTTTCGCTGTTTCGCCCTGGCTGCTCGCCGGCAGTACCACCTTGCTCGTCCTGATCGTTCTCACCTTCACTCTGAGCAACATGCAGCGGGAAAAGGATCTGATGACCAGTGCCATGCTCCAGAAGGCCGCCACCCTGATGCGGGTCCTGAAGTCCGGGGCCAGGGCCTCCTATCTTGCCGATCTGCGGCACGGCTTCTGGAACATGGAGACCTGGGACCGGTATGTCCAGCGGGCCATCTTCCACCTTGCCGAAGATCCGGAGGTGGAATATCTGGCAGTGGTGGACAGGGAGGGGATCGTCATCGCCCACAGCTCCTCGGAGCTGGTCGGCACCACCATGTCTTTTACCCCGGAACTGCAGCGTAATCCGGGCGATCCGGATGCCCCTGCCCTGGTGTACAGGATTGTCCAGTCTGGCGAAAACGGTAGAATCTTCCTGGCAGTACGGCCCTTTTATCCGTTCCGTCCCCCCTGGTCCATGATGCGTTTCGGCATGGACAACAACCTGTTCGCTGATCCGGATGGACCGAATCTGCTGCCGGATCAGCCGGATATCTGGCATCATCCCGCTCCTGCCGGAACCGGGGAAGGCCCGTTCTATGTCCTGGTTGGCCTGGACATGCACGGATTTGATACCGCGCTGGGCAAGTTGCGGTTCCAGGCCATCGTGCTGTCTTTGGTCATGCTCCTGGTCGGCCTGGGCGGCTGGTTTTCCCTGGCCATGGTCCAGGGCTACCGGGTTTCCCAGAAGGCCCTCGGCGAGATCCAGGCTTTCACCAGTCTCCTGGTGGCCCGCCTGCCGGTGGGAATCATCGCCACTGACCGCGTCCACCGGGTGACCACCTGGAACAGCGCTGCTGCCGAAATGACCGGCATCCCTGCCGACAAAACCCTCGGACGGCCTCTTTTCCCTGTCCTGCCTGAAGGCCTGCGGACTTTTTTCAAGGGAGACGGTCCCGAAGACACGTCTGTTCCGGTTTCCGGAATCCGGGAATTGACCCTGGATGTGGACGGCAGAAAGATGATCCTCCTGGTCCAGAAGATGCACATCCATGATCAGGAAAACAGGCCCGGCGGCGAGGTCCTGCTGCTTTCCGACCTGACCGAGATCAAGGGGCTGGAGCAGAAGATGCGGGAAAACGAGCGGCTGGCAGCCGTTGGCCGGATGGCGGCCGGCGTGGCCCATGAGGTGCGTAACCCCTTGAGTTCCGTCAAGGGGCTGGCCCTGCTCCTCCGGGGCACGTTTTCTCCGCACAGCCGGGAGCGGGAAACAGCCGACCTGCTCATCCAGGAGGTGGAGCGAATGAATCGGACCATCTCGGAACTGCTCAGTTTTTCCCGTCCGGAAAGTCTTGATCTGACCGAAGTGAGAATAGATGAGATCCTGGCCAGAACCCTGCAACTCATCGAGGCGGACACGGATCGGGAAAAGATCCGTCTCCACCTGGAGGTCCAGGACAACCTGCCGCTGGTGATGGCTGATCCGGACCGGCTCAATCAGGTCTTTATCAATATCTTTCTCAACGCGATCCAGGCAATGGAAGATGGTGGCGTCCTGGATGTCTCGGCCGTCCGGCAGCCGGGCGGGGACACTGTCCTGGTCACTGTCCGTGACAGCGGCTGCGGTATGGACAGCAAGACCCTGGAGCAGATCTTTTTCCCCTATTTCACGACCAAGGAGGGCGGCACCGGGATCGGCCTGGCCATCTCGCAGAAGATCATCTCCGACCATGGTGGTTCTCTGCGCATAGAGAGCGAGGTCGGCAGGGGGACCACGGTGTTCATCGAACTGCCGATCTGGAACAAAGCTCAGGGCCGACCGCGATAGACGTCGAAGCGGACAGTCCTGCCCTGGATCGACCAGGAGGGATTTCTGTCTGCCAGCCAGGGGGCACGCAGAGGCCGTTTGACCACAACCCGGCAGCTCCTGCAGGAAAGGGCAATACCAAGGAGGTGGTCCGCTCCCGGGTCACTGCTGCCGAGCAGCCGCTGCAGCAGGTGCAGTTCCTTCTTGTTCAGGGCGGATTTCTTCCTGGGGGGAAACATGGGGTCCAGGTAGATGATATCGGGTTGTTTTTCCTCCAGGGCAAGCCGACCGAGAAAACTCCGGGCATCCTCCCGGTGCAGTCTGAGGCGACGGGCGATCGTCTCTGTCTCCGAGACGGCCAGGGCCCGTTCCAACCCGTCTGCCAGGAGCATGGCCACCACCGGGTGCCGTTCGCAGATATCCACCCGGCAGCCTGCCGAGGCCAGAAGAAACCCATCCCTGCCCAGACCGCCGGTGGCATCCACCACCCACTGTTCGCTGCCGTGTTGCAGGCCGGCGGCACGAAGAAGAGGCTCCTGCCGTCCCATTCTGATCCGGTAACCGGTTCGGCCATGGACGAACTCGGCCCGGATGCCGCTACCCAGCATGGGATCACCGGCCAGGAGGAGATCCAGACCGGACAGGTCCACCCGGAGGATGAGCTGCCCAGATTCCAGGCTGTCGGTCATGGGCAGTCCGGTCTGCCGGGCAATACGCTCGGCCCTGGCCATGCAGGCCGGATGGGCTGCAAAGATGCGGACCGTCGGCAGGGATGTCGGCATGCGGGATTCCTCTTTGTTTATTGCTATTTTCCGGTCACCAATGTATCATGTTCATCCTGGAATGCGAGCAGAGATTTGTTTCCGGAACAACCGGTTGCACTTTTTCCGGAACAGGACAGAGGGACGAGCATGCACAATCCAGAGGCCCAGGTGGTGGCCATCATTCCAGCCCGTTACCATTCCAACCGGTTCGAGGGCAAACCCCTGGCCATGATCGGCGGCAAGCCGATGATCCAGCATGTGGTGGAACGTGCCCGCCAGGCTGAACTCCTGGCGCGCATCGTGGTGGCCACGGACGATGAACGCATCGCCGAGACCGTGTCAGGGTTCGGCGGCGAGGTGGTGATGACCAGTCCGGATCACGTCTCCGGAACGGACAGGCTGGCCGAGGCCGCCGAACTGCTCGGGATCAGGGAACATGACGTGGTGGTCAACATCCAGGGCGACCAGCCGCTCTTTCCCCCTGCAGTGGTGGAACTGGTCGCCAGGCCCCTGCTTGCTGATCCGGCCCTGCCCATGTCCACCCTGATCTACAAGATTGTCCGGCCGGAGGAGATCGACGATCCGAACCACGTGAAGACCGTCTTTGACTGTCATGGCAATGCCCTCTATTTTTCACGTTCCCCCATTCCCTTTCAGCGTAATCCAGAGGAGGCCGGACAGCCGACCTACTACAAACACCTGGGCTTTTACGGTTACCGCAAGGGATTTCTCCACACCTTTGTCGGTCTGCCTGAAGGCGAGTGGGAGCGGTTTGAGAAACTTGAACAGCTGCGTGCTCTTGAGTATGGTTATACCATCCGGGTCATCCTGACCGAGCACGACTCCATCGAGGTGGATAGGCCGGAGGATATCCGCCGGGTGGAAGAACTGCTGGCCGCAGGCTGATCCGGATTCAGTTCCCGCTCCCGGCGCTTCCGGAAGATCTGTGAACCCCCAGGCTTCCCGTCCGAGGCATCGTCATGTTCCTGTCGGTACCATGTCTCCAGACAGCGCAGGATGGGCGGCAGCGGCGACCGCGGACGGCCAAGAGGAACAGAGGGCAACAAACAGTACAGCACAATCGACAGGTAAGACAATGAACAGGAAAATTACTATCATCGGCGCAGGCAATGTCGGCGCCACTGCCGCCCATTGGGCTCTGGTACGAAAACTCGGCGATATCGTCCTCCTGGACGTCATGGAAGGCATCCCCCAGGGCAAGGCCCTGGACCTCTGGCAGGCCGGTCCGCTGGACAGCTATCCCGGTTCCGTTACCGGTTCCAACGACTATGCGGATACCGCCGGATCCGACGTGGTCATCATCACCGCCGGTCTGGCCCGCAAGCCGGGCATGTCGCGGGATGATCTCCTGGCCAGGAACGTGGCCATCGTCAAGTCCTGTGCGGAAGAGGCGGTCAGGCACTCACCCGACTGTTTCATGATTGTGGTGACCAACCCCATCGATGCCATGGTACATACGGCCTTCAAGGTCAGCGGTCTGCCCAAAAACAGGATCGTGGGCATGGCCGGCGTTCTGGATTCAGCCCGTTACCGGACTTTTCTGGCCGAGGCGCTCGGCGTGGCTCCCCAGGATGTCAACGCCCTGGTGATGGGAATCCATGGCGACAACATGCTGCCCCTGGTCCGGCTGGCCAACGTGGCCGGTGTGCCGGTCACCGATCTGCTTTCGGAAGATCGGCTTGCCGAGATTGTCAGACGGACCCAGATGGGTGGCATCGAGATCGTCAACCATCTCAAGACCGGTAGCGCCTTCTATACACCCGGTCTGGCTGCCGTGGAGATGGCCGAGGCGGTCCTGACGGACTCCAGGCGAGTGATGCCCTGTGCCGCCTACCTGGATGGCGAGTTCGGGATTTCGGGCTATTTTCTCGGGGTGCCGGTGGTCCTCGGCAGGAACGGCGTGGAACGGATACTGGAATTTCCACTGACCGACCAGGAGCAGGAGGCCCTGCAGGAATCCGTGCGTGCCGTGGCCGCCCAGATGGAGGCCACCGGGCTGTAGCCGCCAGCAGCTGGTCGGAAAGGAGAAACGAACCGGTTCCCGGAAATCCCCAGATGATGAACGGTCGGTCCTGCGACAGATCTCTGCAGCATTCCCTCTCTGCCCTGCACACCTCGGAGGTTTCGCTGCTGGATTTTCTTCCCGATGGTACCTTTACCGAAAAGATCATCGGCCTGGCCCTGGGACGGATTCCCGATTGCGCCAGCCGAAAGTTGTCCCTCCGTTTTCAGCAGATCCGTGATCAGCTCGCCACGGCGGACGTGGCCGGCGTGAAACTGGTTGCCCTGGGCGGCGGAACCGGTCTGTCCAATATCATTGGCGGTGATTCCCGGAGGAAAGGGTGGAAAGATGTCCCCTTCACCGGCCTGAAAGAGATCTTTCCCCGTATCCATTCCATCGTCTGCGTCACCGATGACGGCGGCTCCACCGGTGAGCTGCTCAAGGACTTTCCCCTGGTGGCCTTGGGGGATCTGCGCCATGTGCTCCTCTCTTCCATCCGCAGGGACGTTCTCAGGCATACCTACGGAGTGGATGACGAGACCGCCTGGGAGATCGCCCGCCAGCTCCATGGACTCTTCAATTACCGGTTCATCTCCCGGCCCGATTCTCCGGAACAGCTCCTTGCCGACACAGCCGTCGATTTCAGTGATCTTCCCGATACCCTGATCGAGTATCTGCAGGATCTGGTCGGTCGCCTGTTCCATGATCCCCGCATGCGGGAGACCCTGAACAGACCCCAGTGCCTGGGCAACCTGCTTCTGGCCAGCGCAGTGTACAGGCAGCTCGACAGCACACTGGATTTCGACAGACTGGTTGCAGGACACCAGGTGGTCCGCACCGCCACCTGCCGCGGGCTGGCCGAGCTGGCCTCCAGCATCGGGGCCCGGCATATGGCGGTGATTCCCTGTACCACCACCATAGCCCAGCTCCAGGTCCTCTATGCCAATGGCGTTCAGGTAACCAGCGAAACAAAGTCTGCCACGGCGCGGCGCGGCTATCCCGTGGACCGGGTACTGGTGGAATTTTCCCGGGAGCCCTTTCTGCCTCCCGAGGTGGTGCAGACACTCAGCGAGGCCGACGTCATCGTTCTGGCCCCGGGCAGCCTCTACACCTCCATCATTCCGATCCTGCAGGTGCCGGGGATCGCCGAGGTGATCAGGGCGAACAGCAGGGCACTCAAGCTGCTGATCTCGAACATCTGGGTCCAGAAGGGCGAGACCGATGCAACCCGGGATGCACCCAACAGGAAGTTTCATGTCTCTGACCTGATCATGGCCTATCACCGGAATATTCCGGGTGGGGTCAGCGGACTGTTCAGCCATGTGCTCACCATCGATCTCGGCGATGTACCCGGATCCATTCTCCAGAACTATGGTCTTGAGGAAAAAGAGCCGATCTATCTGGACCGTCAGCGGGTCAGAGACCTGGGATTCGAACCGGTGGAGGCCTGTATCTATTCCCGGGACCTGCTGCAGCGGAACCGGGTCATTCAGCACGATCCGGCCGCTTTGGCCCAGGCGGTTCGCATTCTCTGGAGCCTGAAGACCAGCGATCTTCTCGAACCGGCACCGCCGGCACGAAAGCTGCCGCCTGCACGGATGTTCCTTCCCCTGGTGCGGGATGATGCATCTATCCCCTGCAAACGGTACGAGACCATCCGTACCAGGCTGAAATACCTGTCCACGGAATATCTGACGTCCTGCCAGGTCGACCTGAAGATGGGACTCAGTGAACGCGATCAGCTGCTGGAACGTATTCTGGAGATAATCTGGCGCCATGCGGATATCCTGCCGGAACACCTGCGGTACATCTGCGGTATCACCCTGGTCGATCCGTCCTGCTGGCGCCGCTGCCAGCAGTGGGACAATGTGTTCTCCTTTTACGACCCCTATGACCTGCGGATCAAGATTCGCAGGGATCAGCTGGCCGATCCCAATCATTTCGAGGTCGCTTTTCTCATCGCCCTGGGCCAGTCCTTGCTCGGTAACTATGCTGAGGAAAAGTACATGCAGGACATGGTGGTCGATGGCGAAAACGTTGGGCGGATGTTTTGCCTCCGGATGCGGGAGAAACAGCATCTCAAGGCATTCCTGGCCTCCCACGAACTGGACCTTTATATGCGTCTGGCGAGGATGCGGCCCTCCAGAAGGAAATCGCTTCTCTACACCCGGCTGATCAATGCCGGAGAGGGATTCACGCCACCCGGCATGTTGTTCGGCCTTTTTTATGCCTGGTATCTGGACAACCGGTTTGCAGCCCACATCGAGTACAAGATGTCGATCATGAAGAACGAGGTCTCGGACCTCATACCCGAACAGATACGGATCGTCAGCCGGCGGGAACGGTTGATCCGCTTTTTCCGCGAAATCGTTTTTCGGCAGCGGCTTCCGGAAAGCGCCCCGGCCTGACCGCAGTGCTTCCGGAAGAGGCTTCCCCATAGGACCGGTTCCTGCGAGCAGCCTGGTCCTTTATATGACGGAGACCTGTCCTGCCTGCATCAACCATTTGATAACAGTGTTGATTTACAGGTTTTTCCAGGATGGCAGCTCAAGAGATCAAGAAAATAATTCTTCAAAACGATACCCTGGGTAAAATTGCATTAACACCTTGACCTGTCGCTTGAAAATTAGCTTCTCGGCTTTCCGGTCGCAGGAGGTTGGCCGGATCTTTATGCAGCCATTACTTGTTATGATTTCCGTTATGTGGTAATTCGGTGGGGTATTGTTACCGGTTGACAGGGCAACGGTCAGCCAGGTCGATCGCCTGGTGAAAGTAATGGAATCGGGTGTGCGGCCAGGTTGCTTTCCGCTGATGACGTTGCAGCCGGAACAACACAAACTTTGACGGCAAACCCACATGGTCTCCGAAGAATGAGGGGATGGAAAGAGCGGTTGGTCTATCTGGACAGGAGTTGGAATGCGGGTTTTAGTTATTGATGACGATGAACATATGCGTATCCTGCTGCGCCAGGTCATGGAGATGGCCGGATATGAAGTGGCTGTGGCCGAAAACGGACGCCAGGGAATGGAGCTGCAGCGGGCAAAGCCGGCCGATCTGGTGATCACCGATCTGATCATGCCGGAACAGGAGGGGCTGGAAACCATCGGCACCCTGAAGAAAGAATTTGCGGGAGTGAAGATTATCGCCATTTCGGGAGGGGGCCGCATCGGTCCTGAGGCATACCTGCCCACGGCAAAGGAACTGGGTGCGGATCGTATCTTTGTCAAGCCCTTCGATATCCAGGCGATCCGGGCTGCCGCCAGGGAACTGTTGGGTCATGGAACGGGCTAAGGTACTGGTTGTCGACAACAGTCCTGTGGTGCTCCGTCTTGTTGCCGGTCTTCTCGAGAAGGAAAACTGCCTGGTGCAGACCGCTGCCGATGGACTGGAAGCCCTGGATGTTCTAGACTATTACCGACCGGATATTATCTTCACTGATCTGGTGATGCCCAAGATCGACGGAGCAAAGCTGTGCGCCATCATTCGCTCCACTCCGGATCTCCAGGACATCTTCCTGGTCATTCTCTCCGGCATCGCCCTGGAGGAAGATATCGACCTGGCCGAGTTTGGTGCCGACATGTGCATCGCCAAGGGACCGGCCACCCCAATGAAGAATCATATCCTTGCGGCGCTATCCAGATGGGAGGATCAGGGCAGGGAAGGCACACCTGAAGTGCGGGGCATGACCGGTCTGTTCCGGAGAGAGGTGACCAGCGAGTTGCTGACCAGCAAACGCCACCAGGACGTCATCCTCAGGCGGATGAGCGAGGGAGTGGTCGAACTGGATGGTTCCGGGCGGATCGTGATGGTCAACCAGGCGGCCCAGGCCATTCTCGGCCAAACGGAAATCGATCTCCTGGCCGACCGGTTCAGCGAGCATCTTCAGGATCGGCAGGCGGACCGGGTGAGGACGTGGATCGAATCCCGGACCAGGGAGAATCTTGAGATCCTGGAGTTTCCCTACGAGGATCCACTTCTTTTGAATGGCCGCCAGATTACCTTCAAACTCGTCCCTATTCCGGAAGAGGAACAGCTCTTTTTCATCGGCATACTCCAGGACGTAACCGGCAGAAAGGAGGCCGAAGAGCGGCAGCGCCGCCTGGAGAGCGAACTGGAACGGGTCCGGAAGCTGGATGCCATGGCCACGATGGCCAGCGGTATATCGCATGATTTCAATAACCTGCTGACGATCATCAACGGCAATCTCGAAATGGCGAGAATGCATGCCCAGGATGATTCTCCCATCGCCAGGCTTCTGGATGAATCCGGGCGCGCCCTGGAACTGACCACCGGCTTGATTCACCAGTTCACCACCTTTTCGGACAACTATCTGCCTGCCAGGGACCGGGTAGAGCTGCATGAGCTGCTGGAAAGAGTGCTTGAGGAGGAACTGCGCGATACCGGGGTCGACTACCGGCTCGAACAGGAGAACGGCCACTGGACGGTTGATGTGGATGTCACGCTGATGCAGCAGGTCTTTCACAATATCATTCAGAACAGTGTGGAGGCCATGGGCGGCAGGGGCCGGATCAGGGTGGGGCTGCATGTCGTCAGTGCGGATGAGGTCGGCGAAAGGAGCGGCAATCCCCTTCTCCAGGGCGATATGATCGAGATCGTCTTTACCGACCAGGGGCCGGGAATCGATCCGGCCATCCTGGATCGGATCTTTGATCCCTATTTTTCCACCAAGCAGAAAGGGGCCCAGAAGGGCATGGGGCTTGGCCTGACCATCGTCCATTCCATTGTCAAGAAGCACGGCGGTCTGGTGCGGATCGAGTCCGAACCCGGCCAGGGCTGCACGGTCCGTCTCTACCTGCCTGCCGGCTCCTGGGCCGAGGATCTGTCGGACCGGTCTGGCAAAGAGGACGGCTGGTGCCGTATCCTGATCTTTGACGGCGATGAGATGATGCGGCTCATCAGCCGGAAGATGTTTGAATTCTACGGTTGTACCACCCGGCTGGCGGCCAGTGGCCGCGAGGCTGTCGAACTCTACCGCCAGGCTTTCCAGGCCAGCCACAGGTATGGACTGGTCATGGTGGACATGACCGGTGACGACGGCCTGAATGGTCAGGAGACGGTGCGTCACATCCTGGAGATCGATCCGGATGCCGCTGTGGTGGCGGTCTGCAGCGACTCGTCCGACCCTGTCCTGGAGCGGTATGCTGAACACGGTTTTACGGCGGCCGTGGAAAAACCCTTTTCCATCGATGTGGTGAAGCAGCTTCTGCACCGGTTCGTTACCTGAAACCCGCCTCTCTGCCATGTACCTGGCCCGTCGTTTTGTCAACAACCGTCTCCAGTATATGTTACGGGAATCCTATCCCTGTGGTGATTGCCTGGCCAGCAGGGATCTGATCGACCTGGGTGACGATCCCGGCCGGTTCATCGTCTATCCCGGCGGTTCCTCGTTTTACATCGACGACTGGATCTTTGATCAGCTGGACAGGCTGCGGGTCAGCTGGGACTACTCGGCAGTGGAGCAGCTGTTCCTTCCTTTCCTGGATCCGTTCGTGCGAGCCAAGATCGAACCCTTTGCCAGGAGACGGCAGAACGCCGGCTGGCGGCCTCTGAGCCGTGCAGCCCGGGAGGAGGTGATCGGGCAGACCCATGTCTTCGACCGTCGCCGCCTCTACTTTCTCCGCCTCGGCCAGACCGATCTCAGCCAGATGGACCGCTCTCCCGGCCTCTACAAGGTCCTGCTCCACAAGTCGCGGGACGAGATCGAGCAGCTCATCCTGGAACGGGAGCAGCAGCTCCGTCCCCATGAGTACAAGCGCTACATCTTCGCCATCTTTGATTTGCAGCGGTTTTTCGAGGAAGGATTTGCCGTTTCCATGCCCCAGGCGCTGGATGGAGACAAGCTGGACGACTTTTTCCTCCAGGAGGTGTGCCGACTGGACAGGGATAGCCGGTTCTGGCAGGGGCTGGAACGAAGCAGGGACAGGCTGGTTCCCTACCTGATCCGTTACGTGATCATGTATTTCGATTACTCTTTTCCCCAGACCCGGAGCTGGAACGAGTATGTCCGGGCCCGCACGGGTGCCCGGCGTCGCCATCGGCCTTCCCGTTCCGGCAGCAGGATGAATCTGCAGGAAATCGGCAGGGTTTTCGGCCTGAGCCGGGCAGAGCTGTCCGCATTGAGCCGCAGCGAGCTGACCAGGTTGTACCGGCGCAAGGCGCACGAACTGCATCCGGACAAGGGCGGAGACCATGACCGGTTCATCGAACTGACCAGCGCCTACCAGGAACTGCTCCGCAGCAGGCGGTGAACGGCCACCCTGGACAGACGGCCGTTAGCGGCCGGCCCCTGGCGCTCCTGGGGCCGTTTTTCCGGCAGCACCGCTACCAGTTGGCCACGGGATTCGCCGCTCTCCTCGGTGTGGACGCGCTCCAGCTCTGCGTGCCCAGGCTGCTGAAACGGGGGGTCGACCTCCTGGCAGTGGGGAGGGGATCGGCCCGGGACCTGCTCTTGGTCAGCCTGGCGATTCTGGCCATCGGCATCGGCGTGACCGTGCTTCGTTTTGTCTGGCGTACCAGGATCATCGGCTTTTCCCGCCGCCTGGAACACGGTCTGCGCATCCGGCTCATACATCACATTCTCGGTCTGGACCGCCCCTTTTTCGACCGCCACTCCACCGGCGACATCATGGCCCATGCTGCCAACGACCTTTCGGCCGTGCAGATGGCCTGCGGCATGGGCATGGTGGCGGCCGTGGATGCACTGGTGATGTCGCTGGCAGCGATCACCTTCATGCTGCTCATCGATGTGCGTCTGACCCTGATCGCCCTGGCACCCATGCCGCTCCTGGCTCTGTGCGCCAGAATGCTCACCCGCCGGCTGCACAGGAATTTCGACAAGGTACAGGCCCAGTTTTCCCTGCTCACCGAGTTTGCCCGCACCACCCTTGTCTCGATTCGCCTGATCAAGGCCTATACCCAGGAGGCACTGCAGAAAGGGAGTTTCGACCGTCTCGGTCGGGAATATGTGCGCCGTAACCTCGGGGTGGCGGTCATCCAGGGACTGCTCTTTCCGGTGGCGACCATGGTCGGCAACACCGGGATGCTCCTGGTCCTCCTCTTCGGGGGCAGGCTGGTGATTTCCGGAACCATCAGCATGGGGGACTTTGTCGCCTTTGTCACCTACCTCCACATGCTGGTCTGGCCCATGATGGCCGTGGGCTGGGTGGCAAACCTGGCCCAGCGAGGCCTGACCTCCCTGGGCCGGATCCGGCTGCTCCTGGCCGCCCGGCCCGTCCTGGAGAACAGTGCCACAGAAGAGCCGCCCAAGCAGCCGCGGCCGGTTTTTCACTGCCAGGGGTTGAGCTTTACTTACAGGGAAACCTCCCATCCGGCGCTGGAGCAGGTGGATCTTCGCCTTTACCCCGGGATCACCGGCCTCACCGGACCAACAGGCTCGGGAAAATCCACCCTCTGCAAGTTGCTGACCAGACAGTATCCGGTGGACCCGGGAATGCTCTTTCTCGACGGCCGCGATGTCAACCAGCTGCCTCTGCACTGGGTACGGCGGCAGATCGCCTATGTCTCCCAGGACCCGGTCCTGCTCTCCTGGACCATTGGCGAAAACATCCGGCTCGGCGCCCCGGAGGCCACGGATGCGGAGGTGGAGGAGGCAGCACGCCTTGCCGCCCTGCATGAGGATATCCTCCAGTTTCCGGAAGGGTATGACACCCGCTTGGGGGAACGGGGCGTCAATCTGTCCGGAGGGCAGAAACAGCGGCTGGCGCTGGCCAGGGCCCTGGTCTGCAGGCGGCCGATCCTCATCCTGGATGACGGGTTGTCTGCCCTGGACGTGGAGACGGAAGAGGAGATCTTCCGTAATCTGCGGGCCAGGCTGGAGGGGAGAACCGTGCTCCTGGTTTCCCACCGGCTCAAGGTTCTGCAGCTCGCCGCTTCCATCGTCATCCTGGAGCAGGGCAGGGTGACAGACCGGGGGCAGCATGGAGAGCTCCTGGCCAGGAACGCATTCTATCGGGCCGTGGCCCGACGACAGGGACTATTGCAATAGGAGGACCTGAAAAATGGTTTTTTGTTCGATCCCTGTGGCCTGCGAATTGTTAGCTGGACAGGACCTGTCCCGACTGTCAGGGGTAGTGCGTCCTGCTGCATGGACTGAGCCTGAACGACACGGGGAAGTTTTCGATGCAGCAGCCGGGTCGATGAACCTGCCTCGGGTCAGGCGATCCGGCATGTTGTCCTTGGACGGGTTGCGGAGAGCCATCCATCCGGGTGGCGTGATCCGGGCCGCCGGGCCGGGGATGTCGATGTCCTGCCAGGCCGCGTGACTGTGACGGGGTCGGTACAGGAGGGGAAAAGGTGCGAAACTTTGGCTACACGGAAGACGGCCGGGTAGGTCGGCTGACCGATCTGCAGCTCTGGCGCCGCCTTTTTGCCTACTGCCGGCGCTACCGGTTCGGCCTGGCAGTCGCGGTACTGCTCTCCCTGCTGGTCACCGCGGCCACCCTTGGATTGCCTGCCCTGATGCGGAGCGGGATCGATCACTTCATCATGGCAGCCGACCTGGAAGAAGGTGTCCGTCTGGCCGGCCTGACCAGGACGGCCATGGAATACGGCGTCCTGGTCCTCCTGGTCTTTGGCGCCGGGTTTGTCCAGGTGGTTCTGCTGGAGTACATCGGCCAGTCCATCATGCACGCTATCCGTTCCGACCTGTTCGCGCACCTGCTCGACCTGGATCTGGCATTTTTCCATTCCCGACCGGCCGGCCAGCTGGTCACCCGGCTGACCAACGATATCCAGAACCTGCACGAGATGTTCACCTCGGTGATGGTCACCCTGTTCAACGATCTCCTGAAAATGGCCGGAATCCTGGTGGCCCTTTACTGGATGAATATCCGCCTGGCCCTGGTGATGTCAGTGTTCGTGCCCCTCTCTCTGATGCTCACCCTCCTCTTCTCCAGGCTGGCCCGGGAACGTTTCCAGGCCATCCGCAGCCAGCTCGCCCGCCTCAACGGGTTCCTTCAGGAGGTGGTTTCCGCCATTACCGTGCTGCAGCTCTATGGCCGGGAGAAAGAGATCGAGTCTCGCTACGGCCGCCTGAGCCACGAGTTCTACCGCCGCACCATCCGGCAGATCAGGCTCTTCTCCACCTTCATGCCGCTCACCGAACTGATGGGAACCACCGCGGTGGCGCTGATCCTCTGGTACGGTGGCGGCGAGCATCTCCGCGGCCGGCTCACCCTCGGAGAACTGGTTGCCTTTCTCTCCTACATGCGGTTGTTTTTTCAGCCCCTGCGGGAACTGTCCCAGAAGTATTCCATTGTCCAGTCGGCCATGGCCTCTGCTGAGCGGATTTTCGATCTCCTGGATCGGCAGAGCGCCATTCCCCTGCCGGTCAACCCCTGGCGGCCCGGGAGGATCCAGGGGGAAATCCGGTTCCAGGAGGTCTGCTTTTCCTACGACCGGGACGAGACCGTATTGCACCGGATCGATCTGCATGTGCGGCCGGGTGAACGGGTGGCCCTGGTGGGATCGACCGGCTCGGGCAAGTCGACCCTGGTCAGTCTGCTTCTTCGCTTCTACGATCCGGACAGCGGGGCAATCTTCCTGGACGGTCATGATCTGCGTTCCTTTATGCCGCAGGATCTGCGCCGTGCCATCGGGATCATCACCCAGGATGTCTATATCCTGCCCGATACCCTGCTGGCCAACATCGTCCTGGACAGTCACCTGGACGAGGCAGGGATCGCTTCCGTAATCCGTGCTGCAGGTATGGACGAGATGGTGGCCCGTCTTGCCGATGGCCTGACGACGCGGATCGGTGAAGGAGGGATCGAGCTGTCTGCCGGAGAGCGGCAGCTGGTCGCCTTTGCCCGCCTGGTATGCCGGGATCCGGCCATCCTCGTCCTGGACGAGGCGACCGCCTCCCTGGACAGCCGGAGCGAGGAGGTCCTGGAACGGATGCTGACCAGTGGCTTCCAGGACAAGACCATGCTGATCATCGCCCATCGGCTTTCCACCATCCGCTGGGTGGACCGGATCGTGGTCCTTGACCGGGGCCGGATCGTGGAGCAGGGCAGCCATCAGGAACTCATGGGGTGTGATTCCCTGTACAGGTCACTTGTGACCATGGACCGCCAGGTCTTCTCTTCTTCTGGCAGTTGAAACTGGGATTGGAGGAGGTTTATTGTTTTTTCTGTATATAGTTGACGATCTGGCTGGGAGAGAGTTTCGTGGAGGCCGGTCCGGAACGGATGTAGAATTCCTCGTTCTTGCCGATCCTGAGAAAGACCGGCTTGCCGGCCGGCGTACACTGGATCATGACCACCCTGCCATCCGGGGTTTCCACCAGGGTGATGCGGATGAACCGGAAAAACTCGGCACCCAGATGCTGGTTGAGAAGGTTCTTGATGTGGAGAAGGCAGCGGTCGTTGCTGTCGAATCCGTCGGCATCGAGACCAAGGATGGAGCCATCATCGGCAACCCCCAGAAGGAGGATGCCGCCCTGGGAATTGAGAAAGGCCACAACCGCCTTGAGCCAGGCCAGCTCGATCTCCTTGCCCTGTTTGCCTGTCTTCAGGTTGGTGCGGACCGTGGACTTGAACTCGGCGCGGCTTGATTCTCCGCCTGCTATGGTTTGCTCGAGAAGCTGGAGCGGGGTCGTTTCCTCTGGTCCGCCGGACCTGCGCAACTGCCAGACAAGCAGAAAGAGAAGCAAGCCCCCGGCCATGGCCATGAGTACTTCCCTGGTCGTGAAGGAGAGCAGGGCGCTGGCAAAGGGAGTGGAAATCCTGTTGGCCGGTGCGGCCACACCCAGCCAGAAGGAGAGGTTTTCTCTGTTCACGGGTTTGAAGATCGCCTGCCACCGTTCCCTGTCGCGCTGAAAGGTGACGACCTGCCCGGCCGGCGCGGCGCCCGCTTTCCAGGAAGTGATCGCCTCTTCGGCCAGGATCGCGGTCTTTTCATCATCGCTGGCGGTGATGACGGTACTGTCATCCCGGTTGACCAGGAAAAGGGTGTAGGCCTGTCGTTCCTGCCTGGCCTCAAGCAGGTCCCGGATCTGCCGGATGGGCAGATCCAGCCCGCAGACCACGGCCCGGCGGTTCTGCCAGGAAATGGAGGCGGTGATCCCCTTTTCGCCTGACTGATAGAAGGTATAGACAGAGGTCCAGGAGACACCCTGCCTGCCGATCGCCTGCCTGAACCAGGGGCGTTGCCTGGGGTTGTATTCGCTGGCCTCCTCCCAGCGCTTCACTGCATGGTCAGGGGCCTTCCACTGCTGCCATCTCAGGACCGAATCGTCTCCCTGGCGGCTGCGGGTGATCCAGTGGTCGTCCTGCCGGTAGAGGTAGTATTCCATACCCTGCTCATCGGCCAGTATCAGGCTCCTGATGGTCTCCTGGTTGTCCAGCAAAGGAAAGAATTTCTTGTTCAGTCCGACCGTGTCCTGCAGGTCCAGGGTGTCGTTGACCCCCCAGTCCCGGACCATGGTGAGGGTCGAGGTGATCTGTTTGAAGAACCGCTCGATCTCCTGGAGATTTTCTCTGCCTGCCTCCTGGATCAGGAGAGGCGCCAGGTTGGAGCGAATCCGGAAATACTGATACGTGTGCAGACCGACGAGGAGCAGGAAGACCGTGCCGAAGCAGAGCAGGCCGGTGATGAACAGGGAAGACTTGCGCATAACAACCATGGATGCGCTTCTATTGCCGGTCATAGATCTGCCGGTAGAACGGAACCCAGCGGATGATCATCTCCTGCAGGGCGCCGCTTTCCTTGAGCGAATCGAGATAGCGGTTTGCCGTGGCCAGGAGTTCGGCATCGTCGCGCCGGATACCCCAGGCAAGGGCCTCTCTGGTCATGGGAGTGACCACGGCTGTCAGCCCGTCCTGTTCATGCACGGCGGCGGCGTGGAAGTTCATGGGCAGGTCATAGACAAAGACATCGATCTCTTTGTCCAGGAGGGCCTGCACTCCCCTGTCGGGAGAGGAAAAGGTCCGCTTCTTCGCCCTGACCACGTTCTTTTCGATGAAGAGATTACCCGTGGTCCCCTGGACCGTGCCGATGGTGACGGTGGGATTGAGCAGATCGGTGAACCCGTTGCTGAAGCGGTTGAGATCGGCCAGCCGGACCAGGGAGACCTGGCCGGTGATCATGTAGGGCCTGCTGAACGCTATCCTGTAGCGCCGGGAAGCGGTGATGGTCATCCCGGACATGATGATATCGATCCGGCCATCAACAAGAGCGGGAATCAGGTCGCTCCAGGGCAGTTCGACAAATTTCAGCTTCCGATTGCCAAACCTGGCCAAACCCTTGGCGAACTCGGCCTCCAGGCCGGTGATGGTACCGTTCCGGCGGAAGATCAGGGGCGGTGAATCTGCGGTGACCCCGACCCTGAGGTGCTCGACAGTGCTCTGCAGGGAAACGACCGCTTCCTGGTGGCTGCCGCAACCCGCAAGCAGCAGGAGCAGGCAGGCCAGCCTGAGCAGGATGGTGCCGGCGGGCATGGGATCAGTGCAGTTTCTGAACGTTTGGCTGCCGTTTCGGCAACAGGGCGCGGAGCGGATCGGCCTGCGGGTTGCTGACGCTCCGCTTCACCAGGATGTCCACGCTGCGGACCGGCTTGCCGTAATATTCACTGTTCCAGTCGTTCCTGGGCGAGACCACGGCCCCCTCGATGGCAATGCCTCCAAAGGCCCCCTTGGAGCGCCCGAAGGCAAGCACATCGGCGGTCTGGGCCTTGGCCGACATGCCGATGGGACCAGCGGCCACGGCCACGTCGCCGCCCAGCTTGAACTCCGGAGAGAGCAGGCCGTCCATGCCCTTGTCGGTCATGATCATGAGGATGATCTCAGAGGCATCGGCACCGATCTGGAGGCCGAAGGAAACCGATCCCATGGTATAGAAGGCAGGATAGCTCCAGTCACCGGTGGTGAAGTCCTGGGCGAACAGGACCCCGCTGCCGCCGGAGCCGCCCACAAAAAAACCGCCCCGCAGCATCTGGGGGATGATGAGGATCCCCTTGGCATTGACCACGTTTTTCCGGAACCAGTCCATGTTGGGATCTGCCATGAAACTCTTGAACACGGCCTCGCTCTTGGTGACCAGTGATTCTGCCTCTCCGGCAACTGCCGGCCGCTGGAGAGCGAGCAGGAACAGGCAGGTGAAAAGCAGGAACAGATTGCGTGTGGTGATCATGATATGCCTCCTGTTGCCGTGGAACCGAAGGTTCCTTGTCCGGATGGAAATGTTTCAGGTTCAGGGTCGGGAGCAGCTGGTCCTATCTTGTTATTTACCTGCTGCCAGGTTCTGTTTGCGCAGCCGTTCCAGGGTCCCCAGGTAGATCTTTTCGGCCAGATCGTCGATGATCTGCGCCAGGGCCGCCTTTTCGCCGCTCAGCCCCTGATATCGGGTGGAGTAGTCCTCTGTCCAGATCTGATGGGGAACCTCCCAGAGCAGCTTGTCGGTTTTCAGATCCTTGAGCACATACCGAACCCCCAGCTTCACCTTGACATCCGTTGTGCGGGCATCGCCACCCCAGGCAACACTGGGCAGGTCGATGGATACGATTTCTCCGGCCAGGATCAGGTCGGCCTGTTCCCGTTTCTTGGTCATGGTGATGGACTTGGATTTCTGGAACCAGCCGGCCAGGGCCTGGTAGATCTTGGCATCCAGGCCGAGCTGATTGGTCCGGTTTTTCCAGTTGGGCATGTAGACAGTCCGTGCCGGACCTTCGTAGATATGCGGGAAATAGTAGCCGCAGCCACCGGTCATCAGGGCCAGGCAGAACAGGACGAGCAAACCGCTTTTGATCCTAGTCACGGAACGACTCCTTTGGTTGCGATCACTGGGAACTGGATGAATTAAACGACAATATTAACAAGTTTACCCTGAACCACAATGATTTTTTTCGGTGTTTTCCCGGTCATGAACCGCTGTACCCGCTGATCGGCCAGGGCCTGTTCCTGCAGGTGGGCCTCGCTGCTGTCCGCCGCCACCCGGAGCCTGCTGCGGACCTTGCCGTTGACCTGGACAACGACGACGATTTCCTCTTCCCTGGCAGCCTCTGGATCGTAGGCCGGCCACTGTTCGCTATCCATGGTCCCGGCATGCCCGCTGCGCTGCCACAGTTCCTCGCAGACATGGGGCACCATGGGGAAAAGAAGCAGGAGGACCGTGGAGAGGGCCTCCCGGAGAACCGCGTCGTCCACGCCACCTTGCCCCTCGCCGCAGGCTGCCGAGATCTGGTTGACCAACTCCATGACGGCCGAAATGGCCGTGTTGAAGTGAAAGTTGGACTCGATACTCTCGGTCACTCGCCGGATGGTCTGGTGGGTCTTGCGGTGCAGGTCCCGGTCGGTGCGGCCGAGGCTGGCAATGTCGACCGGGGCATCAGAGGCAAAGCAGTCCCGGTTGGCGGTGACCAGCCGGAAGACCCGGTTGAGGAACCGGGAGGCACCCTCCACCCCCTGGGCGTTCCACTCCAGGTCCCGTTCAGGCGGTGCGGCAAACAGGGAGAAAAGACGCACCGTATCGGCTCCGTACCGATCGATCAGCTCGCTGGGATCGACAACATTACCTTTAGATTTCGACATCTTGGCTCCGTCCTTGATCACCATGCCCTGGGTGAGCAGGTTGACGAAGGGCTCGTCGATCTCCAGGTAACCCAGGTCACGCAGGACCTTGGTGAAAAAACGGGAATAGAGGAGGTGCAGGATGGCGTGCTCCACGCCGCCGATGTACTGATCCACCGGCAGCCAGTAGGCTGCCGCCTTCTTCTCCAGGGGACCTGTGGTGCAATCCGGGCTGGTATAGCGGGCAAAATACCAGGAAGACTCAACAAAGGTGTCCATTGTGTCGGTTTCCCGCCTGGCCTCTCCACCGCATTTCGGGCAGGTGGTCCGGTAGAACTCCTCCACCTGGTGAAGCGGTGCGTGGCTGCCCTCGGGATCGTCGGCGCCGGGCAGGCGGACGGGTAGCTGATCAACGGGTACAGGGACGATCCCGCATTCCGGGCAATGGATCACCGGAATGGGGGCGCCCCAGTAGCGCTGCCTGGATATACCCCAGTCCCGCAGCCTCCAGGTGACGTGTTTGCTGCCAAAGCCCTGTTGTGTTGCATGGGCGGTGATCGCAGCCTTGGCCTCCTCCGAGGGCATACCGCTGAACCGGTCCGAATCGGCCAGGATTCCAGGTCCTTCCCAGGCACCTTCCATGGTCGCCGGATCGAGGGAACCATCCGGGGGCATGATCACCGGCCGGATGGGCAGGCCGTACTTGCGGGCGAAATCAAAGTCCCGCTGGTCATGGGCTGGAACCGCCATGACCGCGCCAGTGCCGTATTCCATGAGGACGAAGTTGGCCACGTAGATCGGAATTCGCTCGCCATTGAAGGGGTTGAGACAGTATTTCCCCGTGAAGACACCATGTTTTTCCAACTCTTCATCCGGAGCCAGCCGCTGCTTTTCCTGGATGGTCCGGTCGATGAACCGCCGCACCTCCTTTTCCTGCTCTGTACCGTCGATGAGGGTCTCGATGAGTGGATGTTCCGGCGCCAGGGACATGAAGGTGACTCCGAAGATTGTGTCTGGGCGGGTGGTGAAGATGGATATCTTCTGGTTGCCGGTTTCCAGGGGGAAGTCGCAGAGCAGCCCCTCGCTCCTGCCGATCCAGTTGCGCTGCATGGTGACCACCTTTTCCGGCCAGCCGCCGAGCTTGTCCAGGTCGGAGAGCAGCTCCTCGGCATAGGCGGTGATCCGGAAAAACCAGCCGTGCATGGTTCTTGGCATGACCGGCTGATCACAGCGCCAGCAGCAGCCGTCGATGACCTGTTCCCGTGCCAGGACGGTCTGGCAGTCGTCACACCAGTTGACCGTGGTCTCCTTGCGGTAGACCAGGTCCTTTTCGAGCATCTGCAGAAAGATGAGCTGTTCCCAGCGGTAATACTCAGGACTGCAGGTGGCCACCTCCCTGTCCCAGTCGTAACTCAGCCCCATGGCCTTGAGCTGGTCGCGCATGTAGGCGATATTGTCCCAGGTCCACCTGGCAGGATGAATGCCCCGCTTCAGGGCGGCGTTTTCCGCCGGCAGGCCGAAGGCGTCCCAGCCCATGGGATGGATGACGTTGAAGCCGCGCATCCGCTTGTACCGGGCGATGACGTCGCCGATGGAATAGTTGCGCACATGGCCCATGTGGATCCTGCCGGAAGGATAGGGAAACATTTCCAGCACATAGTATTTTTTCCGTTCCGGATCTTCGCCTACCCGGTAGGATTTCGTCTCTTCCCAGTGGCGCTGCCACCGCTCTTCGATGGTTCTGAAGTCGTACCTGTCGTTCGTCTCTCGATCCATGGTCTTCCGCGCTGCTGCTATTCGGCACCCGGAGGCGGGGCCAGGTTGGTATAATTCTCAAATGTGGTGTATTCGGCCAGAAAGGTGAGCTTCACCGTGCCGATGGGGCCGTTGCGCTGTTTGCCGACAATGATCTCGGCAATGCCCCGGTTGGGATTGTCCTCGGAGCGGTTGTAGACCTCGTCCCGGTAGATGAACATGATCACGTCCGCGTCCTGTTCGATGGCCCCTGATTCCCGCAGGTCAGAGAGCTGGGGCCGCTTGTCTGTGCGGCTTTCCAGGCTGCGGTTGAGCTGCGACAGGGCGATGACCGGCACATCCAGTTCCTTGGCCATGGCCTTGAGGGAACGGGAGATATCGCTGATCTCCTGGGCACGGTTTTCGATCTTGCCCGTTCCCTGCATGAGCTGCAGATAGTCGACGACCACCATGCCCAGGTCGTGTTCCGACTTGAGCCGCCTGGCCTTGGCCCGCATCTCCAGCACGGTGATACCGGCCGTGTCGTCGATGAATATAGGGGCGTCGGTGAGCATGCCGGTGGCCCGGGTGAGCTTGGGCCAGTCGCTTTCGTGCAGCCGGCCGGTACGGATGCGCTGCGAGTCGATGCGGCCCAGGGAGCAGAGCATGCGCAGGGCCAGCTGCTCCATGGACATCTCCAGGCTGAAGACCGCCACCGGCACCTTCTCGATCAGGGCCGCATGCTGGACCATGTTCATGGCCAGGGCGGTCTTGCCCATGGATGGCCGGCCGGCCATGATGATCAGGTCAGAGGGTTGCATGCCGGCGGTCATCTTGTCCAGTTCATCATAGCCGGTGGCGACGCCGGTGATGTGTTCATCCCGCTCGAAGAGCCTGGTCACCCGGTCAAAGGCCCTGGGGACGATCCTGGACATGGGCTGGAAACCCTGCTTCCGCTTGGCCTGGGCGATCTCGAAGATGGTCCGTTCGGCCTCGTCCACCAGTTCGTCGATCTCGTCCTGGGCCTCGTAGCAACGGGCTGCCACCTCTGATGAGGACTGGATCAACCGCCTGAGTATGGCCTTCTTGCGAATGATATGGGCATGGTGAACCAGGGTGCCGGTAAAGGGAATGACATCGGTGAGAGCGGCCAGGTAGGCGGCACCGCCGACCTCCTCCAGTTTGTTCTGGTCATTGAGCAGGCTGGTGACCGTGATCAGGTCGTGGGGCTCGTGGCGGTCGAACAGGGACAGCATGGCCCGGTAAATGGTCTTGTGGGCATCCCGGTAGAAATCCTCTGGCGAGAGGATCTCGATGACCTTGAGAAGGGCCTTGTCCTGCAGGAGGATGGTTCCCAGAACAGCCTGCTCCGCCTCCACGTTCTGCGGGGGCACCGGCCCTCGGATGGCCGGATTTGCGGCGGAAAGGGATTGTTTCTGCATCATGATGCCGTGCCGGAGTCGAAATCCTCCATCAGAACCACTGCGACCCGCGACACCGCCGGGCCGGTGTCACGGACATCGTCTTCCCAGGCCGGTCCGATGCCCACACCGCGCAACCGGTGTGCTTCCAGCACCAGGACCTTTTTTCCTGCCTGCCTAGGCCTCTTCACCCACGGTCTCTGGAACCACCTGGACCGTGACCGAGGCCGTCATCTGGTAGCCGATCTTGACGGCAACCTTGTATTCACCCACACTCTTGATCGGTTCGCCGAGGACCACGGCGCGCCGGTCGATATCGATACCCTGCCGGGCCAGCTCAGAGGCGATGTCAGCAGAGGTGACCGAACCGAACAGCCTGTCCTCCTCGCCCACCCTGCGGGCGATCTCCACGGTCTTGCTTTCCAGTTTGGCGGCCAGACTCTCTGCCTCTTTCTTCTGGGCCTCCAGCCGGGCGGCTATGGCCTGCTGTTCCTTTTTCAGCCTTGCCAGGTTGGCCTTGTTGACCGGAACAGCGAATTTCTTCGGAATAAGGTAATTCCTGGCATAGCCGGGCTTGACCTTGACGATGTCGCCTTCCTGGCCCAGGGTGTCGATTGTCTTCTGCAAGATGATTTCCATGATATTTTCCTTTTCCTCGTTGCTCCCGGGTGGGTTGTCCGTCCGGAACGGTCTTTGTGGAGTCCGGCGCCGTTCGGACCCGGGAGCAGGTGGTTGTTATGGTAGTTCCTTGTCAGTGTTTTTCGAGAGCTTGCGGACATCCAGCCAGGTATCGGCCAGGCCGAACACGGCCAGCAGCAGGAGACCATAGCTCTGGATGGCCAGGATCGTGTACAGGAGGAGCCGGAGATAGATCGGCATCCGCCATTTTTCGAGAAAGTACACGAAGAGGGCCAGTCCCTGAAACAGGTAGAGCAGGCCACTGACCAGAAGAATCCACAGGCCGGTGTCCTTGATGGTTCCCTGGCCGACAAGCACCATGGTCGCTCCGCCGATCACCAGCCAGACCAGCCGTTCGGGCAGCCGCCAGCGTCCATAGGGCGGCCAGGCGGCCCGTGCCGGACAGTAGCGGAGCAAAAGGCCGTTGCCCAGGGTCTGGTTCAGCCAGACGGTCATGATCACGGTGGCGGCCAGCAGCCCCGGCAGAAGCCTGGGAATGAAGGCCCGAATCTCTTCGATGATCATCCGGATCTGGAGGACGGTCTCGGCCGGGATCTCGCTGCTCTGGCTGTAGAGGGCATCGATCTGCCCGAAGGCACCGTCCAGGGACGTGACCAGGTGTGTATACGGATTGATGGAAACCGCCAGCCCGTAGGTGGTCCAGAAGAGCAGCCAGGCTCCGCCAAGGATCAGAACACCTTTGCCCCCGGCAACAGCAGGATCGTCACCCCTTCGGGCGCTGCGATGCAGACCATAGGCCAAGGCCACCAGGGAGAGAACAAAAAAGATCATCTCCAGCCGTCGCACGACCAGGGCCCCGCAACCGGCCAGGAGCAGGCCGTTCCTGATCAGGATATTGGCCCGCTCACCGGTGGCGCGCAGGGTGAAGAAAACCGGCACCGCCAGCAGGCCGCTCAGCCAGCCGAACAACGGCGGGCTGGCGATGGGCAGGAAAAAGGCTATCCCGATAAGGATCGACTGGGGCTGAAGAAGGGTCTGCAAATGGACACTACCTGCTCTGCGTTGTCCGAGCCAACGGTCGGCTCAACTCTTGATCGACCCCGTATACGGCATCAGGGCCAGGTGCCGGGCCCGCTTGATGGCCTCGGTCAGTTGGCGCTGGTGCTTGGCGCAGGTGCCGTAGATCCGCTTGGGGATGATCTTGCCCCGTTCGGTTACAAAATTCTTCAGTGTGTTTACATCCTTGTAATCGATTACCAGCTCTTTGTCCGTGCAGAACCGGCACACCTTGCGGCGGGAAAAGATTCGCTTGCGTGGTGCCATGACTGTTCTCTCCTGTTAAGCTTTTTCTGTGCCGGCCGCTGCTGTGTCGGCGGCCTCGTCCTTTACGGTTTCACCTTCTCCGGATGATCCTGTCTCCGGAGCCGCGGTTTGCTCTTCTTCCTGTTCTTCTGTCTCGGAAGGTGCGGCTTCCTGTTCCTGGAGACGCTGGATCGCTTCCGCATCGATGGCATCGGCCAGTTTGATGGTCAGATAGCGGAGCAGCCGGTCGTCAATGCGGAAGATCCGCTCCATTTCAGCCACGGCTGCCGGCGGGGCGGCAAAATTCATGTGGACGTAATAGCCCTGGCTCTCCTTTTTGATCTCATAGGCCAGGTTCCTGATACCCCAGCGGTCCACCGCGATGACGGTGCCGCCGTCGTTGGCGATGATTTCGTTCGTTCGCTCGATGATCTCGGTAAATTGCGCTTCGCCCAGGTTCGGGCGGATGACATAGGTGGTTTCGTAATGACGCATGGTTCCTCCTCGTGGTCATGATGGCCCTCGCTCAACCGGAGAGCGAGAAGGGTAATGATTTATCAGAACTAAAAATTCTAACATCGCAGGAAGAACGATGTCAATGAAAAATCCGTGTGTTCCAGGACAGAGTGGCAGAGAGGGCGGGATGGGCAAGCTCAGGGAGAGGAGGGATCCTGTTGTTCTGCCGCCTTGATGGCCTCCCACTGGCGGCGCAGTTCCTCGTCCGAGCCGGTGGGCTGGTCCCCGAAGACGTGGGGGTGACGACGGATCATCTTGCTGCAGATGGCCTGCAGGGCATCTGCGCAGGTAAAACGGCCTGCCTCGTCGGCCATGGCGGTGAGCATGGTGAGGATATAGAACAGGTCGCCGATCTCTTCGCAGATGTGAGAGGCATCGCCCTGGTCTATGGCCTCGGCCAACTCGTTGGCCTCTTCCAGGAGATATTTTTTTATCGATTGCGGTGTCTGGCGCTGATCCCAGGGGCAGCCGCTCGGGCCACGCAACTTGGCGATGATCTCAAGAAGTCGGTTGAAGGCGGCACTGTCGGCCGATGGGATGTCCATGAAATGATCTGCTCTGTGCTTCGTTTAGCCTGGCGGGCGGCTTCGGGCAAGGACCTGCAACGCCTTGCTGATTCGCGCTTCAGGCTCTTCAACAGTATCCTGGAGGATATCCCGGATCCTGTCGAGTTGCAAGCGCAGATCGCCGGCAGCGATCTCCAGCTCCTGAATGGTGCGGGCCGCCGATGCCTCGGTGACATCCATGGCCTCGCGCAGGTCGTCCGCATTGCGGACCAGGGACTGGATCTCGGCTATCTTGTCGAGACGGAGAAAGAGTTCATCGAAGTTGACCGGTTTTTCCAGGTAGTCGACCGCCCCCTTTTTCATGGCGGCCACAGCCGTGTCGATGGAGGAGTGGGCCGTGATGACGATCACCTCTGTACGGATATCCCTGTCCCTGGCTATCTGGAGCAGTTCCAGGCCGCCGATATCGCCGGGCATGACCAGGTCCGTGATGACGACATCAACGTGCTGGCCGTCCAGAATCCTGGCCGCCTCCATGCCATCCCGGGCCACCTGGACGGCATGGCCGGCCTCCAGGAGCCGTTTTTCCAGGAGACGCCTGATGACGGGATCATCGTCGGCAACGAGTATTGACATGGAATGCATCATTATCCTCCACTGTCATCGCAGTTGATAATAGATTGAACGCAGATGCTGCCTGGGAACGAAGCGTGGACAGATACCGGTGAGCGATTCCGTGGCCCCGATCAGCAGGTAGCCGTCGGGTTCCAGGACATCGGCGATCTTGTTGAACAGTTTTTTCCGGTCATCGATGGTAAAGTAGATGGCCACGTTGCGGCAGAAGATGATATCGAATTTTCCCAGCCCGGCAAAGGGAAGCATCAGGTTGAGTTTGCGGAAAGTGACCATGGCCCGGATCTCGTCCTTGATCTTCCAGTAGCCACCGCTCCTGGTGAAGTACTTGTGCAGTTTGTCCCTGGGCAGGCCCCGTTCTATTTCAAACTTGTTATACTTTCCCTGGCTTGCCTGGGTAATGGCCGAGTCGGAGATGTCCGTGCCCAGCAGCTTGATGTTGTACCGGGAAAGATCGCCCAGCAGCTCCTTGATGATGATGGCGATGGAATAGATCTCCTGGCCGGTGGAGGCGGCAGCACTCCAGATGCGGATCGGGGTGCGGACAAGCGAGGACTTGGAGCGCCGGCGGTCGATCAGTTCCGGCAGGATCTTGTGCTGCAGCAGGGTGAACGGGCCGCCGTCGCGGAAGAACAGCGTCTCGTTGGTGGAGATGGCGTCGATGATGGCCCGCTCCACCCGTTTGCTGGCATCTGTCTTTGCCCGACGGTAAAGCTCCTGGTAGCTGCTGCAGCCCAGTTCCTCGGCAATGGGCGAAAGCCTGGTTTCCAGAAGATATTTCTTGCTTGCGTCCAGATAGATGCCGGATATGTCATGGATGTATCCTGTCAGGAGCTTGATCTCCTCGGGCCGGATCTTGAGCATCTCAGCGCACCGTCCTGACGATTTCGGCGGCGATCCTGTCCAAGGGAGCGACGATGTCCACCAGGCCTTTTTCCGCCGCCGCCTTGGGCATGCCGTAGACGACGCAGCTCACCTCGTCCTGACCGATGACGATGGCCCCCTTCTGTTTGAGAACCGCCAGGCCATTGGCCCCGTCGGCCCCCATGCCGGTCATGATGACTCCAGTGGCCCGACCCACGTAGTAATCGGCGACAGATCGGAACAGGTAGTCGGCGGACGGCTTGCAGGAGTTTTCCGGTGGATCGTCGGTGATGCGGATCAGCCGGTTGGTGCCGTCAGTGGAGGCCACCAGCTTCATCTGCCTGCCACCGGGCGCGATATAGGCGACATTGGGCCGGAGCGGTTCCCGGTCTTCGGCCTCCTTGACCCGGAGAGCGCACTTGCTGTCCAGGCTTTCGGCCAGGGATCTGGTGAAGACCGGTGGCATGTGCTGGACTATGACCACCGGTACTCCGAGATCCGGGGGCAGTTTGGGCATCATCCTGGCCAGGGCGTTGGGACCGCCGGTGGAAATCCCTATGGCCACGATCTCGGACTTGCCCCGTCTGACCGGAGTGGGGGTGCCTCTCCCGGCAGGCCGGGAGATCGGCCGGGTACTGCCGCAGCCGGTCGACCGTGCCGGCCTGGGGCGGTTCCGCTGCCGCTGCAGGGATCCCACCGCTGTCCGTCCTTTCTGAAAGGTTTTGATAAGGGGGACGAGCAGCTTGCGCAGTTCCCGTTTGGAATCGGCAATATTGGTGGTCGCCGGCTTGAGGATGAAATCGTAGGCACCCAGCTCCAGGGCTTTCATGGTCATCTGGCCGCCTTCCGAGGTCAGGGTGGAGACCATGATGGCGCTGACACCGGGAGCTTCACGCTGCAGATATTGCAGCACCTCGATGCCGTTCATTTCCGGCATCTCGATATCCAGGGTGAGCAGATCGGGGTTCAGGGTCCTGATCTTGGAGACCGCGATCTTGCCGTTGTGGGCCACGCCCACCACCTCGACACCAGGAATCTCGGCCAGGACATCGCTGACCGCCTTGCGGTAGACAATGGTGTCATCCACCACCAGAACTTTTGTTTTTCTTTGCAGCATGAATATGACGATAAAAGGGACAGGTCTGCCGGATGGCGCTGAAGCGACACCACCATCCAGCCGGGGTTTACGTTTTGTCTCGAGATCTTGTCTCAGGCCCAGTGATGTTCACCCGGAAGGCCGCTTTCAGGATGAACACGGTTCAGGCCCGGGCCGTGGCCGGTATCAGATATTATGGCTCGGGTGATGCTTGTCGCTCTCGGTTTTCAGGACCTCCTCCACATCCAGGATACCGATGAGCCTGTCCTCTGTCTTGTAGACGCCGGTGAAGTATTTGCCCTGGATGCCGTTCATGTTGGCTGGCGGTGATTCGATCTTGTCCGGATCGGCCGCAGCCACGTCGCTGATCTGCCGGACAAGCAGGCCGATGTGCTCACCCGGAGCGTTGACGATGATGTTGCGGGGATCATCACCCAGGTCGGTCTCGCCCAGGCCGAGTTTCTTGCCCAGGTCGATGATGGTGACGATCTGGCCCCGGAGATTGAGAATGCCGGTGACATACTCAGGAGCCTGGGGCACCTTGGTCATCTCCATGAGCTTGTTGATCTCCTGCACTTTGAGAATATCCATGCCACAGAGGGCGTCGCCGATATAGAAGGTCGAGAGTTCGATGGTGTTTTTTTCCTTTTTCTGTTGTCCGTCGGTCATCTGGGCACTCCCTTTGGTAGTGGATCTCGTGGGTTGTCTCGTCTGCCTGCTTGATGATCAGGCCAGCTTGAACTTGCTCACCAGCTGTTTCAGCTCACCGGCAAGCTGCTGGAGTTCACTGGCCTGGGCATGGACCTGTTCGCTTCCCCTGGATATTTCCCCGGCCGCACTGCTGACCTCCCCGATGTCCGAGGCGATTTCCTGGGCCACCTGGGAACTCTGGGCCACATGCCCGGCAACCTCGCTTATGCCGGATCCGGTCTGTTGAATATTGGCCGACAGTTCGCCCATAGTGGAGGACTGCTCCTCCAGGGCTGCAGCAATGGAGGAGACGATTCCATCGATCTCGGTGATGATCTCTGTGATCTTGCGGATACCGTTCACCGTGATATCGGTGGAGTTCTGAATACCGTCGATCCGTTGCTTGATCTCACCGGTGGCCTCGGCTGTCTGTTTGGCCAGGTCTTTGATCTCATTGGCCACCACGGCAAATCCCTTGCCAGCCTCTCCTGCCCGGGCAGCCTCGATGGTGGCGTTGAGGGCCAGCAGGTTGGTCTGGGCCGAGATGTCGGTGATGGTCTCGGTGACCTTGCCGATATCCAGGGCAGCCCGGCCCAGCTCGTCCACCTTGCCGGAGATGTCTCCGGCCTCGGTGACCGCCTGACCGGTGATGGTCTTCGCCTTGCCGGTATTTTCCTGTATCGCCTGGATGGAAGAGCCCATGTTCTCGGTGGCCAAGGCCATGACCTTGACGTTTTCGGCTGTATCCTCGGTGGCTGTGGCCACGGAGGTCATGTTACTGCTCATGTCTCTGGCAGCATCGGTGACGCTTTCCGAACGGCTGGCGGTCAGTGACGAGTTGCTGTCAAGCTGGGTGGAAATCCCGGCCAGCGAGGTGGCCGACTCGTTGAGGGCAGTGGCGTTATGCTGGATATCAGCCACCATTCTGCGGACATTGTTGAGAAAGGCATTGAAGTATACCGTCAGCTCGTGAAATTCGTTGTTGACCGCTCTGCCCAGGACATCCTTGCACTCGCTGCAGGAGGTGTACTCGCCGGACAGGATCTTGGGACATTGAATATTGGTGGAGGCGGAACCGGCTTCCTGCCAGCAGAACCCTGATTTGCCGTACATGGAGCAAGACTTGTTACTACACTGGAGGATGGACGAGCAGTTCATGGGCGTAATACCCGAAGTATCCAGCTCGGCCGACAGGTCGCCCCGGCTGGCCGATTCCAGGTTGGTGATGAATTTTCTGATCGGCCGGTTGACGTCAATTTCCACCAGTCCATACAGGAGGCCCAGCATGAAGAGGAGGAAGACCAGGCCCACGGCAATAATTTTCAGTGCCGAACTGCGGGCCTCCTGCAGACCGGTGGTAATGTCCAGCGGCAGGGTCAGGATGGCGATGGTCTTGCCAGAAAAATCGCGGATAGGGGCATAACAGGTGATCAGATCACGGCCGTTTTTCCTGACCCGCCTGATTTCCAGACTGGCATTCTGCATCATCTTGCGGAGAAACGGATACTTTTTCTCTGGAATATCCAGGTTGTGGGTTCTGGCTGCAAATCTGAAGCCATCCCCTTGTGGAACAACCAGGGAGAGATCGGTTTTGAAGATTTTTTTGATCTCCAGAAGCATCTTGTCGTTGATGGCCATGCCGATCTCCACGGAGCCGGTGTGCCGGCCCTGGTATCTCATGGGCACCAGGTTGCGGATACTGATTCCGGCCCGCCCTTTTTCTATACCCGATACCGGCTGGACAGTCCTGTTGGTCTCCAGGACCGTGAAGCGGAAGCTGGAGAGATCGTCGCCGAATTTTTCCGGTTTCTGCAGCCGGAGAAAGGAAATAGCCGGCGGCAGGTGAAAGTGGAAGACGTTGATGCCGAGTTCTTCCCTGAATTTGTTGTAGATGGGCAGACAGATCTCCTGGAGGAGCTTTCGGCTCCGGTTGGCAAAGGCCTCCTGGACATCCAGCCGGTCGGCGATCATGTTGACCAGTAGCTGGCCATTGGTCTGCTTCTGCTGAATGGTCTGTATGACCTGGTCATGGATGGAGCGCAGTTTCTGCGTCTTCTCCTTGACAAGGGCGGTGACCGTGGAGTTGTAGATGTACAGCCCGGCGACCCCCATCATGGTCAGCATGATCACGGAAAAGCCGACAAGTATTCTTGTCTTGATCCGCTGCGGGACAAGGTTTTTCAGCGTTCGCATCTGGGTCTCCTTTTCCTGGTTTCGGGCAGAGTCTCAGAGATTGAAGCGGTTGACCATCTCCCGCAGTTCCTCGGCCAGCCGGTTCAACTCGACGGCATTGGCCTTGACCTCGCTACTGCCCTGGGAAATGGTTTCCGAGGACTGGCTGACCTCGGCGATGTCCTGGGCGACCTCACCGGATACGGCAGAGACCTGGGCGACGTTTTCCGTCACCTCCTGGATGCCGATGGAGGCCTGGGTGATGTTCTCGGCGATCTCCGTGGTGGTGGCGGACTGCTCTTCCACGGCCGTGACAATGGTGGAGACGATCTGGTCCACCTCGCCGATGACCTCGGTGATCTGCTGGATCTGGGTCACCGTGGCATCGGTGGAGTTCTGGATGGAGTTGATCCTGGACTTGATCTCACCGGTGGCCTCGGCGGTCTGCTTGGCCAGCTCCTTGATCTCGTTGGCCACCACGGCAAATCCCTTGCCTGCCTCTCCTGCCCGGGCGGCCTCGATGGTGGCGTTGAGGGCCAGCAGGTTGGTCTGCTCGGAGATCTCGGTGATGGTCTCGGTGACCTTGCCGATTTCCAGGGCGGCCTGACCCAGCTCGTCCACCTTTTCCGAGGCAGACTCGGCTTCCACCACCGCGCTCTTGGTGATTTCCTGGGCCTTGCCCGTAGACTTGACGATACCGGAGATGTTGGAGGACATCTCTTCCGTGGCCGTGGAGACCAGGGCGATGTTGGTGGAGGCCTCTTCCGTGGCGGCGGCCACGGTGTTCATGTTGGTGCTCATCTCTTCGGCTGCCGAGGCCACGGCAGCCGTCCTGGTGGCTGACTCCTCGGCACCGGCGGCAAAATCGTCGGCCATGGACCCGAGCTGGCGGGAAGAACCGGAGAGGATGGAGCCGGTGTTGGCGATATTGGCCATCATTTCCCGGAGATTGTCAGCCATGGTGTCCAGGCTGGTGCCGATCCTGCCCAGCTCGTCCGAGCCGCTGATGTTGGATTTCGCCGTCAGATCACCCTTGCCGAACTTGTCGGTGAATACCTTGATGTTGTTCAGACGGCGGATAATGGAGTTGATCATCAGGGTGGTGAGCACGAAGAGCGCCACGGCCACGGCCAGCAGGACGGCCTGCATGGTCTTCAGCAGGGTGACCGAACGCTCGGCCTTCTTCTGCATGGAGACCACGGCCTTGTTGACGGTATTGAGAAAGGGTATGTTGGTATCCAGGATGAACTGGAGGTTTTCTCGAGAATTATGCCCATCCTTGATTGCATTCTCCACCTTTTCCTTAAACTTGTGCCATTCCTGTTCCACGGCCTTCAGTTCATCCAGGATCGCTCCCTTGGCCGGCTTGAGCTGGGCCACGTTGGAAGCTCCAGGGTCAAGGGAGAGGGAGATGGTCCCCCCCTTGATCAGGGCGTGCAGGCTCTGGTCAAACAGGGCCATGGACCTGTTCAGCTCTTCCAGCAGGGCCGGGTCATCGTTGTTGTGGTGGTTTTTTGCCAGCAGGTACGTGGTCAGCTCCTTGCTGATCTTCTGGGTCAGCATCCGCTGCCGGCCGGCCATATTGATGGCCAGACCATCGGTCTTCTGTTTGTTGGTCACATACAGGGTGGCCAGGAACATGCTGACGATGATCAGGGAAAGACCGACATAGGTTAAGCTCAACTTGACTCGAATACTCATTGCAGGTTGCTCCAATAAGGGTTGTTGAAAGGTTCTTCGGCCGGGACGTCACCTATGCCGCCAGGGCCTCCTTGACAAATCTGTGGACACTTTGCATGAGCCGCTCCTTGTCCAGCTTGATGTGGTACTCGTCGATGCCGACCGCCTTGCCCCTGGCCACGTCCTCGTCACCGGCCAGGGTGGTGAGGGCGATGACGGGCAGGTGGGCGTAACGGGGTTCCCCGCGGATTCGGGATGTCATCTCGAAACCATCCATGTTGGGCATCTCGATGTCCGTGACCACCATGGTTATCTCATCGACATGTTCCTGGAGAATATTCAGCGCTTCCACGCCGTCTTCCGCTTCAAAGACATTGAATCCAGCCTCCTCCATGTAGCCCCGCACCTGGTTGCGGAAAAAGTTGGAGTCCTCCACGATGAGAATGTTGACCTCGGCATCCTCCTCGGCGATGTCGAGGCTGGGCTGGTCACCGAACCAGTCCGGATTGAGACGCTGGACGATATCGAAGATATCAACCAACATGGTGGTATGACCAGAGATGATGGCTGATCCCATGATGCCCGGCTGCTTGAGGGTGACCTCGTCCACATCCACGGCGATCTCGATGGCATCGATGGGACCGATGGAGAGCAGGCCGATATCCTTGCCGGCCAGGTGGAAGACAATGACCAGCAGGTCGTCCTGGTCGGCAAGCGGCTGGACCATAGCCACCTCGTCGATGGAGACCAGGGGGAGGCTGCCGCCCCGGTACTGCATGACCCGCCTGCCGCCCACATCCTCAATGTCGCTGCGCTTGATCTTCTCCACCCGCTCCACCTGGTTCAGCGGCACGCCGAACTGCTCTTCCAGGGAGCTGCGGAAGATGAGCAGGGCCTGCTTGTCCTTGCTGGCCCGGATGGCCTCCTTGGCCGCATCGGCAAGCTCATTGGCCTTGTCCACACCCTCCAGGGAGGTGAGCTCGGCCATGCGGGCCAGGTTGGCCACGTCCAGGATCAGGGCGATCCGGCCATCGCCCATGATCGTCGCTCCCGCATATCCCTTGCACTGCTGCAGGTGGCGGCCCAGGGGTTTGATGACGATCTCCTCGGAATCCTGCAGTCGGTCCACGATCAGGCCGTATTTCATGGAACCGGTGGAGACCACGACGATGTTCAGGGCACTGTTGGGACTCTGCCGCCTTTCCATGCCTGATCGCTCGTTGGGCAGGGTCTCCGCGGTGGCCGCCTCGCTGTCTTTGGGCTTGAAGACAGTCTCGTCATTTTGGCGGCGGTCGGCAATGGTCGACCGCCGGTCGGGGAGGAACCGTTCCTCATTGAAATCATAATAGGTCCTCGGGATATCGAGCACATCGGACAGGCGGATCAGGGGAAGCAGGTTGCCTCGTAATCGGACCACCTCGGCATCCCCGACCCGTTCCACCCGTTCCTTGACCTTGGTGGCCGGTATCCTGAGCAGCTCTTCCAGATTCACCTGGGGGATGGCATACCGTTCGCCGCCGGTCATGACGATCTGACAGGGAATGATGGCCAGGGTCAGAGGCAGCTTGATGGAGATGGTGGCACCTTTGCCCACCTCGGATTCGATCTCTATGGAGCCGCCCAACTGGTCCAGGTTGGTCTTGACCACGTCCATGCCCACACCGCGGCCCGAGACGTCGGTCACTTCCTTGGCAGTGGAGAAACCGGGTAAAAAGATCAGGTTGATCTTCTCCTTGTCCGTCAGGGTGCTGGCCCGTTCCGGAGAGATAAGGCCTTTTTTTACGGCTGAGTCGGCGAGCTGCTCGCCGTCCAGCCCCTTGCCGTCGTCGCTGATCTCGATGACCACCTGGCCGGCAGCATGGTAGGCCTTGAGAACGATCAGGCCCTTTGGATCCTTGCCTTGGGCGACGCGCACATCGGGCGGTTCAATGCCGTGATCCACCGAGTTGCGCACCAGGTGGGTCAGGGGATCGTTGATGGCCTCGATGATGGTCTTGTCCAGCTCGACATCTTTGCCCACGATGGTCAGATCGATCTGTTTGCCAAGTTTTTTTGACAGGTCGCGGACCACGCGGGGAAACTTGTTGAACACGTTGCCGATGGGCTGCATGCGGGTGAGCATGATCGCCTCCTGGAGCTCGGAGGTGACCAGGTCGATGCGCTGGCCCACCGCCTCTGCATTGCGGACATCGCCGGAGGTGATGGTCTGGAGCAGTTGGTTCCTGGAAAGGACCAGCTCACCGGCCAGGTTCATCAGTTGATCGAGCAGGCTGACGGTTACCCGGATGGAGGTATCGGCCTTGGGAGAGGTCTTTTTCTTGTTCGGAGCAGCCTTGGCAGCGGTATCTGTGGGGAAGGAAACCGCCTTTTCCTCCTTCTTGACCGGTGGTGGAGAGGAGGGCACCGGTTCGGTCTTTGTCTCGCCGGCCTCGGCTTCCGGTTGTTCCTGTTCGGATGCCCGGACCTCCTGGGGCGCTTCTTCGGCGGCCTGGCTGTCTGCCGGTTCTTCCGGGGCGGCCGTGTCATTTTCGGCAGCAGATGTCTCCTCCCCGCTGCCAGCCGGCACCTCCCTGCCTTCGTAGATGGCGTTCAGCACTTCGAGATGCCTGGAGATATCCACCTCGTTGCTGTTGCCGACATCCTCGATGAGCTGCTGCAACTCGTCCGAGGCCAGAAGCAGGGCATTGATGATCTCGGCATCAGGAACCAGTTTCTGGCTCCTGATCAGGCCGAGAACGTTTTCCGCAGCATGGGCCAGGTTCTGGATCACGGTCAGACCCATGAACCCCGCTCCTCCCTTTATGGAGTGGGCTGCCCGAAAAACCTTGTTCACCAGTTCCACATCGATATCGGCGCCCGCCTCCTCGATGGCCAGCAGGTCGTTTTCTATGTCAGCAAGGTGCTCCAGCGATTCTTCAACAAATCCCTGCAAAATTTCATCGTCTTCTATGGGCATGCTGCATTCTCCATCGGTTTAAACCCAAGACTGTCTGCCCGGGTGTCCCGTCGAATCGGGGATGACGGCGGAAAGGTGAACTGTCGGGCAGGACGGTCTGAATCAAAGAGTTGATGCTCTTTTCCGCTGTCATAAGTATTTTATACGTGCAGTTTTTTGAATGTACAGAGATTTTTTTGGGGCTCTTCCGGCGGTCCAGGCGGCGGGAAGGGAGGGAACAGAGCGAGGTTTCACGGGGTTAGCAATGAAAGAGGAGGTCGTTTTTTTTCGGCAGTTCCCCTTTGTTCCGGGCCAGAAGATCCATATCGAGGATGGTCCGCGGAAGGGTGACTGGGAGGTGATCGGGGTGGACGAGAAAGAGGTGACCCTCAGGTGCCCGGTGAGCGGGTTCACCGCCACCTGGCGGAGGTTCTGTTACCTGACCGGTGAACGGCAGGCAGTGTGGCCGGCAGGTACGGAGACGGATCAGGCGTCGCCGGATTCCTGATCCAGGAGTTCCTTGACCGCAGAGCCGTCGATGACTTCTTTTTCTTCGAGCAGGGCGGCCAGGCGGTCCAGGGCGTTCCTGTTACCGGTCAGGATCTCGGTGGCCCGTTTCCTGCCCTCCTCCACCAGCATCCGGCACTCCTCATCGATGAGCCGGGCGGTGGTTTCACTGTAATTGCGTTCCTCGGGGCTGGCCACTCCCAGGAACTGCAGTTCCTGGCGCTTGCCGTAGGTCATGGGGCCCAGTTTTTTGCCCATACCCATCCTGGTGATCATGGTGCGGGCGATTTCCGAGGCCCGTTCCAGGTCATTGGCAGCGCCGCTGGAGATATCACCGATGGCCAGCTCTTCGGCCACTCGGCCACCCAGGAGGATGGCGATCTGGTCTTTCAGCTCCTGCTCGGTGGAGAGAAACTTTTCGTCCACCGGCAGCTGCAGGGTGAAGCCGAGGGCAGCCACTCCCCTGGGAATGATGGAGACCTTGTGCACCGGTTCGCCGGTGGGGACAGTTTCGGCAACAATGGCATGACCGGCCTCGTGATAGGCGACCCGCCGTTTCTCCTCGGGGCTGAGTACCCGGTGTTTCTTTTCCGGACCAGCAATGATCCGGTCGATGGCTGCCTCGAAATCCCGCATGGTGACCTTGTCGCTGTTGCGCCGCAGGGCCTGGATCGCGGCTTCGTTGCAGATGTTTTCCAGGTCTGCGCCGACAACACCGGGAGTCCGCTGGGCCACCACCCGCAGGTCCACGTCGTCGGCCAGCTCGAGTTTTGAGCCATAGAGCTTCAGAATGGCCTCCCGGTCATGGAGATCCGGTTTGTCCACCAGGACCTGGCGGTCGAACCGGCCGGCCCGGAGCAGGGCCTTGTCCAGGATTTCTGGCCGGTTGGTGGCTGCCAGGACCACCACGCCGGTGGAGGGATCGAAACCGTCCATCTCGGTGAGCAGCTGGTTCAGGGTCTGTTCCCGCTCGTCGTGACCGCCCATGACCACACCTGCCCCCCGGGAGCGGCCGATGGCGTCGAGTTCATCGATGAAGATGATGCAGGGAGCCTTTTGGCGGGCCTGCTCGAACATCTCCCGCACCCGGGCGGCGCCGACGCCGACAAACATCTCGATGAACTCGGAACCGCTGATGCTGAAAAAGGGCACGCCGGCCTCGCCGGCAACGGCCCTGGCCAGCAGGGTCTTGCCGGTACCGGGCGGGCCGACCATGAGCACGCCCTTGGGCATCCGGCCGCCAAGTTTTTTGATCCTGCTTGGATCCTTCAAAAAATCGACACTCTCGCGCAGTTCCTGTTTGGCCTCTTCGGCCCCGGCCACATCGTCGAAGGTCACCTTGGGCAGGGAGGCGGGATGGATGTGGATCTTGTTGCCGATGTTGAGAAATCCCTGTCCGATCTTTCCCATCCGTTTGGCCATCCAGCCCCAGAAAAGAAAGAGGAGGCCAAAGGGCAGGACCCAGTTGAAGAGGAACTTGCCCAGCCAATCGCTGTCCTGGCGAACCGTGTACTTGACTCCCTGTTCCTCCAGGGTCATGGCCAGGTCGTTGTTCCAGGTCAGGGGAATCGTGATGAAGCGGCGGGGCTGGTTGGTCTTTTCGTCCTTGATGGTCAGGGTACCGGTGATCACCCTGTCGGTGACCACGGCCTCGGCCACCTGCTTGTTTTTCACATACTGGAGAAATTCGGAATAGGGAATCTCCTGCTGGCGGGCCTGCTGGTAATTCTGCCAGAACTGGAAGGAGATGAGAATGAAAAAGACATAGGCCCAGAATGTGAACTGGGGATTCTGCCAGAACTTCGTATTGGTAGTCTTGTTGATTTCGATGTCCGGCTTACCGCCCTTGCCGAGAAAGTCTGTTTTTTTCATCCTGTTCTCCCGCAGATTGTCAACTGTTTTCCTGCTCCTCCGCTTCCCTCGGGTTGTCAGCTTGTTCTTCCACACCGATTCGGAGAACCAGCTCCTCACAGGTTGTGGCGATCTCGGTCAGGAGTTCCAATGCATCGGTGTCTTCTGCAGCCGCTTCCCGGGCTTTACCGGCCAGGGTATCCAGGCGCTCTCTCAATTCGGCCAGGTCGTCGGCCGACAGGTTGCCGTCCGGACTGTTTTCCAGGACCTGGCGATACTCCAGGATGATTGTCCGGGCTTCCTCCATGACTCGGTTGACCGTCCCGGCAATAGAACCCATCTCATCCTGCCGGTTGAGGATAACCGGCCTGATATCAGCATGAATTCCCTGGAGGAAGCCAAAGAAATGTTCCATTCCAGCCTGCAGGTTCAAAACAGGTTTGACGATCAGGCGACGCAGGGCAACAACCAGGAACAGGCAGATTCCTGCAATAAAGAAAGTCAGCAGGAACAAGTAAAAAGAAGAGATGCGCCGCAGCCGGTCCACGGGTGAAAAGATAAAATCGTCCGTTTCCCCAACAACCTGGATACCGATGACATTGCCCCGGAAGTCTGTGAGGGGGAGAAAGGTGATGAACCGGTGATCCATGAAGATATATCCCTGGTCCTGTAGCTTCTGGTAATCGATCTTTCGGGCGAACTCGATGGTTTTGTCTGTAAACCAGAGGTCATTGGCCACTTCGAAATCCCAGATCTTGGTGTTGTTGGAAGTGTAACCGGCGCTCTTGATGGCGTCCTGTTTGAGCAGAATGAGATAAAATCGTCCCTCGTCCTCGAATTCTTTGGCCGTACTGGCCATTCCCTGGAGAAATTCCACCACGCCGATCAGCTCGTTTTCCCGGATGACCGGCACGATACCCCGGATGGCCAGGCCATCCTTGCTCAGCTCGAATCCGGCCCAGCTCTTGCGGCTGGAGGCAACTTCCCGCAGACCGAAGCGTGTCGGTCCGGCCTCGTCTCCACTATACTGGTGATCCCAGCTGCGAAGAAAGGATTTGAGGGCCGGAGTGTGGATATGGATTTTTATATTGTTGAACTGGCTGTTCTCTCGGTATTGCTGGCCAATGGAACGCAGCGTCTGCTGGGCGAGTTTACGGTCCCGTTCTGCAAGGGCCTCCTGCAGCTCCCGGTTGCTGGCAAAACCGATACCGTTGGTCAGGCTGATGTCCATTTTTTTCTGCACCCGAAAGCGGACCTCGTTGTGAAGGAAATTTTTTCGGGATTCGATATTGTCGGCAAGAAGTTGCCTGCGGATGTTCTGGGAATAGATCAGGGTGGCGAGGAAGATCAGGACACCGATGAGCAGTATGGCACCGACGATCCTGGTGGTGATGGAGATGGAGCGGATATCGAACTGTTCCAGTTTCCGGTCTAGTTTGGAGGGCTCTCGGGCGACCTTTTTGACATACATTCCAATTACTTCCTCGAAGGAACTTGGGATTGATGGGCAGGGTAGCACGTCCTGTACTGCCCTGAATATGGTACCATCTTAAGAAGTATTGTCAAAATGAAATAGAACATGCCCCCCTGGATGCCCTTGTCCTGTCCTATACCTGCAGATTGGCCAGTGCCCGGCTGATCTGCTGGAGGTCGAAGGGCTTGGTGATCGCAGCCCGGAAACCGTAGCGGCTGTAATTCGCTATAATGGGATCATTGGAATACCCGCTGGCCACGATCACCTTGGCCTCCGGATCCATTTCCAGGATCTTTCGCACGGCCTCCTTGCCGCCCATTCCCCCGGGAATGGTCAGATCCATGATCACCGCGTCGACCGGTGTTCCCGCCTCTTGCAGTTCGCGGTATCGCTTGAGGGCCTCGATGCCGTCCCGCACCTGGATGACTTCGTATCCCAGGTGCATGAGCATCTGGGCAGCCACGTCCAGGAGCATCTCCTCGTCGTCCATGACCATGATCCGGCCTTCTCCACGTAGTGTGACGCCCTGCTGATGCGGGAGGTCGTGTATCTGCTGGGCTACCGCAGGCAAATAGATAGTAAAGGACGTTCCCTCGCCCTCGGTGGAGTGGACCTGGATATGACCGTCATGTTTGGTGATGATTGAATGGGTGATGGCCAGTCCCAGGCCGGAGCCTTCGTCCTTGGTGGAAAAGTATGGATCAAATATCTTGTCGATGATCGTGTCCGGGATCCCGGTGCCGGTGTCCTGTATGACGATCTTGATGTACCTGGTATCCTTGAGACCGGGAAGTTTTTCCTCCCCGACGTCGCTGACATTGGAACAGCGGATATCAATGGTACCGCCCTCCGGCATGGCATGGCGGGCATTGAGAATCAGGTTCTGGATTACCTGGCTGATCTGGCCGGTATCGATATCCACCAGCCAGAGATCGTCTGGAATGGCATAGTGACAGGCCACATTGGAGCCGCGGAGGACGAATTCGGCCGAGTCGTGAATGAGATCCTTGACCGAGGAGACCTTTTTGACCGGATCGCCCCCCTTGGAAAAGGTCAGTAGCTGCTGGGTGAGATCGCTGGCCCGTCTGGAGGCCTTTTCGGCCTCCTGGAGGAGATGGTATTCCTTGCTCTCTTTCTGGAGGTGCCTGCAGGCCAGGTTGATGTTGCCCAGGATGGCAGCCAGGAGATTGTTGAAGTCGTGGGCAATGCCACCGGCAAGCAGGCCGACCGACTGCAGTTTCTTGACCTTGAGGACCTCCTCCTCCATCTGCAGCTGCCTGGTGATATCGCGGAACACCAGGACGACACCGATGATGTTGGACTGCGGGTCACGGATCGGTGCACCACTGTCCGCAATACTGCGGCGGGTTCCGTCCCGGGCGATGAGGGCGGTATGGTTCGCCAGGCCGACGATTTTTCCCTGTTTGAGTACCTTTTCCGCAGGGTTGGCACAAGGCCTGCCCGTTTTCTCGTTGATGATTCTGAAGACCTCGGAGAGCGGTTGGCCGGCAGCCTCTTCCTGGGTCCAGCCGGTGAGCTCCTCGGTCACCCGGTTGATCATGACAATGCGGCACTCGGTGTCCGTGGTGATGACACCGTCGCCGATGGAGCGCAGTGTGACGGCCAGCCGCTCCTTTTCCGCGGTCAGCTCTTTTTCTGCCTGGGTTCGCACCTCGATCTCCCTGTTGAGCCGCTTCATCCGTTCGCTGATGTTGGCGGCCATCTTGTTCAGGGCCTTGAAGACCACCTGGAACTCCGCTGCCGCGACAGAATCTTCGGCGATCCTGTAGCTGAAGTCCTGCTCGATCTTCTGGGTCTCACGGACGATACTGTTGATGGAATGGAGGATCTCCCGGCTGCGGGCCAGGATCAGAAGGATGAGCAGAAGGACAGTGAGAAAGGATCCCTGGGCCAGGTAACTGCTTTTGGTTTCCAGGTCGGTGCGTTTGATTTGTAATTGGCTCTGGACGAAGCGAAGGGCCTCGTCGAGTTGTTGGATATTCTGGCGGAGTTGGGCGCGAAGGGTCCGGCGCCCCTTTTCCAGGTTGATGAGGCTGGTGAAGGACTGTTTGAAGGTCCTGCCGCTGTCCAGCAGCTCCTCAACGAGAAGACCGTCCTGGGCATCGAGGGAGTAGTCTTCGAATGTCTTTACCGCCTTGAAAAAGTCGTCGATGTTGCTGAGGAACTGTTTCTGGAACCGGCTGGGATCCGAGGTGGTGTTCAGGGAGAAGAAATCCACGGACAGAACCGAGAGATGGTGCTGGATGGCAACGGTCTGCTTGATGATGTCCAGCTCAGGAGCGGAGTGAATGGAACTCTTTTTGAATGGCCGTCCATCCAGATCCGACTCTTCCTGGACGATGTTCCGGTGCAGAAAGTTTTTCAGGGTGGCGATGTGATGTTCGTGGATGTAGGCGACACTGTTGGTCAGCTCGTTGAGCAGGGAGCGGACCTCCTTTTCGACCAGCAGCGTGTTGCTCTGGGCTGCATGCAGTTTTTGCAGCAGGGAGATACGCTGATCGATGAGGTCGGTCTTTTTTTCGTGGCAGCTTTGACAGGCTCTGTTCAGTTTGCCCAGATCCGCCAGAACGGAATCGATCTCATCCTTGTGTTCCAGGAGCTGTGATTCCCTGCTGATGGAGCGGTTTAGCATGTTTTCCAACTCCACCACCCTGGCATAGGCCTGGTCCCATTCCGTGGTCTTTCTGGAGGCCAGAAAGTTGACAAACATGAGGGCCAAAATGACCCCCAGGAGTGCCAGGATGAGATACATTTTTGTGGCGATACTTTGCAGCATAAACAATCGGGCGGGATATGGGACTGAGGACAGCGAACGAGAAATCAGTATTAATTCTCAGTCTACCGGACTTGAGCAAATAAGGCCAGTCAGAAAAGTTGCCCCTTTCCCCTGGAGGCGACAAAACCAGGGGCTTTGTTTAGCGAGAAGTCCCGTGGTGGGCGAACAGATGGTCGATATTTTTCAGCCGGGTCACCACCCGCTCCCGGCCAAGGGTGACCATGATGTCGAACATGCCCGGTCCGGCCAGCTGGCCGGTGAGCACGGTGCGCATGCCGTTGATCAGGATGCCCGGCTTGATCTCCAGTTCGGCGGCCAGATCCCTGGTCACCCGTTCACAGTGCTCCTTGTCAAAGGGTTCCAGGGCTGTTAGCCGATCGGCCAGCATGGGCAGCCACGTTTTCAGGTCCGGGTGCTTGAGGATGTTTTTTTTCAGCGGTTTTTTCTCGACCACGTAGTCATCGGCAAAGTAGGCCCGGCCCAGGGTGGCGAAGTCCCTGGTGGTATGGAATCTGTCGCGGATCAGGTCCAGGGTGCGCAGGAACCAGTCCCGTTCTTTCCCCGCCCAGGCTTCCTTCCAGATGCCCTGTTTGCGGAAATCCTCCTCCACCAGGAGGGCCAGCTCTTCGATGTCCATGGTGCGCAGGTAGTGGGCGTTCATGGAGATCAGCTTGGGATCGGTGAAGAACTTGGGATCGCCCTTGCGGTAATTGAATACCGAGTTCACCTTGGAGATCCGTTCCAGGGTGAAGGCCTGGATCAACTCTTCCCTGGTGAAGAATTCCTGGTCGGTACCCGGGTTCCAGCCGAGCAGGGCAAGGAAGTTGCACAGGGCCCAGGGGAGAAATCCCCGCTCCCGGTAGAACTGGACCGAGACGATCTCGCCGTGGCTGCGTTTGGAGATCTTTCGTTTTTGCAGGTCCAGGGTCAGGGGCATGTGGGCGAAGACCGGCACCGGCGCGCCCAGGGCCCGGTAGAGCAGAACTTGGCGGGTGGTATTGGTCATGTGGTCCTGGCCGCGGATGATGTGGGTGATCCGGTCGCGGATGTCGTCGACAACGTTGCAGAGCAGGTAGAGCGGGTGGCCGTTGGAGCGGACGATGACAAAGTCCTCGATGTCGCTGTAGGCCCGTTCGATGGTTCCCAGGACCTTGTCGTCATACCTGACGCAACCGCTCTGCTGCGGCACCCTGAACCGGATGACATAGGGCAGGCCGGCCTCTTCCCTCGCCCGGACCTCTTCCTCGCTCAGGTGGCGGCAGGTGCCGTCGTAACGGACATCCCGCTTTGCCGCCAGGGCGGCCTGCCGTTTTTCCTCCAGTTCCTCCCTGGTGCAGAAACACTTGTAGGCATGGCCGCTTTCCAGGAGTCGCCGGGCAGCCTCCCGGTGCTGGGCCGAAAATTCGGTCTGGAAATAGGGGCCCTCGTCCCAGTCCAGGCCCAGCCAGGTCAGGCCGTCGATGATGCCCTCGATGGATTCCCTGGTGGAACGCTCGGCATCGGTATCCTCGATGCGCAGAATGAGCTTGCCGTTGTTCTTCCTGGCCCAGAGCCAGTTGAGGAGGGCGGTGCGGGCGCCGCCGATGTGCAGGTAGCCGGTCGGGCTTGGTGGAAAACGAACACGAACTTCGGTCATTCTTTTTTCTCCCTATGGGTTGCACCCTGCTGTCAGCCGGGATGTTCAGGGGTGATTGTCAGCCTGGCTTGTGGCCGGAACAGGGGAACAAACACCGCATGCCGGCCTGCGCTATGCAAAAAAGATGCTCTATAGCCGGTCCGGGAAAATTCTGCAAGTGCGCCGTGCAGGATCAGTTCCCGGTTTCACGGACAGTGGCCCGGACCTGTCCCCGGTGAAGGATGATCCTGAGATCCTCGCCGGGCTGCACCTGGTCGGCGGAACGGATGATCTTCCCCCGGGGTGAATCCTTCCTGACAATGGCATAGCCCCGCTCCAGGGTCGCCAGGGGGGACACCGCATCCAGGAGGGCGGCGGCCCGGCCCAGGGCGGCCCGGTTTCGATCCACGACCAGGCCGCTGGCCCTGGCCAGTCTGCTGCGCAGGTTGTCCAGTTGCTGGCCGTAGAGCTGCAGCCTGGTGCGCGGGCTGGTCTCTGCCAGTCTGGCTGCCAGTTCCTGGAGGCTGTCTTTCCGCTCGGCCAGCAGTTCCCGGATTCCATGCTCCAGCCGAAGCGCGTACTGGTCCAGTTGCAGGAGCAGGTTGTCCAGGGGCTGGGGCATGGTGCCCAGCCGGTGGCGCAGGAGCCTGAGCCTGTCCCTGTACCGGTCCAGGGTCGTGCGGATGGAATGGCCCAGCCTGGCCCGCTGCCTGAACACCTGTTCCAGGAGAGCGGTGCCGTCCGGCACCAGGATCTCGGCGGCCGCGCTGGGTGTCGGCGCCCGCAGGTCGGCAGCCAGGTCGGCAATGGTGACATCCACCTCGTGCCCCACCGCGCTGACAACGGGAATCCGGGAGGCCCGGATCGCCCGGGCCAGGTCCTCGTCGTTGAAGCAGTACAGGTCTTCGAGCGAGCCCCCGCCGCGGCAGAGGACGATGACATCGGTCTGCAGGTGCCGGTTGATCTCGGCCAGGGCCGTGATCATCTCCGCGGCAGCGGTCTCCCCCTGGACCGCTACGGGATAGACCGCCAACCGGATACCGGGCAGCCTGGCCCTGGCCACCCGGATGAAATCGTGCACTGCCGCGCCGCCGGGCGAGGTCACCAGGGTGATATGGTCCGGCATGGGTGGTGGTTTCCGTTTCCGATCAGCCGCGAAGAGCCCCTCTGCGGCCAGTTTTTTCTTCAGCCGTTCAAAGGCCAGCTGCAGGGCGCCTTCCCCGTGAAAGTCCAGGGTGTCGACGATGATCTGATACTCACCCCGGGGTTCATAGACGCTGAGCCGGCCGCGGCAGATCACCTGCTGCCCGTCCCGGGGCTCTTCCTCCAGGTAGCGCTGCTGCATCTTGAAGAGCACGGCCCGCAACTGGGCCCGGTCGTCCTTGAGGGTGAAGTAGATGTGTCCGGAATAGGGCCGGCGGAGATTGGATATCTCGCCCCGGACACTGACAAAGGGAAAATGGGTTTCCAGCAGTCCCCGGATGGAACCGGTGAGCTGGGAAACGGTGAGGATACGCTGACTGGACATGGACATGATATCTTCTCGGCAGACGAATGGATGCATTGGCTCAAACCCGTTTTCCGGCAGGATCTGCCCTCCACCGCCCCTGGCGGATGTCTCTTTCTGGCTTGCGGGCAACCAATGTTATGGTATATTAAAAGGTTCAGGCGAAAATATCCGCAAGAAAAGACACGCCTCCGGGCACAGGCAGGAGAACACGGGACATGGCAGGACGGAATGTTTTTGATACAGAGCATGTAAAGGAGAAGGCCCTGGTGGAGACCAGCGGCCTGCTGGACCAGTTGAACCTGCCGCCGGCCCTGGTGAGTTTCCTCCGCAGGAACCAGCGGACCATCTGGATCGTGGTGGCCTGCGTGGCCGCGGTGGTCACGGCGGTCTCGCTCTACAATTCCTACCGGGCCTACCAGCTGAACAAGGCGGCCACTGCCCTGGACAAGGCCATGGAGTTGAGCGGCGAGGAGCGGAAGGCAGCGCTCTCGGAGGTGAGCACCGAGTTCGCCTCCACCCCGTCCGGGCTCTGGGCTCGGATCAGCCTGGCCCATCTGGCCCGGGATGAGGGCGACATCGATCAGGCAGCCGGTATTCTCGCCGAGGTCAATGGCCGGGTGAAGGACAGAAATCCGCTCAAGCCACTGCTACTTGCCGAGTTGGGACACCTGTACGAGCAAAAGCAGGATCTCGACCGGGCCGCTGCCACCTTCGAGGCCCTGCAGGCCTGGGATGGATTTCTCCCCGAGGCGCTGGTCAGCCTGGGGCGGGTGTACGAGAAACAGGACAAGAAGGACCGGGCCATCGAAATGTACAAAAAGTATCTTGACCAGACCAGGGAGGGCCAGGGGCCCCTGCCCGGCGACGATACCCGCGACCTGGTCCAGGCCCGGCTCAATCGCCTCCAGCAGTGAGCGGCGGCATGGAGATCATCCGCCGGCCCGCGGAAATGACCCGCTGGGCCAGGCAGCAGGCCGCGGCGGGTCGCCGGATCTGCCTGGTGCCCACCATGGGATTCTTTCACGAGGGGCACCTGCGGCTCATGGACATGGCCGGCCGTCACGGCGACCTGGTGGTGGTCAGCCTGTTCGTCAATCCCACCCAGTTCGGGCCAGGCGAAGACCTGGATGCCTACCCGCGGGACGTTGGGCGGGATCGTGACCTGGCTGCCGGGCGGGGGGTGGATCTGCTCTTTGTCCCTGATGCAGACGCAATGTATCCGCCCGGTTTTCAGACCAGGGTGGAGGTGGAAAAGATCAGTCGTCATCTCTGCGGCCGTTTCAGGCCCGGCCATTTCGCCGGCGTAACCACGGTGGTCTGCAAGCTGTTGAACATAGTCCGGCCCGATGCGGCCGTGTTCGGAGAAAAGGATTTCCAGCAGTTGGCGGTCATCCGGCAGATGGTGCGCGACCTGAACATGGACGTCGAGATTCTGGCCCATCCCACTGTCCGGGAAGAAGACGGCCTGGCCATGAGCTCGCGCAATGCCTACCTGGACGCCCGGTTGCGCCCCCAGGCCCGCTGCCTGTACCAGGCCCTGGAAAGGGTCAGGGAACTGGTCCGGGAGGGAGAACTGGACTGTGTCGTACTTCGGCAGGAGGTGGAGCGTCTTGTCGGTTCGTACCCGGATGCCGAGCTGGAGTATGCCGAATTCGTTCACCGGGATACGCTTGCAGAGACGACCCGGGCGGACCGCCAGACGGTCCTGGCCCTGGCGGTCCGCCTGGGGGAGCGGGTGCGGCTGATCGACAACGGCCTGGTGGCGGAACATCCGGACAGGACGTAACAATCAGGAAAGAGGGAAGACACGCATGCAACGGATTATGCTCAAGGCCAAGATCCACCGGGCGACCATTACCGAGTCGGATCTCAACTACGAGGGAAGCCTGACCATTGACCGGCAGCTCATGGATATCGCCGGCCTGGTCCCCTTCGAGCAGGTCAAGGTGTACAATATAAACAATGGCGAGCGGTTCGATACCTATGCGATCGCCGGCAGTCCAGGGTCCGGGGTGATCGGCCTCAACGGGGCGGCAGCCCGCAAGGGGCACGTGGGCGACCTGATCATCATCGCCAGTTACTGCCTGTGCAGCGAAGAGGAGCTGTCCGGTCACGCCCCGGTCATACTCCTGTTGGACAGGGAGAACCGGGTCAAGGAAAAATTAGCGAGATAGGATGGAACTATGCCTGGATTCGAGGTGTTTGGCAACGAGGAGAGAGAGCAGATCCTGGAAGTTTGCGATACCGGTGTCCTGTTCCGGTACGAGTTCGGTCCCCAGCGGCAGGGAATCTACAAGGTGCGGGAGTTCGAGCAGGCCTTTGCCCGCTATACCGGGGCCGGGTTCGCCCAGGCCGTCACTTCGGGCACCGCGGCCCTCAAGGTGGCCATGGCCGCCCTGGGCATAGGGCCGGGCGACGAGGTGATCACCCAGTGCTTCACCTTCGTGGCCACCTGGGAGGCTATCTTCGACACCGGCGCCACCCCGGTCTTTACCGAGATAGACGACACCCTGAACATGGATCCGGCGGATCTGGAAAAAAAGATCACCGACAGGACCAGGGCGATCATCCCGGTGCACATGCTGGGCGCTCCGGCCAGGATCAGGGAGATCGTGGCCATAGGCGAAAAACACGGGATTCCGGTTATCGAGGATACGGCCCAGGCAGCCGGCGCCCGCCTGGAAGGCAGGCACCTGGGCACCTTCGGCCGTTGCGGCACCTTTTCCTTTGACCCGGTAAAGACCATGACCACCGGCGAAGGGGGGATGATCGTCACCGATGACGGCGACCTTTGGCGGGCCATGTCTGAGTATCACGATCATGGCCATGACCACGTGCAGAATCCAGGTGGCCGGGGTGGTGAGGGGCGCAACTTTATCGGCTTCAACTACCGGATGATGGAGCTCCAGGGGGCCATCGGCCTGGCCCAGCTGGCCAAGCTCGATGCGATCGTGGCCGCCCAGCGAGAGAACAAGGCCCTGCTCCGGGAGGCTGCGGCCAGGATTCCCGGGGTGCGGTTCCGGACCATCCTGGACCAGGAGGGAGATTCCGCCACCTTCCTGGCCTTCATGCTGCCGGACAGGGAGCGGGCAGCGGCGGTCAACGCGATCCTGCGGGATCACGGTGCCGGGGCCATCAACTTTGGCGAGAACACCTGGCATTTCTATCCCCGATGGGAGCATCTCTGCGAAGGCAAGACCCTCTGCCGGAGCGGCTGGCCCTTCTCCGCCCATGGCAGGCGGCGGGTGGTCTACGACCCCGAGGCTCTCCCGGCCTCCAGCGAACTGATGAACCGGACACTGGTCTACCAGGTTCCGGTCAACCTGGCCGAAGAGCAGAAAAAGACCATGCTCAGGGCACTGGAACGGGCGGCCGCCGCAGGGTAGGGAACAGGTAATTGATCACAGGCAGCGCATCGTTACACGGTCTCCACTAACCGCATGGTGGAGGATATAGCGGGCAGGGGAGTTCGTGCAAGTCTGCAGCACCTGTGACCAATTACAGGCTGGAAGTATGATATTTTTCTGTTCCGCCCCTGCTCCGGAAAGCCGTTTCCCAATCCGTCTTTCAGAGAAAAAATGGGTAAATCTACCTATTGTTTTTCCCGGAAAATCCATTTAAGATCATACATATCAAAGGCAGAATTCTAACCGGCGCCCTGTTTTCCGGTTAGATGTTCTATTAGGCCATGAATGGGCGAAACACGCTGCGTTGTCTGCCTGCAGCTATCGGAAAACGATTTCAGAGTATCCATCGGTTGCCATGAATATGAGAATCGAACCTGCGCTGCAGGAAGAGCAGGAAGGGCGGTGGTTCGCCGTCCGTTCCAAACCGTGCAAGGAATTTGTCGCCCAGGTCCATTACGAGCGGCAGGGGCTGCAGACCTATCTTCCCCAGGTGATGAAGACCAGAAGGCATGCCCGCAAGGTGGAACAGGTGGCGCGGCCGTTCTTTCCCGGCTACCTGTTTCTCTATCTTCGTCCGGAAGAGCGTGACTGGACGGCCATCGCCTCCACCCGGGGCGCCATCGGGCCGGTCCGGTTCGGCGATCTCATCCCGCCGGTGCCGGACTGGGTCATCAGGACCCTGCGTTACATGGAAGACGGCAAAGGGTATATCAGGTCCCGCAGCCTGACTGAAAAGTTCCTCCAGCCCGGCATGCAGGTGGCGGTCACCCTGGACGACCAGCGCCGGATGCGCGGCCTGTTCCTTTCCTTCCGGGGCGAGGACCGGGCCCTGGTCCTCCTGGACATCCTCCGGCGCAAGGTCAAGACGACTGTTCCGGTCGAATCTCTCCAGAAAATCGAGAGTGTTTGATTCCCTTCCTGCCTGTCCTGCTCTGGCCGGCTGATCCCGCTGGTGAAGGGAAGGGGTCTGTTCCGGGAAAACAGAGTGATTGATCACAGGCACCGCATCTTCACGCGATCTCCCTGGCAGCTATAGCTCCGCCATACGGGCAGGGAGATCGTGCAATTCTGCAGCACCTATGGTTAATTCCAGCTTGGACGTATGATATACTGCAGGGTTGCATACCCTGTAATCGGTAACAAGAAAGGAGTAGTCATGGTGTTGTCGTTGGAAGAAATACGCCTCGGTGTAGTCGGCCTGGGATACGTGGGTCTGCCGCTGGCCGTGGAGTTCGGCAAACAGCGCAGGGTGCTGGGGTTCGATGTCGATGTGCAGAGGATCCACGATCTGCGGCAGGGGCTGGACAGGACCAGGGAGGTGACAGCGGAGGACCTGGCAGCGGCCGATAACCTGACCTTCAGCCACGATCCGGAGGAATTGGCGGCCTGCAACGTGTACATCGTCTCCGTGCCCACTCCCATCGATGGCAGTAACCGGCCCGACCTCACCCCGCTGCTCCGGGCCAGCGAGACGGTCGGCAGGGCGCTGGCACAGGGCAACATCGTCATCTACGAATCCACCGTCTATCCGGGGGCGACCGAAGAGGAGTGCGTGCCGGTCCTGGAGAAGATCTCCGGGCTCCGTCACAACCGGGATTTTTTCACCGGATACAGCCCTGAGCGCATCAACCCCGGCGACAGGCAGCATCGTCTTGTCGACATCACGAAGGTAACCTCGGGCTCAACGCCGGAAGTCGCCCGCTGCGTGGACCGGCTGTATGGTTCCATAATCACGGCCGGCACCCACATGGTTTCCAGCATCAAGGTGGCCGAGGCGGCCAAGGTGATCGAAAATACCCAGCGGGACCTGAACATTGCCCTCATCAATGAGCTGGCCATCATCTTCAGCAGGCTTGGCATTGACACCGAGGAGGTCCTGGTGGCGGCCGGCACCAAGTGGAATTTCCTGCCGTTTCGTCCCGGCCTGGTGGGCGGGCACTGCATCGGCGTGGATCCCTACTATCTCACTCACAAGGCGCAGGCCATCGGCTATCATCCGGAAATCATCCTGGCCGGCCGCCGGCTCAACGATTCCATGGCCGGGTTCGTGGCCTCCAGGCTGCTGAAGAGGATGGTGCAGGAAGAGATCCAGATAACCGGCGCCAGGGTGCTGGTCATGGGATTGACCTTCAAGGAGAACTGCCCAGATCTCCGTAACACCAAGGTGGTGGACCTGGTCCGGGAACTGCGGGAATACCGGATGAACGTTGAGGTCTACGACCCCCTTGTCGATCCTGATGAATCCGGCCGCTACTATGATATCGTGCCCGTGCAGCAGCCATCTGCCGGCTATTACGATGCCATTGTCCTGGCCGTGGCCCATGATGAGTTCAGGGCCATGGCGCCCGAGGCCGTTCGCAGGTTCGGTAAAGAACGGTGCATCCTCTATGACCTGAAGTATTGTCTGCCTCGGGAACTCGTTGATCTGCGCCTGTAAAGAGGGGTGGGGTCAGGTCTTGAAAAGCAACATTTTTTGGAAAAATGTTGCTTTTCAAGACCTGACCCCGGGTTTGTTGACCCCGGGTTTGCTTTCATGGCATCATGGGCGAGGCTTTGAAGGAAGCGGCGTATTGAGCAGTATGCGGGTTCGCAATCCCCACGTATCGCCATGTTCGACATGGGCAACCCAGCCGCGAATCCTGCGACCCAGTTTATCGAGTTCCATGTCCCCGCGACCGTAGGCCCCATAGTATCGTTTCAACCGTCGTCTGAAGTTGACCACATTCTTTCGCTTGAGCAACCGGTATTCCGGGAACAGCCGAAACCCGAGAAATGGAATGCCCTGGCGGACAGGATACACTGGACTCGAACCTTCATGTATGGTCAGGCGCAGTCTTTGGAGGAATTCCTTGAGCTCTTGCCG
>CAZVDY010000035.1:0-191307 GCA_964626235.1 uncultured Desulfobulbaceae bacterium | reverse complement strand
GGAGGACCGCTAGAAAAGAAAATAAATGCCGGCACACCGACCTGCTTTAGAAGGTATTGAGACGCGACTGCGAGATCACAGACTGAGAAACGAATCGCCGGCACACCGACCTGCTTTAGAAGGTATTGAGACTCAGCAAAGATACCGTATTGGTCTCTTTCTTTTGCCGGCACACCGACCTGCTTTAGAAGGTATTGAGACGGTATGCCGCGAGCGTTTTATTTTTTGGTGAGGCCGGCACACCGACCTGCTTTAGAAGGTAGTGAGACGGGAAGGCGGCGGCCGAACAAACGGCCGCCAAAGCCGGCCTGTCAGCGACTATCATCGCTCCCTCCTTAACCGTGTAACCTCACGTTGTTTCTTCGTAGTTATCCCTTGCTGTTCTCTCGTCGTCTTTACGAGCTGCACCGGTCCGGAGATTAGGGCAACGCCGGAGAGCGGCCTGGGCGGCCTGGTGCTGGCCGTGGAGGTGTTTTCGGTGGGGGCGCGGTCAGTACGATTTGTTCAATGGGCAGGCTTGCATCGCCGAGGATGCGGAGGGCAGGGCAGGGGCGTGTTGCCGGAGATCGTGCAACTCTGCGGCACCTGTGACCAATTCCAGCTTGGAAGTATGATATACTGCGGGGTTTTCTGTCCTCTGCCCGGTTACCCTGTTGTCCCCCGGGCCTGCATCAGTGCATGTCGAGGGCGGGGAGGTGTCTCCGGTGCACTGCAACGGAAGGACCGGGGACAGACAAGGAGATGCTCAGGCGGTATGGGCCTCCCACCACCTGGCCCGTTCTTTCTGCTGTTTTTCCATGGCTCTCAGCAGGTCCTTTATCTGCCTGCCTTCCGGACTGACCATGAATTCGACACCGATCTTGAAGGCCCGGATCACGTCCTGCTGGAAGATGTCCATCCAGACCGGGCGGGAGGGAATGGAGAAGACCACCAGGTCGGGCGGCAGGCTGAAGTTGAGCAGCAGAACCGAGGAGTCGTTCGCCCTGGTGGAATGAAAGAGGTGGTAGGTTCCCAGCATGACCTGGGTCATGAGCAGGCAGGCCCCATGCTTGGAGATATTGAGGATACGGCCTGAAAATGGACCGGCCAGCTTCTCGCCGCTCACCCCGTCCTGGGCAATGACCGTGATGGGCAGGTAGTCCGGAATCCGTTTGGATTTGCGTAGGTCGGTATTCATGGTCTGCTGATCCTGATTGGGCGGTAAGGACTTTTTATTGCTTGCAGGCTGCGTTGTACCTGCTATTTTTCTCTTCGACACGCCGGGCGGATTTCATTAGAGTGATCCGCTGAATTTCCGGTGCGGTTCAGCAGTGTCCCGCTGTTCCGCGGCTGCCGGACCGTTCAGGCTGCGAAATGACGCCAGACCGTCTGTGCCGGGAGGCCGGGCGCTGACCGGCTTCTCCGGCTTACGGCCTATCTGCTATTGTATCGCCGCTGGTCCGGATTTTCCAGTCTCCGTTGTGCGGAGTGGCCGTTGCCCGGCCATGGCTGGATCCGGACGGAGGGCGGTCTGAATGTAATTGGTCACAGGCACCGCATCTTCACACGATCTCTCCTGGCCGCATAGAGGGGCTATAGCGGCCAGAAGAGATTGCGCAAATCTGCAGCACCTGTGACCAATTACAGCTTGGAAGTATGATATACTGCGTGGTTACATCCCCTGTGATCAGTTACGTCTGAATGTGGAGTCCATCGGGAGTAGGGAAGATGCATCTCAATGAACCTGATCTGTTGCGAACTAGGTGTTTTCTCAATGGCCGCTGGGTGGAGGGCCGGGAGGGCAGGACCCTGGCCGTCCATAACCCGGCCACCGGCGAGATGATCGGCCGGGTGCCGGCCCTGGGACGGGCCGAAACCGCGGAGGCCGTATCGGCGGCGGCAGCGGCATGGCCTGCCTGGCGGCGGCTGACCGCCCGCCAGCGGTCCGGTATCCTCAGGGCGTGGTACGATCTCATCGTCCGCCACCGGGACGACCTGGCCGTCATCATGACCACGGAACAGGGCAAGCCCCTGGCCGAGGCCAGGGGCGAGATCGACTATGCGGCCTCCTTTGTGGAGTGGTTCGCCGAAGAGGGAAAGCGGGTCTACGGCGATACCATTCCCATGAGCCAGGAAGGCAAGCGGATCGTGGTCCTCAAGGAGCCGGTGGGTGTCTGCGCGGCCATCACGCCCTGGAATTTTCCCTCTGCCATGATCACCCGCAAGGCAGCCCCGGCCCTGGCCGCAGGCTGCCCGGTGGTGGTGAAACCTGCCGCCCAGACGCCGTTTTCCGCCCTGGCCCTGGCCCGGCTGGCCGAGGAGGCCGGCATGCCGGCCGGGGTATTCAATGTGCTCACCGGACCGGCGGCAGAGATCGGCGGCGAACTGACCGCCAACCCGCTGGTCAGGAAACTGAGCTTCACCGGGTCCACGGCCGTGGGCAAGCTGCTCATGCGGGAGTGTGCGGACACGGTCAAGAAGATCTCCCTGGAACTCGGTGGCCATGCCCCGTTCATTGTCTTTGACGATGCCGATCTGGAGGCGGCCGTGGAGGGCGCCATTGCCTCCAAGTACCGGAACTCCGGCCAGACCTGTGTCTGCGCCAACAGGCTCCTGGTCCAGGAAGGGGTGTACGAGGAGTTTGCCGCCATGCTGGTCGAGGCGGTGCAGCAGAGGCTGCGGGTGGGCGACGGCTTTGCCGAGGGCGTCAACCAGGGACCGCTCATCGACCTCGATGCCGTGCTCAAGGTGGAGGCCCAGGTCCGGGACGCGGTGGAAAAGGGTGCCAGGATCGGCTGCGGCGGCAGGCGGATCGGCGAAACCGGCTTCTTTTTCGAGCCCACCATTCTCCTCGATGTCACGCCGGACATGCTGATCAGCCGGGAGGAAACCTTCGGGCCGGTGGCACCGCTCTTTTCCTTTGCAGATGAGGAAGAGGCCGTCAGGATGGCCAACGACACGCCCTATGGCCTGGCCTCCTACTTCTACAGCCGGGATATCGGCCGGGTGTGGAGGGTGGCCGAGTCCCTGGAATACGGTATGGTGGGCATCAATACCGGCATCATGTCCACAGAGGCCGCCCCGTTCGGCGGCATCAAGGAATCCGGTATCGGCAGGGAAGGGTCCAGGTATGGCATGGACGAGTATCTGGAGCTGAAGTATCTCTGCCTGGGCGGCCTGGAAAGCTAGGCCGTCGTCAGCAGGCCATGGCCGGGACCTGGTGGACCTCCACCCGGTTGCGGCCGCCTTCCTTGGCCCGGTAGAGGGCCTGGTCGCTCTGCTCGATCAGGGTTGCCCGGTCAGGATCGTCCTCTGTTTCACTGCTGGCCACCCCGCAACTGATGGTTACCGGGATCAGCCGGTCGTCGTGGGAGATCTCCAGCTGCTCGATGCCGCGCCGTATGCGCTGGGCCAGCACCTTGGCCCCGGTGAGGCCGGTTTCGGGAAGGATGATGGCGAATTCCTCACCGCCGTAGCGGGCAACGATGTCGCAGCGCCGGACGAGGCGGACCAGGGTGTCGGCCACCTGTCGCAGCACCTCGTCTCCGGCCGGGTGGCCGAACCGGTCGTTGACCTGTTTGAAAAAGTCGATATCCAGGAGCACCAGGGACAGGGCATGGCCATACCGCCTTGCCCGGTCGAGTTCGGTTTCCAGCGCCTCCTGGAAATAGCGGTGATTGTACAGCCCGGTCAGGCCGTCGCGGAAGGCCAGCTCCCGCAGGCTCTCGTTGGCCTTTTTCAGTTCCATGGCCAGTTGTTCGGCGCTCTGTTTTGCCTGCCTGAGTTCCAGGACAAGCTGGGCATAGGAGAGGTTGAGGCGTCCCAGCTCCTCGTTGGCCTCCTGCATGATCAGGGAAAACGGTTTGATATCGCCCGGGTCGATGGCAAAAAGTTCCAGCATCTCCCTGGAGTGCCCGCCCACCTTGTCGATCAGCCGGTCGATCTCCTCCTCGGCAAGCCGGTAACGGTCCGCCAGCTGCCTGTGGACCTCCACGGCAGCACTGCCGCTGTGTATGCCGTGATAGATGGCAGCGATCCTGTCGGCCATCTGCAGGATCATGGCCGTATCGGCATGGGGCTCGCTGCCGTTGCAGGCAGAGTGATGGAGCCTGATCGGTGTGTAGATGGATTCAGGCAGTTGCCAGCTCTGGAGGAGGTGGCCGCCAACCTCTGTGTGATCATAGCCGAACCGTTCTTTTTCCAGGTCACAGGCAGTTCTGTCGCTTACCCGTTTCTCGTCCTGGAGAGCGGTATAACCGGCAGGATCGCTCAGGTAGAACAGGAGGACGCCGATGTCCTGCAGCAGGGCGGCCACAAAGAGATCCTGGTTTCTGATGCCGATTTGTTCAGCCAGGAGTTCCGCTGCCACGGCTGCGGTGATGGCCCGCCTCCAGAACTGGTTCAGGTCAAAAGCGCCCTGGGGCAGGTCCTGGAAATCCTGGACGATCACGAAGGAGAGGGCGATGTTTTTCAGGGCATCGGTGCCGATGAGGGCGGTGGCCTTGCTCAGTGAATCAACCGGCGTGGGAAAGCCGTAGAGGGCCGAGTTGGCGATCTTCAGAATCCGGGCCGCCAGGGCTGGATCCGCCGAGATGATCAGGGCCAGCTCGTCAAAGGTGTTCTCCTCGCTGCGCACCGCCTCCAGGATCTTCAGGGCAATGGCGGGCGGGGAGGGCAGTTTCATCCGTTCATCGAAAAAATCCTGTAATGTCGTCATGGCAGTGCAATATGGTCGGCTCTGTTTTCAGGTTGGAAAAGGTGCCGGACTTCCTGAAACTGGTCTGCCGGTCAGCAGTGTTTCTGTCCCGTACTGATATTAAAGGGCCTGCATTCCGAAAACACAACACGGCAAAAATGACGGTAGAATACGGTATGAAACTCAGTAGTTTCTGGGAATAATTATCAGCATGTTCTGGGAAAGATGAAAAATGTTTTCTGATTTTACCTGGTTGAGCTGCGCAAGTGATCGTTATGGGTTTGACGGTCCGGGTCCGCTCCCTACGATGGAAGGAAAAAAATTTTTTCATCCGGATGGATATTGGCGGCCCATCCCTTGACCTTGTCCCTGATATCAGGTCTTATTGGTCGGTAATTGATCACAGGCACCGCATCTTCACACGATCTCTCCCGGCCGCCTAGTGGGCTATAGCGGCCGGGAGAGATCGTGCAAATCTGCAGCACCTGTGACCAATTACAGTTTGGAAGTAAGATATACCGCGGGATTACCTACCCTGTGATCGGTTACTATTGGTCGTGTCGTCCGGAACACCTGCTGCCCGGTGTGCCGGAGGCTGGCAAGGTGTTCCGGTATCCGGAGTGATGATTGACCGTCACAGGGAGAACCCGGGTGCATCCCGGACCGGCTGCCACCGTTCCGGGAGTGAACCGGTTCCCCTGTCACGACGGGTCACCGGCAGTGTCTGTCGGCTAGAGATGCGGTGCCTGAGACCAGTTGCAGTCTGGAAAGATGATCTACTCCGGGGGGACAGATCCTTGGAGTCGGTCCATTTGCTGTTTGGTCGTTACAACATGTTATATACTCTGTGATTGGTTGCGATGCAGATCATTGGACTCGTTCCGGCGGCCGGACAGGCCTCGCGCCTTGGCCGGCTGCCGTGCAGCAAGGAGATCCTGCCGGTCTACTCCTCGCTGGGGGCGCCGGAGAACGGCGCCCCCCGGGTGGTTTCCGAATACCTGCTCAGGGCCTATGGCCGGGCAGGGATCAGCGAGGTATTTTTCATCCTCAGGCAGGGCAAGTGGGATATTCCAGCCTATTTCGGCAGTGGCCGGGAGCTGGGCATGCGCATCGGCTACCTGGTGACTCCCTGGTCATGGGGCATTCCCTTCACCCTGGAGACCGCCTACCCGTTTCTCGGCGACCGCTGCGTGGCCCTCGGGTTTCCGGACATGTACATCCAGCCGGCCGACAGCTTTGTCCACATGCGGGAAAAACTCCAGACCAGCGGGGCCGACCTGGTGCTCGGGCTGTTCCCCATTGAAAAGACACACAAGTGGGACATGGTGGAGTTCGATTCCGACCAGCGGATCAGGGACATCGTCATCAAGCAGGAGCGGCCGGACCTGCGGTACGGCTGGGCCCTGGCCCTGTGGACTCCCCGCTTCAGCGAGTATCTCCATGCCAGGGTTGAGGCGATCCTGGCCTCGGCCGGGGACGGGACCATTGCCCTGGCAGACGGCGGCAGGCGGGAACTCTATCCGGGCGATATCATCCGCAGCGCCATTCGAGACAACCTGCGGCTGGAGTATGTCCTCTTTGCAGGGGGCAGGTGCGTGGATATCGGCACCCCGGACGAGGTCTGTTCCCTCTGATGAAGACCGGTCGCGCCGACAGCCTTCCCTATGTCACCCGGGACGGCTCCCTGGTCCGTGAACTGCTGCACCCGGACCACCACGGCCATGGCCGGATCAGCCTGGCAGAGGCCCTTGTCCGCCCGGGAGCCGGGACCGCGCTTCACCGCCACCTGGACAGCGAGGAATTGTATCATTTCCTGGAGGGTGAGGGCCGGATGACCCTGGGAAAGGAGCGGTTTGCCGTCGGGCCGGGTGATACGGTCCGCATCCTGCCGGGAGTGGAGCACCGGGTGGTCAACACCGGCACCACTCCACTCCGTTTCCTCTGCTGCTGCACCCCGCCATACAGCCACGGCGATACGGTTCTCGCCGGTTCCGGGGGCTCCTGAAGGCGGTTTTTTTCCGGATTCACCGGGAGAGGACCTGTTGTCAGAAAACAGGTGATAGTGTATAACCTGTCCAGGTGAATGGCTGCTGGCAGCGACCTGTCAGTTCCCTGTTTTTTCCAGAAATCGGGCAGGAGCATGAAGACACAACCGAGCAAGAAGACCAAGTTCATCTTTATCACCGGCGGAGTGCTTTCCTCCCTGGGCAAGGGGCTGGCCGCAGCCGCCATCGGTGCACTGCTGGAAAGCAGGGGAATGACCATCACCTTCCAGAAGCTGGATCCCTATATCAACGTGGATCCCGGCACCATGAATCCCTTCCAGCATGGCGAGGTCTACGTGACCGACGACGGCGCGGAGACCGATCTGGACATGGGCCATTACGAGCGCTATACCAATGCGGTCATGGCCCAGAAGAACAACTACACCTCGGGCCGGATCTACTACTCGGTGATCATGAAGGAGCGGCGGGGCGAGTACCTGGGCGGAACGGTCCAGATGATTCCCCACATCACCGACGAGATCAAGCGGGCCGTGCTGCAGCTCGACGGCACCGTGGACGTGGCCATCATCGAGATCGGCGGCACCATCGGCGATATCGAGGGGCTGCCCTTTATCGAGGCGATCAGGCAGTTGCGTGGCGATCTGGGGAGGGAATACACCCTGTTCATTCACCTGACCCTGGTGCCCTATATCAAGACTGCCGGCGAGGTCAAGACCAAGCCGACCCAGCATTCGGTCAAGGAGCTGCTGGCTTCCGGAATCCAGCCGGATATTCTGGTCTGCCGGACCGAGGTGCCGCTCTCCCGGGAACTGAAAAAGAAGATCGCCCTGTTCTGCAACGTGGAAGCGGATTCGGTGATAACGGCCATCGACGTGGATTCCATCTACGAGGTCCCCCTGAAACTGCATGCCGAGGGCCTGGACGACCGCATCCTGGAGAAACTCGGCATCTGGACCGGGGCGCCCCATATCAGGCCCTGGGAGGAACTGGTCCACAGGATCAGGCATCCCCGGCACACCGTGATCATCGGCATCACCGGCAAATACGTGGAGCTCAAGGAGGCCTACAAGAGCCTGCACGAGGCCCTGGTCCACGGCGGGGTGGCCAACGAGGCCCGGGTGGAGTTCAGGTATATCTCGGCCGACGATCTGGAGGCCGGCCTGGGCAGCGAGAAGCTGGAGGCCTGCGACGGTATCCTGGTGCCGGGCGGGTTCGGCAGCCGGGGGATGGAGGGCAAGATCAGGGCCATCACCTATGCCCGCACCCACAGGGTGCCCTTCTTTGGTATCTGCCTGGGAATGCAGCTTGCTGTTGTGGAGTTTGCGCGCAACATCGCCGGGATGGATGGGGCGCACTCCACCGAGCTGGACCGGGAGACGCCCTATCCGGTCATCTATCTCATGAAGGAATGGTTCGATTTCCGCACCGGCAGGACCGAGGTGCGGGACGAGAATTCGGACATGGGCGGGACCCTGCGGCTGGGGGCCTATCCCTGCAGGCTGGTGCCGGATACCCTGGCGGCGGCCGCCTATGGCCAGGAAGAGATCAGCGAGCGGCACCGGCACCGTTACGAGTTCAACAACACCTTCCGGAAACAGCTCCAGGAGGCCGGGCTGGTGATCAGCGGCACCTCGCCTGACGAGACACTGGTGGAGATCATCGAGCTGCGGGATCACCCCTGGTTTCTCGGCTGCCAGTTTCATCCGGAGTTCAAGTCCAAACCCATGAAGCCGCATCCCCTGTTCAGGGATTTCATCCGGGCGGCTCTGGAAAACAAGAAATAACCCTCTCCCCGGAGAGGGCACATCAATATCGGTATTGCATGCAACCAGTAGAGATCAATTCCTGCAGGCCGGCCCTCAGGGTCGGGAACGGGCAGCCCCTCCTGCTGCTCGCCGGTCCCTGTGTCCTGGAGTCCGGCAGCCTGGCCTGGGAAATTGCCCAGGAGATGAAGGCCATTACGGAGCGGCTGGGAATTTCCTATGTGTTCAAGGCATCCTTTGACAAGGCCAACCGGACCTCCATCACTTCCTACCGGGGACCGGGTCTGGAAAAGGGGTTGCGGCAGCTGGCCCGGATAAGGGAAGAGGTGGGCGTGCCGGTCATCTCGGACATCCATGATGTCAGCCAGGTGGAGATGGCCGCGGATCTGCTCGATATCATCCAGATCCCCGCCTTTCTCTGCCGGCAGACCGACCTGCTGCTGGCGGTCGCCAAGACGGGCCGGGTCGTCAACCTGAAGAAGGGACAGTTCGTCTCACCGTGGGACATGCAGCACGCCGTGGACAAGCTGCGCTCGGCAGGCTGTGAACAGATCCTCCTCACCGAGCGGGGGGCCAGCTTCGGATACAACAACCTGGTGGTGGATATCCGTTCCCTGCCGGTCATGCGTTCCTTCGGCTGTCCGGTGATCTACGACGCCACCCATTCGGTGCAGCTTCCCGGCGGCGGTAACGGCTGTTCCGAAGGCCAGCGCGAATTTATCCCGCCCCTGGCCAGGGCCGCGGTCGGGGCAGGGATCGACGGCCTGTTCATGGAGGTGCATCCGGATCCGGAAAACGCCCTCTGCGACGGACCGAATTCCTGGCCTCTGGACCAGGTCGAAGACCTGCTGCGGCAGCTGCTGGCCATCCGTTCCGCCCTGGCCGGACTGGGCCATGGCTGATCAGCCCATCTGCCCGCCGTCTGCTGACGGCTATTCGGACTGTAACCTCACCCAGGCGCTCCTGGCCAGGGCCAGGGAGCGCTCCGGCCCGCCGCAGAGGAGCGAGGAGTGGAAGCGGGCGCTGTCCCGGGCCAAGGCAGTGAAACTGCTGCTGCTGGATGTGGACGGCGTTCTCACTGACGGCACCATTTTCTACACGGCAGAGGGGGGCGAATCCAAGGGGTTCAATACCCAGGACGGTTTCGGCCTCCGCATCCTCCAGGAGGCCGGGGTGGAGGCGGGACTGATCACGGCCCGCACCTCAGAGGCCGTGGCCAGGCGGGCCGCTGACCTGAAACTGGCGCATCTCTACCAGGGCCGGGGCGACAAGGCCGAGGTCTTCCGGGAAATTCTGGCTCGTACAGGGTTGCGCTCCTTCGAGTGCGCCTATATGGGCGACGACTGGCTGGACCTGCCGCTGCTCGGGTTGGCCGGGTTTTCCGCGGCACCGGCCAATGCGGTGACAGAGGTGAGACAACGGGTCGATTATGTCTGTTCCCGGCAGGGCGGCCGGGGAGCGGTGCGGGAGGTCTGCGACCTGATCCTGGAGGCCAGGGGAGAGTTGGATCGTCTTCTGAAACGATACGGAGGCCGATGAGGAATTCGCGTACCCTGCTCTGGCTGCTGCCTCTCCTGCTCCTGCTGACCGCGCCCCTCTGGAGGCCGGCCGTGGCGGACTTTCTCCGGCCGCGGGGCGGTTATGACGATACCGTTGCAGCGGCCTACCGCAAGAAGGACCAGAAGTTTGTCATGGATGCCATCACCATCACCCTGAGCAGCAACGGCCGGCTGGAATGGGTGATCCGGGCGGAACGGGCCTTTACCGGCGACTCTGACCGGGAGATCGGCATGCAGGAGGTGGATGCCGTCTATACCAGTGCGGACCGGGAGGAGACCCGCATCTCCAGTAACCGGGGCACCTATTTCCTGGATGAGCGGCATCTGGTCCTCAAGGAGAACGTGGTGATCAGGAAACCGGCTGCCGGTGAGGCGATCTATACGGACTTGCTGCATTATTATGATGCGAACAAGATGGTGGTCAGCCCGGTGCCGGTGGATATCAAGGGACCGAATTTTTCCATCCAGGCCGGACGGATGGATTACGATCTGACCACGGACGGATACGACCTGGGCAACCGGGTCAAGGTTGATTTTTAGGGTTTTCCCTGCAGCGCTGCCGAGAGCGGCAGGATGCACCCTGAAGACGAACATGGAGAACACCTCGGGAAGATTATGATTCGAATCAATGAAAACTATCTGAAGTTGCAGGCATCCTATCTCTTTTCCGACATCGCCCGCCGGGTGGCCGCCTTCCAGGAGGCCAATCCGGACCGGGAGATCATCAAGCTGGGCATCGGCGATGTGACCCGGCCGCTGCCCCAGGCATGTATCCAGGCCTTTCACCGGGCCGTGGACGAGATGGCCGACGAGTCCGGGTTCCGGGGGTATGGACCGGAGCAGGGCTACGGGTTCCTGCGCCAGGCCATTGCCGAGCACGATTTTCAGGCCAGGGGAGCCGAAGTCGATGCGGACGAAATCTTTGTCTCGGACGGGGCCAAGTGCGACACCGGCAACATCCAGGAGCTCTTCTCCACCGATGTCCGGGTGGCCATTCCGGACCCGGTCTACCCGGTCTACCTGGATACCAATGTCATGGCCGGCCGGACCGGTCCATACGATGACGGCCGCTACCGGGGAATCGTCTACCTGGATTCCACGGCAGAGAACGATTACGTTCCCGAGCTGCCGCAGGAACAGGTTGACCTGATCTATCTCTGCTTTCCCAACAACCCCACCGGCTCCACCATCAGCCGGGAGCGGCTGCAGGAGTGGGTGGACTATGCCCGCGCCAACCGGGCCCTGATTCTGTTCGATGCCGCCTACGAGGCCTTTATCCGTGACGACACCCTGCCGCATTCCATCTACGAGGTGCGGGGGGCCAGGGAGGTGGCCATCGAGTTTCGCAGTTTTTCCAAGAATGCCGGCTTCACCGGTACCCGCTGCGCCTACACTGTGGTGCCAAAGGAGTGCATGGCCTACGATGGCCAGGGCAATGCCCATGCAGTGCATGATCTCTGGAACCGCCGTCACTGCACGAAGTTCAACGGCGTCTCCTACCCGGTCCAGCGGGCGGCCGAGGCGGTCTATTCCCCTGAAGGCAAAGCACAGATCAGGGAGCTGGTGGATTACTACCTGGAAAATGCCGCCATGATCGCCGGCACCATGGCCGAGCTGGGTTTTGCCTTTGTCGGCGGAGACAACTCGCCCTATATCTGGATCCAGGGAAACCGGGATTCCTGGGAGTTCTTCGATCTGCTGCTCAACGAGGCCGGGGTGGTCTGTACGCCCGGAGCCGGGTTCGGCCGTTGCGGCCAGGGATATATCCGGCTGTCGGCCTTCAACTCCCACGAGAACGTCAGCCGGGCCATGGACCGTCTCCGCCGGGCCCTGGCCGGCTGACAGGTCGGCTGGAACCATGCCTGACCGCCTCTGCCGTCAGCCTGTTCCCACCCGGCAGGGAGACTGCCGACGATGACTGATCCGTCGCTGATCCCGGTCCGTTTCCTGCCTGCCGAAAGGACCGTGCAGGTGGCGCCGGGGACCAGCCTGCTGGAGGCGGCCTGGCTGGCCAGGCTGCATATCAATGCCTCGTGCGGCGGCAGCGGGGTCTGCGGCAAGTGCCGGGTGGAAATCGTCTCCGGGAAGGTGGACGGGGGGCTTTCCGAAAAGATCGCCCCGCCGGACCGGGAGCGGGGCATCCGGCAGGCCTGCACCGCCCTGGTCCGGGAGGAAGTGACGGTCCGCATTCCCCAGAGTTCCGCCGTGGGCAAGGGTGGCCTCGGCACCACGCTGCCGGAACACCACCGGGCAGCGGCCCGGTTTTTCGATATCAGCGAGATCCGGGAGGCTGGCCGGTTCCGGCCGCCATTCGAAAAGTTCTTTCTCGAGCTGCCCCGTCCAAGCCAGGTGGACAACATGGCCGATGCCGGCAGGCTGATCACCGGCATGCATCACCAGTACAACGAGCGCCATCTCATGCTCACCCTGCCGGTGCTGCGCAAGCTGCCCCAGGTGCTGCGGGAGGACGATTTCCGGGTCACCGTCACCCTGGCCAGGCCGGTCAACGATCCGGGGAGGACCACCATCGTCGACGTTCAGGCCGGCAACCGGGTGGACCGTTCCTTTGCCTTGGCCGTGGATATCGGTACCACCACGGTCTATGGTCAGCTTGTCGACCTGAACAGCGGCGAGGTACTGGCCGAGGCCGGTGACTACAATGCCCAGATCAGTTACGGCGAGGACGTCATCTCCCGGGTCATCTATGCCGAGAAAAATTCCGGCCTGGCCACCATGCAGGAGGCGGTGGTAACGACGGTCAACCGGATCATCGACCGGATCGTTGCCGCCGCATCCATCACCGCCGAAGAGATCTCTTCCATCACCCTGGCCGGCAACACGGTGATGACCCATCTATTCCTCGGCATGCGGCCGGACAATATCCGGCGTTCCCCCTATGTTCCGGTGTCAACGCTGTTTCCGCCGTTCACCGCCGGTGAGGTCGGTCTGCACCTAGCCGGACATGCCACGGTTCTTCTCTATCCCGCCATCTCCAGCTGGGTGGGGGGGGATATCGTGGCCGGCGTCATGGGCTCCGGGATGTACAATACCGACAGGCTGACCCTGTACATCGATATCGGCACCAATGCCGAGATCGTGATCGGCAGCAGGGACTGGCTGGTCTGCGCAGCCTGTTCGGCAGGACCGGCGTTCGAAGGCGGCGGGATCAGCTGCGGCATGCGGGCCGCTGCCGGCGCCATCACCGACTGCAGCCTCCATCCGGACACCTGGGAGCCGATGAACATCACCATCCAGGGACGGCCGCCGGTTGGTATCTGCGGATCCGGCCTCCTCAACCTGGTGGCCCTGTTTTTCGACCTGGGCGTCATCGATCCCCGGGGCAGGTACAGGCGGGATACCGGCTGCAAGCGGATTCGTCCCGGGATGAGCGGGTACGAGTTTGTCCTGGTCTGGGCAGAGGACAGCGGGGTGGAACATGATATCGTCCTCACCGAGGTGGATATCGAGAACTTCATCCGGGCCAAGGGCGCCATCTTTGCGGGAGTGCGGACCCTGCTCCGGGAAGTCGGCCTGACCGTGGCCGACCTGGAACAGGTGATCCTGGCCGGAGCCTTTGGCAGCTTCATCGATATCGACAGCGCCATGACCGTTGGCCTGCTGCCGGCCATGGACCCGGACAGGATCGTCTATGTGGGCAACGGTTCTCTCATGGGATGCCGGATGAGCGGGCTCTCGAACCATATCCGCCAGGACGTGGTGGAGGTGGTGCGCAAGATGACCAGTTTCGAGCTGTCCGAGGTGGGGCGGTTCCGGGACGAGTATGTGGCCGCCCTGTTTCTGCCGCATACGGATCTGTCGCTGTTTCCCCCGCAGAACATGGGCTGACCAGGGGTGGAGTACCGTCGATTCGGCAGAACCGGCATCCGGATGCCGCTGCTTTCCCTTGGTATGATGCGGAGCATGCACTCCTGGAAACGGTGTGCTGCAGAGGAGATCGATCCGCGGAACCAGCTCGACCTGGAACACCTCGTCCGCAGGGCCCTGGAACTGGGTATCATCCACCTGGAAACCGCCCGGGGGTACGGGACATCGGAGGAACAGCTCGGACAGATACTCCGGCACGTCCCCAGGCACCGGTATATCCTGCAGACCAAGGTTGCCCCGCAAGACGACCCGGACAGGTTCCGGGCCAATGTTCTCGATTCCATGGCCCGGTTGGGACAGGACCGGCTGGACCTGCTGGCAGTCCACGGCCTCAACGACTACCGCTCCCTCTGGCAGGTCTGCCGCCCCGGTGGCTGTCTGGCGGCTGCCAGGAGGTTGCAGGCCGAAGGACGGGTGGGCTGGATCGGTTTTTCCGGCCACGGGAGCACCCGGGTGATCCTGGCCGCTGTCCGCCACCAGGAAGACGGCGGCTTCGACTATCTCAATCTCCACTGGTACACGATCTTCCAGCGCCACACCCCGGTTCTCGAGGAGGCCCGCAGGCGCGACCTGGGCGTGTTCATCATCAGCCCTACGGACAAGGGCGGTATGCTCCAGACGCCGCCACCCCTGCTGGAAGACCTTTCCACTCCCCTGAGCCCGATGCAGTTCAACGATCTTTTCTGCCTGCAGCGCGAAGAGATTCACACCATCAGTGTGGGCGCGGCCAGACCGGCCGATTTCCGGGCCCATCTGGATGCACTGGCCCACCTGGACGACCACGCCCTGACCGGCCGCATATACGGCCGCTGGGAACAGTGCATGCTACAGAGAACCGGCCACCGGCGACCCGATTCCCTCTGGGATCGGTTTCCCTCCTGGGACGAGACGCCCGGCTACATCAACATTCCGCTGATTCTCTGGCTCGGCAACCTGGCCCGCGGCTGGGATCTGCTGGCCTACAGCCGGCAGCGGTACAGAAAACTGGGGCAGGACATGCCCTGGGTGCCGGGAAACGATGCCGGCCAGATCAACCGCTATGACCTGGGCCGGATTGCCGAACAGGCCGGACTGACCGCTGACGACCTGGTGACCCGCCTTGCCGGAATCCATCGCCTGCTCTGTTGACCCCCTTTCGGGCGGGTCAGTCGCCTGTCGGGGCTGGGCCGGTTTCCTCCAGCAGTTCCGCGGCGCCGGGGTAGCCGGCTTCAGCGGCCTGCCGCAGCCAGTGTCGTCCCCTGTCCGGGTCGGCCTGGCCTGCCACACCGTCGAGCAGCAGCCTGCCGAGAAAGAACTGGGCCATGGGCCAACCCTGACGGGCCGCCTCCTCGTAGAGGGCGGCTGCCTGCTTCGGATCGCGGGGCACGCCGTTGCCGAACTCGTATTTCATGCCCAGGTTGAGGCAGGCGCCGGCCACGTGGAGTTTCGCCGCCTGCCGGTAGAGGTCGATGGCCAACCGCTTGGCAGCGGGTGGGCCGCCACCCAGGTCGTAGTGCAGGGCCAGGGCGTAGAGGGCCTCTCCATCGCCCTGTTTTGCCAGTTGTTCGATCTCCTGCAGCAGGGTGGCCTCCTGTGCCTGGCCTGCTGCGGAAGGAACCGGCCAGGCGGCGATCAGGATGATGAGCAGCCAGGTCCAGGGACGGCGGGCGGTTTTTCGCATGCGAAAACTACTGGTCCAGGAGGGCAAGGAGTTCATCGAGCTGCCTGCGGGCTTCGGCCAGGGAACGCAGTTTCTCCAGGACCTGGTCCCGGTTGCCGGAACGGACCCGGATGTGCAGGGTGCACTCGTCCCGGTCGAGACGGGACGGGGCCGTGATGTTGAAATCGCGTTTGTTGGCCTGGTCACCGAAGAGGGAGCGCCGCAGCCGGTCGACGATGGCCTCGAACCGTTCCCGCCGCCGGGTGAGCGTCCCGTCCAGGTGTTCCCTGAGCAGGCGGATGAAGGCGGCGGCCCGGTGGTCGCCCTCCGTGGCCCTGCGGAGCAGGCGGGAGACATCCGGATCATCGATGGCTTGCCGCAGGGACGGGTTGACCTGTTTCAACAGATCGATGATCTGGATGATCTGCGGCCTGGTGGCGGCCAGGGGCCTGATCACCTCGTTGTACAGGCTGTTCCGGTCGTCGGGATCGGATATTGGGGCCAGGACTTCGGCGGCAATGGAGAACTGGAGCCGTTCGTTGATCACGTCGGCAATGATCTGCGGAGACTCTCCCTTCTCCCGCATCCTGTTGACCTTCCTGTACTTGTGAATCGTTGACTGGGAAACCTGCCGGCCGGGCCGGCCGATTCCCAGAGATTCGCCGAACCGTTGGGCCAGTTGGGCGTTGTTCAGGCCCAGCTCCCTGGCCGCTGCCTCGAGGAAGTTGCCTATCTCTATGGGATTGAGATTTTTTCGTTTGGTATTCTCCGCCAGGGAGATGTTGAAGAAATCCTCGGTGGAAAAGTCGCTTTCCGCATAGACCTTGGCATCGACCCATTGCCAGCCCAGTTTCTTTATGGCCTGGAACCGTCGGAAACCACAGAGAATCTTGTATCGGCCGTCATGCTTCTGCAGCAGGACCAGGGGGTGGAGGAGTCCGTTGCGGCGAATGGAGGCGGCCAGCTCCTCGATGTACTGCCTGCGCATCAGCTCGGAGGTCGGATCCTGGCCGTTGAGGCGGAAGATGAAGCGCAGGTCTTCCGGGTTGACCGTGTCGATGGCTGCCACGTTCACCTTGCGGACCAGGGACATGGTCTGACGCAGTCCCTGCAGGGATGCGGCCAGGATCGAGGCGGTCCGTTTCACGGCCCGGGAATCGGTGACCAGGTCCGCGCTCAGGGTGATGAGCATGGACCTGACCGCTGGGTCGAAGAATTCCCGCAGCTTTTTTTTCTGATGAAAGAGCTGGTTGAGGCAGTACCGTTCCCGTCCCGTATAGGGTGAGGACGTCGGGGCGAGATCGGTCCTGATACCGTTGTCCTCGATTTTCAGCCGAATCCTGGAAAGGAGGGACGGTGGCATGGTGGGCCGGTGAGGGCGCTCCGGATTGCCGCGTTCACCCTGGCCATATCCGAACAGGACCCTTGCCGGACCCGTGTGCCGGTCCGTGGCCGGTTGCAGGATGACCACAAGGGGAGTGAGATCGTTGCTGGCGATCTCCTCCTTGAACCCGATGACAGGGAGGAGAAAATTCTCCTCGACTTTTTTCCGTTTCCTGATCGCCTGGACATTGTCGAGATCCACGATGCTCTTCTTGTACTTCCTGTTGATCACTGCAAAGCTGTCCAGGTGGCCGGCCAGGGTTTCGGCCAGGGTGCCGATGTCCCCCTCCCCGGTGACCGTTCCGGCCACAGGGGCGTGGGGCGCAATGAGGACGATGTTGCAGTTGCCCAGAATCTTGCGTATTGCCAGTCGGTCAGATGCCATGTTCGCTTGTTTCGGTTCTGTTCTCTGTCTGCGGCGGCAGGGGAAAATCGTCACGGGACAGGGCCGATTCCGCCTGGCTGACGACCTGCTGCGCCAGCCGGCCGCACGGTGAAACAGGCTGTTCCGATCCCAGGACGAGCCGGACGACCCGGGCCGGATCCAGGGCCCGGGGATCGACGGTCGGCAGCAGGCCGGGCGGGTCGCCACAGCTTTCGGCAAGCAGGCCGCCTCGGACAAGCATCCGGACGGCTGCTGCCAGATCTTCCGGGTGCAGGGCCGGGTTGTCCCGTTCCAGGGTGACGGCGGAACACTCGCCTCCTCTGGAAAAACTGTCATAGACATTCTGCAGGACGGTGAAACAGAGTTCCAGGAGATGACGGGGCGAAAGACGGTCCCGGAACGGAACGATCTGGTTCCGGTGCTGGACCGCATAGGCCAGGACTGCACCCAGCAGGATGAAGGTCCAGCCGAGCTGCAGCCAGACGAGAAAGAGTGGCAGGGTTGCGAAGGAACCGTAGATGGCATTGTACCTGGCGACTCCGAACTGCAGCCCCAGGTAGAGGCGCTGGCCGAGGAACCAGCCGGCAGCGGCGAACAGGGCGCCGATGAATGCTGCCCGGTTCTGCACCCTGGCATTGGGAAAGAAGAGATACATCACCATGAGCGACAGGGTGATGGCGGCAAAAGGCAGGAGTTTCAGGCCGGTCCCGATCAGCCAGGGAAACGGGACCAGGGTATGGAGGCGCTCCATGATGGCCGGGCTGTGCAGGACCGCGTCTCCTGCCAGGGCCACGTTGATGGAGATGGGCAGCAGGATGAGGAGGGCCAGGTAGTCCATGATCTTGCGGAAGAGGTTGCGCCCCTGGTCGGCATGCCAGATGGCGTTCATGGCCTCTTCCACCGTGCTCAGGACGTGGATGACCACCACCAGAAGTCCCAGGATGCCGAAAATGCCCAGGGTGGCGAAGTTGGTCTTGTCCACATAGGCGAAGACCATGTCCACGCCGTTGCGGAGATGTTCCTCCAGAGATCCCGGCACGGGCCGTCCATCTTCCGCCTGCCCTGTCTCCATACCGTTTTCCCCGGTTGTTTCAGGCTGGGGAGCGAACTGGTCGATGAACCGGTAGGCTGCCGTCCTGAGCTGGCTGTCGCTGCCCAGGCCCTTGAGAACGGCCGTGCCCATGGCCAGCATGGGCACCATGGAGAGGACGATGGAAAAGGTGAGAGCCGAGGCACGCAGGGGCACATGGACAGCTCTGAACTGCCAGGCCATGATCAGTAGGATCCGCACCAGGGTACGTGCCGCCCGGAGGAGAGGAGGCTGATCCGGCCGGCGGTCAAAGGCCCAGGAGGAGAACCGGTTCATGGTGCCTCCCCGGGCGGGACCGGCTTGCGTCCCAGTTCCCTGTGGAGCCACTTCTCGATGATTTCAAAGACCATCTCCCGCTTGATCGGCTTGGGAATATAGTCGTTCATGCCGGCCTCGAGGCATTTTTCCCGGTCACCCTTCATGGCATTGGCGGTCATGGCTACGATGGGCACGCCATGGTGGCCCTGTTGCCGCAGGGTCCGGGTGGCGGTCAGGCCGTCCATCTCCGGCATCTGCACGTCCATGAGGATGAGGTCGAACCGGTCAGGTTCGCCCGTGTACAGGCGCACCGCCTCCTGGCCCGTGGATGCGGTGGTGACCTGGTAACCCGCCTTGGTCAGGATCAGGGTGGCCAACCGCTGGTTGACCGGGTTGTCCTCGGCCAGGAGGATGCGCACCGACTGCTTGAGTTCCTCCCGCACCGAATACTGGGTGATCAGGCCGCCGCCCTCTGGTCCGGCGCTGTCGGTCTCCTTGCTGCCCAGGAGCCGTTCCAGGGTCTTGAAAAGGATCTCCCTGCGGACCGGTTTGGCGAGAAAGGCGTTGAATCCCGCCTCCCGGCACCGGGCCGCGTTCCGTTCCGTGGAGGAGGTGTAGGCCAGCAGGGGAATGCGCTTGGTTTCCGGAAAACCGGTGCGCAGCATGCGGGCGACGTGGTATCCATCCGGTGCAGGCATCTGGATGTCCAGGATGACGAGATCGAACAGGTCGCCGTTGCGGATGGCCTTGCCGACCACCTCCTCCACCTGGCTGCTCCGGCGGACAGCGGTCACCTGCAGGCCTGCCGAGGCGAGCACGTGGCCAAGGATCTCCAGGTTGGTCCGGTTGTCGTCGACGATGAGCACCTTTTTCCCGGACAGGGAAACCGGCCTGAAGACCTTTGGCCTCGGTGTTTCGGCCTTGCCCAGGACAGCGGTGAAGTGGAAGGTGCTGCCCCTGCCGGGCTCGCTTTCCACCCAGACATCGCCACCCATGAGGGAGGCGATCTTCCGGCAGATGGACAATCCCAGGCCGGTGCCGCCGAACTCCCTGGTTGTCGAGCCGTCGGCCTGCCTGAAGGCCTGGAAGATGAGCCGCTGCTTGTCGGCCGGAATGCCGATCCCGGTATCCCGGACCCGGGCATGGAGGACCAGGGTGGAATCGGTTTCCTCGTCTACCTGGAGGGACAGCTCGATCTCGCCCTCTCTGGTGAATTTGGAGGCATTGCCCATGAGGTTGATGAGGACCTGGCGGTATCGACCCGGATCACCGATGACATTTGCCGGCAAGTTATCGTCGATGCGGCACAGCACCTCGATGTTCTTGCCTGCCACCTTGGGCCGGATCAGGTCGCAGACATCCTGGGCCGTGATCTCGGGATCAAAGGGGATGGCTTCCAGTTCCAGCCGGCCGGCCTCCACCTTGGAAAAGTCCAGGATGTCGTTGATCAGGGAGAGGAGGGCCTCGCCGCTTCGTTTGATGGTCCTGGCGAACTCGACCTGTTCCTCGTCGAGCCTGGTGTCGAGGAGCATATCGGTAAAGCCGATGATGCCGTTCATGGGCGTGCGGATCTCGTGGCTCATGGCGGCCAGAAATTCGCTCTTGGCGATGTTGGCCGCCTCGGCGGCCTTCTTGGCCTGTCTGAGCTGGGCTGTCTGTTTTCTGATCTCTTCCTGGAGTCTTTTGGAGTAGGTGAGCTGTTGTTCCTGTATCTTCCTGTAGTTTTGTTCGTTTTCAACCATTATGTCCTGGAATTTCTTTTCCAGGACCGCTGCCTTGCGCTCGAACTGTTTTTTCTGGATGGCCAGGCGCCTGCGGGTCTCCCTGTGTTCCCGGCGGCTCAGATACAGGGAAGCGGCCAACCGCAGGGTGGTGGCCAGGCAGGGAACGGAAGAATGGGCCTCCTCTGCTGGCGTGGCCACCAGCAGGCAGTCCAGTTCCTCCACCAGGCAGCACTGGAAGAAGCGGCCCCTGTGCAGAAAGCCCGCCTCTGGCTGGTCCGGGCTCACTGGAGGCAGCAGGGCGGCCAGTTCGTCTGCATGTAGCGGAAAATCGTCGGAACGGTCATGGTCGTCGGAACGGCTGTGACGGCAGAAAAAGAGGAGGCCGCTGGTTTCCTGCTCGAGGAATGCACGAAATGTTCCCAGCTCCTCGCCGGGATCCACGAGATCGGCAAACAGGATGTCCGGGCCCTGGTGAGACATTTCAGGAGTCATAGATCGCCTGGACCTGTTCCAGCTCTTCCGGGAGGTCTTCGGCCACCACCCTGTACTCTTCCATATTTTCCCGGACATGGGTGGCAAGCCGTTCCGGCAGGGTGATCACGGCGCCCTCTTTGGGGGCCAGGTCGAGCTGGCAGAGGATGTATTCGCTCATTCTGAGGATGGCATCCGGTGACTGCGGCTCCACCTCGTCATCCTGGCTGTGGTGGCTGCGGATGGCCTGGCAGATGGACTCGGCCATGTGCCATTCCTCGGCAAGGAGAAAACCGATCCGGCAGTGGTCGGTGCCCAGGAATTCCTGTTCACTGGCAGTGATGGCCGGGCCGTCCGGCACCCAGGCGGCAAAGGCCTGGAGGAACGGTTCCTTGGCCACCTGGTATTCGACGATCAGGCCGATGTCATGCATGATTCCACAGAGATAGGCATCGTCCCCGTTGATGGAGAAGATCCGCTCCGCTATCATCTTGGAGCAGATGCCCGAGGCCGTGCAGTGGAGCCAGAGCCGCCGGGGCGAGAAGATGTCTTTTTCCCGGCCAGAGACGAACAGTGATTTCAGGGAATCGGTCACCGCGATGTTGTGCAGGTTCTTCATCCCCAGCAGGGCAACGGCCCTGGAAATGGAGTCGACCTTTCTGCTCAGGCCGAAGTAGGAGCTGTTCACCAGGGTCAGGAGCCTGGCAACCAGGGCCGGATCCATGCGGATGACCTCTTCGAAGTCCTGGAGCGTGGAATGTTCGTCATTGATCAGCCTGGTGAGACGGCTGATGATCTGGGGAAGTGTTCTGACCTGCCTGAACCGGTCGATCAGTTCGCGTGCCTTGTCGTCCATCGTCATGCCTCCCGAATTTGCAGCAGATCCTCACGGTGTTCCGGCGGCCGGACAGCCGATTTCAGCAGAGTCTATCCGGATATGCCAGGGAGGAAGAACCAGCGACGACAGCAACCATGCCACATGCAGCAGATGCTCAGGCCGTAATCTCCTGCTTGCTGACCGCCTCTGCCTTGACCCGGTCCAGCAGTTCGGCCAGGACCGGCTTGATATTTTCCCTCAGGTCGCCGGCCACTATGATGTAGAGCAGGTCGTCTCCCGGGTGGAACCGACCCGAGTGTGCCTCGATGATGATTTCGTATATGCCCGGCTTCTTGAGGTATTCCTGCCTGAGGCGTTCCACGGTGTCGGTATCCACCGTGACCTCCAGGGCCTTGACCTGCTTCCGGTCCTGTCGTGACCAGTTGCGGACCACGCCGTTGTGGATGAGGATCATGCCGACATGATCATTGAAATCCGGCCGCTGTTTCAGCTCTGCAATGGTGCCAGTGATGTCCATGATCGTTCTTCCTGCTCTTTCTTATCGGTTCGGTTTCTGTTTGGAATTAGGTGTCAGTGTTATAATACTTTTCCGGGCATCCGCATAGCGGGAAGTTGCCCTTGCCGGTCTGGGGATCTTCAATCTCTGGCCGACGCGGATAAATGCCTTGCGGTTCAGGTTGTTGGCCCGTTTCAGCTCCCGAAGCGAGATACGGTATCGTCTGGCGATGGAGGCGGCGGTATCGCCTTTTCTCACCGTATAATACCGGTCTCTGATCTGGCTGGCATGGTACAGGCCGGGATCCATGGCTGCCACCTTGGCCCGGATCCTGCTGGTGGCCGGCAACCGGAGCAGGTAGCCCCGGGGGACATACTTTCTGCCGTCGAGGACCGGCTTCTGGAGGGCCGGGTTGAGGTTGGTGAAGTCTTCCAGGGAAACGCCGAAAAAGCGGCGCAGGTCCCGGGCAGCAGCATAACCTTTCAGGCGGATGGTCACGGTCGCCACCGGCCGGTCCCTGATGATCGAGGGATCGTTCTCCAGCCGCCGGGCAACCCGGAGGGCAGCCAGGAATTCCGGGTAAAAGTTGCGGGAAGCGAACTGGAACAGTCTCGTCCGGTGGCTTTTGAAAATCTTTTCATAGCTGCCGTTCTTGCGCACGGCCCGCAGCATGCCTGCCCGGCCGTAGTTGTAGGCCGTGAGGGCCAGCGGCCAGGAACCGAGCTGCTGATAGTTTTCCTTGAGGAATTTTGCCGCCGCATGGGTGGAAAGATAGGGGTCGTACCGCTCGTCCACCACATTATCGATGGTCATGTAGTCCTTTCCCGTGCTGCGGGTGAACTGCCAGATCCCCACCGCACCCGCCTTGGAGTGGGCCCTGGGATTGAACGAGGATTCCACGTGGGGCAGGTAGGCCAGTTCAACCGGTAACCCTCTGGCCCGGAATATCTTCTTCATGGTGGGCAGGTAGGCGCCCGAGCGGATGACGCCTTCCAGGAAGCGGTCCTTCTGGCCGATCTGGAGGCGGATGCTGTTGCGGGCCCTGAGCATGGCCTTGTGCCCCTTTCCCCTGAACATGGCGGCCACCCGTTTTTCCTCTGCGGTCCTGGGCTTTTTCCCCTTGGCCAGGTTGGCCAGAATGGCCTTGTAGCGCAGCCTGGCCATCTTGATCATCTTTCTGTTGATCTGCCCCGCCCCGGGCGTGCGCCAGTCCACCAGGTCGATGACCGTGTAGATGATGGAGAGGTCGTTCTTGTCATGGAGGATCCCCTGGCGGGTCGTGTACTGGCTGTAGACCTTTTCCCAGAACTGGACGTTTTTCCTGATACAGTCGTAGAGTGGAAACCGGTTTTCCGCCTGCACCGGGGAGACCGCCGGCATGAGACAGACAAGGATGGAAACGATAAACCACAGGCTTCGGAAATACATGGTCCTGTAACAGCATGGGAAATTTCAGCTTGTAACCACCATGGAACACAGTCTTTTCGTTCGATCCCCGTAGGGGGCGACAGATTCTATCCCGGCAATATCATACAGATGGCCAGGATAAAATGTTTCCTCTTTCGTCTGGTCTTCTCCCGAACGAAAAATCTCGGCGTTCCAGGCTGCCCTCGAGGCGCAGTGACAGACAGATTGCTTGTCTGCGGGCCAATGCACTGGTATTGTATCACATCGGATTCAGTTCCGAGAAGAATATTTTTCGTAATTATCAAATGTTGGCTTTCCGGAAAAAGATATCCCCATTTTTTCCTGCGGTTCAGTGCATGGCGGACGCAACGGGAAGCCGGGAGGAGGAGACAGGCAACGATGTACAGACCGATCATCGGTACGCTGGGTTACATACTCTCGCAGGACAGAAGACAGGTGCTCCTTATCCATCGGACCGGACGCAGTGACGATCATCACCTGGGGAAATACAACGGCCTGGGCGGCAAGATGAAGGCGGACGAGGATGTCTATGGCTGTATGGAACGGGAAATCCGTGAGGAATCCGGTCTCGTCGTGGACGAGATGATCCTCAGGGGTACCATCAGCTGGCCGGGATTCGGGCCCCAGGGTGAGGACTGGCTGGGGTTCGTCTTCCTTGTCACCCGGTTTCACGGTACCTGTCTCGCCGGCAACGAGGAGGGCGAGCTGGCCTGGCATGCCCTGGAGAGCCTGGATCAGCTACCCATGTGGGAAGGGGACCGCTATTTTCTGCCCCTGGTCTTTGACGGTGAGCCGGGAATCTTTCACGGCCACATGCCCTACCGAAACGGCCGTCCGGTGAGCTGGCACTACCGGCGCGGATGATGTTCTCAGGCTGTTCTGCAACAGCTTTTTTCCCCTGACCGGCAATGTACCGGGGGGCGGGAAAGTTTTCCAGAAAAACCTTGCGTTCGCTGCTTTGGATCTGTATACTAGATAAATTGTTTAGTTTAAATATCAAGTGGTTAGGAGCAGGCGTCCCGCCTGGTCCATCTTTTTTAGCTGGAGAATCATCATGGAGAACAAAGCAGAGCTGAGCCGTCTGGAGCAGTTTATCGATACCCTGCTGACCAGGTTCAATGATCTCAAGAAACGCTACCACGATCTGCAGAAGACTCTTGAAGAACGGGATGCGGAGTGTGCTGCCCTGAAAGAGGAAATCGCTGCCCTGCAGAACGAGCGGACCGAGGTTGGAGGCCAGGTCGCCCGTCTCATCGAGCGCATCGAAACCTGGGAAGAGGAACAGGCTGTTCCTGAATCCGCGGAAACCGGGATCCCGGAAAGTGATGAACAGGGAGGGATCCAGGCGCAGCTTTTTCATCCTGATCGGGAGAGTATGAGCTGAGAAGATACAGGATTGCTGGCGGGTGAACCGGGTCGTGGAGGAACGGTTAGTCAAATTTTCGCTGTTCGGACAGGATTTTTCTTTCTATACCGATGCGCCGGAAGAAGAGGTCGAAGGAGCGGTGGCCCTGCTCCGGCAGGAGTTCGAAAGCGATGCAGCTCTTTTCGGCAAAAGCACCGTGCCTTCGAGCAAAATGCTGGTCCTGGGCTGCCTGCGCATTGCGGCCCGGTACGTGGAGCTGGAACAGCGGTTTCGCAGGTTCCGCCAGGGACAGGAAGAGGACATCGACCGGCTGGTGAGAAAGGTCTCGGCCAACCTGGATGAATCGGGTTGAGGAGATCTTTTTTTAACGCTGTGCAGCCGGATCTGTCTGCCGGGGGCAGATGAGGCTGGCTGCAAGTCCCCGGGGGCGGGCTGGCGTGGAAAGCGCTGGTCAGCGGCCCTGGATGATCGATAGCAGGGCAGGCAGAAAAGAGGACAACAGCGTACTGCTCCGGCTCTGAGCGCCAGAGGAAATGGAAATCCCGACGCCCTGGGAGCAGTTGTTGCCAATGTCTGCCTCTCCGGCCACTGGATCGACGCAGGCTCCGATCCAGTATTGCCCCTGACTTGTCGGGGCAGAGAGCTCTGCACTTGCCGGAAATGAGTCTCCGGCTTCCAGTTCAGGAATGGCAGAAAGGCCGATCTGGGTATCGGTTCCCGATATCTCCGGGTCTGTTGAACGGTAATAGCGCAGGATGGTCTGTGCCGCCGGGTTTTGTCCCTGGTTGCTTACCTGGATGACGTAGGTAAAGGATTCTCCCGGTGCTGCCGGCATCTCGCTGATAGCCGCATTTTCCACGATCAGATCCGGGGCGTCCGGATGCCATTCCACCCTGTCCACCCAGGCGCAGTCTTCTCCTTGGGAGATCGACAAGTCTTTTGCATAGGTCCAGCGTATTGTGTGCGTCCCAGGGCCCAGGTCGAGAACCTGTTCCTCCCATTTGACCTCTCCACTGATCTTTTCCAGTGGTTCCTCTCCGTCTACGGAGAGAGAGAGGGTGTCGAAGAGGGGTTCGGAAGAGACCTGCCACATGAAATCGAGCCTGCCCGGTCCCTGAACCACGGTTTCCAGAATCGAGGTTTCATTGTCTGCCAGATAGCCGCTCCGGGCGGCATCTCCATCGGAGAAAAAGGTATCGGTCTGTCCGAACCAGCCCATGTCGCCGCTGCTCTGCCAGGCCAGGAAGGTGGTGTCCAGGGCCTCGGCCAGGCTCGTCCGGCTCACCACGATGGGGAGTCCATCGGAGCAGTTGTTGGTTGTATTCAGTTCTCCGGCAATGGCTGGCGCGCAGGCTCCGATCCAGTAGGGCCCGGGCTCGGATGGGACGGTAAATGCTATCCCGATCGATGTCGAATCATTGGGGGCCAGGGCAGGAAGGGGCTCTGATCCGATCGGCCGGTCGGCAACGGAAATATCGGCGTCACCGGAGAGATAGAAGGACAATGTGGTTGCTTCGGCCGGTACCTCTCCCTGGTTTTCGACCCAGGCCGTGAAATTGATTTCTGCCGCAGGCAGGGGAAGCTGCTCGCTGACAGAGCGGGCCTGTACCTCCAGGTCTGGAGCGGAGACCAGGGGTATCACGCCCATGATCCCACCCTGATCGTCGGTAAAGGGGTATCCGCCAGGGGTCAGGTCGTTCAGGTAGAAATAACCGTCATATGATCCGCCCCAGCCCCAGTTGAAGTGAAAATACGCTGTTCCTGTATACCCGTCGCAGACAAAGGCGTGGCCACCGCTGCTCCCGGAGCCCCGGTAAAGAACCGGTCGGCCGTTGTCCAGTTCGCTCCGCAGCAGGGCGGTCCAATCTTCATCAGAGTAGTCCACCTTGGCGGCAAAGTGGAGATCCGGGCTGTACCTGAAATAGGTCTTCAGGGCACGGACGACATCTTCCTGGACATAGGCGGAGGAGGCGTGAGGGCCATAGTTCATGTCCACGGACACGCCGGCATGGTAGAGCAGGGTGGCCACGGCGTCGTTGTAGTCGTCAAGGGTGTCGGCCATCTCCGACCACTGGTAGACTGTTGCTCCGAAGTCGGCAGACAGGGTGCCGTAGGTGGCGTGGGTGTAGGTGTGTTCCCCTCTGCCGATCTTGGGGTGGTTGTGATATTTCATCACCTGGCCCATGGCCGTTGCCACGCAGCCGACCAGGGCGTGGCCGTCCGGGCCGTCGGGATCTTCCGGGCACATGGCATTGTAGTAGGTTCCCTGGGACCAGGTGGTCGTCAGCAGGGGGGCAACATCGGCCCCGGTATCGGGCCAGGGGGTCGGTAGTCCTGTCTCGCTGCGGAGATATTCCCATGCCCTTGCTGTTTCGGGCAGGGGCTGGAGATGTTCCTCTATGGCCAGGCCGATCTCCCTGCTGACCGTTTCCATCCAGGCGCTGAACTGAATCGGGGGATCCACCTGGGTCGGATCGGGACCTGTGGGAGAAAAGGCGATGACCGGATAGGCCACGTCATCGCCTGCAACGATGATCCACCCCCCGCCGGTAAGGTGGAGGATATGATAGTACCGGCCTGTCCCGCTCGGTAGAGCCGGGCCAGTGTCCGGTACGGCCTCCTCCATCCGGCCCATCCTGACTTCCATCCAGCGGCGGGCGACCTGCAGCGCCTCTTCCGGCGAGACCGGGCGGGCGACGGCATGGGTGGTGTACAGGACAAGGAAAAGCAGACAAGCAATCCTGCCCCGTACTCTAAAGAAAAATTTCATTGTTCTCCTCTGATCCATGGTTTCTGCCATGGTCCCTCTGCTTCTCCTCGCAGGCCTTGCTCGGCAGCTAACCGGCAGGATGCCGGGTGTTGTCTGCAGGACCGGCCGGAAGGGAAAGAAGGCGTTGTGTCGAAATCCTTGCCATACCCATAACGGCCAATGACGTCAATAGAAAAGATGTTCTCCAAACGTTTACTGGAACTCAGCCTCTGTTCCGTCCTCATACCTGCCCAATAAAGACAGGGTAAGTTTCGGAAAAGCCACTGGTCGCCGACCCGGACCTCCCCGGTCTCCAAGGGGATGAAATGGCATGGGCTTCGGTCTGATATTCCGTTGATTGCCGGCAACGATTTTCGGATAAAAAGATTTTCATTTTAAGGGGCCTTTGCTATACTACACAGGCATCTGAGAGATTGTCGGGTTTCCCTGCGCTGTTGGTGATCAACGGAGTATTGAGCCAACTCCCATTGATAGGGTAGCTCCACTGTTATTCAAAGGAAATCTTTTTTGATTACCTGAAGATAACATGAGCACTGCCCACCTAATTCTATTAGGTTTAATCATTGCGTTGACACGGCAGGGCGGGGAACTTTTGCAAAACCAGTGGAAAGCACTGTTTGAGATAGATGAACCGCCTCCGGCCGGCTGCCGGAGGCGGAATGGAGCTGGCAGGATAAGGTCAGATGAGGAGTGGGCAATTCTGATGAGATCAGGTTCACTATATATGCGTGATCTATTGTTCAGTGCGGTAATCGCTGTTCGTCGAGAATCCAGGGGTGTCGTCTGCAAGAGTGGCAGTTCACGGCCAATGGTGCGGCCGGGCCGTTCCCTGTGGTGATGGTTTTCGATGAGCCGGGAAAGCTTGGCTGTCTGTTGGTGCCGAGATTTTTCCATGATTACCAGTACGTTGCCTGCTGTCCGGAGTAACCGGCTCTGGTCAATGGGCAGGAGTGGCAACCTCCTATCCTTGTTCCAGCCTGCAGTCGAGGTTCCGACCATCCTGGTCGGCGCTTTCGGCTGATTCTGTCATCTCTTCTCTCAGACCCATTTTTTTTACCGCAGAGTCTGCCTGTAGCCGACTGGAAGACATCTGCCTAACATATAGGTAATTTGTTATGAATATCAGTATGATAACCGTACTGTTGGCAGGGATTGCCCTGCTCGTCGGTACTGTGATCGGCTTTTACCTGCGTAAGAAACTGCTGGAAGGTAACCAGGCCAACATCGAGGCCCAGGGAAGGCAGATAATCGAGAATGCCATCCAGGAGGCCGAGCAGATAAAGAAAGAGGTCTCGTTGCAGGCCAAGGAGGAGGCCTACCACACCAAACAGGAAGCTGAGCGGGAGATCAAGGCCAGCAAGCAGGAAATCAAGGATGAACAGCGGCGTCTGGACCGGAAGCTGGATCAGGTCCAGAGTGAACTGGATGTCCTGAAAAAACGGACTGTTGAGCTGAACAAACGGGAAAAACGGATTGCCGAGAGAGAAAAGGAACTTACCAGAAAAGAGGACGAGGTCGCCGAACTGATCGATCAGCAGCGCTACAAGCTGGAGCGGATTGCCGGAATCGACAGGGAAGAGGCAAAGAAGCAGCTCATGGAGTCCATCGAGAGCGAGGCCCGCATGGATGCGGCCAAGCGGCTGGCCCGCATCGAAAACGAGATGAAGATGGAGGCGGACCGGCGGGGGAAGAATATCCTGGCCCTGGCCATTGCCCGTTATGCCGGTGACTACGTGGCCGACAAGACCGTCTCCGTGGTCCCCCTGCCCAACGAGGAGATGAAGGGACGGATAATCGGCAGGGAAGGTCGAAATATCAGGGCGATAGAGGCGGCAACAGGTATCGATATCATCATCGACGATACGCCGGAGGCTGTCATTCTTTCGGGCTTCAATCCCATCCGCAGGGAGGTGGCCCGTCTTGCCCTTGAACAGCTCATCTCCGACGGCCGTATCCATCCGGCCCGGATCGAGGAGGTGGTGGCCAAGGTGACCGAAGAGCTTGAGATCGGTATTCGGGAGGCTGGCGAGCAGGCGACCTTTGATGTCGGCGCCCACGGGATGCACGTGGACCTCATCAATCTCATCGGCCGCCTGAAGTTCCGAACCAGTTATGGCCAGAACATTCTTCAGCATTCCCTGGAGGTGGCCTTTCTCTGCGGCGTCATGGCGGCAGAACTCGGCCTGGACGTGAAAAAGGCCAAGCGGGCCGGCCTGCTCCATGACATCGGCAAGGCCGTGGATCACGAGGTCGAGGGATCCCATGCCATCATCGGCCGCGACCTGGCAAGGAAGTACGGCGAGAGCGAGGATATCGTCTACGCCATTGGCGCTCACCATGAGGATCAGCCACCCAAGAGCGTCCTCGACATCCTGGTCCAGTCTGCCGACGCCCTGTCCGGAGCGCGTCCAGGGGCCAGAAAGGAGATGCTGCAGAGCTATGTGAAGCGACTGGATGATCTCGAAAAGATAGCCAATTCATTCAAGGGCGTGGACAAGTCCTTTGCCATCCAGGCGGGCAGGGACCTGCGGATCATCGTGGACAGCCAGAAGGTGCGGGACGAGGATGCCCTGCTCATGAGCCGGGATATTGCCAAGTCCATTGAGAAACAGTTGACCTATCCCGGCCAGATCCGGGTCACCGTGATTCGGGAGACCCGGGCCATAGAGTATGCAAAATAATGGCAGGAGAGGAGCATGAAGTCTGTCGAGGAACAGTTGGCGCTCATTGAACGGGGTGCTGTGGACCTGATCACCCGGGAGGACCTGGAAACAAAACTGCAGCGTTCCCGCGAGACCGGGAAACCGTTGCGGATCAAGGCGGGGTTCGATCCCACGGCGCCCGATCTCCATCTCGGGCATACCGTGCTGTTGCAGAAGTTGCGGCATTTCCAGGTGCTTGGCCATGAAATCTATTTTCTCATCGGCGATTTTACCGGTCTGATCGGCGATCCCACCGGCAAGTCGGATACCCGGCCGCCCCTGACCAGGGAGGATGTGGAGCGCAACGCGGAGACCTACAAGGAGCAGGTCTTCAAGATCCTCGATCCCACCCGGACAAAGGTTGTCTTCAACTCAACCTGGCTGGGCGAGCTCAGCTCGTACGAGATGATCCGCCTTGCATCCCAGTTGACCGTGGCCCGGATGCTGGAGCGGGACGACTTCAAGAAGCGTTTCCGGGAGAACAGGCCCATCTCCATTCACGAGTTTCTCTATCCCCTGATCCAGGGGTATGATTCCGTGGCCCTGGAGGCCGATGTGGAGCTGGGCGGTACCGACCAGCTCTTCAACCTGCTCATGGGACGGGAGCTGCAGCGGAGCCGGGGACAGGAGCCCCAGGTCGTGTTGACCATGCCCCTGCTGGAGGGGCTGGACGGGATCAACAAGATGTCGAAGTCCTTGGGCAACTACATCGGTATCTCCGAGGCTCCGGAGGAGATTTTCGGCAAGGTGATGTCCATCAGCGATGAACTGATGTTTCGCTATTACGAACTGCTCAGCGACCTGAGCCTGGTGGAGATAGAGCAGCTCAGAAACGACATGGAGGCCGGGCGGCTGCATCCCAAGGCGGTCAAGGTGCGGCTGGCCAAGGAGCTTGTGGCCCGTTTTCATGGTCAGGATGCTGCCGAGGCGGCGGAAAGACAGTTCGAGCAGGTGTTCAGGCGGCATGAGCTGCCGGACGAGATACCCGAGAAAGCGATCACTGTCGGCGAAGAGGAGATCTGGCTGCCGAGACTGCTTCTGGAGGCCGGGCTGGTCAAGTCGACCTCGGACGGCCGGCGGATGATCAAGCAGAATGCCGTGAGTGTTGACGGCAGAAAGATCAATGATGTACAGGTGAATATCCCCGCCCGGGGAACGGTACTGCTCAAGGTGGGCAAGCGGCGGTTTTGCCGCGTCTGTTTCACCTGAACGGGACGGAACTGTCAGGCGGTCACAACAGCAATACGGAAGAATAGGGCGGAAACAGGAAAGCGGCAGCCGGAGATGATCCGGCTGCCGCTTTTTTTTGTGCCGTCAGAGGGTGAACTCTTCGGCATTACTTGCCATGGGTGGCGCGCATTTCGCGGGCCAGCGATTTGATCTCTCCAAGATCCTTGGTCATCTCGTTCCAGCCGTACCAGTAGGCATAGTCCGGGTTGACGTGGAAGAATGCCTGGTAGGCCCGCATACGATGTTTCATGTACATCTGCACCAGGACCTGATCGATGTAGGACAGCTTGTCCAGGTCCTTGTCCCAGGACGTACCGTTGGTGTGCATGAAGGTCAGCAGGAACGGATAGTTGTGCGGATACCCGGCCGGTTTCTTGATGATCCCGTCCTTGTACAGAGCGGCAACGGTCTCGATGGCCTCGGCCATCAGACGGTCAGACTTCATCATGATGGTGTCGCCCATCTCCAGCTGTTCTCTCGCATACCGTTCGGAATGGCACTTGGAACAGGTCTTGATCATCTTGTCCCGCTCTTTCTGCCAGGATTCCTGATCCAGCTTGGCCATTTTCACGGCCTTGACCGCATCGAGAATCGGGGTCGGCTTGCCGGTCTCCGGGTCCAGCACCCCAAGGGCCTTGAGAATGGTCACCCGGTCGGCCGCAGCCTGCTTGTCATCAGGCAGGGGCAGGCGGACGCCGAGGAAGCCCCAGGCGGTATGGTTCTCGTGGGTACCGTCGGGCAGATGGCAGTCCTGACAGGTGGGCGCCGGAGCGTCCTTGGGCAGGTAGCCGGCCTCGCGGGCAAACCAGCGCTGTCCATGCTTGGAGCTGGACCACATTTCCCACTGGGGATGGTCGTAGCCCATGTGGCACTGCTGACAGGCGCGGGGATTCTGGGCTTCCTTCTTGGAGAAGGTGTGGCGGGTATGGCACTCGTCACAGGAGTTGTTCTGGTACCGGTACCCCTTCTTTGCCTGGTCGGCCTTCTGTTCATCGGTCTTGATACCCATATTGTGACAGCCGCCACAACCGCGGCCACCCTCGATCAGCTCGTCCGGGGCCATGTGGGTTCCGGGAATGGCGTTGAGGGTGGTCCAGCCGAAATTGTGTTTGCCCTTGGCAAAGGAATCGAACTGTTCCTCGTGGCAGCCGGCGCACACTTTCTCGTCCGGCAACTTGGCCTTTTTCCAGTCATCGGCGGTCTGGTGGTCCTCGCCGTGACAACCCGAACAGGTGACCGGATCGTCGGCAGTGGCATGCTTACTGATCTTCCAGTCCTGCACCTGACCGGGAGAGATCTTGGTGTGACATTCGATACACTTGTCACCCGCCATGGCGCCTCCGGCCAGCAGCGCCGATGCTGCCAGGCCGAGAAACACAGTCTTGAGCTTGTTCATCTGAAACCTCCTTTCTGATGAATACTGTCTGTTGGGAGTCACCTCCCTGCCTCTAAAAAATTACCGCGCCGTTACAGCCAATGGCCGAACCGCCGTTCAATCGGCGGTCTCAGCAGGGGTCGGCCTGCGAAGACGCAGTCGTGAGTCTATACAAGGAAGAGACCGCATGCTCCTTGATGTAGATCAAGAATGCCCGGTCCGGGAAGGAAAAGAGTTATGTGGAAGCCACTTATGATGCCCTGGACTTTTCAGCTTTCTGCTGACAGTCGGCGCAGATACCTGCAAACTCGACATGATGGCCGAGTATCTGATACGAGGTGGCGTCTGCAGCCGCTTCGACCAGGCTGTGCAGCACCGGGATATCGATGTCATCCACCTTGCCGCAGGTTGTGCATCTGATGTGGTAATGGGGTTCTGTGGTAGCGTCGAATCGTTTCTGGGTGCCACCGGTCTCCAGTTTGAGGATCATGCCGTTTTCGGCCATCAGCTCCAGGTTCCGGTAGACTGTTCCCAGTCCGATCCTTGGCAGCCGTTTCCTCACCATATCATATACTTCACTGGCTGTCGGATGTGTTTTCACCTTGGCCAGTTCTTCCAGGATGATCTGACGCTGGGTGGTCAGTCTGATCATGGATGCCGGTTCGTTCATGGTTTTTCTCGCCTTGGGGGTCGTCAATCTGCCGGCCAGCAGCCCCTCAAGCACTGGCCGGAATGCTTCTCCTTCGCACGTATAATAAAAAACAGCGATGAATTGTCAAGTCTGATGAGAGTATTTCAGCCTGGCTGGCAGGACATGGTCTTCCAGCGTGGCCCCGGAGAGCCGATGAACCTGGCCGGCGAACCGGTCAGGATTCTTCGCAGGTTTTGTCGAGACAGGGATTGAAGTATCCGAATTCGAGATCAGGGAACCGTTTTTTCAGGGCAGCCAGCCAGCGCAGGATACCCATGGGACGCCCGCCGGGGGTATGCTGGACCACCCGCAGGTAGTATTCCGGATCCATGTTGAGATTGCGTAGCTGGATGAGATCGGGCCGATATTGCTCGATCAGGGCGGACAGGGCATCGAATTCCTCAGGATCGTCGGTGAAGCCGGGGAGGACGAAGTAGTTGAGTGACACGTGCCGGTCGTATTCCTTCATGATCTGCATGGATCGACAGACATCCGACAGGGAAAATCCGTCGCTTTTCGGCCGGTAGTAGCGGCGGTGGTAACTGGACCGGCTGCTGTTGAGCGAGATGCGGATGGAGTCGAGGCCGGCCCTGGCCAGCCGTTCCACCCTGTCCGGCAGGCTGCCGTTGGTATTGAGGTTGATGGTGCCCCGGCGGGTGGCTGCCCGGAAGGCCTGAATCGCCTGTTCCAGGGTTTCCGCCTGGAGAAGCGGTTCCCCCTCGCATCCCTGGCCAAAGCTGACCACCGGCCTGGGATTCTTTTCCAGGTGGGGGATGGCGACCTGGGACAGCTCTTCGGGGGAGGGGACAAAGCGGATCCTTTCCTGGGATGCCGGACAGCAACCTGACGGCTGCAGGGAGATGCAGCCTGCACAGGCGGCATTGCAGGTCGGAGAGGACGGCAGGGGCGCTTCCCAGCGGTCGAGAAAATAGTTGCGGGCTGCTGGGCAGCCATAGGTGAGGCAGCACTTCCCCAGGTGCTGGATCAGCCGGTTGTCCGGAAACCGGCCGAGTCGTTCCGCAGTACGCCTGCGGATCAGGGTCGGATCGAAGCGGTCGCTGTCCTGGCGGGGATCCGGATCACTGCGGAAGCCGGTCACCCAGAACCGGCCGTCCAGCCAGCCCACCGCAGTGTAGGCGAACAACGGCAGGAGAGGAGCATCTGGCCGGCTCTGATAGGCGGCCGTATAGACGGCGGTATGGGCCGGGGCCATGAAGGCTGCCACGGCCTGGACCGGCTCGCCGGGTCGGTAGGGGTCTTCGGCCAGCAGGGCCGGTTCGTCGCTGCCCGGTTCGATACCCACCGGCATTCGGCCGGGAAGGAGAAACAGTTCGCTCCCCTCGGGCAAAGGAATGAGTTCTTCGGACCTGGGCCGAAAAAAGGAGTCGCCACTTCTGCCGGCCATGGACAGGCCGCTGTAATCGAGGATCTCGCCTTCCTTGCTGGCAAAGACCAGGGCCGGGGTTTCCCGGGGATGGACCGACTGCATGGCAGTCAGGAAGAACTACCTGGGACGGATCGAGTTCAGGACCGAATCGACAGCCCGGTAGACATCCAGGTCCTCGCCGTATATGTCCTGAATGTGTGGATTGTCGATAAGGTCTTCGATGATGTAGGCCGTGATATAGAGGCTGAGGATGTTGGGGTCCTGGACCAGGGTGCGGATGTTGGCGATCTTGAGGCGGATGTCGAATTCGTCCATGGTTGCCGGCGCCCTGAGCTGTCTGGCGATGGCCTCCTGGATTGGCGAAGCGGCATCGGTCTCGATGATGTGCCGGTCGATGAGACGCTGAACAAGCCTGATGGCGAGATCATCGGCATGGTCCCGGGCCTTGCTGAAGAGGATACGCCGCTCCCGCTCCCGTTTCCTGTCAATGGCATCAATGGTCCTGTTGGTGGAACGACTGGGATTGATATGGCGGGCCATGCGGATCTCCTTGTCTGATCATAAATTAGGCAACATTTCGGAACAGTGCCTCAGTCATCTTCCTGATCGCTCTGGTACAGCCGCTGGAAGGCGGCGATTGCGGCACCGGTCCGGTCGTCCAGGTCGAGTGCATATTTTCTTACATATTCCGCAGCCATACGGTGCGTGTTGAAGATGGGGACATTCAGGACCAGGTTGTTGACAGCCATGTCGAGGAATCGGTCCCGCCTGGCATAGAACAGTTCCAGCACTGACGGCAGCAGGTTGTAGAAGGATCGGGAGTCTTCGGCATAGAGCAGGGCCTCGGGATGCTCGCTCAGGCTGCTTTCGGTGATCGGTCCCTCGTAGCCGAACTTCCAGCCTGTCTTGCCCTCGTGGTATCCCTCCACCCACCAGCCGTCCATGACGCTCAGGTTGGGTACGCCGTTCATTGCCGCCTTCATGCCGCTGGTTCCGCTGGCTTCAAGCGGACGTTTGGGACTGTTGAGCCAGGTGTGGACACCGGAAACCAGCATCTTGGCCAGCCGCATGTCGTAGCCGGGAATGAAGATCAGGCGTGCCCGGCCCTCGGAGCGGCGGTACAGTTCCTCCTGGTTGTCCAGGATGAGCTTGAGCAGCGATTTCCCCGGTTCGTCCTGGGGATGCGCCTTGCCGGCAAAGAGAAAGTTGATCTGCCAGTCGCCCTGGATGAGGATGTCGGCCAGGGTGGCGATATCGTCGAAGATGAGATCCGCCCGTTTGTAGGTGGAAAAGCGCCTGGCGAATCCCACCGTGTACACCCCTGGCTGCAGATGATGGTCCTCCGGGAGCTGGGACAGGTAGTTGGGCGGATCGATCCAGGTCTCTGTCATCTGGTTCCGATGCTGGATCAGCATCCGGTTGACATACCGGATCAGGGCCTGGTTGTCTTCCGCCCAGGCTGCTGCCAGCGCCTGCCGGAAATCCGGATCGTCTTCCAGGCCGGCCCGGGCGAAGACCCCGGGATCGTCCCGCCAGCCGGCCAGGGACCGGTGGCGATCGAAGAGGGCGGCCCTGCTGTCGCTGATCCAGGTGAGATGATGGACACCGTTGGTGATGGCGCGTATCTTGTGGGCGGATTCCGGAAACTGTCGCTTGGTGACATCCCTGTGAAGGCGGCTGACCGCATTGACGGTCCGGTTGACCCGCATGGCAAAGGCCGTGAAGTTGTACTCGTGGGGGGAGTCGGGGTCACTGGCCAGGAGGTTGAGGATCTTGCGGCAGGTTTTCTGACTGATCCCGGTATACAGCGAGCGGGCGAACCGGTCATGACCGGCCTTGACCGGCGTGTGGATGGTATAGACGATGTGTTCGGCCACTGCCTCGGCAGCCTCCCGGATGTCCTCGTCGGTCATCCGGTCGCGATAGTCCCTGCCCAGTTTCTGCTCCAGGTGCTGGAGGATGAGCTGCAGGGTCACGGCCACGCCATGTTGTTCGTTGAGGTGGATGGTCCGACCGGTCATCCCCAGGGCCTTCATCAGCGGCAGAACGCCCGAACCCAGCATCCGTCTCTGGATGGCCTTCATGATCGTGGACTTGGAGTTGTACAGCCGCTGGGCAGCTTCCCTGATCCAGGGAGGCGATCCTTCCACACTGTAGTCGAGGAGAAATTCCGGCACGAAATAGTCCAGCTCCTCGCTGACCTCCATCTTCATCCATACCTGGGCCACCGCCTCGGTATGTTGGTCATACTCGTTGTAGAAGGGGACGGTTATTTCCAGGGGACGTGCCGGGTCATCGGGATCGGCCAGCTGGAAGATGGTCGGTGTGTCTTCCGGGCTCCATCTGGTGGCCTGATCGATCTGGCCGACCTTGGAGTCGACGATCTGGGAAAAGTACCCTTCCCGGTACAGCAGGCTCACCGCCAGGACCGGCAGGTGCAGGTCGGCAAAACTCTTGAGGGTATCTCCGGCCAGGACGCCCAGGCCGCCACTGTAGTTGGGAATTTTCCGTGGACCCTCCAGATATTTATTCAGCAGGCTCCTGTACGGCTCTGTATCCTGATCCGGCCATTCCCGTTCCTGGAGCAGATTTTTCACGGGATGGAAGACGTCCGGATCAGCGCCGATTTCCATGGAGATATAGACGATGGAATTGCCCTCTTCACTGCTGAGGGCCTGCCAGACCTGGTCGAAGACCTGCTGGGGAACACCGAAAAAATCACCGAACCTGTTCCCACAGACCAGGTCTTTCAGCTCGCGGATTTGGGGTTTTCTGCTCACGGTCGTTTGGAATATCCTTTCAGAATTACTGCAACGGGAAATGGCGCCTAAAGCCTTCAAATTTAGATTGGCTGATTTGCTTTTGCAAGGGAATTTCTTTTCCGGGAAAAAAATCTTGAATTCTTACCTGGTTTGGGTAGGATAAAAAGAATAGAGGCGAGTTTCCTTTGAGCTGAAAAGGGGGATGGAATGCAGAGAAAGGTATCCATTTGTCATGTCGTGTTAATGGTGTTGCTGGCCGGTCTGATGCTGACCGCATGCGGAAAGAAGACAGTGGACAACCGTCCGGAAGGATCTGCAGTCACGGACAGCGAGGCTCTGGGACCGGCGGAATCCCTGGAAACAGAAGTCAAGGCTGATGACAATATCATGGAAGGCAGGACCTCCGGCCCCATGCTGCCCATCTATTTCGCCTTTGACTCCTCCCTGATCGAAGGGGATCAGGTACAGCGTATCGAAAAGAATGCGGAATTTCTCAAGCAGAATCCCCATATCCGCATCCGTATCGAGGGAAACTGCGATCCCCGCGGCACCCGGGAGTACAACCTGGCCCTTGGTGAACGGCGAGCCCTGAGTGCCAAGAAGTATCTGAGCAATCTCGGAATCGATGAATCCAGGATGACGACTGTCAGCTGGGGAGAGGAAAAGCTGCTGCTGTATGGTCATGACGAGTTGTCCTGGGCCCAGAACCGTCGTGACGATTTTGTCATAATAAAGTAGTTGATACAGTGAAGCCCCGGCTTGCCGCTTTATCACCGAGTGTTGCGGGCGGCCTGGTTTCGCGGCACACTCCGCAGTAGGTTCTTCGATCTGCAGTGTCTGTTCCAGTCCGGTGGTTGCCGGGCCGGACGGCCGGAATTTTTGCAAGGGCACAAGGATACGGTTTACAGACCGTATCCTTGTGCCCTTTGGTTGTGAAAGATCGTTCATTCAACACAAAAGGAGCTTGGTGTGTGTATTGAGAAGACAAATCGTGTACTGCTGCTTCTGGCATTGTTTTCTGCCCTGCTGTTAGCCGGTGCGGCAAAGGATGCCCGGGCGGGTGCGGATACCATCGCTGTGGTCAACACCCAGCAGGTGATCGTCAGCAGCGAGGCCGGGAAGAAGGCCCAGAAGGCCCTGGAAACCAAGATGAAAGAGTTCGAGGCCAAGTTCAAGAAGGAGCAGGACGAACTGGTTGCCCTCCAGAAGGCCTTTGAAAAGAAGAGCCCGGCCTGGAACGACGAGATGAAGCAGGAAAAGGCCATCGAGATCAAGAAGAAGAGCCGGGACCTGCGCGCCAAGCAGGAGGATGCCCGGATGGAGATGAAGGCCCTGGAGGAGAAGCATCTGGGGCCGATCCGGAAGAAGTTTTTCCTGGCCGTGGAAGAGGTCGCCCGGGACAAGGGATTCAAGATCGTCCTGCCCAAGGGCAGCACCCTCTTCGTGGACGAGAGTGTCGATATCAGTGGTGACGTGATCAAGGCCCTGAATGCCAAGCTGAAGTAACTTTCATGACACCGCACGAGTTTCTGCGCCATACGCCGGGGAGCAACTGCGGCGAATGTGGCTACCCGGCCTGCCTGGCCTTTGCCGTGGCCGTGACCCGGGGCGGTGTGTCTCCATTGCGCTGTCCCCATCTGGACCGGGATGGCCTGCCTGCCGAGATGACAGGTGAACAGGGGGAGGGTGGCGGCCTGGAAGAGGTTGAGCGTGGCCAGGACGAGCGCGACATGGCCCTGGTGGCCCATCTGAAGAGCCGGATCAGGCCGCTGGATTTCGGGGCGCTTGCGCCGGTTCTCGGTGCGGAATGGTCTCCGGATTTTCCTGACAGACTTCTGTTCCCTTACCTGGGAAGGGCAGTGGAACTGGACAAGGAAACGGTCAGCATGGCAGGTGGGGGCCTGGTGGATCCCAGGGATCAGATCCTCCTGTATAACTATGTGGCCTTCCAGGGCGGCCGGCCGCCGGACAACACCTGGGTGGGCATGGAAAGCCTGCCCAACTCCATCTCCAAGGTCAGGACCCTGGCCGTCTACTGCGAGCAACGGCTGGCGGAGCGGTTCAGCAGCCGGGCCGATGTGCTGGCCAGCCTGTGCCAACAACTCGATGCCCGCCAGGGACCGGCCGATCAGAGTGCCACCGTGGGGATGATCGTGCCTGTCCTGCCCATGGTGCCGCTTTATCTGCTCTTCTGGGACGAGGAGCCGGAAGACGGCTTCGACGCCAAGGTCAAGGTGCTGTTCGATCACCATGTGCTGGATTTCCTTGACCTGGAATCCCTGGTCTTTGCCGCCGAACGGCTGGCCGACCGGCTGGCGGAGATGGACGAACCATGATGCCCGCCCGGCTGCTGGAGGCTGTCGGCCGCTTTCCCCGGGCGCGGATCCTGGTGATCGGCGATGTCATCGTGGATCATTTCATCTGGGGGTCGGTTTCCCGCATCTCTCCCGAGGCACCGGTTCCGGTGGTCAATGTCACCCGGGAAGAGCTGCTTCTCGGTGGCAGCGCCAATGTCTTGCGCAATATCGTCTCCCTGGGCGGTCAGGGTGCATTGTGCGGAATCATCGGTTCCGATGCCATGGGCGACGAGCTCCTGGACCTGCTTTCCGGGCTGCAGGCCGACGGCAGGGGACTTGTGCGCGGCCGGCGTCCCACCACGGTCAAGACCAGGATCGTGGCCCAGGGGCAGCAGGTTGTCCGGTTTGACCGGGAGACCACCGGAACACCTTCCCGGGAGTCCCTGGCCCGGATGGAGGCCTACCTGGAGGATCATCTCCACGAGTTCGATGCGGTCATTGTCTCGGATTATGCCAAGGGAGTCATCAACGAGCAGCTGATGACCAGGTTACGGAACCTGCTGGAGACCATCCGGGTACAGGAACGGCGGCCGCTTCCCCTGATCGTGGATCCCAAGCCGGTCCATACCCATCACTTCATCGGGGCGACCGTCATTACACCCAACCATCTCGAGGCCTGCCGGATGAGCGGCATGACCATCAGCGACGAGCAGAGTCTGCTGGCCGCCGCCCGGCATATCCAGGAGGATATCGGTTGCGGCGCGGTGCTGATCACCAGAGGGGAGGCCGGGATGGCCATCCTGCAGGAAAGCGGGGATTTTGTCACCATTCCCACCATGGCCAAGGAGGTCTACGATGTCACCGGCGCCGGCGACACGGTGGCCGCCACCCTGGCCCTGGGGCTTGCCGCAGGCTGTACCCTGGTGGAGGCCGCCATTTTGGCCAATCATGCCGCCGGGATCGTGGTGGGGAAGATCGGCACCGCCTCGGCCGGACAGGACGAGTTGCTGGCAACACTGGAAAGAGGAGTGCAGGAGTAGATGCGGCCCCGTAGCATGACAGGGTTCGGACGCGGCGAAGCCGGAGACAGCGACCACAGCTGGACCGTAGAGGTCCGGACCGTGAACCATCGCTTCCTGGACCAGCGGATCATCATGCCCCGGGCCTATGCGGCCCTGGAGGAACGGGTCAAGAAACAGGTTGCCGCCCATCAGGAGCGGGGCCGGGTGGAGGTGACCTTCGGAGTCCAGGGCCACAGCCCGACCAGCCCCGTGCTTTCGGTGGACCTGCACCTGGCGGCCCAGTACCAGGCCTGCCTGGAACAGCTTGCCCGTCGGCTTGGTCGGGCAGACTCGGTTTCTCTTACCCATATGCTCACCCTGCGGGATCTGGTCACGGTGCAGGAGCAGACCCCTGACCTGGATGCCGAGTGGGAAATCATGGCACAGGCCCTGGCACAGGCCCTGACTGCCTGCACCGCCATGCGGGAGCAGGAAGGGGCCAGCCTGAAAGCCGAGCTGCTGGCCCGACTTGACGGGTTTTCCAGCCAGGTCGGCCAGATCAGGAATGCCATACCAGAAATCGTCCATCAGCGGCAGGAGGAGCTGAAATCCCGGGTCCTGAAGCTGCTGGACGGTCTGGACGTCGACCCCATGCGGCTGAGTCAGGAATGTGCCCTGCTTGCGGACAAGTGCGACGTGACCGAGGAGATCGTTCGCCTGGAAAGCCATATCGGCCAGTTCCGCGGCTTCCTGGAGAGTGACGAACCGGTGGGACGGAGGCTCGACTTTCTCCTGCAGGAATTTCTCCGAGAGGTCAATACACTGGTTTCCAAGATCTCCAGCGGTACAGTTGCCCATCTGGGCGTGGAAATGAAAAACGAAATCGAGAAACTGCGGGAGCAGGTACAGAATATCGAGTGAAAGCGGGCAGTCGGGGCAATGGATAGCAGGTTAGTCAATGTCGGCTTCGGCAATGCCGTCAAGATCAGCCGTATCCTGGCGGTGGTCAATCCGGGATCGTCACCAATCAGAAAGCTGAAAGACGAGGCCCGGCGGGAGAAAAAACTGATCGACGTGACAGAGGGGCGGCGTACCCGGGCGATCGTCATCCTGGACAGTGGGCACCTGGTGCTCTCCTCGGTCCAGCCGGAGACCATCAGGCAGCGGTTGGCCCTGCTGGCCGATGAACAGCGCAAGACGCTCCGGATGGTGCAGCGCGGAGACCATGATCATGAGTAACGGAATGCTCATCGTGCTTTCGGCCCCCTCGGGCTGCGGCAAGACAACGGTGCTCAGGGAGGTGATGCGGCGGTTGCCTGGCCTGGCCTTTTCCATCTCCCATACCACGCGGCAACCCCGTCCCGGCGAGCTGGACGGCTCGGATTATCATTTTGTCACCAGGCAGGAGTTTGAACGGATCCGCGATCAGGAACCCTCCGGTTTCCTTGAATGGGCCGAGGTCCACGGCAACCTCTACGGGACGGGCAGGCAGGGCGTAGAACAGCTGCTGGAGCAGGGACTCGATGTCATCCTGGATATCGATGTCCAGGGAGCACGTCAGGTCCGGCGGCAGCGCGATGTCGTTTCGGTGTTCATCGCTCCGCCCTCCCTGGACGAGTTGCGCAACCGCCTCCGTGGACGCGGCACCGAGAGTGAGCAGGACCTGGATATCCGCCTGGCCAATGCCAGGGAAGAGTTGCGGGCCGTGGACGAGTACCGGTACCTCATCGTCAATGACCGGTTGGGCGAGGCCGTGGAGAGCCTGGCGGCGATCATCATCGCCGAGCGGTGTCGTGCCCGACGGTCCCTGCGGGGCATGGCCCTGGATCTGGCCTTCTGAGGCCGGGCTTGTTGCCGTAGAGCACCATGCGGAAAAGGGATGCCATCGGCCCGGAAACAGACACGGCAGAGGCGGAATGGGTCTGGGGCATCCATGCCGTGGAAGAGGTGATGCGACAGGATGCGGGCAAGATCCACGAGCTGGTGGTCAGGAAAGGTGGAACGGGCCGGAAGGTCCGGGAAATCGTATCAGTGGCCCGCAATATGGGGATACGGGTCCGGTTCATGGATTTTGACCGGCTGGGGTGGCTGAAACGATACCATCACCAGGGAGTGGCGGTCCGGATGCGCCCAGTCTCCCTCCTGCCCCTGGACGACCTGCTTGCAGTGGCCGGAGCAAAGGGTACAAACCGGGTACTTGTCCTGGATTCGATCCAGGATCCCCGCAATCTCGGCTCCATATTCCGTTCCGCCGTGGGAGCCGGTTTTCTGCACGTTGTCCTGCCCCGGGAACGGGTCGCCCCTGTTTCCCGGCTGGCTGCTTCCGCCTCGGCCGGGGCGGTATTCCATCTCAAGCTCTACCAGGCGGTGAATCTTCGCAACACCCTGACCGCCCTCCGGAAGGCCGGCTTCTGGATCTTCGGCGGAGTGGCCGATCCCGAGGCCATACCCATCTATGAGGCCGATTTGACCGGTCCGGTCTGCCTGGTCGTGGGAAGCGAGGGCAAGGGCATCCGTCCGCTGGTGCGACGCGCGTGCGATCAGCTCGTCACCATTCCCATGCAGCAGGGATTTGATTCGCTCAATGTCTCTGTGGCTGCTGCCCTCCTGATGTTCGAAGTGGTCCGTCAGCAGGGATAACCTTCTCTTGTCGCAATAATTCCACATAAAGGACAGGTTGTTCTCAGGCTGTCTGCTGGAAAAACCTGCTTGTTCTTTTTGTGTCCTTCTCGGTTCGTTCTGTTTTTTTATCATGTAATATAAATATATTAGCATGAAAAGCAGTCGCTGTGGCAGGTATAGGCCCTCTGTAGCAGCTATTTGCCCTGCTCTGTGGACAGGGCAAATAGAGGGAACCTGTCTGCTGTCGGAAACAGACCAGTCAACCTGACAGTCTGTTTGGCAGGGGGATTGCCTGAGGATCAAAGGACACGGGGAAAAATTGTTGTATTTTTTTATTTATTATCAGAATGTTGTACCGTATTAGGTTTTGTTGCATAAAACTGGCACTAAATATGCTTAATAAGGAATGTGTTGCCCTTCATCGCGATGAATCGGTAAAAAAATTGAATTTTTCACAAGGAAATATGGAGGCAATCTGTATGAAGAGGATACTGACCCTGACAAGCTGTCTGGTCCTGACCCTGTCGCTGGCTTTTGCTGCAAACTGTCTTGCGTCCCAGGCCAAGGAGGCCTTGAAGGACGAGGCCAAGGCCACAGTGGAGCAGGCTGCCGAAAAGGGGAAACAGGAAGTGAAAAAAATCGTCAAGGAAGGCGAGAAGAAGGTGGAAGAGGCCATTGAAAAGGCAGGGGAGAAGGCCGAAAAGGCAGCTGATTCCGCAGAGAAGAAGAGCAAGTAACCTGTTGTCCCCTTCCCTGGCGCAATAGCCAAAACCCGGGGCTGGTCCATACGGGCCGGCCCCTTACCTGGTAGTTTTCCTGCCGAGTTGCGCCTGCAGCAGGTCCCCCAGTGTTCCCATGGACACGGGTTCGGATTTCCTGGGCAGGGAGGAGGTATCGTTTTTCCGGGATTCTGTATAGTCTTCAGGTACAAGAGCAATTCGTTTTTTCTCCTGATCCACTTCCTCGATCTTGACCGTGATGTCCTGTCCTGGCTCCAGGACTTCTCTGGGATGATTGATCCGGCGTCCGGCTCCCAGTTTTGAAATGTGGAGGAGTCCGTCCACTCCGGGTTCCAGAGTGACAAAGGCGCCGAACGCGGCAAGTCTGGAGACCTGTCCCTGATGTATCGATCCCTCCGGATACCGTTCCGGTACCCTGTCCCAGGGATTTTCAGTGGTTTCTTTCAGACTGAGGGCAATGCGGTCCGATTCCCAGTCGAGCCGCTTGACGATCACCTCGACCTCCTGCCCAGGGGAAAGCAGGTCATCCACCCGGTCGGTCTGTCCCCAGGCCAGCTCGGAGAGCGGAATCAGGCCGTCCACCCCGCCTATGTCCACAAAGGCGCCGAAGTCCCTGATCGAAGTGACGGTTCCCTGGACCCGGTCACCCTCCCGGAGGGTCGCCATGAGGTGCTCACGTTTCACCTGCCGCTCCTCTTCCAGCACGGCCCGGGCCGAGAGGATGATGTTGCGGCCGTTCTGGCTGTATTCGATCACCTTGAAGGAACAGGTCCTGTCCAGGTAGGATTCCGGCTCTTCGATCCTGCGGATATCCATCTGCGAATAGGGGCAAAAGGCACGCTGTCCGGCAACCATGACCTGGAAACCACCCCTGATCTCTGCCGTGACACGCCCCTCCACCGGAATACCGGCATGATAGGCATCCTCTATTTCCTGAAGCGACGCCTGGCCGGAGCCGATGCGGGTAGTGAAGGTCAGCTCGCCCTTTCTGCTGCCCAGGAAGAAGACAGAAAGGGTGTCTCCCTCCTCCACCTCGATGCCGTCCTCGTTCTGCAGTTCAGCCGCATCGAGGACCCCTTCACTCTTTCCGCCGATGTCCAGAAAGATATTCTCGCCACTGATGCCCACAACAACCGCCTGAATCCTGTCGCCGGGCTGCAGGTTCTGTCTGCTGATGTCCTTTGTCTGAAGCAGGTCTGCAAATCGTTCCGATGTCATATTCTTCTGTTCCTGTTCTTCTGTGGATGGTGATTCTTTTCTAGCTGGACGAGGGAATACGGAGCCTCTCGCCGACAACGATATGCCGCACGGATCTGTCGGCAGTATCCAGGAGCATGAAGCCTGGTGGTTCGTCCTTGCCCAGGAGGTCGCCGGGATTGACGATCAGGCAGTCGCCGACCCGTTCCACACCCTGGCGGTGGTTGTGGCCGCAGCAGACCACGTCGTATTTTCCGGTTGCCGCCAGGCCGGCAGCCGTCTCGGGATAATGGATGAAACCGATTCGGAGCGGGCCGACCGTTATGGTCCCCTGGACTCCATGGTGCCGGATGTCGGGAAAGAGGTTGCCGCAGCGCGAAGAGATCAGGTGCTGGTCGCCGGCGTTGTTGCCGTAGATCAGATGCACCGGGCCATTGAACCGGGCCAGAATCGGCAGCATGAAGGGCGAGATGAGATCGCCGCAATGGATGAGGAACGATGCATCGGCCTGGTTGGCAGCGGTCACAGCCTTGTCCAGGTTGGGAATGTGATCGTGGCTGTCTGAGAGTATGGCAACAAGCATTCGGCTTTCAAGGTGTTCTGAGGGCCAGGGCAAGGCAGGAGTCTGCGCTGCAATAGAGCAGGCCCTTTCTTTCCAGGTCGTTCAGAAAGGAAAAAAGCTGTGTTCTTGTAACCTGCCTGAAGCGGTGCAGCAATATATTTTTCTCCACCGGCCGCTCGCAGGCAAGGTAAATTTCTCTCGATATACCGCGCAGCCGGTGGTGGAGGGGCGGCCCATCCGGCCGTTCCTGCCGGATAAGGAGGAAATCGCCACCGTCCCGGCAGGAGAGAGGCGGTTGGTGGTTCTGCTTCCGCCCGGCGTGAAAGGCATGCCACCTCTTGATTCGTTTCCTGACCGGCTGCCACAGTTTCCGCTGCCGTTCGCGGTCTGCCCGATACGATTTGATGAGAAAATCCAGGCAGCGGAACTGGTCCGGCGGAAAGAGCTTGCCATAGTGGGGGTGACGCAGAATTGCCCGGATTCCGTAGGATGCCGGATCCCGCCACACCGGGCTGCCGTGGCCGAGGAAGAAGGAGGCCGCCTTGAGCGGCCGGTAAGGGAGCACCAGGTCCAGGACCCGGCATGTTTCCTCCACCTCTTCCGGGGTCGATCCGGGAAATTCCAGGATCAGGTTGCCGTCAAGGGCCAGCCCGGCGGCTGCGGCAAACTTGAGGGCTGCCACATTGTCCATGGCCGTCGTGCCTTTCCGCATGCGAACAAGGAGGGAGTCGGCCAGGGCCTCGATGCCGATCTGGATGGAATGCAGCCCTCCCTGCCGGTAGAGATGGTAGACGTCTGGATCGGCCGCGATTCGGATTTCGGCGAAAAAGCGGTAGTCCTTTCCTTTCTGGGCGATACTGCGGAAAAAGTCGCTGGCCTCGCCAGGAGGCAGGGCATTGTCGGTGAAGGTGAAATCCAGGCATTCGAAACAGCGGCCGAGTTCTTCCACTTCAGAGACCATGCGTTTCCAGGACTTGAAACGGTAGCCGCACCACTGCAGGTTGAGGTTGCAGAAACTGCACCTGTTCCACCAGCAGCCACGGGAAAATTCCAGGGGCAGAACCGGGATGAAGTGGAGGCCGATTTCTCTGAGCTCGGTAAAATAGTCCTGGTATTCCGGGAGAGGGAGGCTGTCCAGGTCGCGGATTTCCTCGTTGGCCGGCAAGAGCCCCGGGTGGTCTGCCGTTTTCCCTGCAGTGATGATGTTCTTTGCCCTGCACGGTCTGTTTTCCACCAGGGAAGCGATCAGTTCGGCCAGGGCCTGCTCTCCCTCGCCGATCACGATGCTGTCGATCTCCGGGTAAAAGGGCAGCAGGGATTTGGCCAGGTCTGTGGTACATGAGGAACCGCCCAGGACGAGATGGAGATGGGGCCACTGTTTTTTTATTTCCCGGGCTGCCAGCAGGGAGGCCGCCAGCTGACTGAAACAGACCGACAGGCCGACCAGGGCGGTTGAGCTGAAGTCTTGCCTGGCAAGCCATTGGTCCAGGTGTTGCCGGAGCTGGTCGGTGATGACCGCAAAAGGCGGCAGCGGTTTTTTCCCCTCCTGGCTCCGGTGATACAGTCGGGCCGCCTCCTCCCGCATCTCGGGAAAGAGCAGGGCGCTGTAGACGGCCTCTGCGGCCCAGCCGTTTTCCGACACTGCCTGGTACCTGTCCAGGCCGACTGTCTTGGCCGCGCCCAGGTAGGGGTGCAGGTTGCGGACCTCGATCCGTGAGTCCTGGCTCAGAAATCCCTTCAGGCTCGCCAGTTGGATCGATGGCCTGTTGAACAGGGCCCAGGGCATGGAGACAAGCGCAACCTGCACAGCGTAATCCAGGGGTTACCGGTGGATGATCTCGGTATCTTTCTCCAGGGGAAGAAAGAGGAGCTGTTTACGGACAGCGGGATCTCCCGCCTCCAGCCTGTCGATTCTGATATCCGTGAAGTTCAGGATGGTCACGGTGCCGAAGTGATCTTCAAGCACAAGACGGCGGATGAGGAGGTCCCGGTCGAACCAGACCAGGATGGATTTGACCTGCGGATGGGGTCTGCTGGGAATGAGCCGCAGGGCCTGCAGTGTCGGGCTCTTCTCGTCCGCCGTCTCCACGCCGGCCTGGCGGGCGGAGAAATCCTGTGCCAGATCCCTGGCTCCGCTGAGCAGGCCGTAGGTGATGTCCTGCTCCATGTCTTCAGCAGAGGCCAGGAGGAGCTGGTTGTCTGTCTGGTTGAAAAACGAGAGCCTTGTGCCGTCGTTGAGGATGATCTGCTGTTCAGGAGCCGTGTAGGTCCAGCGCAGGATGCTCCGGCATTGCGGATCGTCGTTGCGGTCCGCGGGGCAGGGCCGGTAGAGCACGGCCCGTCCTTCTCCGGACCGTTCCCGGCCACCACTGCGGGTGACCTGGGAAAAGGAGAACTCCAGGCTGGTCAGGCCGGAGTAGAAGCGCTGCAGCTCTCCGAGGGTGGCCGCCGGATCCACGGCCGCACTTTCCTCTGCCGTCGCCCGGAGGGGAATGCCGCCAAGAAGAAGAAAGATGGCCAGGAAGAGGTGGATTGCAGGATTAGACATCGACTCGTTCCAGGGTGATGGTCCGGCCGAAGATGCGCTCTGCCAGTTTCCGGACCGGATCCGTGAGGTCTGAGACAAAAAATCTGCTCGGCTGCCGGGCCTGTTCCAGTGCCTCCCTGAGCTGTGGCCGCTCTTCGAGAAAACGGTTCAGGTAACCGGCCAGTTCAAGGGAGGAATCCACCAGGGCAACCCGGCGGCCGATCCGGGGACCGATGAGATGTTTGAGCAGCGGGTAATGGGTACAGCCAAGGACCAGGGTATCGATCTGCTTCTGACGCAGAGGATGCAGGTATTTCCGGATGATCATCTTGGTCTCCCGACGGTTGAGCCAGTTTTCCTCCACCAGGGGGACGAGCAGGGGGGCCGGCTGGCCGAAAACCCTGCTTTCCGGCCGTACTTCCTGCAGCCGGCGCTCATAGATACCGCTCTGGATGGTGGCCCTGGTGCCGATGACTCCGATCCGGCCGGTTCTGCTGACATTGGCCGCCCTGATGGTTGCCGGCAGGATAACGTCCAGGATCGGCACGGCATGATGCTGGCGAAGTGCCTCTGCACCCGTGGCTGCGGCTGAATTGCAGGCCACCACGATCATGCGGGCTCCCTGGCTGATAAGAAAATCGGTGTTTTTCCGGCAATACTCGATGATGGTTTCCGGGCTCTTGGTCCCATAGGGCGTCCTGGCAATGTCTCCAAAGTAGACGATGGGCAGTCCGGGACATACCTGTTCAATGGCCCGGGCCACGGTCATGCCGCCCACGCCGGAATCGAATATACCAATCATGATCTTGCGTGCTGCATTGGCCAGGCTGGCAGGGCAATTTCCCGGGCCTGGTCACCTTGAATCCAGCCCCTGGATGCGGGGCTTTCCGTGATTTTTCCGGAAGTTCCCCCATCTCCTATTCGACACACGCCAGCCCGGCAGAATCCGGAAAGCCAGGATTCGGATCGTACAGGGATAATACCGGACCCGATCAGATCACGATTGGGTCCGGACGGCATTCATTTCTTTTTCTTGCTCCTGGCGGCGATGGATTTACGCAGGTTTTCCGGCAATCCCCGTTCCTTGCCGGACTTGGAGCGACGTTCGGAAAGCGACTTGGCACACAGGGGCTGACGGGCGGAAAAACCATATTTTTTTCTGTATTCCTTCGGGGTGAGGCCATGGGATGCCAGATGTTTTGGGGAAAGCATCTTGAATTCCTGGCCGCATTCCAGGCAGACAACTTTATTTTTCTGGATGGATCGCTTGGGATCCATGACCGGCTTTTCCTCTTTTTTAGACGAAACTTCACTCTGTTCAGTGGCTTGAAGAGCTTTCAGTGTCTGGAAGGTTTCCTGCAGAGCAAAATTGATTTCCTCGATTGTCATTTCGCTGCTACTGATTTGAGACTGAATCAGCTCGGCCGTCATTTCAACAAGTGTCTTTGCCATGGGAAACTCCTGTTTCTGAGAAATTTTTTATTATATACAAATATAGATATTAAAAAATAGTATAGTGTAACGGCGCTGATAAAATAAAGCATTATTTTACAGATATCAAGACAGAATTACATGCTAACCGCGAATTTTCCCTCTTTCTTCTTCATGGGCCGAGTTGATGAAAAAGAGATTGGATGGCTGGAAATGTGGATCCACGAATCTGTCGATAGGGGCAAGCACTGCTCTTTTCTGGTTATCTTTTCTGCTATGCAACATCCTGGCTGTCAGCAATAATGATCTTGTCCGTTTCCGGAAAGTTGTTTTATCGTTTTGCAGTGTAACCGATCAAAGAGTGTCGGAAGATAATCTGCAGTCTGTTGGAGCGCTTTCCCGTCAGTCCACAGATGGCCTTGCTGGTGACGGGTGGTGCTCCTGCAGAGGAGAGGGGTTGACAGGCTGATTTGGTGAGATTATTGTTGTGGCGAGATTGGTGAAGAGTATAATAAAATATAATTATATAGACCAGTTAACTGTTAGGGGGTAGAGGAATGCCAATCTACGAGTATGAATGCGACCGGTGTGAAAAGGTTTTTGAAGTGCAACAGCGGATCTCTGAAGATCCCCTGAAAACCTGTCCGGAGTGCGGCGCTGCGGTCAAGAAACTCGTTTCGATGAGCGCCTTTCATCTCAAGGGTGGCGGCTGGTATGCCGATGGCTATGCCGGGGCATCCAATGGTAACGGCAAAAATGGTGATGCCGGCAAAAAAGAGGATGCGCAGAAATCTGAAAAGGCCACTTCGCCACCATGCCAGTCCGGGACGGCTCCGTGCAAGAACTGCCCTGCCTCTGCCTGACAGGCGGCGCTCCAGTCTGCGGAAAAGTAGGGTAACCGATCACAGAGGTTGTCTGCTCGAGGCGTCCTCCAGCTGAGTCCAGTGACCCGGTTTCGGCCGGGTTTTTTTGTTTCTCTCCCTCTCTTTATCCTGTCTGGCCGGTTCTGTCAGGGCGAGGTGATGATCGCCATGGCATCGCCGTAACTGAAAAACCGGTACCCACGGTTCACCGCCTCCTGATAGGCCGCCAGAATTCGTTCCCGTCCGGCCAGGGCAGCGACCAGAAAAAGCAGGGATGACCTGGGAAGGTGAAAGTTGGTGATCAGGTTGTCTATGATCCTAAAGTCGTAGCCCGGATAGATGTACAGGTCACACGGCCCGGCAAGGGAACGGACACCGCCCCTGGAATCTGCAGCGAATTCCAGGGTCCTGGCCGTGGTGGTGCCCACGGCCCAGATTCTTCCTCCTTCTGCCCGCGTCCTGTTGACCAGAGCCGCCGTATCAGGGGAGACACTGACATACTCCTCGTGAATCCGGTGGTCACGGATATCCCGGCAGCGAACCGGGGCAAAGGTGCCGTACCCCACATGCAGGGTCACGGCAGCCGTCCTGACCCCTGACTGCCTAATCTTTTCCAGCAGGCTGTCACTGAAGTGGAGACCGGCGGTTGGAGCGGCCACCGAGCCGGTGCGGACGGCGTAACGGGTCTGGTAGCGTTGCCTGTCTTCACGGCTGCCACCCTTGGGGCGCTGAATGTAGGGAGGCAGCGGGACCCTGCCGTACCGTTCCAGGATCTCTTCGAGTCCCCCGGTTTCCTGGATCGTGTATTCGAGAAGTATCCTGGCCTTGCCATCCTGTTCGTATCCTTCCACCGTGGCCTTCAGTTCGCGGCCGAAATCCAGTCGGCTGCCTGGAGCCGGTCGCCTGGACGACCTGAGCAGGGCCAGGGCAGAGGCCTGCCGCCTGGACGACCCATGGGATGGACTGTCATTTTCCTGGGGAAAATGGAGCAGTAGGATCTCCACGTTGCCGCCGGTGGATTTCTTGCCCAGGAGGCGGGCCGGGAAGACCCGGCTGTCGTTGACGACCAGCAGGTCGCCCGCCCTGAGGAGGCTGTCGAGCTGGCCGAACCTGAGGTGACGCTCTGTTTCTCCCGGCAGATCGAGTACGAAGAGCCTGGCCTCCTCCCGCCGTCTGCAGGGAAACTGGGCAATGCACTCCCTGGGGAGATCATAATCGTATGAATCCAGCTGGTAATGATCTGGCATAAGCGTGAAAAACCGGAATGGTTGGGGCTGCTGGAGCCGTGGGCGTGTGATTTACTTGCAAAGGTGTATATCCTACTTTATCTTGGGGCAATTGCAAGCTTGTCTGCTCCCCTGACACCAGGCAGGCCCCGGAGAAGCAGGGCCACCCGCAAGCAGGAGGGGAGAGGGGCGACTTGTTCGGCAGGATTGGAAAATGAAAAGGTATCTGGTTACAGCGGCGACCCCGTTTGAAATGGAGGCCTACGGGCAGTATGCCGGAGAGGACGGGAGTATGCGCCTTGTCACCGGCGTGGGTCCGGTGGAATGCTGTGTCCGCCTGACACGGAGCCTGATGACCTCCACCGGCGGCATCCGCGGAGTGGTCAACTTCGGCGTGGCTGGTGCCTATTTTCAGCCTCGGGGCGAATCATCCCCGTCACTGCTGGACATCTGCCTGGCGCGGCAGGAGGTGTTCGGAGATTTCGGCATCTGCATGGAGAGGCATGTCGAAGACCTTGCTGGCAACCATCTGGGTGCCACGAAGACCTTTGTCCTGGATACCGAGTTGCGCAGGCAGGCGGCTGCCGTCCTCCGGCGCCACGGAATCGTCACCCGTAGCGGCACCTTTGTCACGGTCTGCTGTGCCAGTGGCACCCTGCGAAGAGGGGCGATGCTGGCCGATCGTTACCAGGCGCTCTGTGAAAACATGGAGGGGGCGGCAGTGGCCAGGGTGTGTGCGGAATTCGGTCTTCCCTGCCTGGAGATCCGCTCCGTGAGCAACATGGTGGAGGACCGGGATATCGGAAAATGGAAACTTGATCAGGCCTGTGAGGCGGCAGGCCGGGCCACCGCCCTGGTGGTGGCGGCCCTGGAGGAGAATACTCTGTGACCCGCGACAGGAACTGCAAAACAGGTGCAATACCATTGAGCCTGGGCTACTCGCCCTGCCCCAACGATACCTTCATTTTTTATGGCCTGGTGCATGGCCGGGTGAAAATGGATGGCATTGTCCTGGAGCAACCGGTGCTCGAGGATGTGGAGACACTGAACCTTTGGGCCCTGCAGACGAAATTGCAGGTCAGCAAACTCTCCTTCCATGCCCTTGGCCATGTCCTGGATGACTATGTCATGCTCGGGGCAGGCGCAGCCCTGGGAAGGGGATGTGGCCCACTGCTGGTGGCCGGTGACCAGAGTGCAGACAGGGACATTGCCCAGTGGACCATTGCCGTGCCGGGGCGGTATACCACGGCAGCCATGCTTCTGGGTCTGTGGCGACCGAATCTTGCCAGGACAGTGGTGGTTCGCTTTGATCGGATCATGGAACAGGTCAGCCAGGGACGGGTGGACGCAGGCGTCATTATTCACGAGAGCAGGTTCACCTATCCTGAGTTCGGGTTGCACTGTGTCATGGACTTGGGCCAGTGGTGGGAGGAGAAGACAGGGCTGCCCATTCCCCTGGGCTGTATCGCGGCCCGGCGCAATCTGCCGGTAGATGTCCTGGAGAGACTTGAGCAGGGTATCCGGGAGAGCGTTCGCTGGTCCATGGCCCATCCGGAGAGTTGCAGCCAGTATATACATGAACATGCCCAGGAAATGGCGCCGGATGTCCTCCGCAGCCACATTGCGCTTTATGTGAACGACTATACCGTTGATCTGCAGGAGGAGGGACGGATGGCGGTGGAGACGTTGCTTCGCATGGGGCAGGAGGCATCGTTGTTTCCTGCCAGCACCCTGTCGGCAACCTGGAAATGAACAGAGAACAGCGCATGAAACAGGCCAGGCCGAACCTGGACTCGCTGCCGGTGATCGGTATCTGCGGCTGCAGCGGAGCAGGAAAGACGACCCTGATCGAACGTCTCATCGCTCCATTCAACAGTATGGGAATCCGTCTGGCAGTGGTCAAGCACGATGCCCACAATATTCAGTTGGACAGAAAAGGTAAGGACAGTTACCGGTTTTATCATGCCGGTGCCGATACCTTTCTCCTTGGAGAGGAGCAGATCGGTCGGCAACATGGGCGATGTGATCTGCCGTATTCACTGGCTGCGCTGTGCTCTGATTATGACTTTGTCCTGGTGGAAGGGCATGCCACCACGCCGGTACCCAAGATCTGGATCCTGTCTGAAGGCCATGTGCAACCACCTGAAAACAGCGGCCAGGTGCTCAGGATCTGTTCCCGGCAGGAGGCTGGCGGTTCCGATATCCAGGATTGGATCAGGGAATATCTGGTCAGCAAGTGGATGCAGGCGCCGGTTTGGGGTTGTGTGCTGATCGGTGGCAAGAGTCGAAGGATGGGAAGGCCGAAGCATCTTATATCCAGTTTCGGCAAGACCTGGCTGGAACATACCGTGGCCAGGCTGGCACCCCATGTTGACAGGATCGTGCTTTCCGGCAGGGGAAGACTGCCTGCAGAGCTGGCCCATATGACACGTATTCCCGATGTTGACGGACTTGCGGGACCACTGGCTGGTGTCCTTGCCATCCAGCGTTGGGAGCCGTCGGTTTCCTGGATCGTGGTTGCCTGCGATCAACCGGATATTCAGGACGAGGCCCTGCGTTGGCTTCTCGAACAGCGTCGTCCAGGTGTGCGTGCCATCCTGCCCTGCATTGCTGGCAGGGGAAAGATCGAACCATTGCTTGCCTATTATGATCTCCGTTGCAAGACATTGCTTGAGCGTCTTGCTGCAGGTGGCAGCATGCGTTTGTCTAATATTGCAGAAGAAGATGGTGTTCTGACAGTGCGACCGCCAGAGGTTCTGCATGCTTCCTGGCTGAATGTCAACACCACAGAGGAACTCGATACCTTTACCATGACCCTGGCGTCTTCCCGGCGTCATCCTTGAATCTATTCCTCTCCTGGTCCAGTCGACCGGTCTTCCAGTCCTGATCTTTTTGCCTACATACCCGGTTGGGGAAAGCCGGCATTCCGCTGCACTGTTGTCACAGCCGCTTTCCGGAATTTCCTGGCCGGTCGGGTCGACTGATTCCCTTAAGCAGGGCGCACCCTCTGGCCGATCAACCGAATTGTGCTGTTCAACTTCCATAAGCGGTAAAAAATAAAATTTACTTTTTTGTCATAAAAAATATCGAAAATAAAAAAATTCTTTTTTTTATTCAAATAAAAATATAAAAAATTACCTACTATATAATTTATAATAATTTTATTGTTCGATTACGAACAGTAGAGCCCGCCTGGAACATAGCCAGTGGAAAAAGAACGGAAATAAATGACTGAAGCGCAGAAAATGGGGTAGAGTGGAGTACCTGGAACAGTCTTTCTTCCTCCCTGACAGTCCCTGCCGGACTGCCGGGTAATCCGTATCAGAGGGAAAAAACAGCATGTCCGAGATATCCCCCCAGGCCACACCGGAGACAGGTGATCCTCATTTCAAGATCTTTCACGAACTTATGGCCTACAAGGTCCGGGAGATCCTGCTTGTCTCCAGTCCGTACGATGCCTACATCATGGAGGAGGATGTCAGCCTTGCCTCCCGGATCATCAACGAATACCATGGTCTCAATCTCAGCCATCCCCCCCGCCTGACCCGTGTTGAAACAGCTGAAGAGGCCCTGGAGATCCTGCATGAAAAACAGTTCGACATGGTGATTACCATGCCGCACCTGGGCAGTATGGACTGCATCTCATTCGGAAGGCAGGTGAAAAAAATCAACCGGAACATCAAGCTGGTTCTGCTGGCACATTCGGTTCAGGACATTCCCATGCGGGATTACAATGGAGGAAATGATTGCATTGACAGGGAGTTTATCTGGTGCTGTGACTCTGACATCCTTCTGGCCATTGTCAAAAACATTGAAGACCAAATGAATGTCGATGCGGATACAAGCCGGGCAATGGTCCGAATCATTCTCCTGGTCGAAGATTCTCCGCAGCACAGGTCCCTGCTCCTGCCCCTGTTGTACAAGGAACTGGTACAACAGACCCAGGCGGTTCTTGCGGAAGGACTCAATGAACAGCACCGGCTGCTGAAGATGCGGGCCAGGCCAAAGATACTCACTGCCGAGAATTACGAGCAGGCATTTGCACTCTTCAATCGCTACAGAAGATATATTTTTGCCGTGATGTCAGATGTCCGCTTCCCGAAGATGGGTCGCCTGCACAAGCAGGCCGGCCAGGAACTGTTACGCAAGATACGACGAATGGTCCCTGACCTGCCCCTGCTGATGCTGAGCACCGATCCAGCAAATAAACAACTTGCCGAGACCGTGCCAGCTGTTTTTGTCGACAAGCTTTCCGATGAACTCGAGGATCAATTGCACGATTTTTTTCTCAGGTATCTTGGTTTTGGCGAGTTCGTTTTCCGTATGCCTGATGGTCGGGAAGTGGCCAGGGCGGCCTCACTCTCACAGTTCGAGACGGCCATCAGGCAGGTGCCTGTCGAGTCACTGATGTATCATGCAGGCCATAACCACTTTTCTCATTGGGTGATGGCCCGGGCAGAAATTGCACTTGCAGCCCGTCTCGATCAACATCGTTTTACTGGTATCACCAGTGGCGAGGCCCTCAGAGAGGATCTTGTCACCAAGGTACATGCCCTGCGCAAGCTCAGACAGCAGGGTGTTGTTACACAGTTTTCTCCAGAGGATTTTGATCCCCAGATTACCGATTTCGTCCGTATCGGCAGAGGATCGATGGGTGGAAAGGCCAGGGGGCTTGCCTTTATTTTCTCCCGCCTGGAAGAGATCGGCAGTCAGCAGCAAGCCAGTTCGAGATCCAGGATAAGGATACCCAGGACCTGCGTGATCACCGCCGATATCTTCGATGAGTTTGTCTCTGCCAACGGGCTGGAAGCAAACGATGGAGAACCGGACAGTCGAATTGCGGAAAGGTTTCTCAATGCCACCATGCCGGAAAAGCTGCTCCACGATCTCCGTCGCTATCTTCAGCGAATCGATTATCCCTTTTCCGTCCGCTCTTCGAGCATGCTCGAAGATGCCCAGTTCAGACCATATGCCGGTCTCTACAAGACCTATATGCTGGCCAACAATCCCCAGGCCAGTTTCGAGCTTCGTTTCAGCCAGCTCGTCCAGGCAATCAAACTCGTCTACGCCTCCACCTGGTTTGCCGCTCCCCGTGCCTTTGCCAGGACAACCGGGCAGACCAGGCACGATTCCATGGCCGTTATTATCCAGGAACTGTCCGGCAGGCGCTATGGCCGGTATTTCTATCCTGCACTGTCCGGGGTGGCCCAGTCATACAACTACTATCCAGTGGCCCCGATGCGTCCTGAAGACGGGATTGCCCATATCGCCCTCGGATTTGGCAAGACCGTGGTCGAAGGCGAGACGAGCCTGCGCTTTTCACCTGCCCATCCTGGTCATCTGCCGCAGTTTTCAACGGTCAGGGATATACTCGATACAAGCCAGCGCCGATTCTACAGCCTCGACTGTTCACAAGACTCACCACTGGTCTGGGAGGAGAGCAATCTCGTCGTCCGGGAGATCGACGATGCCGCTGACGAGTTTCCAGTCCGCTTGCTCTGCTCAACCTTTTTTCCGGACGACTATCGCATCCGGGATGTGGACCTTCCCGGTCCCAAGGTGCTCACCTTTGCACCGCTACTCAAGTACAACCTCTATCCTCTGGCAGATATCCTTGCCGCATTGCTTGCCAGGGGGCGGAAGGATTTCGGCTGCGAGGTTGAGATCGAATTTGCCGTGGATCTTGTGGAGGAGCTGGAAAAAAGCATTTTCTATTTTCTCCAGATCAGGCCCATCGTCACCACCAGCGAACAGGGCCAGGTCCGTATCACTCCGGCAGAGCGACGCGCCGGGGTGATCTTGTCCAGCCGCTCTCTGGGACATGGGGTCTTTGCGACCATCCGGGATGTGATCTATGTCCATCCGGAACGGTTCGAGCGGGCAGCGACGCGCGAGATCAGTCGGGAGATAGGCCAGCTCAATGCCATGCTGCACCGGGAGGGAAGGCCCTATCTGCTGATCGGTCCGGGCCGGTGGGGAACCGCGGATCCCTGGCTCGGTATTCCGGTGCAGTGGAACGATATATCCGGGGTGCAGGCGATCGTGGAACTGATCGGCAGCGATGTGCGGGCGGAACCTTCCCAGGGATCACACTTTTTCCAGAATATCACTTCGCTGGGTATACCCTATCTGATGGTCCCGGACAGGGAACCGGGGGAAGATTCCAGGGAAAGGGATGGTATCGACTGGTCGTGGCTTCTTGCCGTGCCGCCTGCCAGAACGACGCAGCATGTCTGCCATGCCTGTCTTGCCGAACCGTTGCGCCTCAAGGTGGATGGCAACAGTGGAGAGGGTGTTGTCCTGGCCGCTGACCGGGTCAGTTCATGATCCCTTCCCGCGGTTCTTCCAGAAGCATGGTCCGCTGGACGGAAAAGCCGGATTCCTGGAGCCGGGATTTCACCGTCTCCATGTCGGTCTTCTCGTCGTCATAGAGAAACATGAGCCAGTTTCGGTCGATATTGACATCGATATCCAGGACGCCGGGGATCTGTTCGATGACCTCGAATACCCGGACCGCGCTTGGCCTGTCGTTCATGGCAGGAATGACGAACTTCCACTGGTATTCCAGGGCATGGGTGTGATCCGTGCCGGTTGCCAGGAGAAAAAGGCAGCCGGTCAGCATCATGACAACGGAACGTTTCAGCCTGATCATGTTTTCCTGCTCCCTTCTTTACACTGTGTTTGCCTGTCCGGTTGCGGACATCAATCCTGACCATCGGGCTTTTCCAGCTGCACCTCCCAGCGGTCCACCGGATAGCCGAGATTTTTCGCCAGCGGTACCCGGATGGTGAAACGCTCATCCTCCAGGATCTCGTCTTCCAGGGACACATAGACCCAGTGCCTGTCCAGGACGGTCTCTACCTCGTTTATCCCGTCGAAACTGCGAATGAAATCGACAATCTTCCGCTCGTCTTCCTCGGTTTGCATGGAGAAAATGTAGTACTTGATGATGAAATCCGAGGCAAGGGTCCTGCTGGCTGGGATAACCAGCAGGCCCAGCCCGAACAGGATCGCTACCAGTCGTTTCCGCCACATTGTAGGATGTATTTCAGTGCATTGCATAGATGATTCTCCCTCGGCCATGGAAGTGAGACCTCCATGATACAGCGTGATCAATCTGAAATATATCGGATTCGTCCCGGTTGTGCATCCTGTTTATCACTGGTGTGAATATATTTCCTTTACCCCCGGCGGGTCGTGAAAACGGGTCGGCTCCGGAGATATCTTTCGCATGCGAAAAATCGTTTTCCAGGAGATCCCCCATCTGGTTGGCAAGAACGGCGGTATATCCTGCTTCAGTACGAATATCCTGTTTTTTGCCGACCCTCTTGACAGCATCGTCTGATTCCAGTTTGATGCCCGGGTGGCTTCCAGAAAGGGGCCTGGTCTGTGTCAATGGCGAATGGTATCTTGAGACAAGGAGAACGGATCATGAACTTTCCCGGGTATGTGTTGGGCTTGCTGCTATGCTGCCTGATTCCGCTGTCGTCTTCGGCCGCGGACAGGGAATTGTCCTGGCAGGAGGTGAATGAAAAGGTCACCTCGCATTATAAACAGCAGCAGTTTTACAAGGCAGAAAAGTATGCACGCCAGGCTGTAAAGATCGCCCGCCGGCAGCAGCCGCAGGATCCCGAGCAGCTGGCCACGGCCCTCAACAACCTGGCCATGATCACCACCCACCTGGGCAACTTCGGCGAGGCCGAGACCCTGAACAAGGAAGCCCTGGGAGTGCGGCAGAAGGCCTTTGGCATGACGCATCCGGGCAATGCCACCTCCTGGAACAATCTTGGCCTGATCTATTTCTTTGTCAACAAGATGGACGATGCCGAGCACTGTTTTCGGGAAGCCCTCTATATCCTGGAGAAGAATTATGGTGCCCGGAGCCCGGAGGTGCGTCCTGCTCTCATCCGTCTGCAGAAGTTCTATGAAAAGACGGGCAAGAAAGACAAGGCAGCGGCAATGAAAAAACGGCTTGGTGAGATACCGGAGAAGAAAAAGTAGGCGGTTTTGCGCATGCCCTGATTACCACTCCCAGGCGTTCAGGGGATATACTAGTTGGACAGCATGTGGTGCGGCTCGGTTTCCCGGAGGATTTTCCGGATGGAGGAGAGCAGCTTGTCCATGGGGGTAGGCTTCTGGATGAAAACGTTGACCGCCATCTTCTGAAGCTGTTCCGTGGAGATGGTCTCCCGGTAGCCGCTGCAGAGGATGACCGGCAGTTCGGGCCGCAGTGCCCTAGCCTTGGCGATGAACTCCATGCCCGTCATCTGGGGCATGGTCTGGTCGGTGATCAGCAGATCCCACCGCTCTGGACGGACGGAGAACACCTCCCAGGCCCGGGTGACATCCTGAAATGTCTCCACCCTGTAGCCGGCTGCTTCCAGAAATTTCTCCGCCAGGTTGCAGATGGCGAGTTCATCGTCCACAAAGAGAATCCGTTCGTTTCGCTCTTCCTGTTCCGCTGTCTCTTCCATGCCATGCTGTTCATCGGCAGGTGCCGGTTCCGGAGCCACATGGAAAAAGATCCGAAAGGTCGTTCCCTGGCCTACCTTGCTGCTGACGGTGATGTGGGCATTGTGACTCTGGATGATGCCATGCACCACGGCCAGGCCCATACCTGATCCCTTGCCATGTTCCTTGGTGGTGAAATAGGGATCAAAGATGTTCTTCATCGTCGCCAGATCCATACCACAGCCCGTGTCGCTGACCTCGAGCACAGTGTACAGGCCGGGTTCCAGCTCGTGTTTTTCCGTCTCTGCAGTGGAGTTGGCGGTGATGTCCAGATCCTTCACCCTGACGGTCAGCACTCCACCGTTTTCCTCCATGGCATGGTGGCTGTTGGTACAGAGATTCATCAGGACCTGATGAATCTGGGTGGGATCGGCATAGACCAGTCGCTCCGAGGAGATCTCCTGCTGAATCTCAATGGTCGCCGGAATGGAGGACCGAAGCAGTTTCATGGCCTCCTTGACGATGGTGGCCAGCTTGATCGTCTGCTTGACCTGGGGTGCCTTGCGGCTGTATGTCAGGATCTGCTGCACCAGTTCGCGGGCCCGTTTGGAAGCGATATAGACCTGGTCCAGTTCTTCCGCCACCGGTGACTCTGTCCCCAGTTTCATCTGGGCCAGTTCGGTGTAGCCCATGATGGCCGTGAGGATGTTGTTGAAGTCATGGGCGATGCCGCCGGCCAACGTTCCGATGGCCTCCATCTTCTGGGTGTGACGCAGCTCCTCCTCGAGCTGCTTGCGGTCTGTGATGTCGTGCACCGAGGCCAGGAGAAACTTGCCCGAATCGGTTTCAATGCAGTTCAGGTTGACCTCGGCCTCCCGCAGTTCTCCGCTGGCGGTCTGGTAACACCATTCAAAGTTCAGAGGAACACCCTGGTAGGCCTTCTTGATCTTTTCCTGGGCGGCCTGCATGGAGTCTGTGCCGTCCGGCTGGAAGAGTGGCGACATGGCCCCCAGTGACTTGCCGATGATCTGTTTTTTGGTGCAGCCGAGGAACTGCAGGGCCTTCTTGTTGCAGTGGACACAGAGGCCGTCGATGAGGATGAAGTAGGCATCATGGGATGAATCGAACAGGGTCTGGTAACGCTGCTCGTTGACCCGCAACTTCCTGGTCGCCCTGGTCAGGGCAGTCACATCGATGCCGATACTGAGCATTTCCAGGAGGTTGCCCTGCTCGTCGGCAATGGCCCTGGTGGACCACTGGATCCAGAGGCTGGTGCCGTCCTTGCGGATGTTTTCCGTCTTGTTCATGGTGCATCGTTCCGGGTTGGTGACGATCTCCCGGATGACGAGTTTCAGGTCCCGACTGGCAGCTGGAGTTTCCGGCACGATGGTGCCTACCATGGGACGGCCAACGAGCTCTTCAGCCGAGAATCCGTACAGTTCAAGGCCGAAGTTGTTCATGAACAGGATGTTGCCCTCAGGATCCCAGCGGAGGATGATACAGTTGGCACTCTGCACCAGTTCCCGGTAGAGACGTTCCTCGCGCTGGCTATCCGGGGAGTCCGGCAGAGTGACCGGCTCCGGCGGCAGGGGCTCGACAAAGATGTCCAGCTCTTCGTGCTGCTCCTTGGTGGTCTCTCCGGCACTCAGCAGGCCGGCCGTCTTTCTGGGAGCCGATGAGGTACGGACACGACGCAGTGTTCTCCACAGCAGAAAATAGAGCAGGCAGCCGGTACCGCCAAAGGCGACAGCCAGGGCGATGGCAAGGGTATTGAACAGTCGCCCAACCTGGACGGCGCTGTTACGTGCCGGCACAGACCAGCCGATATACCAGTTCCATGGCTGGAAATAGCGGATCTGGACCCAGCGTTTCTCGCCCTGGGGGGTCGTGTACTGTCGGGAGAAGTGTCTCAGGCCGCGTGACGGGGTCTTGGGGAGCAACTGTTGAAGTCCCTTTGCCCCCACGGGCAGGGTGGGGTGCATGATCACAGATCCGGCCTTGGAGCAGATAAACGGAAAAGATCGGGGGTTTTTTGTCTTGTAATAGATATGACGCAGTTCCTGGACCGCATCGGTCTGCAGATACATTTGCGAGGCAGCATGTTCTCCGCTCCCTTCTCCTCCGGCCCGGAGTTTCAGGATCTCGGTGATCACCTTGATCCTGTCGTTGTACAGCGCCTCCTGCCGTGATTCCACCAGGCCGGGCAGAGTAATCCTGATCAGACCCAGAAGGACAATATAAGTGAGGAAGAGAACAACCAGGACCGGACCAATGATTTTGTTGAACTTGGAAGGTCTCATCAGTTGATCACTGTCTCGACGGTTGGAGCAGGAAGAGGCTGTCTGTCATTTTTCCGCAGAAGGCGGCCTGGAATGGTTCCGAGCGATGATGCTGGTGACGAAATAGTTCTCATCCTGAATTTAATCACAACCGATCCGGTAATTCCAGTAAGCCTCCACTATTTTTTACCTGCTTCAGGCCCTTTCTGCAATGGAAACTCCGCTTCAGCACAGGGTTGATACTGCCAAACCTCCTCGGATCGGGGGCCGGATTCATGAGATAACTACTGGGCCGGAAGAGAAAAAAAGAGTCGCTGCCGGGGATCAGAGGGTGACGATTTTATGCCGGATGGCATACTTGACCAGGCCGGCTATGGAATGAATGTCCAGCTTGGCCATGATGTTTTTCCGGTGGGTGTCCACAGTGCTGGTCGAGATGCACAGTTTGGCCGCGATTTCCTGATTGGTCATGCCCTCGGCCACCAGCTGCAGGATCTCCCGCTCCCGGCTGGTGAGGATGTTGCCAGAGGCATCGGAGGCGTGCCGGGCCAGGTTGACGAATTCCTTGAGCACAGGGGACTCCAGGGTGGGCGAAACAAACATTCTGCCCGCGGCCACGGTCCGGATGCCGTTGATGAGCATGTCAAAGCTTTCCTCTTTGAGCATGAAGCCACGGGCATTGGCCTGCAGGGCCTTGACGGCAAAGAAACAGTCCGCATGCATGGTGAGGATGAGCACTCCGGTGTCCGGGCAGGTCTTGGCCAGCCGCTTGGTCACCTCGATGCCGGTCAGTCCCGGCATGGCGATGTCCAGCACGGCCACGTCGGGCTGCAGCTGCTCGATGCGCCGGAGCGACTCCTGGCCGTCACTGGCCTCGCCCACCAGGGTCATGTCCGAGGTGGAGGAGAGCAGGGTGGCCAGCCCCTGGCGGAACATCTGGTGGTCGTCGGCAAGGAAAACAGAGATCATGACGCATCCTCCCTGGCGGCAAGAGGGATGTCGATGGCGATCCGGGTCCCCTTGCCGGGTTCTGATTCTATGGAGAGCGTTCCTTCCATGGCATTCGTCCATTGCCGGATACTGATCAGGCCGATGCCCTCCATGGTCTTGGCCGAGGAGCGGAGCTGTCCGGGATCAAATCCTCGGCCATCGTCGTCCACGGTCAGTCGGACATGATTGTCCTTTTTCTTTACCGTAGCAACCACCTCTTCGGTGGCGGCGTGTTTCCAGGCGTTCTGGAGCAGTTCCTTGTAGGAGCGGAACAGGTAGATCTTCTGCGACTGGGACAGGCCCAGGTCACCGGGCACCCCGTAGACCGAGACCGTGATGCCTGTCCGCTGGCTGAAGTTGTCGGCATACCAGAGCATTGCCGGCACCAGTCCCTGGTCGTCCAGGATGGTCGGATAGAGGTCAAAGATCATCGTTCTGATCTGGTGGATCATCAGGTTGACCAGGCTGCGGATCTCGGCCAGCAGCGTCCCTGCCTTTGCGGTGTCGTGGTCCTGCTCCCTCCCGGCCCGTTGCCGGCAGACGGTTTCCACCTCGTGGATCTTCAGGTTGACCAGGGCCAGGTTCTGGGCGGTCTCTTCGTGCAGCACCTGGCCGATGTGGCGGCGTTCCCGCTCTTCGGCCAGGACGATTTCCTCCTGGAGCTGTTTCTGGAAGGCCCGTTCCGCTTTCTGGCGTTCCTTTTCTGCAGTGACGTCGCGGAGAATGCCCTCGTATCCCAAAAGATTTCCCTGCTCGTCGAACCGGGCCGAGGCGGTCATGGTGCAGTGGAGCAGTTTGCCGTCCGGGCGGAGCAGGGTGGTCTCGTAATCCTTGACATAGCCGTTCCTGAGCATGTCCTCCTGAAGAACCGGCATGCTGCCCACAGGTCCGCCTTCGGCCTGGCAGCAGGTGAGGGACAGCTTGTCCAGCGGCGTATCCTTGTCAAAACCGAACAGTTCCCGGCCGGCCTGATTGATGTCCACAACGGTGCACTCCGTGTCTGTGACAAAGATACAGTCTTTGGAGTTCTCGAAGATCTGTCTGTATTTTGCCTCGGAGAGCCGCAGCTGCTCGATGGTCTGCTGGAGTCTTGATGCCATCTCATTGAATTGATGGCCGAATTTGCCCATGTCATCTGTGGTGTACACTTTGGCCCGGGCGCCATAGTCGCCATTCTGGATCTGGCGGGCCGCCGCGGCCAGGGAGACGACCGGCCGCGAGCAGCTCCAGGCCAGGAGGATGGCCACGCCGATGCAGACAACGATGAGAAAGAGGGTGAACGGCAAAAAGGACTGGACATACTCGTTGAATCCGACCAGGAGGTTGGCATCGTCCACCGCGGTCAGCAGGATCCAGTAGTTGTTTCCGGACAGGGAGATCTCCGAGTCTCCGTAGGTTTCCGGGGCAATGGAGGAGATGAGTTCGATCCGCTGGAAGGCGAAAAGGGTCTGCTTGCCGGTCTCCCGGCTCCGCTGGATCACCAGCCCTCTGGGCTCGCTGTTCAGCAGTTCCCGCAGGTCGGGCTCGTAACGAAAAAAGGTCTCGCGGCTGTTGAACATGAAGCCGAAGGTCTTGCTGGAGTCCGGATGAAAGAGAAAGTAGCCGTCCTTGTTGAGAAGGTAATATTTCTGGCCGTGACGGACCTGGTTCTGCTGTTCCCGGAGCAGGTTGAGAAAGGTGGCTCCAAAGACGTTGAGTACCAGGACGCCCCGCTTGGTGCCCTGGTCATCGAAGACCGGAGTGGCGTACCGGATGACCGGCACGTAGGGCTGTTCGATTTTGCCCTGTTCCACGTTGAGATCCATGGGCGAGATGTAGACCTGGTCAGCGGAGAGGTGAACCGCCTCCTTGAAATAGTAGCGGCCGCTCTTGTCCTGCAGGGCCTGGGGCGGGGTCAGCCAGGTGTTGGAGCCGTTGGTGTTGACCCTGATGATCTCCCGGCCTCTGGAGTCAAGCAGGCGGATCTGCTGGAAGATCTGGTGATGGCTTGCCAGGGCGAAGAACTCCTCCTGCACGTCGTGAAAGGCCTTCAGCCGTCTGCTCGGATCATCGGTGTTGATCAGTTCCCGCAGGGTGGGCAGATCCCGCAGGACCAGCAGATCCCGCAGGACCCAGAGGAGCACGGAGTGGATGTCCGAGGTGATGAGCTGCAGGTCCACCTCGGACCGCTCCTTGGAGCGGTCCAGAGCGAACTGCCGTTGCTGATAGCGGGCATAGCCGCTGCTGATGATGACCACCGAGACGGTGAGAACGACAAAGATGAAGATCAGTTTTCCGCGCAGACTGGTCAGCATGACACAAAGTATAGCGCAGGTATGGAAAAAAAACGATCCAGAAATCAGGTGCGGCCGGCCCTTGCCGGTCCTGTCCGGCGTCCGGGTCCCGGGAGGGAAAAGAGGGTGCCGGACAGGAAAAATGGCTTGCATTTTTCCTGTCCGACAGGTAAATATTCTCGGTTCAAAAGAAGATCAGCCCCTAGAGGAGAACATATCATGGCTCGAGTATGTGAAATTTGTGGAAAAGGACCGGCGACCGGCAACCATGTCAGTCATGCCCACAACAAGAACCGACGGCGCTGGCTGCCCAATCTGCAGCGGGTGCGCACGGTCACGCCCAGCGGTCGGACAGTGCGGATCCGGGCCTGTACCCGCTGTATCCGGTCGGGGGCCATTGTCAAACCGGCCTGACAGAACCGGTTGACCAGGCATTGGGGCGGGAAGATACCTTCTTCCGCCCCTTTTTTTTGCAGCGGCGTTTTCCGGATTCCGAGCTGCGCAACCTCGTGACCTGCAGACCGGAGGGCCACGGTCCCGGGGAAGATGAATTTTCCGGCAAGGGAGAGTACTGATGAGCGAAGAGGAAAAGATTCGTTTTCTGCCCTACGAAGAGGCGGCGCGTCTTGTTGGTGCCATCCAGGAGGAAGAGGATATCCACGAACCGGATCATCGGATTCTCACCGTTTACAGCAAGGATGACAAAGAACTCTGCTGGTTCGATTTCGAGGAGGTCATGGAGGAGGTGGGTTCTGGCAAGAACCGGGACGAGCAGCGGGCAAAGGTGACCGAGTATATCCTCCACCGGATACCGGACTGGGTCCTCGACCTGTAGGGCCTATTGCTCTCCCTCTTCGAGGCTGCCGGACGGCATGGGCGGAACCTCCTCTCCGCCGAGAACATAGCCGCCGTCCAGGCGGAGGACAGAGCCGGTCATGAAGTCGGCGTCCCGGGCCAGGAAGAGGACGGCCCTGGCCACCTCCTCGGGCGTGCCGGTTCTCTTGACCAGGGTGTGATCCAGCAGCTGCTCCTGCTGCCGGGGTGTGAGCAGGTCCCATCCCCTGGTGCCCGGTCCGTGGCGGGTGTCGACGAGGCCGAGCATCAGTTCGTTGACCCGGATGCTGGGCGCCCCCATTCTCGCCCAGGTTTCGGTCAGCACCGAAACGCCCCGGTTGGCCGCTGCATAACCGTCGTTGAAGAGCAGGCCAGCCGGACCGCTGCGGCCGACCAGGCCGGCTATGGAGGAGATGTTGATCACCGCCGCCTCGCTGGCCGCCTGCAGGAGCCCGAAACAGTGTTCCAGGACCAGCCACTTGGCCTGCAGGGTGGTCTCCTGTTCCAGCCGCCACTGGTTCCGGTTGACCGGCTTGAGGTAGGAACCATGCAGGATCGGCATGCCACCCCGTTCGATATTGTTCACCAGGAGGCTCAGGCTGCCCAGTTCATCGCCGATCTGTCTGGCCATGGCGGCCACCTCGTCCGGCCTGCGCAGATCTGCCCGCAGGATCAGGTGGTCCTCTTCCATGGCCTGGAATTCCCTGCGCATGGCAGCCGAGGCTTCCGGCCAGTCGAACCAGGTCAGGGCCAGCCGCATACCCTGGGCGGCCAGTGCCCGGGCGATGGCCAGGCCTATGCCTCTGGAGGCGCCGGTCACCAGGCCGTTTTTTCCTTGGAGTTCCATTTTCTTTGACGAATTCGGAAGAGATGGTGTAAGGCTGTCACAGCCCGATTTGTCCATCATGGGTTCAGAACACCCTACAACCTATTGCACTGGAGCGAAGAAAACAATGATTCTATCGCGACTGCGCTGTTTCGCCGCCCCTTTTGTTCTCTCCATTCTCCTTGTACTCACCGGCTGCACGGCGACCCGACTATCGGACAGCAACCCGGCTGTCCCCTGCATTACCGTGGGCTGGCCATGGGAGGAGAGTGATCTCCGGCCCGATCCGGCCCTGCGCTACGGTGTCCTGGACAATGGCCTGCGGTATCTGCTCCTGGCCAACCATGAGCCTGCGGACCGGGTCGCCATGTTCCTCGATGTCCAGGCCGGGGCGATCCAGGAGCGGGACGGGGAACAGGGATATGCCCATTTTCTGGAACACATGCTCTTCAACGGCACCACCCACTATCCTCCCGGAACCCTGGTCGAGTATTTCCAGTCCATCGGCATGGAGTTCGGTGCCGATACCAATGCCCACACCGGCTTCGGCGAGACGGTCTACAAGCTGATGCTCCCCTCGGGCCGGGCCGAGATCGTGGCCGATGGCTTGCAGGTCATGGCCGATTATGCCCGGGGCGCGCTCCTGCTGGAGCAGGAGGTTGAACAGGAACGAGGGGTCATCCTGGCCGAAAAGCGGTCCCGGGATACCGTGGAGGCCAGGGTTCACCGGGCCAGGCGGCAGTTCCTCTTCCGGAATACCCTCATCGCGGAGCGGGACATCATCGGCACCGAGGAGACCATCGGCCAGGCCGATGCCGCCCGGCTGCGGCGCTTCTACGATACCTGGTACAGGCCGGAAAACATGTTCCTGGTGGTGGTGGGCGATACAGACCTGGATACGCTTGTCCGCCTGATCCGGGAGAATCTTGGTGGAGTGCAGGGGGCGGCGGTGCCGGTGGACTGTCCTGAACCGGGCCGGGTGGCGGATGCCGGCCAGGATGTACTTTACCTGTACGAGCCTGACCTTGGGTACACCGACGTGGCCATCGAAACCACTTGGAACGTGGAGCCGATTCCGGATACCCTGGCCTGGGAAACCGAACAGCTCCGGATCTACCTGGCCGCTTCCATGCTGGACAACCGCCTGCAGGACCTGCTCTCCAGGCCGGACAGCCCCATGACCAGTGCCCGGGTCTATGCCGGTGTTCTGATGCGGCGGTGGGCCTACGGATCCCTGGGGGCCCATGCCAAGGCCGGCAGGTGGAAGGAGACCCTGAACCTCCTGGAAAACACGCTTCGCCAGGCCATCCGGTACGGGTTTCTCGAAGAGGAGCTGGCCCGGGTGAAACAGGAACTCATGACCCGCCTGAAGATCGAGGCCAAGACCGCGGCAAGCAGAAACAGCTTTCAGATCGGCGAAGCCATGGTGGAGAAACTGAACAGGTGGGAGGTGATCCTCTCGCCGCAACAGGACCTGGACGTGCTCGGTCCGATGATCGAGCAGGCGACCCTCTCCGACGTCCAGGCCGCCCTGCGCCAGGTCTGGGAACATGAGCGCCGGGCCGTGCAGGTGGTGGGCAGCGAGAACCTCGGCGACAAGCAAGAGGCCGCGGAACGGATCGCGGCTGCTTTCCAGGAGGCGATGGCTGCTGCCGTTGCTCCCTGGAGTCAGGAGGCTGTCCGGAAATTTCCCTATCTCGATCCGGGCGGCCCGGGAGAGCATGAGCCGGAATGCACATCGATTCCCGGAATCGGGGCCGAGACCTGTACGTTTGCCAACGGAACCCGGCTCCATCTCAAGAAGACGGATTTTCAGCCCAACCAGGTCATTGCCACGGTGCATTTCGGTGAGGGCCAACTGTCGGAGCCGGTCGGCGGTCTGGCCATGCTGGCTGAAGCCGTAGTCAGGGGCAGTGGTGTGGGCAGAATGAACCGGGAGGCCCTGACGGCAGCCCTGGCCGGCACAAGTGTGGCCATGGATTTTCAGGTGGGCGAGGAATCGTTTTCCTTCAGGGGCAACAGCCTGAGCGAGGACCTGGAGCTGCTCTTTCATCTCTTCTATACCTGTCTTCACGATCCGGCTTTCCGCAGCGAGGCGTTCGAGCGCAGCCGGGAGAGGTTCGCCCAGATGTACGACCAGCTCGAACACACGGTGGAAGGAATGATGGATCTGCAGGGCGAACGGTTCCTTGCCGGCGGCGACCGCCGCTATGGCCTGCCGTCCAGGGAGGAGTTCATGCGCCTGGATCTGCAGCAGATCGAAACCTGGCTCAGACCCGTCCTGCGTACTGCCGGCCTGGAGATCAACGTGGTGGGTGACTTCGACAGAGAGGAGGTCATTGCCCAGGTTGGCCGGTTTTTCGGCAAGGAAACAAGGGATTCCCTGCCACGGCCGGTCGGCAGACGGATTCGCTTTCCGGGCGGGGAAACACTGCGCCTGTCCGTGGAGACCGAACTGTCCAGGGGGCTGGTGGTCCTGGCCTGGCCCACCGACGATATGTGGGACATCTCCCGCACCAGGCGGACCGGCGTTCTGGCCTCCGTGCTTGCCGACCGGGTTCGCCTCCAGCTCCGGGAAACGTTGGGAGCGGTCTATTCACCACTGGTCTACAACCGGCCCAGCCGGATCGATCCGGGATTCGGCCTGCTGCGGTGCCAGCTGTTGGTGGCCCCCGGACAGGCGGACCTGCTTGCCCGTACCCTCAGGAATACCGCCGCCGAACTGGCAGCCGGTCGGATCAGCGAGGATGAACTGCGCCGGGCTCTGGAACCCACCCTGGTGGCCATCCGGGACCAGCTGCGCAGTAACGAATACTGGCTGGAAACAGTGCTCAGTCTCTCTTCCCGCCATCCGGACCAGGTGGTGTGGCCAAGGACCATCAGCAGCGATTACGCGGCCATCACCACGACAGACCTGGAAAAGCTTGCCCGACGGTATCTGCGGCCGGAGCGGGCTGCCCAGGTCGTCATTCTTCCTGCCTCGGGAAAACCGGCCGCGCCCTGACCACCGTGCGGTGTGTCGGCTGTCGGCTCATTCCCCCCCCTTATCCCTGCTCTTCCCAGGGCAAGATGGTCAAAATGCGTCTGCCGGAGACGCATTTTGACCATTGTATTTTTTTCTTGCCGGACATACACTGAAACTGAAACATCTTTCTAAGATGACGAACCGGTTTGGGGAGAGGGCATGGTCGATTACAGGAAAATGATGGCGCGGCTACTGCGGGTCGAGCAACTGTCGGTGAAAAAAAAGCTCCAGACCATGGGGATTTTCTTTCTCACAGTCCTCACCATAGTGGTCGCCTATACCTGCCTGACCCTGTATTTTCAGAAGAGCGAGGGGTTGCGGGTCAATATCGCCGGCCGCCAGCGAATGCTCACCCAGAAGTTCACAAAGGAGTTCTTTCTCGCCCTCCACAAGCAGCATCCATCGGGCAGGCCCGATTTTGAGGTGATCGACAAGACCAGGCGCCTGTTTGAACTCTCCCTGGGCGCCCTGCTGGACGGTGGGCAGACCTTTCTGGATCTGGGTATGAAGAAGCCGGTGGAGCTGCCCGGTACATCCGGCAGCGAGATCAGGGCGCAGCTGAACAGGGTCAGCGACCTCTGGCAGCAGTACATGCGGGAGGTTGACCGGGCAAAAGAGGCAACACTCCAGGAGGCCGAGCTGGACAAGATCAATGCCCTGAGCCTGAAGGTCTTGGCCACCATGAACAAGGCCGTCGGCATGATGGCGGACAGGTCGGACGGCAGGGTGCGGACCATGGTGATCGGCGAGGTGCTCCTCTGGGTGCTGACGGTTCTTCTGGCCGCTGTCATCGGCCGGGCGGTCGCCGCCAGCATCACCGATCCCCTGGATCAGGTGGTGGACATGACCAGGAGGATCGCGGATGGTGACCTGAAAAAGTTTCATACAGCCTGGAACAACGATGATGAGCTGGGCGAGCTTGTCGCCCAAGTGGACAAGATGCGGTTGGCCCTGAACGAGATGCTCCACCGCCTCAAGAAGAACAGCAAGCAGATGACCCTTTCCTCCCAGCAGGTCGCCTCGGTCTCTTCGGAAATATCCGAGACCAATGCCCAGGAACAGCATACCGCCACCCAGGTGCTGCAGGCCATCGAGTCCCTGCAGGAAATCTCAAGGACCGTGGACGCGCAGATCAGCGAGGCCCGGGTCAGTGCCGAGGCCACCAGGCAGCAGGCGGACGAGGAGATCGATATCGTTCATCAGAATATCAGGGAGCTGGCAGAGACCGTGGAAAGCGTCAATGCCACGGCCCGGAAGATGGAGGCCCTGGAACAGGCCACGGGAAAGATACACAATATAATCGAGTCCATCGAGAACATCGCCGATCAGACCAATCTGCTGGCCCTCAATGCCACCATCGAGGCGGCCCGGGCCGGCGAGGCCGGCAAGGGCTTTGCCGTGGTGGCCAACGAGATCAAGGACCTTGCCCACCAGACTGCCGACTCCACCACCGAGATCACGGATCTGATCAACCGGCTGACCGAGAGTGTTGCCGGCTCGGTCGCCTCCATGCGCAAGGTGGTGGAAAACGTGCATCGCTCCCAGCAGAAGTCGGAACAGACGGTTTCGGCCTTCGAGTCCATGACCGCCGGGATCACCCAGTCCCTGGAAAGCACGGGACAGATAGCAGATCACAATCAGGAACAGACCCAACAGTTGGCTACCCTCTACACCCGCATCGACGAGCTGTTCGACGTTCTGAAACAGAGTGCCAAGAAGGCCGATGCCACGGCCCTGGTGGCAGAAGAGCTTCATTCGATAGCGGAGCAGCTGGAGTCCGGTCTGGCAGGCTTCGAGGTCGACTCCATAGAACCGCCTGTCCGCCGGAAAGGGGAGAAACGGCGCCATCCGAGGATCCAGAACAGTGTGAAGGTGGATCTGCTGCAGGGCAGTGTCCAGATCGACGGCGTGACCCGTGACATCAGCCTCACGGGACTGAAGGTCAAAACCAGGGAACAGCTTGCTCCCAAGGAAAAGATTACGGTCCGGATCCATCTGCCTGTCCGCCGGACTGAACCCGATTCCGGAACCGTCACCATTGACGGCCGGATAACCCACAGCGAAACCGGGGATGATTATAATCTCTATGGTATCTCCTTTGGGCAGACTACTCCGGAACAGGAAGAAAAGCTGATCGAAATATTCAGGTTCTTTCTCAAGTCCCCGAAATTCGCCCCGGCCAAGGCAGCCTAGGCCAGCGGCACGCATCTTTTTTCCATCGCCGGACAGGGATTCATACGGTCCATCAGGACTGCCTGTCCGGTTCTCCTGGAAATTTTCCAGTTCAAAATCGATAGAATCTACTTGACGGACAGGTTGGTGAGTTATATGTTCGCAAGGCGATTTCTTGATTTTTGTCATCATTTTAATCAGGAAAAGACAGTCTGTCCCGCAGGCGGACCAATAGGAGCATGCGGTGTCTCCGGCGTCCATTTCTTGGTACGTTGAGGGGCCTGCTCTATTTCATACCCAGCAGGACGACCGATCCATTCCTTTCTCCGCTGACCAATCACAGGTGCAGGCCAGAGCCGGTGCAACAGACTTCTCGGCAGATGATCCAGCCTGCACATCGAATACCGGTCGAGCATGAACTGTCCGGGTCGGATGGCCGCCCCTGCTGTTTTCGCAACAACCGGACAGCAAGGGAAAACGGTAAACAGAAAAGGTGATAATTTTTTTTATATAGAAGTCGTAGAGGAGTTCCACGATGTGTCCCAGAACGTTTCCAATCCCTTTTGTCGTGCTTGTGCTGCTGCTGACAGGCTGGAATATGAGCCAGGCGGCAAACCTTTTCTACTGGAATGACCAGGAAACAGAGGTCACCTACTCGGGTGGCACCCGGAGCGCCGAGTTCGTCTATGACGGCTCCTGGGCGGAGAAGTTTACCGGCGACAATTCGGTTCATGAACTCATCCGGCTGGATGAGTCGTCCCGACTCCCCGAGCTGCCGGCTGGCACCCGGTTTACCAGCTTTGTCTACGAGGTTCAGGTGAGCGACCGGGAAGATCCTTCCCAGACCTACAAGATCGGTGTCCGGTTTGCAAAGAACGACGGTACATGGATTGAGAGCGACTACTTCGAAACTGCGGACACGGGTATCGACGATGCCAATGAATGGCAGACCTTTCGTTATGATATCACGGAGCTGGTCAATCAGCAGGTGGCGGCCGGCTATACCCACATCGGCCGGATCAATATCCGCGCCTACAATACCGGTGAATATTCCGATTATTACATCGACGATGTTCTCCTGGAGTACGAAATCGGGCAGGCACAGGGGGATCCGCCCCAGATTACCAGTCATCCCGCCTCATTGGTGCGGAATGTCGGCCAGACCGCGACCTTCACGGTGGTGGCCACCGGTACGGATCCTCTGGCCTACCAGTGGTACAGAAACGACACCCTGATCAGTGGGGCCACCGCAGCAACCTATACGACTCCCTCCCTGACCGTGGATGCCGACAACAGCCGCTATCATTGCGTGGTGAGCAATGAGTACGGATCGGTGGCCAGCAATGCAGCCGTCCTCCGGGTCGTTCCCCAGCCGCCGGAGGACAGGCGGGGTGATCTGGACGGCAATGGCTCGGTGGACCTGGCCGACACCATTCCGGGGCTGCAGGCCATGAGCGGCCAGCCTACACCGGCCATTCACGTGGAGGGTGATGCCGACGGCGATGGCAGGATCGGCCTGGCAGAGGTGGTCTATTCCCTGCAGACGGCGGCCCGGACCAGTCAGCCAGCCCAGTATTCGGTTCTTGTGGGCAGCCAGGCCAGCGAAGGTGAACAGTTTGCTGCTGATGAGCTGGTTCGTTATCTGGAAGAGGCCAATGTCCAGGTCCGGAGAACCACCGCCTATGATGCCTCTGCAGGTCCCTACATCGTTGTCGGTGTTCACAACGACTATGTCACCGATCCGCCAGACCCGGCCCAGGTCGGTGAGGACGGCTTTGTATTCAGGCGGGAAGGGCAGAACCTGGTCATCGCCGGTGCCACGGACCGGGGCACCCTCTATGGTGTCTACCAGTATCTGCGGGAGCTGGTGGGGTATGAATGGTATGCCCTTGATACGGTTTCGGTTCCCCGTTTTGCCGATGGCGCTGCCCCGCCGATGCCTGCAGAGAGCCGGATCGTCGTCCCCAGGTTCCGCTATCGCGGCGTCTTCAACCCCGAGGCCGGCGAACCGATAGACAGCGACGGGCCCAATCCGGACGCGGATTTCGCCGCCCGTATCCAGCTCAACGGGCAGCTCGGCCACAAGACGGATTATCTCTACGAAAACAACGGCGAGGAGAGCTATCACCGGGGATTGCTGCGGACACGGCATGGCTTTGGCATCAATACGGGGAACGATGCCATCAGTTTCAATGTCGGCGACAATCCGGCAACGGCCGATGCCACCTTCAACGATGCGGTGGCCCATCTCCGTAACGGCGGCCGATACAGGCAGGTGGAGAACCAGACCGGCCTCTGGTACCCGAAAATCAGCCATATCGACGGCGGTTCCCGCAGCCATGATCCGGCCGACGAGGCCCTGGTCGCCGCCAACGGCGGAGCAGCGGGTGCGCCGCTCATGTACCTGACCGGCCGGGTAGCGGATGCCCTCAGGAACGAGTTCCCTGAGGCCGTGTTCCTGGGTGAGGCCTATCTCTGGAGCCTGCAGCCGCCGACCAGTATCACGCTGCCGGCCAATGCCGGGGTGGCCTTCGCCCCCATCGAGGCCGACTGGGCCCAGCCCCTGGATGGTGATCACAATACCACGCTCTTCAATTATCTCCAGGAATGGACCAATCATACCGACCATATCTGGACCTGGCTCTATACCACCAACTTTTCCGGTTACCTGCAGCCACTGCCCACCATCTATCCCATGATCGGGACCATCAGGAGGCTGGCAGGGATCCAGGACGTTGAGGGAATCTTCCTCCAGGATAGCTATTCTTCCAGGGGCGGCAGCTTCGCCGCTCTGCATACCTGGCTCTATTCCAGGCTGATGTGGGACCCGACGCTGGACGGCGACCAGCTTGTCCGCCAGTTCTGCAATGGCTATTACGGTCCGGATGCCGGTCCGCTCATCTACCGGTATATCCAGGATCTGCACGAGTCGATCCGGCAGCATCCCTCCAGGATCGACACCAAGACCGGTCCGGGCCTGGCCTATCTGAACGCCGCCTTTGTCATCGGGGCCGACCAGCTCATGGAGCAGGCTGAAGCGGCGGCCGCCGGCAATGCCCTGTATCTCAAACATGTTCGCATCGAGCGGATGGGCGTGGACTGGGTGATTCTCCTCAACGGCGCCCGGCTCAGCCTCGAGGCACAGCAGCAGGGCCTGACCTGGCCGGATGCCACCGAGGAGGAGCGGCTGGCCCGGGTCGACCGGTTCACCGATACCGTGCGGAACGTGGCAGCCATGGAGTCCTTTGGCGAAGGGACCGGGGACCTGAACGACATGCTGGCGAGTTTCCGCTACCCGCGGGTCGTGCCCTCCACGCCGGTACTCTGCACCGGCGGCGGCTGCATCGAGTATGAGGATTTCAATTTTCGGCTTGCCGAGGCCCAGCTCGTCCACGACGAACTGGCTTCGGATCACGGGGCGGCCCGCATGGTTGGCAGCACCCCTGTGTGGGGCGTCCAGGTGCCCTTCCAGATGCTGCTGCCCGAAACCGGCCAGTGGGACATCTATGCCGACGTCCGGGTCGATCCCGGGGTCGATGTCGACGGGGATGCAGTGGCACTCAGGTTGGGTGTGGATCCCACGCCCCACGGCCGGGACATTCCGCTCAAGGCCCTGGCCGACGGCCGATACCATACCCTGCGGATCACCGGGTCGCCCTACGCTTTCGATGCCGAGAAATACCTCTGGTTCGCACCGCCGGCAAGCGATGCCATCCAGTACATGTACGTGGACCGGGTCTATGCGGTTCCGGCCGGGACATCGGCGCTGGAGAACCGCTGTCCCGCCGGGACGGAATACCAGGGGTGCCGTCTTTTGGGCGAGTTCGGCCTGCAGCTGTTCATGGAAATGTCCTCCTGGGTCGAGGATTCCAGGGCGGAAAACGGTTGGGCCGCCTACCTGCACGGCGGTTTCCACGAGTGGGGAATCCAGGCGAACCTCGCCGGTATCCTGCCCGAAAGCGGCCAGTGGGATGTCTATGCGGCGGTCCGGCTCGACAGGCTCGGACCGGTGGATGACAGTGCAGTGGCCTTCGCCTTGGGCGTGGAGGGAGCCGGAAGCACCAACGTCACGGTGGGCGAACTGGCCGACGGGAACTACCATCTCCTACGGCTGCCGGGCGGACCGTTCACCGGCGGAGACTCGGCCGGTATCTACTTCTGGCCGGACAATGCCGCCATTGCCCTGTATGTGGACTATCTCCTGGCCGTGCCGGTGGTGAGCGGCGAAGACGTGACCCCGGCCATGGCCTCGGCCTTTCTGGCCCGGGCCACCTATGGGCCAAGGATGGAGGAAATCGAGGCCCTGGCCGGTTCCGACGACCTGGAGGGGTGGATCGATGAACAGTTCAGCAAGCCTCCCTGCTATCACCTGGACTGGATGAAAGCTTCCACCCCGGCAAGCCAGGAAGAGTGGGACAACGGTCTTGCCGGCCGTAACTGGGCGCGGCGGGATGCCTGGTGGCACTGTTCCGTGGATGGCGAGGACCAGCTCCGCCAGCGGGTCGCCTTTGCCCTCAGCGAGATCTTCGTGGTCTCCGAGCGGTCCGAGCTGGTGGACAAGGATGACGGCCTGGCCCGCTACTATGATCTCCTGGTGGAACACAGCTTCGGCAACTTCAGAGAGTTGCTCAGGGCGGTGGCCAGAAGCCCCATGATGGGCATCTATCTGAGCTATCTCGGCAACCGCAAGGCCAGCGGCAATGTTCATCCTGACGAGAATTTCGCCCGCGAGGTCATGCAGCTCTTCACCATTGGGCTGTACGAGCTGAACCAGGACGGCACCCGCAAACTCCGGGATGGCCGCCCCATCCCCACCTACAGCCAACAGGACATCACGGCAATGGCCAGGGTGTTCACGGGCTGGTCTTCTGACAACGGCATTTCCGATCCAGCCGCCGGCCTGGCCACGCTGTACATACGTACCGCACCCATGGTCGCCTTTCCCGAGGACCATGATACCGGCGCCAAGACCGTGCTTGGCCATACCATTCCGGCAAGCCAGACCACAGAGCAGGACCTGGACAGCGTGGTGGAGATCCTTACCGGCCATCCCAATACGGGGCCATTCATCGCCCGCCGCCTCATCCAGCGACTGGTCACCTCCAATCCCACGCCTGCCTACATCGACCGGGTGGCCGCGGCCTTCAACGACAACGGCCATGGGGTGCGCGGCGACATGAAGGCGGTCATCAAGGCCATTCTCCTGGATCCGGAGGCCCTGCACGGCGCCCGGGACTCTCCGGAAACATTCGGTAAGCTCAGGGAGCCGCTGCTCTTCCTCACCCACCTGTGGCGAACCTTCCACGCCAGGGAGGGGCTGCATGCCGAGGGTGACTTCTCCTACACCTCATTCGGATACCGGGACTCGGCCGGATCCATCCCCCAGCAGGTGCTTTCGGCACCGACAGTATTCAACTTCTTTACCCCGGACGACCGGCCGGCAGACCTGGTGGATGCTGCCGGCAATCCGCTCTATGCCCCGGAAATGACAATCCTGCCTTACGTGGCCATCCAGGACATGGTGCTCTACTGCATATTTGAACGGGACGAGTACGAGGTGGACGGGATGACCGCCTCGCTGAGCCTGGACGAGGAGGCCCGGCTGGTGGAAAACGGCGATTATGACGGACTCCTCGAGCGGCTTGACATCCTCCTCATGGGCGGGCAGATGGGAGATGATCTCAGGCAGATGTTGCGCCAGCACATAGACTATGACCTGGGGGTGCCGATCACGGACGCCCAGTTCATCGTCCGGGACCTGATCGGCCTGGTGATGGTCTCGCCCCAGTACGCGGTACAACGGTAGACAAGGTGACGGAACGATGGAACGGATCGATCGGAGAAACTTCCTGAAACAGTCCCTCTGCACCCTGGCCGGGCTGTCCCTGTTTCCGGCCCTTCGGCCCGGGCCGGCCCGAGCGGACGGTGATTACAAGGCCCTGGTCTTTGTCTTCCTCTTCGGCGGCGCCGACAGTTTCAACATGGTGGTGCCGAAAAGCGATACACCGCGCTATGACCGTTATGCGCAGATCCGTGGCGGGATGGCCATCCCTCGGGATCAGCTTCTGGACCTGTCCGGATCGGCCTATGGCTTCCACCCCCGGATGACCCGCATGCAGGAACTGTTCAACCAGGGCCGGCTGGCCGTGGTCGGCAACGTCGGGGTACTCAATCAGCCCATCGGCCACCAGGAAATTGCAGCAGCCGGCAACGGTGGCCAAATCGACAACCTGCCTGACCAGCTCCGGGCACACAACACCCAGACCGATCTCTGGATGCTGGCCGGCAATACTCATCAGGGCTGGGCGGCCAGGACCGCCGATCTTCTCGATATCGGCGACTTGGTCAACATTTCCCTGCACGACAATCTGGCCCAGCAGGGCGGCCGCTACAAGCCCCTGGAGGTGAGTGACGACATCTACGAGTTTCTCGACTTTCTGGACGGTGACCGGCCAGGAAGCAAAACCATTCTCGGCGAGACCTTCAGGCGGCAGCTTCAGCAGGACAGTAACCACGTCAACCGGCTGGTCCGCGCCTTTGCCCGCGCCAGGCAGTATGACATCGACATACACAATCGGCTCGCCGGGATCATGCAGGATCCCATCCAGGAATTCGGCCGGGGAGTCCACGAGACGGGCAAGTCCCTTGGCGAACAGCTGGAGCTGGTTACCCGGCTGATCGAGGCCCGAACCCGAGGCGGCTTCCCGGGGCGGCAGATTTTTTGCGTCGGCCATGACAGCTGGGACACCCACAACGAGATGATCGGCACGGTGCCGGAGGCCAACAACGGCGCCCACAAGGTGGATTACCTGGACAAGTGCGTGGGGCAGTTCTTCGATGTCATGCAGACCCTGGGCATTGCCGACCAGGTAACCCTCTGCACCGGATCGGAGTTCGGCCGGACCGTGACCTCCAACGGCAGGGGGACGGACCATGGTTGGGGTGGACACGCCTTTGTCTGCGGCGGGGCCGTACGGGGCGGCTTTTTCGGCACCATGCCGGATGTCGGCCAGGGATCGGCGGACATGCTGGACAATGCCATCGTCCCCACCACCAGCGTGGAACAGTACCTGGCCGGTCTGGTCAACTGGTTGGGCGACGGCAGTCTCGATCTCGATGCCGTGTTTCCAAACCTGTCTGCGTTCGATTCCCAGATAGTGGACTGCATGCGCACCTAGCCTCTTTTCCGCAGCACGCATCCAGCCAGGGGTCCCGGCGCCTCACCGGGACCTCCAGCCCTCCCTCTTCACAGCCAGGGAATATTCACGATCAGGAAATTTTTCTGCCAGTGATTGAGCAGATTCACGGTCAGGTGAAGCATTGTCCCTGGCCAGATGCTCCGCTCAGATCGGGTGATGACCCAGCCCAGAGCCAGGCCTCCGAAAAAGGTGTAGAAATGCAGCAGGGAGTGATAGACGACCATATGGGCCAGGGCAAAAAGGAAGGATGCGGCCACATTCCGGTAATGCAGTGCCTTGATGCGCTGACTGCCGAACAGGGAGAGGAAAACAGTCTCCTGGAGATAGGCCCGAAAGAAAAATTCCTCTGCCAGGACCATTATGATCATCCATGGGACGGTGTTCATGCAGTATTCCAGAAAACCGGCCGGCGAGGGCAAAAGCACATAGGTTTTCAGGTAGAAGTGTATGAACAGCCAGGCCAGGAGATGAAAACCGGCGGAATAAAGAACAGCCAGGAACAGGACGCAGAGCCAGCCGCGACGGTGAAACTCCAGGGAGCGGAACAGGGCGGTCCGGCTGCCCGCCGGAAGCAGGGGCAGACCCAGGCAGGCAGCCAGCAGGGGGAGGGAAAGCGCCGCATGGATATGATTCGCCAGCCAGGCCAGGAGGATTGCACACCCGAAAGCCGCTCCAGGGAAAATGCTGTTCACGGGGCTTCGCCTGCCTGCTTCTCCTCTCTCTGTCCTGTTGATAGAATAACCGTTCCGACAGCGATGAAGGCCAGGCAGATCCATTGGTAGTAGGACAACAAGCCGGACAAGAGGAGAAAATCACCCCGGTAGAACTCCACTACAAAGCGCAACAGGCCGGCACCTACCAGATAGACCCCGGCCAGCCGTCCGATCAGGGCAGGCTTGCACGCCAGATAATACAGCAGCAGGAACAGCATAAAGTGACCAAGCATCAGATAGATCTGGGTCGGGTGGACCGGGATGCCGTGGAACGCGCAGGCCGTGCGGGAATCGCTGAAGGTGATGGCCCAGGGCAGGTCATAGGCGGGCCGGCCGTAACAGCAGCCGGCAGCCAGGCAGCCAGTTCGGGAGATGGATTGAAACAGGGCCAGGGAGGGAAAAAAGAGATCGAAAAACGCCGGCCGGATGTCACGGGTTGAAGAAGAGCGGCCAAGGTAGAACCAGACCGCGGGCAAGGCTGCTACGACACCTCCCATCACGGTCATGCAGCCTGAAAACAGGCTGGCCAGCGAGAATGTGACCAGCAGACCCGGATGCTCCAGAACCCTGCCGAAAAAACAGAAGAGCCGCCCCCCGGCCAGGCCGGCCAGGCCGGCGATGGTCAGGATATTCACGATACAGCGCACCAGGACCTGCTGTTCAAGGCCGGGGAATCTTTCGCGGCAGAGCCTGTAACAGACCCAGGCAGCGATACACGGGGCGAGAAGCGCCATGATGAGATAGATGTTGACGCCCCTGCCCCAGAGATGAAACAGCGGTTCAGGATACACAGGCTATCCCTGTCGGGTCAGCATGGGTATCCACCATCTCGCTGTCAGCCAGACGGCCAGCAGGATGACGGCCAGCAGCAGTTGCCAGGAAGAAAGGAGGGAATCTGTTATCATAACACAGCCTTCCCTGGTGCCGAACGGCGAATCGGTGTTAATACAGTATGTCTCACAATAACTTAATTCGGAATAGCTTTTAACACCTTCTTTTTTTACGCGTTGAATCTCCCGTTTCAATTCACCGATTCTATCTTTTATCTCTTTAAGTCTTTCTTTTACCTCATCTTTTTTCACATATCCTGCTTTTACAGCATCAACAAGATTCTCAAGATTATTTACGGTGTGATCATAATAACCACTTGTCTCCTCTTTGAAAAAATCCTTTTTAATAGCCTCTAATTGTGAAGACAAATAGTTTGCTATTCGCCCAAACCTTTCACTCTCCCTTTGTGTCATCAGTCCTGTAGGGTCGATGAACCGCAGCGGATTCTGAGCGGCGTAATGATAGGGGTTGGCCGCTCTGGGGCTGCCGAGGGTGGCTGGCAGGCTCAGGCCAGCCAGGGCGATCAGGGTGCCGGAACCGTTGCTCTGCATTATTTCGGCAAGCTCGGGCCAGATGGGATCCCTGGAGATGAAACGGCCGGTCCAGGCGTCGTAGTAGCGGGCCCGCATGTGGTAGATGCCGCTGTCCCCCTCCTGGCGGACGCCGTGTTCACCCACATAGGTAAAGGGCTGGGTGCTGCTTCCCTCGTGTTTGAGCAGACGGCCGTAGGGGGTATAGCCGTAGCTGTCCGTTATGTTGCCGTTCTTGTCCGTGAGAAACAGGGTGTTGCCCGTCTGGTTGAAATGATAGAAGCAGGGCGTGGAGGGCAGGTCCACATAGTAGAGAAGCCGCCCTGACGGGGTATGGACATAGAAGCGGACAAAGGCTCCGGATTCCATCTCGGCGACAATGGGACGGCCGGCAATGGCATAGTTGTAACAGAACTTCGTCACTGCGGTGCCTACGGTGCGGATGCCCACCTCGCCGGAGGCGGTATAGTCAAGGGTGACATCCGTGCCCTCGTGGCTCAGGCCGGTCAGCCGGTCCGCGCTGTCCCAGGTGTAGGTGTGGAGCGGGTCTTTGGTCCGGCGGCCCCGCGCGTCAAAGCCGAAACCCGATGTGGTGATCTGGTTGGCATCGTCATACTGATACTGCCGGGTCTCGGCGCTCAGCAGGGATGCCACATCGATGGGCAGGTCCTCCATGACAGAGGTGATGTCACCCTCGGCGTTCAGGGTGATCTGCAGGTCGCCCTTGCCCGCATGGGTGATGCGGGTGATCCGGCCATTGGCATCCCGCTGGATCTGGGTGTCTATGCCGTTGGAACGCCTGATCTGCGTCAGCCTCCGGTCACCGTCATAGGTGAACTCCAGCCAGGAGCCGGTCAGGCTGTCTGTCACCCTGGCAAGCAGGCCGCGGGCGTCATAGGTATAGGTGACCGTCATCTGGCCGCCGTAAGTGACCGTCTGCAGACGGTTCATGACATCATAGGCGGCATCGAAGTCCATGCCGTGGATGGTGGTCCGGGTCACCTGGTCACGCTTGTCATAGGTGAGGTCCACAGGCACGCTGCCCGTATGGGTCACCCGGTTGAGCTGGTCATAGGTATAGCTCAGGGTCAGGCCGTCGGAAAAGGCCCGCTGGAGCAGGTTGCCGTTGCCGTCATAGGTCCGGGTCTCGGTTACCCCGTCAGGGGCGGTGATGGTGGCGAGCCTGCCACTGGTATCGTAGCCATAGGTCCAGGTATGGCCCAGGGGGTCCTGTACCGTGGCCAGACGGCCCATCTGCGTGTAGGTGAAGTGCCAGTCCTTGCCCCGCTGGTCCCTCAGGGTGGACACCAGGCCCAGGTCGTTGCGGGTGTAGCTCACCGTGCCGATGACCGGCAGGGTGGCCGAGGTGATCCGCCCCTCGTTGTCCCGGCCGATGGTGGTCTGCCGGTTCAGACGGTCTGTTATCCTGACAATCCGTCCCATGGCGTCACGCTCGAAGAGATAGCTCTTGCCCATGGCGTCTGTTGCGCTGATCATCTCTCCGGTGCCGTCCAGGGTGCGGCTTGCTGTATGCCCTTCCGGACTCGTGAAGGACAGGGGCCAGCCGTTGTCGTCCCGGCCGATGGTGGTGGTCTTGCCGGCCTCGTCGGTAATGGAGGTGAGCCAGCGCCGGGTGTTGAAGGTAAAGTCCAGGTGGGTGCCGTCGGGATTGGTAACCCGGCGCACATCCCCCCACCAGGTATGATCGAAGCGGGTGACGCTGCCCAGGGGGTCCGTGACCTGGGTCAGCCGGTCCATGTCGTCATAGGTATAGGCGAAGACCTGCTCTAAAGTGGTGCCCAGGGCCCGGGTGCGGCGGACCGGATTGTTGTTGGCATCGTACTCCACCCTGGTGCGGACACCGTTTCTGTCCGTCACCTCGGTGATGCGGTCGGTATTGCTCCAGGTAATACGGATATCCGTGCCGTCAGGATAGTTGATCTTTACCGGCCGCTTGGCTGCATCGTATTCGAAGGTGATGCTGCCCGTATCCGAATCGGTCACAGAGGCCACAGTGCCGTCAGCATTGTAGGTGCGGGTGACGACCCCGCCCAGGGGATTGGTGACGGTCTCCACGAGCCCCATGGCGTTGTAGGTGAAACGCCAGACCTTGCCGTTGCGGTCGGTCATGGTGAGGACATTGCCCCTGGGATCACGGGTGAACGACCTGGTGGTGCCGTCCGGGTAGGTGATCTGCTGCAGGTCGTAAAAGGTGAAGGTCACGGTCTCGCCGCTGGTCGGATTGGTGAAGGTCTGCTCCTGGGCCTGATAGGCGTATTGGGTCACATGCCCTTCGGCATCCTCCCTGGAGGCGAGCTTGCCGCTTTCCGCATGATAGGTCATGCGCCTGGTCTTGCCGTTCTTGTCGGTCAGGCTCTCTGCCTGGCCCCTGGATGTCTGGGTGAAGGTGAAGGCGTTGCCCTCGGCGTCCCTCATCTCCCTGGGCAGACCGGCATTGTCGAAATGGCCAAAGCTCTCCACGCTGGTATCGGGATTGGTGACCGTCACCCGGTTCGTCGCTTCGTCATAGGCAAAGGCCATGGTGTTGTCGTGGAGATCTGTCTGTTCCTCCACCCTGATGTTGTCGTAGCCGTTCAGGGTGATCACCCGGGGAGTCTGGCTGTAGGGACTGTTTCCCCGGGGATGTTCCACCCGGACTATGGGTGCCTGCCAGGACAGGGCAGGCAGGAAGGTGTAGTGAAAGGTCGTGGTCTGGCCGTCGGCATCGGTAACCGAACGCAGGACGGTCCAGTTGTTGTAGTCGTCGGCGGTGATGTCCAGGGTGAAGTCCACCTGCCTGCCTGCCTGATCGGTGACCCGTTGCAGGTAGCCGTTGCTGTAATTAAAGGTGAGGCTGCGGCCCCTGCCATCGGTGATGGTGTCCGGGGTGATCCTGTTCCTGGTGGTGGAATAGGTGTAGGTCCAGGTGTTGCCGTTGCGGTCCATGACATGGACCGGCCTGGAGATGTTGGCCCAGTGGAAGTCGGTCTTCTCCAGCATGTAGACCAGCCCGGCCGCTGGATCCATGAAGTAGTACCAGCCGTGCTCGTAGTCGGTCCCGGTTTCCCGGAGTTCGTAGCGCAGGGGAGTGTTGTCTGTCAGTTCCCATTCCCCGGTGGTCGGGTCCTTCCTGAAGGCGATGATCCTGCCGTCCATGAGTTTCACGTTCACCATGGTGTCGTTGCCGGCGCCCACGTTGTCGTCATAGCGCAGCTCGATGGAGGTGCTGCCCTGGAAATTTTTCGGAAATTCTCCCGAAGCCACCTGGTCGTAACGGTAGCTGATGGAATAGGCAAGGGGCAGGGGGCCTCCCAGATCAAGCAGGGGCATGGTGAAGTGGTAGGAGCCGTTGCCGGCGCTCACCGGGTCGCCAACATCCACCGGCTCGCTCCTGTTCATGCTCTGGTCATAGACATTGGGGTATGAGTCCTGGCCGGCCAGGGTGTTGCCACCCCACAAGACAACACAGGCTGCCGCAACAGTCATGGCTGTTCCGAGATAACGTTTCATCAAACTGGCCTCCTTCTTGGCGTGTAGGGGATCGGGATCGGTCTGTTCGCTGCAAAAAATGTCAGGGGGTGTGGGGACGCTGGAGACGCCATCCCCGGGCCCGGCCGGGCGCCCTGTGCGGCTGTCGCCGGCCCGGCCGGACAGGGATCGCGGCCATGGATGCGTCGGTGACCAGGGAAAAAGGGAGCGCCGGCAGGCAGGCTTTTTTTGCCGTCTGTGCTGTCTGGGGATGGATATTCCGGAAAACATACTCTTTCTCCTTGACCTGTCGCAAAAAACAGGTGTTCCTGTCCTGGATGGATTGAAACCTGTTGGTCCGTTTCCGTGTACAGATCGAACCGTGCCAGAGATAAGAGATGAATTTATAGATAGAAAATCCGAAGATAACTGTCAAACAATTTATTGATTTTCCGGAAAAAAGAACAAGCATTCCGTGTTTCTGGACTGAAATGGTGTTCTTTCCCTGCCCGGCCCGTCACGACAGGCTGATGGAAGAAGAAGGGGCGGCCCTGAAAAATTTCCTGGCAGAGAAAGGATTCCGGGCAGCCGTGTTCTGCCTGCCCGGCGTCTGCACAGGGGGCCGTTCCCTCCGGCGGGCATGGTCCTTCGCCGCAGGAGAATATATGAGTGCAGAAATGGGGCGGCTGTAGTATTCTGCCGCCGACATCAGGATAGCAGATCCTGGGTCGGGGCTGGCGGGAGCCTCCCGGGACAGCCCGCTGCCGGTCTGTCGGAACAGGTCGTCACCGCGAGCCGGGATACCGGAAAAGCGGCCTCATCGAGTGGAACACATGGACAACAGGACAATCATTTCCCGCCTCTACAGGGTACTGAAACCCTACAGGGGAAAACTCGCCATCGCCATGGTGGCCATGGTGGTGGTGGCCGGATTCAACGCCCTGCAGGCCTACATGGTCAAGCCGCTGCTGGATGGTATCTTCTACGAGCAGAACGCCCGCCTCCTCAACCTGCTTCCCCTGGCCCTCCTGCTGGTCTTTTTCGTCAAGGGGGTCTTCTATTTCATCTATTCCTATCTCCTGGAATGGGTGGGTCAGTGCGTGATCAAGGACCTGCGCAACCTGATATACGGCCACCTGCAGGACCTGTCCATGAGCTTTTACCAGAACAGGCCGACCGGGGAGCTGATATCCAGGATCATCAACGATGTCAGTCTGCTGCAGGGGTCGGTGTCCCACGCCCTGATCCACATCCTGCGGGATTTCTTTTCGGTCATCGGCCTGCTGGGAGTGATCTTCTACATGGACTGGCGACTGGCCACCATCTCGCTGGTCTTTCTGCCCATGGCCACGGTGCCCATCGTCGTCTTCGGCAAGAAGTTCAGGAGGATTTCAACCAGGTACCAGCGGAGTCTCGGCGAGGCGACCAATATCCTCCACGAGACCATCGGCGGCGCCCGGATCGTCAAGGCCTTCTGCACCGAAGAGCAGGAGAAGAAACGGTTCGCCGCCCGGGTGGACCACATCTTCCGCACCCTGATGTCCGAGACCCGGTACCGCTGCCTGTCCCATCCCACCATCGAGTTCCTGGGTGGTATCGGCATGGCCCTTATCATCTGGTTCGGCGGGGTGCAGGTTCTCAAGGGCAATTCCACGCCAGGCACCTTCATGTCCTTTCTCACCGCCCTGATCATGGTGTACGAACCGGTCAAGGGGGTGAGCAAGATCAATTCCACCATCCAGTCCGGCATGGCGGCGGCCAGCCGGATCTTCAGCCTGCTTGACATCCGGCCGGAAATCCGGGAGAAAAAGGATGCACTGGTCCTGCCCCCCTTTCGGAAAGATATTGTCTTCAGGGAGGTGAGCTTCTCCTACGAGGCCGGCCAGCCGGTCCTCGACCGGATCAATCTCACGGTCCGGCGGGGCGAGGTCCTGGCCGTGGTCGGGCCATCCGGTGGCGGCAAGACCACCCTGGCCAACCTGATCCCCAGGTTCTACGACGTCACCAGCGGCGCCCTGCTCATCGACGGGCACGATGTCCGGGACGTGACCCTCCATTCCCTGCGCAGCCAGATCGCCCTGGTGACCCAGCAGACCATCCTGTTCAACGATACGGTGCGCAACAACATCGCCTATGGCCGGCAGGAGTGTTCCCAGGAGGAGGTGGTCAGGGCAGCCAGGGCTGCCCATGCCCTGGAGTTCATCGAAGAACTGCCCAGGGGATTCGATACGGTGATCGGCGAGTCCGGCGCCCGGCTTTCCGGCGGCCAGAGACAGCGGATCTCCATTGCCCGCGCCATCCTCAAGGATGCGCCCATCCTGGTCCTGGACGAGGCCACCTCGGCTCTGGACACGGAGTCGGAACGGCAGGTTCAGCAGGCCCTGGACAACCTGATGCAGAACCGGACCACCATTGTCATCGCCCACCGGCTGTCCACCATCAAGAACGCCGACCGGATCATCGTCATGAAGGAAGGCCACCTGGTGGAGGAGGGCACCCATGAGGAACTGCTGGCCAGGGACGGGGTGTACAACATGCTCCACCAGATGCAGTATGCAGAGTAGCCATTCCCTGTCATCAGTCGCAACCACCGGATTCCCGCTCGCCGGCAGGGTGAACGGCTGGCTGCTGCCCCTCTTTGCCCTGGCCCTGCCCCTGTCCACCTCGGCGCTCTCTGTCCTGGCCGTCCTGATTGTTTGCACCTGGCTCCTGACCGGTCACTGGCCGGAGAAATGGGTGGAGATCTCCACCCATCCGGTGTGCAGGTGGCTCGGGCTCTACCTGCTGCTCTTTGCGGTCGGCCTGCTCTGGAGTCCGGCGCCGGATGCGGGCCTGGCTGTGCTGGCTGACCGGTGGAAGCTGGCCCTGCTGCCGGTCTTTCTCACGGCGGCGCAGTACCGCCACCGGGGTCTCTACGTGAACGGTTTTCTGGCCGGCATGACCATCGCCATGCTCCTGACCTACCTGGCCTGGTTCGACCTGGTTCATTATGCCGATGTCACGCCGGAACACCTGACCCGCAAGACAACGCATGTGGTCTACAATCCCCTGCTGGCCCTGGCTGTCTATCTGCTGCTCCACCAGGTGATCTGGGAGGAGCGCGGCCGCCTGGACCGGGGCCTGCGGCTGCTCCTGGCCGCGGCCATGGTGTTCAACATGTTCATCACCGAGGGCCGGGCCGGGCAGATGGTCTTTTTCGTCCTCCTGGCGCTGTTGATCGTCCAGGTTTTTCGTCACCGGCTGGGCCGGGCCCTGGCCACGGTGGCCCTTGTCCTGCCCCTGGTCTTTGCCGGCGCCTATTTTCTGAGCCCAACCTTCCAGGAGCGGCTGGAGCAGGCCTGGCAGGAGGCGGCCACCTGCCGGCGGAATCCCGAGACCTCCATCGGCTACCGGCTGCTCTACTGGCGCAACTCCTGGCAGATCATCAGGGAACATCCGTTGCTCGGCGTGGGCACCGGCGGTTTCGTGCCGGCCTATGCGGCGGTCAATGAACGGGAAACCCCCCGGATCGGTCCCACCGACAACCCGCACAACCAGTACATCCTGGTGACCACCATGTTCGGGGTTCCCGGCCTTGCCGTCCTGCTGGGGATGTTCTGGAGCATGATCCGGCTGGCCGGAAGGGCGGATCCGTGGCACCGTCTCCGCCTGGCCTTTCCGGTGTTTTTCCTGACCATCATGCTCACCGAGTCGTATCTCAAGGTGTATGAAACCGGTCTCCTCTTTGCCTTTCTGGGAGGGGTGTTGTACAAGGAGAAAGAGACCGGGGACAGCGGTCTTCACACGGTGCAGCCATGATCAAGTATCACCAGGACAGGATCGATTTTGCCTCCCTGAAAGAGAACAACATCGACCGCAAACAGCTGGCCATGATTCCAGAGGGCAGCCGGGTGCTGGAGATCGGCTGCGCCACCGGCTACATGGGGGAATATCTGGTCCGGGACAGGCGGTGCGATGTTCTCGGGGTGGAACCGGAGGCTGAACAGGCCGAGGCGGCCCGTCGGCGGGGCCTGGAGGTGATAACCGGCAGTATCGGTGAGGCGGCCACGGCCAGGCTGCTGGATGCGCATGTCCGGGAGCGGGGAGGATTCGGTGTGATCTTCATGTCCCAGGTGATCGAACATCTGGCCTGGCCGGACCGGGTTCTGCGGCTTCTGCCCAGGTGGCTGGCCCGGGATGGCTGCCTGGTGATCTCCACCTGCAGCGTGGTCCACTGGACCATCCGGCTCCAGGTGCTGCGCGGCCGCTGGCAGTACCAGGACTACGGCATCCTGGACAACAGCCATCTCCGCTTCTTCACCATCGACAGCCTCCGCCGGCTGCTGGAATCCTGCGGCTACCGGTGCGTGGAATTCGACTACACCTTCGAGGACCTCTGTCCCTTCAAGATCCTCTTCGACACCCGCATCCTGGCGCCGTCGGACATCCTGCGGCTGATTCCCGTCGTGGGCATGCGGCTGCGGCGGGCCTACACTGACCTGTTCCGGAACCTGCTGGCCACCCAGTTCGTCTATCGGGCCGTGGTGGCCGACCGGCAACCAGACAACAGGAGGTAAAATGACCGTTCTCAGCGTTGTCATTGTCAGTTACAACAACTTTGCGACCACCACCGGGCCCTGCCTGGCCAGCCTGCGGCAGGACGACACGGACATGGAGATCATCGTGGTGGACAACGGTTCCGATGCGACCACCAGAAGGGGGCTGATCGAGGCGGTCAACCGGGATTCCAGGATCCGGCTGCTCCTGAACAGGACCAACCTGGGCTATGCCGGCGGCACCAACGCGGGGGCGGACGTGGCTGCCAGCGATCTGCTTCTTCTCCTCAACAGCGATACCAGGGTCCTGCCGGCCATCACCATTCCCCGGCTGGTCAAGCTGATGGAAGAACATCCTGACTGGTCCATGCTCGGTCCGGTGAGCAATCAGGTTGGCAATGATCAGCAGATCTATACCAGGGGCGGCAAGGTGCGGGAGATCATGGTCGAAGGGGCGAAATGGTGCGCTCATTCCCTTGGCTATTTCTATCCAACCGATATCTTAAGTTTCTGCTGTGTCCTCATCCGGACCGATTTCTACTGGGAACTGGACGGTCTGGACGAATCCTTCGGCCTGGGATATTACGAGGATACGGATTTCAACTACCGGGCCGCGGCCAAGGGGGCTACCCTGATGATCACCGAAGACGCGTTTGTCTATCACCGGGGCTCCGGGAGCTTTGACGCCGCCTCCCCGGAGGTGCAGGCCATGGTCAAGGAGAACAGGAAGCTGTTCCGAAAAAAACACGGTCATGGCATCACGGCCGCTCACTGGCGGGACAAGAACCTGGCCGCCATGCGCCGTTACCTGGAACGCGCCGACGACCTGATCAGGCTGGATCTTGTCTATCGCTTCCGGAACAGGGAAAAGCTGGCCTGGCAACTCATGCCCAACAGTCCGCTCAAGAAGCTGCTCTATGTCGGCAGGCTGCGGCGGGTGATCCGGGATTTCCGAAAGCGGTTCGCATGAAGATCGCCATTCTTCACAATCAGTTTGCCCGCGGCGGCGGCATGGAATCCTACCTCCTGACCCTGGTGCACGGGTTTCTGGAACGTGGCGACAGGGTGACGGTCCTGGCCCGGGAAGTGGACCAGGCCCTGGCCGGGGAGAGCGGCTGCTCAGTCCGTCGTATTCGCACCCTCCTGCCGGGACGGTTCGGCAAGTACCGGTTTCTGGAGATCTGTAACCGCCGTTTTGACCGTACGCAGTATGATCTCTCCCTCAGCCTGACCAGGACAGGGTGCCAGGACGTGGCGGTCTGCGGCGGGGTGCATCCCGAGACCATCCGTCGGATCCGGAGAACAGCCCTGTTCCGCCACCTGCACGACCGGATGGAGATCCGGTACGAGGCCAGGATGTTTGCCCGGGTTCCCTGGATCATGGCCCATTCCCGCCAGGTGGCCGGGCAGATAACCAGCCACTATCCGGTGAAGGAGGACAAGATCCGGGTGGTCTATCCTCCGGTGGACACGAAACGTTTTCGACCGGTGACCGGGGAAGCTGTGGACCGGGTCCGGGCCGGATACGGGATCGGGCCGGAGCGGCTCAGCCTGCTCTTTGTCTCCTGCGGACACCGGTGCAAGGGGCTAGACCAACTCCTGGAAGCCTTTGCCGGCCTGGATTCCCGCAGGTTCCAGTTACTGGTCGCCGGCAGTCCCATTCCGGCCGGACATCCGGACAATGTTCGGTATATCGGCTATGTAGACGATCTGGCACCGCTCTATGCCGCTGTGGATCTCACCATCCTGCCTTCGGACTACGAGGCCTTCGGCCTGGTGGTGGTGGAGTCGCTCCAGTGCGGCACGCCGGTCATGGTGTCGCCCCGTGTCGGAGCTGCCGAGCTGCTTTCTCCGGAAGACGGCATCGTGTTGCCAGACAACCGGCCCCAGACCCTGGCCAGGGCCATTGCCACCTTTCCGAAAGGGTTCAGGGTGCGGCCCGGTTTCGCCGACCGCCACGGTCTGGGCGTGGCGGATCACATCGACACCATAATCCGGCTGTTTACAGCAGCGCCATGATCTGGAGAAGAAAAGTACGGTCCGCATACACCAGGGATCGGGTCAGGGAACCGTTCTGCACCATCGGGCGACACACCTATGGCGAGCCCGAGATACTGGCCTTCGATCAGAACACCAGGCTCTGCATCGGCAGCTACTGCTCCATCTCCGATCAGGTGGTCGTCATCCTGGGCGGCAACCACCGGACCGACTGGGTCACCACCTATCCCTTCATGGCCTTTGCCGACCGCTGGCCGACTGCTGCCGGGATCACCGGGCATCCTGCCGGCAAGGGGGACGTGGTCATCGGCAGTGATGTCTGGATCGGCTACGGCGCCACCATCCTCTCCGGGGTGACCATCGGCGACGGGGCTGTGGTGGGGGCTAGGGCCGTGGTGAGCCGCGATGTCGCGCCCTATGGCGTGGTGGCGGGTAACCCGGCCCGGGAGGTGGGCAAGCGGTTTCCCGACGAGGTGATCGAGGCCCTCCTGGAGCTGAAGTGGTGGGACTGGCCAGAGGAACGGGTGGCCAGGTTGTTGCCCCTGCTCCTTGATGATGACGTGGAACGGTTCCTGGCTGTTGCCAGGCAGGAGACTCCATGAACGGCAACCGTATCCTGATCGTCAAACCCAGTTCTCTGGGCGACGTGGTGCATACCCTGCCGGTGGTCCATGGCCTGAAACGGTGTTTCCCGGGCTGCTTCATAGGCTGGATCATCCAGGCGGGCTATATTCCCCTGGTCCAGGCAGATCCGGCCGTCGATGCGGTCCATGCCATCGAGATCCCCTCGACCAGCGATCCCCATGCAGACCGGGGTGTCTACCTCCAGGCCCTGCGGGCCACCCTGGTGTCGCTTGCCGCTCTCCGGCGTGAGTTGCGCCGCAGCCCCTATGACCTGGTCCTGGACCTGCACGGATCGTTTCGCAGCGGCCTGCTGGGCAGGGCCAATCCCGGGGGCAGGCGGTACGGCTTTGCCGATGCCAGGGAACTGAATCCCCTCTTCCAGGACGAGCGGGTAGCCGTTCCGACCGGTGTGGAGCATGCGATCGAAAAGAATCTTCTCTTTCTCGACGTGCTGGGCTGCAAAAGGGCAGCAGAGGATTTTCATCTCTGCTGCAGTCCGGCCGATCATGAAGAGGCGGCCGCAGTCCTGGCGGCTGCCGGAATCAGGACCGACCGGAAGGTGGTCTACTGCAATGCGGCGGCCCGCTGGAAGACCAAGTTCTGGCCTGCGGCCCACTGGGCCGAACTGGCCGATCTGCTCCAGGCACAGGGAGTGGACGTGGTCTTCGGCGGCAGCCGCCAGGATGGCCCCTATCTGGAAAGCATCGGCAGGCGAATGAACACCACGCCGATCATGGTCGCTGGAAGGATGGGCCTGGGAGGACTCACCGCCCTGCTGCTCCGTTCGGCCGTCTATGTTGGCCTGGATTCCGGCCCCATGCACATGGCCGCCATGGCCGGGATTCCGGTCGTGGCCCTCTTCGGTCCCACCCATCCGGAACGGGTGGCTCCTTACGGCGTGGAGCATCGCATTCTCCGCAACCAGTCCCTGGACTGCCTGGGCTGCCGCAGACGTTCCTGTTCCCACGCCACCTGCATGAACACCATCCAGGTCAGCGAGGTTCTCCAGGCCGTTCTGGAATTCATCGCTTCCTGATTTTTTCCATTTCCGGAGACAGGATATGGTATTTTTTTCAGTCCTTGTTTATCTTGACCGGATCATCCAACTGGATGACATGGAAGTGTTCATGGCAGGCAACCTTGCTAAGGCAGTCTGGCCGATGTGACCGGCATGGTTGGACTGTATCTCTTCTGCAGATCGATGGAACAGTACAGAGGCAGGCGGTCGGTATTCTGTCCCTGCAAACGGGTATGACGCTGGTTTCATTTTCTTTTTTCTCCCTGGCATTGCTCGTCCTGTTGAGCAGGATGGTGCGGCAAGGCCGGACCGACCGGGTGGATGAGGATATCCTGTCTTTTTTCCGGAGAAAAAGAACGCCGGCAGCCGATTGGGCAATGGGGGCTGTCACCTGGTGCGGTTCAATGAAGTTGCTGGGCCCGGCAGCGGCGACCGGGGCGCTGGTGCTGATCATGGCGGGTCAGAGACGGCATGCCGTTGTTTATCTGCTTGGTATATTGGGTTGCGTCGGCGTGGTCTATGCGATGAAGTTTTCCTTTGCCCGTCCCCGGCCGTCGGGCGGGATGCCGGCTCGCGAGCTGCCCCGGGACCCGTCCTACCCGAGCGCCCATACGGCTCAGTCGTTCAGTTTTTCCATTATGGGACTGCTGTTGGCCGATTTCCCGGGAATCAGGGCGTTTCCCTTTCTGTTTCCCGGTGTGCTGTTTTCGCTTTCCGCAATGGTGGCCCTGTCCAGGATCTACCTGCAGGTGCATTATCCAAGTGATGTGATGGCCGGCCTGCTGGTCGCATCTGGCTGGTGTGCGACGGTACTGCTGATGTTCAACTAGGGACTCTATCCAATGAAGAACAAAATGCTCGGAACAGGCGAGACCGGGTATCATCCGCTCAGAAAGATCAGAGTGATTTTTTCCGGACTCCGATACGCCTTTGGTGATTTCTCGGTTTTGTACAAATCCATTCTATCGGCCGTGATGCTGGTGCCGGTCATCATATACAATGGCTGGATCGACTCTTCCGTCATTGTTCTGGCTACATCGTTCATGATTTCCGCCGAAATGCTCAATACCGCCATAGAGGCGGTGTGTGATTATATGCAGAGCGATTTCGATCGGAATATCGGTATGATAAAAGATGTGGCCGCGGCTGCGACCGCGGTGGCCATCATTGCCTGGCTTATCGTTATGGTCATAGAGCTGGCAGAGCTTTACCGCAACTTCATCCTGTCGGGCATGGTCCATCATGTCTGAGTTCGTTCCCGGCAGGCAGCCGGGCTGCCGTGATCATCCGGCATCATCTGTGGTCGGTGCGCGCGGATGGACAGTTGGATCAGGGGGTGCCAAGGAGGGGATGAAGCAGGGGCGGCAGGCTGAAACGGCCCGGCTGCTGGGGAGTGGTTGAATGGCCGGAGGTGCCGGTGGAGCGCAGGCCCCTGTTGCGGCCGGAGCGCCAGAGAACGGTGGCCCTGGCCGTGCCGGGCAGATCATAAGCCACAAAACCGCTGGCCGTGGTGTTGATCACCAGTTCCAGGTCGGCGTCGTCATCGATGTTGGCGATGGTGGGCGCAGCCAGCCCCCCGTTCCAGGTCTGACTACCTGATTTGGGTGCCGGCAGATCGATCTCGTGGAGCGGCGTTCCCCGGCAGTCCAGGATGTGCACTTTGCCCAGGAGCAGGGTGCTGCTGCTCTTCTGGGGCCAGGAGGTGAAGATCACCTCGGCGCAGCCGTCCCGGTCCAGGTCGGCCACCACGGGCTCGGAAGCAAAGCGGTACACGCCCTCGCCGCTGTTGTAGACAGCATAGGGCCAGTTGTGGTGCTCGGTTTTGTCCAGCCAGAAGGCATGCATGCGGCCGTCATAGGAAGGATGCAGAATCTCCCTGGTGCCGTCATTGTCCAGGTCCGCCACTACCGGGTTGGGCTGGCAGTTCTCGATGATATTGTAGTCTTCGCTCAGGGGAGCACCGGTGTCGGTGGGGGGCGCCGACCAGTCCCAGCCGTTTGCGGCAAAGCGGCTCCGGTCGGCATTGAAAATAAAGACCGCATTGTATTTTCCCGGCGGATGGCCGTTTGCGCAGTCATACATGTTGCCGACCGTCACGATCTCGCGGCTGCCGTCGCCGTCCAGGTCACTGACCACGCTGGCCCCGTGGGCGAAGTTGGCCCGATACCGCTCTTCCCTGGAGGAAGAGCAGTCTCCCCAGCCGCGCAGCTCGGGTACCATGGATTCCCACACGCCCACGCCGCCCCAGCTCCTGCCACCGTACATGGAATGGGCGGGAAGCTGGGAACCGCCGTCATCGTAGGCACAGATGTAATGAACATCCGATGGCACGATGAGTTCGGCCCTGTGATCACCGTCCAGATCATCCACCCAGCAGTTGTCGTTGAACACGCCGTAGGCATAGCCGCTCGAGTCGGCGAGCTGGGGCCAGCCGGATCGGGGTGTGCCATCGTGGGCAAAGACCCAGGTGTTGGTTTTGCCGTAGGTTGCACCGGTGACGATGATCTCTGCCTTGCCGTCGCCATCCAGGTCATAGACCACCAGGCCGCGCAGTTCGTTGTCTGTGGGACGCCTGGGCCAGCCCGGTTTGAAGTAGCCGTCGCGGTCATAGACCGAGACAAAGCCGCCGCTGTGGGCGGTGATGATTTCCAGGTGCCCGTCGTTGTCCACGTCCACGACTTCGATCCCCGGCCAGGTGCGATGTTCGTAGGAGGCAGGTTCGCTGCGGTCGTGTCCTGAGCCGACCCGCCACTCCAGGGAACCGGTGCGACCATCCAGGACCGCGATGGAATAGGCCGAGCCGATCACCTCCATGGTTCCATCTTCATCCAGATCGGCCACGGCTGGCGAGGAGTACCAGCCCCGTTCGCACCAGGATGGGTAACAGCCGCCATACTGCCACTTGAGGATCGGCCGGTTCACCGCTGCCTGGCACGGGAGGACGGAAAGGAGGACGAGCATCGGGAACAGGGTCGATAGACGCATGGAAGGCTCCTTACGAGGTTTGCTGTGGTCGATCCCGGAGCAGCAGTTTGCCGACCTGGGCAGGGGACAGGCCCAGGTGAAAGGCGATCTCGCTCCAGCTCCTGGACTGTCGCCGGTGCTGGTCCAGCAGCTCGTTGAGGGACAGTCCACTGTATCGGCCCAGGGTGAGGAGAAGAACCACCTCCCGGCCGTTCAGGTCATCGGTCTGCAGGCTCGAGACCAGCTCCCTGGGCACGGCAAAATAGTCTGCCGTTATCCGGGTCACGATCAGCCGGGCCGCTTCTTCTTCTTTCCCCGGAGAGGCAAGGAGCGGCAGCACGGCATCCCCCGGAGGTTCCTCCTGTCGCCACACCTCGGTCAGGATCTCGCCCCAGGACTGGTGCGTCTTGCGCAGGCTCAGGATGGTCTCCAGTCCTGTCCCGGTCTCCCGGGCCAGGTAGAGGGCGATGAGCAGGTCGTCCGGAGCGATGCCGGCCTTCATCTTGAGCATCACGACCTGTCTCTTGGATATGGCAAAGGTGGTTGCCAGCAGGGAGTTGAACGAGGTGGCCAGGAGATAGTCGTCAGCGGCAAACCGGTTTTGCGGGTCATACCGGCGGACCTTGAAACAGTGACAGCGGCCGGTGTCGGCGGCCTGGGCAGGCGTCAGCCGGTGGATCGGCAGGCAGAGGAGACAGAATATCAGAACGATGCGCTGGATCATTGTCATGGGTTCTTTTCCTGCAATTCCGTTGACAGGCAGCCCTGCGGCGTGCTAACCAGTGCCTGCGTCCGATTGGGACGCAGATCCGGCAGGGACGGCCGGCGTGCTGTCCGGAGCCCGGGGTACCCTGAACATGGTCTCTCCGCCTGATCGTTGTGTGCTGCGAAATACGTATCTATTGAATATTTCACCATGTATGGCAGCGGCGAAATATCTTGCACGCCTTGATCCCAGGCGAACAGGCCGATTTTTTCAGGGCACCCTATAGTGAATGAAAAAAAATCAAAAATCAACATGTTCGGGAAAAAAACGATGGTGCGGACAGAAAAGCTCAGTGGCGGACAGGGGTTAGCGCTGGTCGAGGAACTGCGGCAGCGGTTCGTGGCCGCAGATTCCGGTTGCAGGGAAAGGGTTGCCGAAATTCTCGCCCAGGTCCGGAGCCGTGGTGACGAGGCCCTGCTGCACTATTCCAGGCAGTTCGATGCCCCTGAACTGACCATCCGGGAGCTGCGGGTCAGTGACCGGGAGATGGACCAGGCCGGGCAGGAGGTGGACAGGGAGCTGCTGGCCAGTATCCGGTTGGCTGCCGAACGGATCCGCACCTTTCACGAGCGGGAGATGGAAGATTCCTGGTTCCTCACCCACGACAACGGCACCATCACCGGACGGCTGGTGCGGCCCGTGGATTCGGCAGGGCTTTACGTCCCCGGCGGCCAGGGTGGCTCCACGCCCCTGGTCTCTTCGGTGCTCATGAACGGCATCCCGGCGGCCATTGCCGGCGTGCGGCGGCGGGTGATGGTCACCCCGCCGGACCGCGACGGCCGGGTCAGCCCGGCCCTGCTGGTGGCAGCCCGGGAGGTGGGGATCCGGGAGGTCTACAAACTCGGCTCGGCCTGGGCCATCGGCGCCCTGGCCTACGGCACCCAGACCGTGCCGGCCACCGACGTGATCGTGGGGCCGGGCAACCAGTACGTTGCCGAGGCCAAGCGCCAGGTGATGGGCCGGGTACGGATCGACATGCTGGCCGGTCCCAGCGAGGTGCTGATCATTGCCGACGATCAGGCCGATCCGGAGTTCGTTGCCGCCGACATGCTGGCCCAGGCAGAACACGATCCCCAGGCCCTGGCCCTGGTCATCACCACCTCGGAATCCCTGGCAGGACAGATCGAAAAGGCCCTGGAAAGACAGGTGACAACCCTGGACAGGGAGGAGATCGCCAGGACTTCCCTCCGTACCCGGGGCGCGATCCTCGTCGCCGATACCCTGGCCGAGGCCATCGATCTGGCCAACGAGATCGCCATCGAGCACCTGGAGCTCCAGGTCAGGGATCCATGGCAGTGGCTGCCGCAGATCCGCCATGCCGGGGCCATTTTCCTGGGGCCGCACACCCCGGAGGCCGCCGGTGACTACCTGGCAGGCCCCAACCATGTCCTGCCCACCATGGGAACGGCCAGGATCTCCTCGGCCCTGGGCGTGGAAACCTTTCTGAAGAAAAGCTCGGTGATCGCCTATTCCAGGGAGGCACTGGCGCAGGATGCCGGCCATATCCGCCGCCTTGCCACTCTGGAGGGACTGGGCGCCCACGCCAACTCCGTGGCCGTCCGCCTGGGTGGCCAGGGTTGAGGTGGAGGCGGCATCCCTGCTGCAGGCCGGCCTCTGCCGGCTGGATGTGGCCCTGCCCCCGGAGACGGTGGACAGGCTGGCCCGGTACTGCGATGAACTGGAGCGATGGAACCGGCGTATCAACCTGGTGGCCAGGAAGACCGGCCGGCAGGATCTGGTGGAGAAGCACTTTCTCGACTCCCTGGCCCTGGTGCCGCTGATCCGGGGGTACGGACGGCCCGACGCGGTGCTGATCGACGTGGGCAGCGGGGCCGGTTTTCCCGGCCTGGTGCTGGCCACGGCCCTGCCCGAGCTGCGGGTCGTGCTCCTGGAACCCAGGCAGAAACGGGTGAGCTTTCTCCGCCACGTCGCCAGGGAACTCGGGGTGCAGGTGGATATCCGGCCCGTTCGCCTGGAAGAGGCCGGAGCGCTGCCGGTGGCGGATTTCGTTACCGGCAGGGCAGTGGCGGCGCCGGCCAGGTTTCTTGCCCTGGTCCACTCCCTGCTGACCCCTGCCACCCTGGTGGTCCTCATGGGTGGCGGCCGGGATGCGGACAGCCTTCGGGAGGCAGTGGAAACGGCCGGCCTGCAGCCGGTGGAGAGCGTCTGCTTCGACCTGCCCTTTTCCTCGGCAAGGCGCCGGATTCTTTTGGCCGGTGCGGCAGGGAGGAGTGCCTGATCCTGCGCTGCAGGCGATCGGCGAGGGGCTAAAATGGTTGCTCTGGAAACTTTGCCGGAAATCTGGTAAGAATCCTGGGCGATGGGCAGGAGAGCGGTCGTCCATGGCCGGTGCGAGAAGACAATGAGGCGTCTTGAAAAGGATTTTTTCAAGACGCCCAAACCATGGGACAGGAAGCGATGAAAAAGACGATTGCGGTGCTCAGCGGAGACGGCATAGGACCGGAGGTGATGGCCGAGGCGGTCAAGGTGCTGGACAGGGTGCAGGAACAGTTTGGATTCAGTCTGGAATACAGGTATGCCGATGTCGGCGGCATTGCCATCGACCACCACGGCCAGGCCCTGCCCGAAACGACCCTTGCTGTCTGCGAGGAGAGCGACGCCATCCTTTTCGGCTCCGTGGGAGGACCGAAGTGGGAACGGCTGCCCCCGGAAGAACAGCCTGAGCGCGCCGCCCTGCTTCCCCTGCGCAAGCATTTCGATCTGTTCTGCAACCTGCGTCCGGCCCGGGTCTTCAGTTCCCTGGCCGCTGCCTGTCCCCTGCGGGCCGATATCGTCGGTGATGGTTTCGACATCCTGGTGGTACGGGAACTGACCTCGGGAATCTATTTCGGGCAGCCCAAGGGCAGGGAGGGAAGCGGTCCGGAGGAAAAGGCCTGGGACACCATGCTTTACCGCCGCCGGGAGATCGAGCGCATCGCCCGGATGGCCTTCGAGGCGGCCCGGGTGCGACGGAACAGGGTCACCTCGGTGGACAAGGCCAATGTACTCACAACCATGGTCCTCTGGCGGGAAGTCGTCACCGGCGTGGCCGCCGACTATCCCGACGTGGAGCTGGACCATATCTACGTGGACAACGCCACCATGCAGCTGGTTCGCCGGCCGCAGCAGTTCGACGTCATGCTCTGCGGCAACATGTTCGGCGACATCATATCCGACGAGGCGGCCATGCTCACCGGCTCCATGGGTATGCTGGCTTCGGCCAGCCTCAACGAGGACGGCTTCGGCCTTTTCGAGCCTGCCGGCGGCTCGGCACCGGACATCGCCGGCCAGGGCATAGCCAATCCCATCGCCCAGATCCTGTCCGCTGCCATGATGCTCCGCTACAGCCTGGGGTTGCCCGAGGCGGCCGACAGGGTGGAGGCGGCCGTGGCCAAAACCCTGGAAGAGGAGATCATGACCGCGGACATCGCCACGGCTTCGGCCCGGATCGTGAACACGGCCGCCATGGGCGATGCCATTGCCGACAACCTGTGATCGTGGCCGGGTCGGACAACATCGTTCTCATCGCCAACAGGCCAGCGATGGACCTGGCCGGGAAGGTGGCCCGACTTCTGGAGGTCCCGCTCACGGAAATGATCTGCAGGGAGTTTGCCGACGGCGAGGTCTACCACGCCTTTCCGGTGGATATCTCCGGCCGGGACCTGGTGATCATCGCCACCACCGGGACCGATGCGGCCCAGCAGGAACTTGTGGACCTGATTGCCGGCAGCCGCTACTGGAACGCCGGCTCGGTCAACGTGGTCATTCCCTACCTGGGGTATTCCACCATGGAACGGGCAAAACCGGAGTCCGGCGAGATCCCCAAGGGCATCACCCGGACCAGGCAGATCTTCCGCACCAGGCCAAACTATGTCGCCTTCGTGGATCTTCACTCCGAGGCGGTGCTGCATGCCCATGCCGGTGAGATCCGGACCAGGCATCTCTGGACAGAGGACCTGGCAGCGGAGAAGATCCGCAGCCTGGGTATCCGGGACCTGGTCCTGGTCTCCCCGGATTACGGCTTCAGCAAACGGGTGGCCCGGCTGGCCGGCCTGCTGGACTGTCCGCACACGGCAGCCAACAAGGACCGCTATGACGTGGACAAGACCATAGTCGGCCAGATCTCCAGCGCGGTGCGGGGCAAGACGGCGATCATCTGCGATGACATGATCCGTACCGGCGGTTCCATGCTTCAGACCGTGGACCGCTGTTACCAGGCCGGGGCAGAGGATGTGATGGTCATGGCCACCCACCTGGTGCTGGCCGGCAATGCGAGGAGGCGGTTTTTGGAACGGGGCATCACCAGGATCATCGGTGCGGACACCTATCCGGGCCGGCAGAGTGACGACCTGTTGGATGTCTTTTCCGTGGCGCCACTCATTGCCAGGGAACTGAAGCACTATCTGCGTCTGGACTGAGGGGCATCCCCAATGCCCCGGGCCACCGGACCGGATGGACAACAGGAAACAGGAACCAATCTGAGACGAGACAGGAGCGATGAAAAAGGTAGGAATTATCGGCTGGCGGGGGATGGTCGGCTCCGTCCTTATGCAGCGGATGCGGGAAGAAGACGATTTTCAGGGATATACGGTCTCCTTTTTTTCCACCTCCCAGGCCGGCCAGGCCGGGCCGGAGGTCAACGGCACCACGTACGAACTCCTGGATGCCCTGAATGTCGATCTCCTCCAGGAGCAGGACATCATCCTCTCCTGCCAGGGAGGCGGCTACACCACCCGGGTGTATCCACAGCTGCGGGACAACGGCTGGCCCGGCTACTGGATCGATGCCGCCTCGACCCTGCGCATGGAACAGGATTCCATCATCGTCCTTGATCCGGTGAACCGGTCGGTCATCGACAAGGCCCTGGCCGGGGGAATCAGGGATTTCATCGGCGGCAACTGTACGGTTTCCCTCATGCTCATGGCCCTGGCCGGTCTCTTTGAACAGGGATGGGTGGAATGGGTCACCTCCATGACCTATCAGGCCGCCTCCGGGGCGGGCGCCAGAAACATGCGGGAGCTTGTCAGCCAGATGCGCACCATAGGCGAGCAGGCCGCTCCCCTCCTGGACGATCCGGCCACCGCCATCCTGGAGATCGACCGCAAGGTGACCGAGACCCTGCGAGCCGATGACTTCCCCATCGACAATTTCGGAGCTCCCCTGGCCGCCAGCCTCATTCCCTGGATCGACCGGGCCATGAAGAACGGCCAGACCAGGGAGGAGTGGAAGGGTGTCAGCGAGACCAACAAGATCCTCGGCCTGGAAGACAATCCCATTCCCGTGGACGGCTGCTGTGTCCGGGTCGGGGCCATGCGCTGTCACAGCCAGGCTTTTACCATCAAGCTGAAGCAGGATATCCCGCTGGCCGAGATCGAGGCGGCCATCGGCCAGCAGAACGAGTGGGTCTACGTGGTGGAGAATTCCAAGGAGGAGACCCTGCGGGAGCTGAGTCCGGCCCGGGTGACCGGTACCCTGGACATACCTGTTGGCAGACTGCGCAAGCTGAACCTGGGGCCGCAGTACCTGACAGCCTTCAGCGTGGGTGACCAACTGCTCTGGGGAGCGGCTGAACCGGTGCGCCGCATGCTGAAGATCATTCTTGAATTCCTGGACTGAGGGAACAGGACGGGACAGGGATAGTGCGGGTCAGCCTGATCATCACCACCTATAACTGGAAAGAGGCTCTGGCCCTCTCTCTGAAGAGCGCCCTGCACCAGAAGGAGCTGCCCCTGGAGATCGTGGTGGCCGACGATGGTTCCCGCTCCGATACCGGAGAGCTGATCCGACGGATGGGCCAAGAGGCGCCGATCCCGGTGATCCATTCCTGGCAGGAAGACAAGGGGTTCCGTCTGGCCAGGAGCCGGAACCGGGCCATCGCCATGGCCAGGGGCGACTACATCATCCTCATCGATGGCGATATCATCCTGGAGTCCCATTTCGTCCAGGATCACTGCAAGTTCGCCAAACCGGGATACTTTGTCCAGGGCACCAGGGTGCTGCTGGGAAAGCGGCTGTCCAGGCAGATCCTCCAGGAGCAGCGGCTCATCGGCTCCTTCTGTATTCGGGGGGTGAAAAACAGGAAGAACTGCCTGCGCTCCAACCTGCTGTCCAGGATCTTTTCGCTCCGCAATACCAGGCTGCGGGGCATCAAGACCTGCAATTTCGCCTTCTGGCGTCAGGACGCCATCGCCATCAACGGCTTCAACGAGGAATTCGTTGGCTGGGGCAGGGAAGATTCCGAGTTCACTGCCCGGCTGATCAACCACGGTATCAGGAGGCAGAACGTCAAGTTCAACGCCCTGGCATACCATCTCTACCATCCAATGAACGACCGCACCCGCCTGGATGCCAATGATGCCATTCTTCACAGGACCATCGCCGAGCGGGCAACGACCTGCCGTCGTGGGATCAGTCAGTATCTGGCCGAGTGAGGGGCGGCGAGGATGGGGGCTGCCAGTCGGCCTGCAGCTCAAGCAGTTTGGCATACTTGTAGAAGGTGCCCTCGAAGTTGCCCACCGCGATCACGAACCCCGGCCAGCCGTCGAGGATGCCCCGTTTCAGGATGTACATGTGAAAAAATGACCACAATCCCCGGGCCAGCGCTCTGGCCATGCTGCTGCGCCGTCCCCGCTGGTGCAGTTTTTCCGCTCCCAGGCTGGAGTACCTGTTGGCCTTGTGGACGACCTCTGCCAGGTTTTTGTAGGGAATCTGCCAGATCGGGCTGCTGAGATAGCCGGCTTCTCTTTCGGAGACGATCTCGTACTCCTCGTGGACCGGGTCTTCCCGGAAGACGAGGCTCCCTTTCCGGAAGAGCTGGGGCTGGCGGTAGTCCGGATAGAAGCCCGAGTACCGTATCCAGCGGCCCATGAAAAAGTTGCGCCTGGGAATATAGTAGGCATCGAGCGGTTCCGGGCCGGCGATCGTGGCCAGTATCTCGTCCCTGGCCTCCGGTGTACACCGTTCGTCGGCATCCAGGGAGAAGATCCACTCGTGGCTGCAGGCGGCCATGGCCCGGTTGCGGAGATCGCCGAAGCCGCGGAAGTCGATTTGGACGACCCGGGCGCCCATGCGGGCGGCGATCTCGGCGGTATTGTCGCTGCTGTGCGAGTCGGCCAGGATGATCTCGTCGGCCCAGAGCACCGAGTTGATGGCCGCACCGATCTTGTCGGCCTCGTTGTAGGCGATGATGTAAACGGAAATCCTGCTCATGCCCGGCGGATGGCCTGGGGCCGTGGCCTGTTCTGACCGGCCAGTTTGACGATGATCCGGTCGGTCTTCTGCAGCCTGCCCACCAGGGTCCTGAAAAGATGGCTGGAGACGTCCGGGTACTTCTCGATCAGCTCGCTGAGCTTGTCACCGGGGAATCGTTTGACGGTGCTCCGTCCGGAAGAGACGATGGAGGCAAACCTGGGCTCCCCGGAGATGGTGGCCATCTCGCCGAAGTATTCCCCGGGTTCGGTGATCTCGGCAATTTTTTTGCCACCCCGGAGCACGGCCAGTTTTCCCCGGATCAGTTTGAAGAAGTCCTTGTCGTTGTTGCCTTCCTGAATAATGACGTCGCCGTCCAGGTACTCTTCCACGTCCGGGTTGACCAGGTAGGCGGGCAGGCTCTCCTCGTGGGCGACCGTGCGCCGCAGTACCTCCTCGACGGAGGTTATCCCGGCCTTGGCCTTGATCAGCCCGGCCTGGCGAAGCGGTACCATGCCCTCCTGGATGGCGATCTTGCGCAACTGTTCTTCCGGCACCTCGGCCTGGATGGCCTTGGCCACCTCGTCGGTGACCTCCATCAGCTCGAAGAAGCCCACCCGGCCCTTGTAGCCCAGGCCGTTGCATTCCGGACACCCCTTGGCCCTGTACAGGGTCAATCCCTCGTCGATCTCCTCTTCCCGGAACCCGGCGGCCAGGAGTTCCTCCTTGTCGTAAGAGGCCGGCGTCTTGCAGTGCTGGCAGAGCCGGCGGCCCAGCCGCTGGGAGAGGACCATGGTCAGGGAAGATGCCAGCAGGTAGGAGGGAATGCCGATGTCCACCAGCCGGCCCACCGTGGAAGGCGAATCGTTGGTGTGCAGGGTGGAAAAGACCAGGTGACCGGTCATGGCAGCCTTCATGGCGATTTCGGCGGTGTCGATGTCCCGGATCTCGCCCACCATGATGATGTCAGGATCCTGGCGAAGAAAGGCCTTGAGCGCGGCGGCAAAGGTCATGCCCACGTCGGTGTTGACGTTGACCTGGTTGATCCCCTTGAAGTTGAACTCCACCGGATCCTCGGCAGTGAGGATCTTGATGTCCTCGCTGTTGAGGGAGTTGAGGGCCGAGTAGAGGGTCACGGTCTTTCCCGATCCGGTGGGACCGGTGACCAGGAGGAGTCCCTGGGGCTGCTTGAGGCAGCGCTGCAGGGAGGCAAAGGTCTCGGGCTCGAATCCCAGCTTGGTGAGGTCGACGTTGAGGGAACTCTTGTCCAGGATACGGAGGACGATGCCCTCGCCATGCAGGAGCGGCAGGGTGGAGACCCGGAAATCCACGGCCTTGTGCTTGCCGAGACGCATCTTGATCCGGCCGTCCTGGGGTATGCGCCGTTCGGTGATGTTGAGATCCGCCAGGATCTTGATCCGGGCGACCAGGGCGTTCTTGATGGTCAGAGGCAGGTTCATGGATTTGAAGAGCGAGCCGTCCTTGCGGTAGCGGACCTGCATGGTCTTCTCGAAGGGCTCGATATGGATATCGCTGACCCCTTCCTGCACCGCCTTGACCAGAATGCCGTTGACCAGCTTGATGATCGGGGCGTCCGAGGCCGAGAACTGGTCGTAGGTGCTTTCTTCGTCCTCCTCGTGTTCGATCTCGAAGTCTTCGGCCGCGTCCGAGACCAGGGAGCCGAAGTCCTCCACGGCCGTGACCTGTTCCTCCTCTTCCTCCTCGGTATCGAAACTGAAGAAGGAGTTATACTCTTCCTTGGAGATCTTGTAGTATTTCTGATAGGCATCAATGATGTCCCTGGCCGTGGAGACGCAGACATTGAGCCCCATCTGCACCTCATTCTGCAGGGCCTCCACCTCGATGGCATCGGTGGGTTCGGCCATGGTGACCTGGAGGGTGTTGCCGGCCACCCGGAGGGGAAAGGCCAGGTATTTTTTCGCCGTTTCGTAGGGCAGAACCTGGAGGGCCTGTTCGCTGGGAGGTTCCTCCTCGATGACAACCATGGTGTAGTTGTGCATCCTGCTCAAAAATTTGGCTATGGTATCCCGTTCGATGGCCCCCATGCTGAGCAGGATCTTGCCCAACCGTTCGCCGGTCTTCTTGTGGGTCGCCTTGGCTTCTTCCAGTTCCTTGGCCGTTATCTGTCCGGCCTTGCAGAGCAGCTCACCGATTTTCAGTTTTCCGGCTCCGGACTGATCCTTGACGGTCCGCTTGATGGAGGTCTTTCTGCCGGCGATCTGATTTTTCGAAGACGATGTCTTTACCATGGAGGATGGGGCGTTTCTGCTTGTATTGTCGAGGTATTTCTCCGGGCAAGGAGGATTTTGCCGCTGCGTAACCGCTCCCCTGCCGGCATGGGGCTGGATTGCCGATACATCGGGGCAACAGCAGCACCGGATCGAATACTTTAACTATACAGCAAAAAAAAAGGCGGGTCAAAAAGAGGGGCTCTCTTTTTGACCCGCCAGGACCGGAAAAACGATTCAGCCTAGAATACGCCCTTGACCTTGCCGGTCTCCACATCGACATCGATGCGGCGGTAGGCCGGATCAGAGGCCGTACCCGGCATCAGGCTGATGGCCCCGGCCACCGGCACGACGAACCCGGCACCCTTGTAGGTGAGGATGTCGCGGACCGGCAGGGTCCAGCCCTTGGGCACTCCCTTGAGCTTGGGATCGTGGGATAGGGAGAGATGGGTCTTGACCATGCAGGTGCCCATCTCCTTCATCTCCGGATCAGCCTCGATCCGCTTGAGCTTGGCGGCAGCCTCGGGCGAGTAGGATACACCGTCGCCGCCGTAGACCTCCTTGACGATCAGCTCGATCCGCTTGGAAAGCGGAGTGTCGAGATCGTAGAGAAACTTGAAGTCATTGGGCTCTTCGCAGGCGTCGATGACCGCGTCGGCAAATTCCAGGGCACCGTCGCCGCCATGCTCCCAGTGGCGGGACAGAGCTACCCGGGCGCCGGCAGCCTCGGCCAACCGGCGGACAGCGGCGATCTCGTTGTCTGTGTCGGTGTAGAAGGCATTGATGCAGACGACCGGGTTGATGCCCGCCTTCTTGACCGTCTCGATGTGATGGATGAGGTTCTTGCAGCCTTCCTCGACCCAGCCGACGTTCTCGCCCTTGTACTCTTCGGGCATGGGCTTGCCGGGAACGGGAATCGGCGCTCCACCGTGGCACTTGAGAGCCCGGATGGTGGCCACGACAACCGCGCAGTGCGGCTTGAGACCGGAGTAGCGGCACTTGAGGTTCCAGAATTTTTCGAAACCGATATCAGCGCCAAAGCCGGACTCGGTGATGTTGTAGTCGGCCAGTTTCAGGGCCACCCGGTCGGCGATGACCGAGGACTGGCCAATGGCGATGTTGGCGAACGGTCCGGCATGGACGATGACCGGCTGGCCTTCCAGGGTCTGCATCAGGTTGGGATTGATGGCCTCGACCATCCAGGCGGTCATGGCGCCGTCCACCTCCAGGTCTGCGGTGGTGATGGGCCGGTCCTGCTTGTCGTAGGCCACAACGATCCTGCCGATCCGTTCCCGCATGTCCTTCAGGTCACGGGCGATGGCGAGAATGGCCATGATCTCGGAGCTGACCGCGATGGCGAAGGAGGACTGCATGGTCATGCCGTCCATCTTGCCTCCCAGGCCGATGGTGATGTTGCGCAGGGCCTGGGCGCAGAAGTCCATGATCCAGTTGAACTCCACCTTCTTGGGATGGATGTCCAGCCGCTTCAGGTTCCGCTTGGCCAGCTGTTCGTCGGTGTAGTTGCATTCATGCTGCATCCGGGCGGTGAGGGCCACCATGCCCAGGTTGTGGGCGTTCATGATGGCGTTGATGTCGCCGGTCATGCCCAGCGAAAAGGGGGTCAGGGGAATGCACTGGGCCAGACCGCCGCCGGCTGCGGATCCCTTGATATTCATGGTCGGTCCACCGGAGGGCTGACGGATGGCGCCGACAACGGACTTGTTCCGTTTGCCCAATCCCTGGACCAGGCCCATGGCGCAGGTTGACTTGCCCTCACCCAGCGGCGTCGGCGTGATGGCGGTGACATCGACATACTTGCCGTCCGGCCTGTCCTTGAGCCGGTCGAGGATCTTGCGGTAGTCCAGTTTGGCGAGGTAGTGGCCATGGGGCAGCAGTTCCTCCTTTTCCAGGCCGAGAATCTCGCCCAGCTCGTACACCGTCTTCATACGGCTTTCAGCTTCTTCTGCAATTTCCCAGTCAGCGTGCTTGGTGGGATCCAAAACCATAGGGTCCTCCTTTCGTTGTTTCATAATGAGTAATGAGGGCAACAAGACTCCACAGGAGAGCTCCTGCGCAAAACGATGATAATCCGACAGATTAGCAGGATTCTGTCGTCATGTCAACAGGAACCGGAACAGGCGGCCGGGATCAGCCGGTCACGGGCCGGATCTCCACCCGTTGCCGGAGAAATTCCTTGACCTCGCCGATGGGGACCTCGTTGCGGTGGAAGATGCCGGCCGCCAGGGCGGCCTCGGCCCCTGTCCGGGTAAAGACCTGGAGGAAGTGCTCCGCACTGCCCGCGCCGCTGGAGGCGATGACCGGTATGGTGACCGCCTCCCTGACCGCGTTGATCAGTTCCAGGTCAAAGCCGCTGTTGGTGCCGTCCCGGTCGATACAGTTGAGCAGGATCTCGCCCGCCCCGAGCTGTTCACAGGTCCTGGCCAGCGTTACCGCATCCAGGTCCCGTCCTTCCCGTCCGCCTCTGATGGTACACTGGTACCAGCAGAACCGTTCCCCGTTCGGGCCGGGAAAGTGGGTCTCGATGACCGGATGGTCCACCCTGTCCGGCCTGTCGACATAGACCCGCCGGGGATCGATGGAGATGACCACGGCCTGGTTGCCGTACACCCGGGCGATCTGTTCGATGGAGCTCAGGCCCGTCGCCTTGCCGGTCCTCAGGACCTCTTCGACGATCAGGACCGCATCCGAACCGATGGAGATCTTGTCCGCGCCGGAACGGAAGTAGGCGGCCGCCACCTCCAGGGCCGTGTATCGGTTGCCGTCGCGGTCGGTGAAGTCCCGGATACCGCCGCCGATGGTCAGGGGCACGAACACCTGCCTGGATGTCGCCTTCAGCACCTCGAGCATGGGCATGTCCTGGAGTGGAAAATCCCGGAATCCGGTAATGTTGAGAAAGGTGATCTCGTCGGCTCCCTGCTCGTAGTACCGGGCGGCCAGCTCCACCGGCTTGCCCAGGTTGCGGACGTTGCCGTTCTCCCGGACATCGTACTGATCCCCCTTGGTCACCACCAGGTCACCCTGGTCGTTCGACCGGACGTCCAGGCAGGCGATGATCCGTTTCGCCAGCCTGGTTTCCGACGGACAGCGGCGGGGAATGATCGCCTGCCGGGAATCGTCGAGAAAGTTTTCCAGCAGCCTCAGGCCACTTTTTCCGCTCTTCTCGGGATGGAACTGGGTGGCAACCAGGTTGCCCTGCTGGACGCTGGAGACGAAGCTGTAGCCGTAGTCCGTGGTGGTCAGCGTTGTATGGTCATTCTCCGGCACCACGTGATAGGAGTGGACAAAGTAGAATTTTTCGTCGCCCCGGAGACCGTTGAAGATCCGGGAGGGCTGCCGGACACGGATGCCGTTCCAGCCGATGTGGGGCACGGCAAGCCGGGTCGCGAACCGTTTCACCTTGCCGGGGATGATACCCAGCCCCTGGATGGAGTCGGCCTCCTCGCTGGAGTCGAACAGGGCCTGGAGACCGAGGCAGATACCGAAGAACGGCCGGTCGGCCAGCAGGTATTCCCGCAGCGGTTCGAGAAAACCCTGCCGGTGCAGGCTCTCCATCATCGGCCCAAGACTGCCGACACCGGGAAAGACCAGGCGCTCGGCCGCCCTGATATCGGCAGGCGAGCGGACAGGAACCACAGTTTCGCCGAGCCGTTCAATGGCATTGACCACTGAACGGACATTGCCGGCACCATAGTCGAGCAGGGTAATCATACTGTTTCCACGAGATGAGATTGATCACAAGGGGCCTTGGCCCGTATCCGGCGGCACGGCTCCGGACAGGAGACCGCCTCCGGCCGGGTCCTGTCGGTGCGGATATCAGGCACCGATAATTAGAAGGCTTTGCCGGTTTCGTCAAGTCCTTATTGCCCGGCCGCTTTCCCTTCGTGCCAGGTTCGGGGGAACTCCAGCCTGTACCGGCATCCCTGTTCCGCCTTGCCGACGTGCAGCGATCCCCTGTGCTCGGCCATGATCTGGCGGACCAGCGTCAGGCCGGTGACCTGTCCGGGCATCCCCTCGGGGCCGCCGGCCCCGGAACAGGCTCGGGCTTCCCGGCCTGAAGCCTGATCCTGGCCGGTGACGGTCAGGAAAACGGTCTGCCCCTCCTCCCCCGCGGTGATGAAGATCCTGCCGTCCCGTGGGGTGGCGGTCGCCGCCTGCCTGAGCACATGGACGATGGCCACCCGGAGGATCTTCCGGTTGGCATGGATCCGGATATCCTGCTCCAGGCCGGCAAGGATCGGGTGCACCCGCCGCTGGCGGATGATGGGGCAGCCCTGGATGGCCTCCCTGACCAGGGTGGGCAGGCTGATCTGGGTGAACAGGTTGTGACGTTCGGCCGCCATCCGGTGAAACTGGTGCAGGATCCCGTCGATCCTGTCTGCCTGGGAAACGATCTGGCGGAGTTTGGAGACAGTGGACTCGTCCAGTCCGGCCCTGCGCAGAACCTGCCTGGCCAGGCCGCCGATCACGGTGGCCGGATTGCGGATCCGGTCGGCGATCCTCAGCGACATCTCGATGATGGTCCGTTCCTGGGCCAGTTCTTCCAGGTCGTTGGTAAGCTGGAGGAGTTCGCTGTTCATCCTGTCCAGGAGCTGGTTCCGTTCCTGGGCATCGCGGAGCAGCCGTATCACCTCCTCGTGCTTGGCCCGCAGGTTTTCCAGGTAGGATTCCTCGGTATCGGCGAAGAGTTCCCGCCTGAGTGCACCGATCCTGTCCAGGAGTTCCGCCCCCCAGGACAGGTCCTGCAAGGGACTCCTGGTCCGGATGGAAAGGGGAGCGCCCAGGAGGCCGCCCTCGACCTGGAGGGAGGGGAAAATACCGGCCAGGGCGGGAAGGGGCGGCATGGCCAGCAGCGTCTTCCGGTCCAGCGGACAGGCCCTGGCCCTCCTGTCCGGTCCTGCGGGAACGGTACACGAGGATCTGCCGGAGAAGGCCATCTCCAGTTCCAACCGTTCCTGCTCCGGATCGGGCCGGACAAGGGCGATCCTGACCTTGCCGCCGGAAAAGCCGGTTTCCAGGAGGCGGGAGATTTCCGAGGCGGCCGTGGCCAGCCGGGTGACCTGGAGGCGGGGGCATCCCAGGGCCCTGGTCAGGAGCTTGATCTTGTCCCTGACCCGTGGAATATCCCGCTGCTGTTCGATGATCAGGGTGAGGATGTGGAGCTGATCCGCCATGGCCGCCTCAGGGAGAGCGGTGCAGGGTCTGCAGCCGCACCAGGGCCTGCTCCACGTCCAGGGCGAACTCCAGCTCCTCCAGGGTGATGCCGAAGTCGAGCAGGGTCATGACCACGGGAACCGAAAGGCCGGCGATCACCACCCTGCTGTCCTGCAATCGCAGCCTCCTGGCCAGGCCGTGGAGATGATCGGCCAGGTAGGAGTCCATCACCTCCAGGTGCTGCACATCGATGATTACCCCGCGGCCGCGGCCATGGGCGACCCGGGTGCTGATCAGGTCTTCCAGGGTCCTGATGTCCCGGTCGTCGATGTCCTCCTCGATGGAGACCAGGAGGATCCGGCCCAGGGAAAAGACCGAAAACGGCTGCACCGGCCGGCCTCCTATTCCTCATCCAGGCTGACCGGCCTGCCGCTGCCGATGAGGTTGGAAACCTTCTGCAGCCGGACCTTCCGTTCCTCCAGCCGGGAGATGGCATACTGGAGGGCATCGGTCATCTTGCCCTTGAGAATGATATTGTCCAGGTTGATGCCCGAGTCGCTTATCACCCTGGCGATGTGCGGGCCGACGCCGGTGAGCAGGGTCTTGGTGCCCATCAGGCGGGCGGCGCTGGCCGTCTGCAGGATGTGACGGGCCACGCCGGCGTCGACGATGGGAACCCCGGTGATATCGATGATCACGAAGGCGGCCCTGGTCTGCTCGATGGCCTCCAGGACCCGCTCCATGGCGCTGTGGGCCCGGTGGCTGTCCAGGGTACCGATGAGTGGCAGGGTCAGGATGCCTTCCCAGACCTCGATGACCGGGGTGGACAGCTCCAGGATCTCGTCCTGCAGGTGGCGGATGTCCTCCTCCCGTTTGCGGAGCAGCTCCTCTTTCTGTTCCACGATGATCCGGTCTTTTTCCAGCCGCTCGGTGATATCGATGAAGTTCTCCACGCAGCCGATGATCTCGCCCTTGTAGTTGCGCAGGGGCCTGGATGTGAACTCGATGGGCACTTCGGTGCCGTCGCGGTGGAGGACCGTCTCGCCATGGTGGGCACTGTTCTTCATCACCGCCTGCTGGCAGGTGCAGGAGTCGGTCCTGCACATGGGGGTGTCGAAGATCTCGTAGCATTTGCGGTCAAAGCATTCGCCCGGTGTTTTGCCCACCATCTTGGCGCCGGCCCGGTTGATCATCAGGATGTTGTGATCCAGGTCAGTGACAAAGATTCCCGATGTGATGGCATTGATGATTTCGGAAAGAAAACCCTCGTCCAGATCGATTTCAGACAGATCTTTCATGCTCTCCCCCTGTGTTGAGGAACCGCTGCCCCGTTCCGGCAGGGGCCACGGACCCGAGCCGGCCGCGGAACAGGCCGGATCGCGCTGACCGGCCGATTTTGCTTGAACTGTACCATAGCCGCGAATAAAAGAAAACGGTGCTTATGGATTGCGGCCTCGGCCGCGCGGGAGAACCGAGGAGGGACGATGAACATCCAGGCCATGCTCCTGGCTGCCGGATTCGGGACCAGGCTCCGGCCCTACAGCCTGATCAGGCCCAAGCCGTTGTTTCCGGTGTGCAACCATCCGCTGCTGGAGATCATTCTGCGCCAGCTCCGGCAGGCCGGCTGTCGCAGGGTGGTGGTCAACTGCCATCACCTGGCCGGCCAGATCGGCCGGGCCGTGGCCGGCATGCCGGAGGTGCTGCTGCAGCGGGAGGAGGAGATCCTGGGAACCGGCGGCAGCCTGCGGCAGGCCCTGCCCGGCTTCACCGACCGACCGGTCCTGGTGGTCAACGGCGATATCCTGCACACCGTGGACCTGGCGGCGCTCTACCGTCACCATTGCCGGTCCGGCAACCTGGTCACCCTGGCCATGCATCACCTGCCCCGGTTCAACACGGTGGCCGTGGCCGGCGACCGTGTTCTGGGCTTCCGGGATCACGGTGCCGACCGGCTGCTGGCCTTTACCGGCATCCATGTGGTGGAGCCGGCAGTCCTGGAACAGATACCTGCCGGCCGCTTCTTCCATATCATCGATCTGTATGGACAACTGGCCCTTCGCGGCAGGGTGGGCCTGATGCGGGTGGATGGCGCCTTCTGGCATGATATCGGCACGCCGGAGGACTATCTGGAGGTGCACCGCCGGATCCTGGTCGACCGGCACGGTCCGGCCTGGTTGCATCCGGAACAGGGGGCCTGGTGTATCCATCCCTCGGCCGAGATCGGGACCGGGGTGCGTCTGCGGGGCTGGGGGGCCATCGGAGCCGGCTGCCGCGTGGGGGCTGGAGCCATTCTGGAGGACTGCGTGGTATGGAGCGGAACCACCGTCGATGCCGGGAAACAGAGACGCCTGGCCATACTCAGCGGCCGTGATGATCGCGACCGGCAAAGTAGTTGATCCAGGAGGAAGTCTGATCCAGGGACCAGTCCTTGGGCGGCAGGGAAGGGGCCTTGCCCAGGCTCTCCACGGTGCTTTCCCTGGCCAGGCGGCCGTAGACCCGCACCCAGAAGCAGAGCCGCTCCGGATGGACCTCGCACCGGCGGTCCCGGCTGCCGCCGCAGGGGCCGTTGGTCAGTTTTTTGGGACAGCCGGACTGGGGGCAGAGATAGGTGGATTCGGCCAGGGTACAGTCGCCGCACATCCGGCACCCGAAGAGGATGGTCTTGATGAGCCGTTCCCCCCTGGTGAGCAGGGTCCGCAGCAGGGTCCGCTCTCCGCACCAGAGGCAGAACCGGCCGAAGAGACGGCCGCTCCAGGAGGAACGGCTGAAGAGCAGCCCGTGGATCAGTTCGTGGAGAAACAGGCCTCCCCTGCGGCGGCCCGGCGCCAGGGGCAGCCGGTTGGAACCGCAGGCGCATGCCGTGGGTCGGTCGTAGAGATACCAGGTGCGGTCCAGGGGGAAATGGACCAGGGGCCGCAACTCTTCCCAGTTGTCCCCCAGCTCGGCGGCCAGGTCGAGGATCGAGCGGATGTCGTCGAACCGAAGGCCGTTGCCGCCAAGATGGACGCCGCTGTATCCCAGGCCCCTGAGCACGGCGATCTGCCGGGCGGCCCGCACCAACCTGCTCTCCCTGTCACCGGCCTCGGCCTCCTCCTCGATGATCCGGACCAGGCGGCCAGGCAGGATCACCCCCGGTACTCCGCCCCTGGCCATCAGCCTGGCCACGGCCGGAGACGGGATGAAGACATTGGCCAGGACCGGGATCCGCAGGTCGCAGTCCCCCAGCAGCCGAATCAGCTCCTCGAACTTGCAGAGGTCATAACCGAGCTGGGTGACGACAAAGTCGGCTCCGGCCCGGATCTTGCGGAGCAGCCGGGCGTACTGCCAGACCTGTTCGGCCTCGCTGATCTTGAAGGGCGAAACCACGCAGCCGGTGAAGAACGGGTAGGGTGGGGCAGTCTCCCGGCGTCGGCTGCCGCCGTCCGGGTAGCGTCCCTCCTCCATGCGCTGGATGAGTTCCAGGGTCTGGATGGAATCCAGGTCAAAGACCGGCTTGGCCTGGCCGTGGTAACCGGCCCGGGGAAAGTCGCCTCCCAGGACCAGCAGGGCCCGGAACCGTTGCCGCTGGTAGAGGAAGAGATGGCTCTCCACCTGGTTGCGGTTTTTGTCCTTGAGGGAGAAATGGACCAGCGGTTCCAGGCCGATCCGCTGGACCTCGGAACCGATGGCATAGGGCGCCAGGGCAGGGTGACCGCCGGCATTGTCGGTAATGGACAGGGCCCTGATCCGGCCGTCCTCTGCGGCAGCCCGGGCAAAGTCCAGCAGTCGTTCCACCTTTTTTCCACCTGACCCCTGGCCCGGAACCAGTTCATAGGTTATGGTGAAGTCGTCCGGATCCTGGAGTGATTGCTGAAACGGCGAGGCTGGGTACATGGCTGTTCCGGGGTCTTGGCTGAACGGGTGCGAGGACCAATAGTAGCCGGATGACAGAAATCGCGCAAGGAATGAATGGGATGCAGGACAACGCCCATGGGGACTGAGACTGGACAGGTCGTCCGGGTGGCCTGCCGGCTCTATCCGCCGTGGCAGGGACAGGATCAGCGGATCAGGCCGGAGCGCATCGCTCCGGACGGCTCCAGCCGGCTCTTCTTCCGGCTTCGCGACCCGGACGGCCACAGCCTGATCGCCGTTCTGCCGGCCCCGGAGAAGACCGGCCGCCGGGAGGCCCTGGCTGCCTGGCAGATCGGCCGGCACCTGCGCCGGCGGGGCGCGCCGCTTCCCATGCTCCTCGGATACGACAACGGTTCCGGGCTGCTGCTTTGCGAAGATCTCGGTCGGCTCCGGTTGCACGACCTGGTTCTGCAGCAGGGAGAGAACGATCCAGCTGTCCGCGCTCTCTACGAACAGGCGGTCCGCGCTCTGGCCAGGATGCAGGTGCAGGGTGCGGAAAAGTTTTCCTGTTCCTGGTGCTGGGATACGCCGCGGTATGACCGGGAGGTGATGATCCGGCGGGAATCGCTCTATTTCCTCGAGGCCCTTTGCGTGGATCTGCTTGGTATCGAGGCGGACCGGAAGAGGCTGCTGGCCGAATTCCGCCGGCTGGCCCGGGAGGCGGAAAAGGCCGGAGCGGAATTTTTTCTCCACCGCGATTTTCAGTCCCGCAATATCATGGTCCGGGATGACCAGGTCGTGTTTATCGATTACCAGGCCGGTCGCCTCGGTCCCCTGGCCTATGACCTGGCCTCCCTCCTCCTGGACCCCTATGTCCGGCTCTCCGCCTCCATGCAGGTGGCCCTCAAGGATCGGTATTTCGAGGAACTGTCCTCCCTGGTCAAGTATGACCGGGACCGGTTCGAACGGGAGTTCCGCATTCTGGCCGTGCAGCGCAACCTCCAGGCCCTGGGGGCCTACGGGTACCTGAGCGGTCGGCGCGGCCGGCGTTTTTTCCGTTCATTCATCGGCCCGGCCCTTCTTTCCCTGCAGAGACTCCTTGCCGGGCCGTGCTTTGCCGGGTATCCTGCCCTGCGCCGGTTGGCCGACGAGGCGGAAGCCAGCTTTGCAGAGCAGCAGGGGATATCGGCTGGATCCGGCGGCCCCCTTCAGGCATGATGACACCGTGGACGAGCAGAAGAGGTTGAGCAACAGTGGACAGGCAGAAGAGACAGAGCAGTTCCCTGGTGGCCCTGATCGGCCGCCCCAATGTTGGCAAGTCGACCCTGTTCAACCGGATGACCAGGCAGCGGGATGCCATCGTCGACCCCACTCCCGGTGTGACCAGGGACCGCCATTACGCCCGGGTCACCTGGGACGGGCAGGGGTTCATGCTGGTGGACACCGGCGGCATCGATGACCGGGAGGGCACCATCAATGCCCACATCCGTTCCCAGGCCATCCAGGCCATCGACGAGGCCGATATCATCCTCTTCCTCATGGATGGCCGGCAGGGGCTGGTGCCCCTGGATCACGAGATCGTTGACCTGCTCCGGAGGACGAGCAAGACCGTGTTTTTCGTGGTCAACAAGATCGATGGTCCGGAGCAGGAACCCGAGCTGCTGCCGCCCTTCTGGGAACTGGGAGTGGAACCTCTCTGGCCGCTCTCCTCCGAGCACGGCTATGGCTTCCGGAGCCTGATGGATGCGCTCTGCGAGCGACTGGACAGGGACGTGGCCCCGCCGGACCTGCCGGAGGGTACGGTGCGGCTGGCCTTCCTCGGCCGACCAAACGTGGGCAAGTCCTCCATGGTGAATGCCATCGTTGGCCAGGAGCGGATGGTGGTCTCGGACGTTGCCGGTACCACCAGAGACAGTGTGGACACCCTGCTCACCAGGGACCGGTACAGTTACCTTCTCATCGATACGGCCGGAATCCGCCGCAAGGGCAGGACCAGGGACAAGCTGGAGAAGTTTTCCATACTCAAGGCCCTCAAGGCCCTGGGCCGGTGCGACATCGCCCTGGTGCTCATCGATGCCGGCGAAGGGATCACCGAGCAGGACACCAAGATCATCGGTTATACGCAGGACCAGGGGCGGGCCCTGATCATCCTGGTGAACAAGTGGGACCTGCTCAGAGATGACCCGAAACGGCAGAAACAGCTCATGGAGGAGATCCGCCTGGCAACCGGCTTCGTGTCCTTTGCGCCGGTGCTCCGGGTTTCCGCCCTGACCGGTTCGGGCATAAAAAAGATCTTTCCGGAGATCGGCCGGGTGTACCGCCAGTTCAACGAGCGGTTTTCCACGGCCGCCCTGAACCGCCTCCTGGAATCGGCCCAGCGTCACCACACCCCGCCCCTTTACCGGGGACGGCGGCTGAAACTTTACTATACCACCCAGATCGGCACCGCGCCGCCCACCTTTGTCATCATCGCCAATGCCCCCAAGGGCATCCATTTTTCCTACCAGCGGTTTCTGAAAAACCGCTTCCGCCGGGGGCTGGGGCTGGACCGGGTACCCATCCGCCTCCTGTTCAGGGAACGGAGCGGCAGACGGTCCCAGGGAAGACAGCGGCGCACTGCCGGATAGACCGCGGTCGACGGTGTTGTTCCGCCTGTGCCGGAAGCCGCGGGATCAGCCGAAGATTCCCTTGAGAAGGAAGAAAAACATCATGGCCATGATGGCCCCGGCCGGCAGGGTGACCAGCCAGGAGATGATGATGTTCATCACCACCCGCAGGTCCAGGGCGCCGATGCCCCGGGCCAGGCCGACACCCAGCACCGATCCGACGAGGATATGCGTGGTGGAGACGGGCAGGCCGGTCCGCGAGGCAAGGACCACCGTGCTGGCAGCCGCCAGTTCGGCGCAGAAGCCGCGCGAGGGGGTCAGCTCGGTGATCCGGGTGCCCACGGTGAGCATGACCCGGTATCCAAGGGTGACGAGGCCGAGGACGATCCCGCCGCCGCCGAGCAGAAGGATCCATACCGGCAATTCGGATTTCTGCATCACCTCGCCGCCTGAGTTGACAATGCTGATCACTGCGGCCAGAGGTCCGATACCGTTGGCCACATCGTTGGAGCCGTGGGCAAAGGCCATGGAGCAGGCCGTGAAGAGCATCATGGGGGTGAAGACCTTTTCCACGCTGGCGAAGTGGTAGTCGCGGTTGGCCTCCACATCCTCCTTGACCCGGCGGATGAACAGCCAGCCGACCAGGGACGTGAGCAGGCCGATACAGCAGGCAACGGCGACGCTCTGCGGTCCACTGAGGTCGATATGCAGGTGCTTGAGGCCCTTGAACAGGGTAACCAGGGAGATGACGAATCCCACCAGAAAGATGTAGAACGGCGCGTACCGTTTGGCGTTCCTGAGGGGATTTTCGGTGTTGAAGATCAGTTTTCTGGTGCTGATGACCAGGAGAAAGGAGATGGTGCCGCCAATGGCCGGGGAGATGACCCAGGAAGCGACGATCTTGCCGATCTTGGCCCAGTTGACCGCATCCGGGCTGATGCCCACCATGGCGAATCCCACCAGGGCGCCGACGATGGAATGGGTGGTGGAGACCGGCCAGCCCTTGCTGGAGGCGATCATCAGCCAGACCGCGGCCGCCAGGAGGGCGGCCAGCATGCCGAAAACCAGGATTTCCGGCGTATCGACGATCCCTGAAGGGTCGATGATCCCCTTGCGGATGGTCTTGGTGACGTGGCCGCCGGCAAGGACGGCTCCGGCGAATTCAAAGACAATGGCGATGCCGATGGCCTGCTTGACCGAGACGGCGCCGGCACCCACCGAGGTGCCCATGGCATTGGCCAGGTCGTTGGCCCCCACGCCCCAGGTCATGTACAGGCCGAAGATCACGGCCAGGGCCACGAACACTGTGCCGTATGCTGCGATTATTTCCATCTCTTTCCCCTTTTTTCAGCTATTTCGACAGGAACAGCAGTAAACGGTCAGACATGTTTTCCGCCTGGTTGGAGATATTGCCCAGCAGATCGATGATCTGATACCAGAACATCGCCGAGACCGGCGGCAGTTTCTCCTCCACCCTGAACAGGGCCCGCTTGATCCGGTGGAGGATGTTGTCGATGTTGTGCTCGCTCCTCCGTACTCCGGCGATCATCCGGATCACCTTGTCGTACTCCTTGCCGCCGAAACCCACCTGGACCAGCTCGTCCAGTTCCTCGATCATCAGCTTGGCCTCGCCGCAGATCTCCATCACCCCTTCCAGGAGCTCGTCCAGCAGGTCCTTGATCTCGTCCGGGACCCGCATCTCCCGGCTGGTCAGGATCTGGCTGATCTTTTCCGCATCATCGGCTATGGCGTCCTGGTCGCGCAGGAGAGTGAGCAGGTCCCTGCGGTCCACGGGCATGAACAGGGTCTTGGGCATGTGGAGCCGGAAGATGCTCTTGAGCTTGTCCGCCTCGGTCTCCAGGCGGGCGATCTGTCCGGCGGTTTCCTCGAGTTGCCTGTTGTCGTCGTTATACAGGGCATCGAACATCTGGGGCAGCAGGCAGACGCAGCTGAACACCGTGCGCATGTGTTCCTGCAGTGGTTTGAACGGCGATTTCCGCAGCAGTCCCGCCAGGGGGCTGGTCGACTTGATGGCCATCTTGACCTCCTTGGACGTTGCATGGTCCATCTCCCCGGCCGGGGAGATGGACCTCGGGTGATGATATGGATCCAGAACCGTACACCATACCCTGTTTACTTCATTTTCCCAATAATATTCAACAGCGGTTCAGCCGGATAGGTGAGGGGGATCATCCGCCTGTTGAGGCCGATGAAGAGGCTCGGCCCCTCGGGACGGCCACTGTAGAGGATATGGTGTCCCTTGATCTCGCCCACGTTCAGCCAGACGCTGCCCGTGGGATCCAGGGGCGTATGACCGACGATGAAGGGGGTTCGCTTGGCCAGCTCCAGGCCCTTGCGGAACCGTTTCACGTCGGCCTTGGTATAGCCGGCCAGGAAGTTGGTCCGCTGCAGCCGGCCGGTAATCAGCTGGTGGGCGATCTTGGGGTGGTTGTGCAGGTTGATCAGCTTGCTGCGGCTGATCTTTTTCAGGGGCGGACCGGCATGGCAGGCGACGAAGAAATCCGACTTGATCACGTAGGGAAGCAGGTCGAAAAAACGCTCCATCTCGGCAACATATTCTTTGCCGCGCAGTTCGAGCAATCGCTGCCGCATGAGCAGGCCCTGGGATACGCCGTTTTTGCTGATCTTGGCTGCAAAGGAGTCGTGGTTGCCGCGCAGGTAGAAGAAACTGGCCGGAAACCTGCGCTTCATGGTCAGGATCAGGTCCATTATCAGAATGGAGCTGTCCATGTTTTCCATCTCCCGCGGCAGTTCCGAATGGATGGCGTCACCCAGGAGGACCAGGCAGGCGGTTTCGCTTTCCATTCCGTCCAGGAACTTGTTTTCACTTAATATCTTGAGGAGATTGTTGACCTGGGCATGGAGGTCGCCGACGATGACCGGCGCCTTGTCGTTTGGCAGTTCGATCAGGCCGCCCGGCCTGCCCTCGCTGTTTTCGGGACGAAAGGGTTCCCGGGCCAGGATGCGGTTCACGTCCTTCAGCAGCTGCAGGGCCGGTCCCGGGGGCAGAAGGGCCACGGTGCCGCCGTAGATCTCCCGGATATGGGTGAGGGCGGCAAAGCGGCGGGCCTCCAGCCGTGCCTCCCGGTCCGAGTCGTCCACCCGGATGATCTCCACCGGGTACTCTTTCTCGAACGGGGTGATGATCAGGTCCCCTCGCCAGTTGGTGACTTGAAGGTGGCGCTTGCCAACACTCTTGGGAAAGTTGAAGATAGCCTTGTACTTGTTGTTGGCCCGGCCGATCACCACCGTTTCGCCGGCCTTGAGGCGGGCAAAGCCGCAGATGTTGGAGCCGAATGTGCGCGGATCGGTGATCAGCCAGTTCTTTTGCAGGTGTTTTTTCCTGATCCCCAGCGGAATCTCCGGGTAGAAGCGGAGGATCTGGGTGGGGCCCAGCCGCAGCTCCAGGGGGGTGCCGTCATAGGCCACCCGGCTCTCCCGGGTTATCGGCTCCCAGGTGTGGGTGACATTCAGCCAGTTGATGGGATGACGACGGAGCAGGAGCCATTTCCAGCCGGCGATGGTGGTCAGCCGGGGACGTTTTCCTGTGCGGGCCGTTGCCCAGGCCGGGATGGTCATGTCTCCCTCCTCCACGATGCGCATGGGCGGCGAGTCGAGGCTCTTGCGAACATAGACCTGCACCTGTTGCCGGTGCAGGTAGAGGGCGACGTGCTGGTAGATTTCCAGCTGCCGCCTGACCACCTCCAGCGTCAGGTCCTCGTCCACGGGAAAATAGCCTTCAGACTGCCTGTTCTGACGCCGTCTGAAGATGACTTCTGCCGGCGGGAGAAGAAATTCGAAGATGTAGCGTTGCCGCCAGTTGGTCTGGAAGATGTTTCTGCTCTCCGGCGGGATCCGGATCCGCTCCAGTTCCAGTTCCAGCGGCTGCTCCGCCTCCAGCCACTCCTGGTCGAAGACGGTGAGCGCCTCCCGGATCCCGCGGAAGGGGAGGCCGAGGTGCACCTCCCTGGGCCGGAAGGTGAGGGCCTGGTCCTTCCACCATCCCTTCCTGGTCAGGTCCAGGTACCCTTCATTGGGCCAGCCATGTATCTTGTTGATATAGTATGTTTTTCCTGCTCCAGGCGGGCCGGTGACCACAAGCTGGATAAAGGTCAGGCCGGCGGGCAGACGGACACCGCGGATGTCCTGCAGTTCGGTGATGGGGACCAGTTTCTTTTTCAGCGGATCGCTCATCTGCACCCGGAAAGGGGAAGAGGTTGGTATCGTGCCTCCTCTTTACCGGAGATTGCATACATTTTCAAAACCTTCTTCTTCCGGTGGCGGAAATGCTCCGGAATGATTACCTGAAATATCAGGAGACGGGAAAACTGGTCTTTTGCTCCGGCCCGGGATACAATGCAGGAGTATGCAGGGACCCCGGCCAACAATTCAGACAGGGATGAACGGTGGAACACGTGGACAAACCGGATAACAGTTTTGCTGTCACAATCTATTCATTCGGATTCAAGCATGGGCATCCAGAGGCCGACATGGTGCTGGATGTCCGTTTTCTGCCCAACCCCTACTGGGTGGAGGAACTGAAGGCCCATACCGGACTGCAGCCGGCTGTGGCCGCCTATGTCCTGGACAACAGCACCGGCCGGGAATTCCTGGACCGTTTTGAACCCTTTCTACTCTTTGTCCTGGATTCGCATCGCAGGGCGGAGCGGCAGGAGGTGCGGCTGGCCGTGGGCTGTACCGGCGGTCAGCATCGGTCCGTGGCCGTGACTGACCACCTGCGCCGGTTTCTGGAACGGGAGCGGTTTGCCGTCAGGGTGTTCCATCGGGACCTGGACAAGGCCTGAGCGGGACAGTATCCATTCTGAACACTTTTCAGAAGGAGGTAGCTATGAAAGATCTGTTGAAGACCATCATGTACGGTGGAATCGGAGCGGCGTTTCTCACCAAGGAGAAGATCGAGGCGCTCAAGTCCGAGCTGATCGAAAAGGGCAAGCTGTCCCGGGAAGAGGGCAAGCAGTTTGTCGAGGAACTGATGAAGAAGTCCGAATCCGCCAAGGATCAGCTTGAACTCTGGGTGACCCAGCGGGTGGAGGAGAAGATCAAGCAGCTCAACATCGCCACCAGCGACGAGATCGCTGATCTGCGCAGAAAGGTCGAGGAACTGCAGGTCGCGCTGAACAGGGAGGCCGGAGACTAGTTATCGCCTCCGGCTCGGGATGTTCAGTATAAAGAAACTCGGGGCCATCAGCAGGACCTACCGGCACCTGAACCGGTACCACCGCATCCTGCGCGTACTCTTCAAGTACGGTTTTGAAGACCTGGTTGATCGTCTGCACATCGACCAGTACCTGGAATCCGGTCTGCAGATGATCAACCGCAAGCCGCGGGAGCAGATCGAGCGCCATTCCCGGCCCGAGCGGATGCGGATGGCCATGGAGGAGCTGGGCCCGACGTTCATCAAGCTGGGCCAGCTTCTCTCCACCCGTCCGGATTTCGTTCCCCCGGACTACCTGGATGCCCTGGCCAAGCTGCAGGATGACGTGCCGCCTTTTTCCTATGCAGAGGTGTGCCGCATCTTCAGAGAGGAGACTGGCCGGGATCCGTCCGACATTTTCCAGTATTTCGACACCGTTCCCCTGGCAGCCGCCTCCATCGCCCAGGTGCACCAGGCCCGCCTGGACAGCGGGGCCGAGGTGGTGGTCAAGGTGCAGCGGCCGGAAATCGAAAACATAATCGCCGTCGACCTGGAGATCCTGGCCCACATCGCCGGCCTGATGGAGCAGTATCTGGAAGAGGTCCAGGGGCACCGGCCCACGGCCATTGTCCGCGAGTTTGCCCGCAGCCTCTCCAGGGAAATCGACTTTACCATCGAGCTGACCAACATCCAGCGGTTCGAACGCCAGTTCAGCGCCAACCAGACCATCCATGTGCCGGCCGTCTATCCGGAATACAGCTCGGAGCGGATCCTGGTCCTGGAACGGATCCAGGGGATCAAGGCGTCCGAGATCGACCGGCTGCGGGAGTACGGCTATGATCTGCACCTTCTGGCAGAGCGGGGATCCAACCTGGTCATGGAACAGGTATTCGTGCATGGATTCTTCCATGCCGATCCCCATCCCGGCAACATCTTCGTCCTGCCGGACAATGTGGTCTGTTTCATCGATTTCGGCCAGATGGGCCGCCTGTCGCTCAAGGACCGGGAAGACTTCACCGATCTGGTGTTTCACCTGGTCGCCGGCAACGAACGCAAGGTGACCGCCGGGGTGCTCCGGCTGACCATCCAGCACGGGGAGGTGGACCGCGAGGCCCTGTCCCGGGACCTGGGCGAACTGATGGACCGATACCTCTACTGTCCCCTGGGCGAACTGCAGGCCGGCAAGATTCTGAAGGATCTGCTGGACCTGGTGACACGGCACCAGCTCTCCCTGAAGCCCAACTTCTACCTGATGATGAAGGCCCTCAGCACCGTGGAGGGGGTCGGCCTGATGCTGGACCCGGATCTCCGTCTCGTCGAGCTGGCCACCCCCTTCCTGCGCAGGATCAGGACCAGCCGGATCCATCCGGGCAGGCTGGCCGAGGAGCTGGGAGAGACGGGCGGTGAATACCTGGCCCTGCTGCGCGATCTCCCCCAGGATCTGCGGATCATCCTGCAGCAGGTGCGGGAGGGCAACGCTCGTCTCAATTTCGAGCACCATGGACTGGGCTCCTTGGGCCGGGCCCTGGACCGGATCTCCAACCGGATCGCCTTTGCCATCGTCCTGGCTGCCCAGATCATCGGCTCGTCCCTGGTCGTCCTTTCCGACATTCCACCCAAGTGGAACGACATTCCCATCATCGGCCTGGTCGGTTTTCTGGTGGCCGGTATCATGGGCTTCTGGCTCCTGCTTTCCATCATCCGGCACGGCCGGCTCTGACCCGGCAGGGGCCGACAACGGCAGGAGCAGATGAACACCAGGCATTCAGCCGAAAGATGAGCAACGGATACGTTTCGTAGGAGAGAACCATGAAATTTGCAACATCGGTGCACTGCATGGATGGACGGATCCAGGAGCCCCTGCTACGCTACATCCGCGACAGATACGGGGTGGAGTTCGTCGACACCATCACCGAACCCGGCCCCTGTGCAATCCTGGCCGGGGACCGGGGAAATCCCCTGGCCCGGTCCATCTCCAACCGGATCGACATTTCCCTGGACAGGCACGGCTCGAGGCTGATCTGCATCTCGGGACACCATGACTGTGCCGGCAACCCGGTCCCGAGATCGGTTCAGGAACAGCAGATCAGGGAGAGCGCAGACATCCTCCGCAAGCAGTATCCGCAAAGCAGGGTGGTCATGCTGTGGATCAACGAAGAGTGGCAGGTCGAAGAACTCTAGTCCAGCTCCCTGGTTGGCCAGGAAGCTGGAGGGTCGTCATCTCCAGGCCGGCCCGATCCGGCCGCCTGGCGAACGGCGCCCGGATCGGGCCGGGCCCCCGGGCGATTGTCCGGTGCATCTACGCCAGCAGGGTCTGGCGGATGCTCTGGCCGGCGAACCGTGCCGCCATGAGAAGGGAGGTTCCGGCAGCGGCCAGGCAGAGAATGGCGCTGGCCAGGATGAGCCTGACCGGCTGGAGAACAACGGGCAGGGGTACCAGCATGGTCTGGAGAGCTGCCCCATGCCGTACTCCTGTTGGAACAGGCGCCAGGTTCCAGGGAAGTGCGAGGGAGACCCCGGACAGGGCGATGGCCCGGGCGACCAGGTAGCCGAGCGCGATGCCGGCCAGGCAGGCGGGCAGGGTTATGGCCAGGGTCTCGGCGCCGCAACGCAGAAGGATGTCTCGCCGCCGCCAGCCCACCGTCCGCATGAGACCGATCCGGGGGCGTTGTTCCTGGAGACGGCCGGCGACCAGCCAACAGCTGAACAGGAGGGTGAATCCCAGGGCGGTCCAGGAGAGCAGGAGGCTTGCAGTATTGCTGATTCCGGCAAAACCGCGCATCATGTGACCCAGGGTGTCGGTGGAGGTGACGAGGGCGCCGGGCAGGAGGGACGTGATCGCTTCCCGGATGGTTTCCGTGTCCACGCCTTCCGCGAGGCTGATGGCCAGCAGGTTGGCGGCATGGGGCGCCAGACCGGCCATCTCCCCTGCCTCGTCCATGCGCAGGTAGAAGTTGGCTCCGGCCAGGGAACCGCCTTCCTGGATCGTGGCGACGCCCACGATGGTGAACCACCGATCCCGGAAGTGGACCGTGTCGCCGACGTGCAGCCCGTTGAAGCGGGCATGATGGCTCTCGACCACGATTTCACCCCGGGCCTGGAGCGGCCTGCCTCGGGTGATCCACGTCATTACCCGGCCCGGCCCGGCCGCCGTCCGGTCCGGATCGATGCCGGCAAGGGTGACGAACCGTTTTTTTTCCTGGAACCAGAGCAGGATGGCCGGACTCACCCGGTGGACACCGGCCAGGCCGGAGATGGCCCGGATCCGGTCGCCGCTGATGGGCTGGTTGGAATAGGGCAGCCGGATCGCCCTGATCCTGTCGGCCCGCTGCTCTTTTCCCTGCAGGGGGCGCTGGACGAGCAGGTCGCTCTTCAGGCGGGCGAACGGGAGCCTGACCAGTTCACTATAGCCCGCGCCCAGGGATGAAATGAGGACAAAGAAGGCTTGGCCCAGCATGATTCCCAGGAAGAGCCAGCCGGCCCGTTTCCGGTCATGCCAGGCCGTTCTGGCACCATGTTCGGCCAGGGAGATGATCTCCATGGCAGTCACCGTCCACCGTGTTCGTTTTTTTGGCGGACCTGCTCGGCCAGGATGGTCTGCAGGTCCTCCAGGGACCAGTCGCCTTCCACGCTTTTGAAGGGGCCCGCCCCGGAGGGGAAACCCTGCAGCCGCACGGGCCGGCCGTTGACCAGGAAATCCGACCGGCCGTCCAGGACCAGCAGCAGGGGGATGTGGCCCTTCAGCTTTTTATCCTTCATGAAGCGCTTCCCGGCCGGGGTGTCGAAATCATACCAGACGGCCTGGATGCTCCCGGTGTGCGGCGCAAGCAGGTCCCGGATTTTGGCGATGGTGGGGCGCATGGGGCCATGATTCATGTACAGGATTTCCAGGCGGTGTCCGGGCCCGGCCGAAGCCAGGTCGGCCCGGCCGACGACCAGGAGAAATGCCACCACGAGGAGCGGCAGGATGTTGCGTTTTCCCGATAGGACTGTTGCGTTCATGTCTGGTTCACTTCTCCGTCGTGCATGTGCAGGGATCGATCCGACAGGGCAGCGATATTCCGGTCATGGGTGACCATGAAGATGGTCAGTCCCTGGTCGCGGTTCAGCCTGGTCAGCAGGTGGAGGATCTCCCGGCCTGTGGTTGAGTCGAGATTGCCGGTCGGTTCGTCGCAGAACAGAATCTCCGGCCCGTTGACCAGGGCCCTGGCAATGGCCACCCGTTGCTGTTCTCCGCCGGAGAGCCGGGCGGGCAGGTGGCCAGCCCGTTCACCGAGCCCCATCCTGTCCAGCAGTTCCCTGGCCCTGCGCTTTCGTTCCTTTCGCTCCATCTTGACCGGATAGAGCGGGAAGGCGACGTTCTCGAGGGCATCCAGGGTGGGAATGAGGTGGAATGCCTGGAAGACAAAGCCGACCAGCCGTCTGCGCAGCAGGGCGAGATCATCCTCGTCCATGGTTGTCAGTTCCTCTCCATCCAGGGTGATGGATCCTCTACTCGGCCGTTCGAGCCCGGCCAGCAGATTGAGCAGGGTCGACTTGCCCGATCCGGATGGGCCGAGGAGGGTGACGAATTCACCCCGGCCGACCTGGAAGTTGCCATTGCGGACCGGCGTCACCTTGCCGAACTGTTTGCTGATGTTCCGGGCTTCGATGATGGCCTGGCTACGTGGTTGCGTATTGCAGGTGCAGTTATGCATTGCGAAGTACCTCTGCGGTGGATAAGCGAATGATGGCCCGCCCCGAGCTCCAGGCAGCGGCAGGACCCAGGAGAAGCGGAATGGCAAGGACCGGCAGAAAGACGCCCGCGTCCGCTCCGACGGTCATCCGGACCTGGTGGAAGAGCTGCCGCTCGCCGCCGGGGAGAAAGTGCGGCGTGGGCGCCAACTCCCAGGGGATGGGCACCTCGATGGTCACGGATGACAGGCCCCAGGCGGCCAGGCCGCCAAGCATGATGCCCAGCCCGGTACCCAGGAGGATCTGGAGCAGCTGTTCTGCCATGAGTTGCCTTCGGATGTCTGGGCCTGTCCAGCCGACCGCCTTCATGATACCGAGTTCGGCTCCGCGCTGCTGGATGGCTGCCGCAGCGTTCCGGACGGTCAGCAGGAGAGCCAGCACCAGCACCATGCCGGAGATCATTCCGGAAAACCGCCTGGTCAGGGAAAAGAGGCCGCCCAGCAGTTCCTGGAAGGAGGCCGGGGTGGAAACAGAAGAGTTTTCCCCCAGTATCTGCCTGATCCTGGCCGCGATATCCTCGGTCTTGTCGCGTTCTGCCCGGATGAAGAGCAGGTTGCTGTCCCGGGGGCCAAAGGTGTGGACCCGGGCAACCTGCGGCGCGGCGGCAACGAGTTCCCGGGCCTCGGCAAGGGGGATGTAGAGGTGTGCCGTGCCGATTCCGCTCAGGCCCGAGCCGTCCACCAGGCCGATGATGGTGAAGGGCCGGCCGCCGATCACCACCCGGTCGCCTGGAGCGATTTCCGCCCGTTCCGCCCAGGTCACCTCGGCCAGGGCCTTGCTGTCCTCTCCGCTCCGCAGCATCCTGCCGCTGAGGAGCGAGCCCCGCAACAGGGCCGGTCCGGCCGGGTCTCCAGGCCGGAAGCCGACCACGATCTGGAAAGCCTTGTCGGAAAAGTCCCAGAACAGTACTGCCGGGCTGACAGACTGGATGCCCGGCAGGTCGGCGATGGTGCTGATCAGATCGCCGGCGATGGGGGCAACAGAACAGGGCAGTACCGGTCCGGCCATCTGCTCGGGCACGTCACCGGCCATCTGGACGGTCATGTCTGCCCCGATGGCGGTCAGCGGAGCCTGAAAGGCCTGCTGCAATCCTTCCGCAAGCAGGCTCATGCCGAGAAAGATCGCTGTGACCAGGGCGACCAGGCCGATGTTGACCACTGTGCGCCGGCCGCGGCAGATCAGTTCGCTGCGCAGGTAATGTCCATTGATCATCTGTCCTCTTTCCCTGTGGAGTGCCGGCCGCCTTGCCGGAAAACGGCAAGGCACGCCTGTTGATTCAAGGCATCGTCGAGAGATGCGGCCGCCCCGGACGATCCGGAGGGCCAGCCTTGAACCTGATTGTCGGTTCAGGGGCGAGGTATCAGATCAGAAAGGATTGCTGGACCAGGAAAAGCGGTGGGGGCCGGTGCCGGAGAGGAAAGGCGAGACGGCAGGGTCGCTGGATCGGGCCGGCTGTTCCGCCCTGGGGTGTGAACAGGAGGCCGAACCCCAGAACCGGTACAAAAATCGGTAGTTCAGGGGCCATCGGCTGGATCTGTTCTACCTGCAGCCGCTTCAGGCGTTCGGGAGAGCGGGGCAGGGGAGTGTCGTCCCCTGCGACCATTCCCGAGAATGGGCACCCGGTTGTCGCGGCAGGAGGCTCCTCCATGGCAGCGGCAAGCGGGCAGCCGACCCTGCCCCGGGACGGACAGTCCGGCCTGGTGACATAACAGGCCCGTAACGGTGAAGCACCGGTGATGACGAAGATGCAGATCAGCAGGGCATATAACAGTCTGTACATGCCTTGCTAATACTCTGTGGTATCGTCCCTGTCAAGGACAAAGCGTGTATGCCGGGCGGATGTTCCGCCCGGCACGGCAAATCACCTGATCACATGGAGTTCCACCCGCCGGTTGCGTTCCCGGCCCTCCGGCGTGCCGTTGTCCGCTATGGGATTGTCCGGTCCATACCCCTTGGCGGTCAGCCGGGCCGGGTCGATACCCTTGGCGATGAGATACTGCCGCACCGTTTCGGCCCGCCGCTGGGACAGGGCGCGGTTGTACTCGAGATCACCGCTGCTCGAGGTATATCCGGCAATCTCCACCCGCAGGCGGTTCTCGTAGGCGAGTGTCTTGGCCACATTGTCCAGGATGAAGGCCGACTCTTCGGTCAGTTCGCTGGAGTCCTGCCTGAAATTGACCCCTTCCAGGATCAGGCTTCCTGCCTTGAGCCCCTCTTCCAGGGCAGCCAGGGAACCGGTCGCTTCGGTATCCTGGATGATCCTGTCCTGGCCGCCGGGTGGAGTGTCGGCAGCGATCTCGGCAGGCCGGGAATCCTGCTGCCGGTCATCGGCCGCCTCGAGGGGATGGGGTGCAGCGGCAGGCCGGGGCGATTCCAGGGCAGCACCGGTCCTCTTCCCCACGGCAACGGATTCCCTGATCCGAATTACCGGGGCGGCCGGTCGTTCTTCATCCTCCCGGGTGATTCCAGTCCCGGAATCCGCACTGTCTCTGTCCTTCGGTGTGCCCTGGCCGGTGTCGATGGTGGCCGTTTCCCTGTCCAGGCCGCTTGTGGTGGTGACCGGCGGGGTGACGGCCACCCGCTCTTCCTGGATGACACATCGGGGCACCTCCCAGATGATAAACAGAAAAATCACGATGATCAGTAACCAGTACACCATATCCTTTGCCATGACTCCCTCCTGCCTCTTGAAACGATTGCCAGGCCCTTCCATCGCGGGCTGCCGACTGGTTTCCTTTGAGATTGACGGATTTTTCACAAAATATCAACAGGAAACCATCTGAAGCAATGGCTCTGTCCAGTAAGTTTGCAGTAAGTCCAGGCAGAAGTTGCTTCTTGCCCTCAAAGGAGAAGAGCGGGATGCTTCGCAAGGGCCGCGCCGTTTTTCGGAGAATGCCGGCTCCACCGGTGCCCCGGCGCGTGCCTGCCCCTGAGCCGGAGACCGGGATCCCGCTGGACAGGCGATGGATTATGGGATACATTCGCCAGTTATGCACCGATCGTTTTTCTCACTTCATCCGCTTTGTTACCCTGTTCTCTTCTTTGCCCTGAGCATCCTTGCCGGCGGGATCCTGCTCCACCTGGATCCGGTGGCCGGCAGTTGCTCCCTGTCCTGGCTGGACGCCTTCTTCACCGCCACCTCGGCTACCTGTGTCACCGGCCTGGCTGTGGTGGATACAGGGGCAACCTTTGGTCGTTTTGGCCAATCCGTCATTCTGGTCCTGATCCAGGCCGGAGGACTTGGCATCATGACCCTGGCCTCCCTGGCCCTGTACCTGTTTCGACAGCGGGTCTCCCTGACCGACCGCATCGCCGTGGGCCAGAACCTGCTTCATGATGCCAGTTTCCGGTTGGGACGTTTTCTTGTCTCCATCGTCCTGATGACCCTGGTCATCGAGTCGGCAGGCGTCATCCTTCTCCTCCGCCTGACCGACCTTTCCCTGTTTGCGGCCGTCTTTCATGCTGTCTCCGCCTTCTGCAATGCCGGCTTCTCCCTCTTTTCAGACAGCCTGAGCCGCTGGCAGGGAGACGTGGGGGTCAACCTGGTCTTCATGATCCTGATCATTCTGGGAGGAATGGGATTTTCCGTGCTCGCCGATATCGGTCGCTGGACCCGGCGCAAGGTGGCCCGGTCCGGCAGACGGGATGTTGTCCGCCTCTCCTGGTACAGCCGGGTGGTGCTCCAGACCTCGCTGATTCTGATCGTGGCCGGCTGGCTGCTGCTCTTCCTGGCTGAATACCTGCTGCCGGACCGTCCGGCCGGTGGCTGGCAGGTCGCCCTGCTGAGTTCCCTGTTCCAGTCGGTGACCTGCAGGACGGCAGGGTTCAATACCGTGGATATCGGCCAGATGACCAATGTCTCCCTCCTGGTCATGATGCTCCTCATGTGGGTGGGTGGTGCACCCGGCTCCACGGCCGGCGGCATCAAGGTGACTACCTTCCGGGTGATGACGGCCTTCTTCGCGGCCCAGTTCCGGGGGCGCCGGCAAGCGGTGATCAACGGCATCGCTGCCGGCAGGGACACCATGAACCGGGCCATCGTCCTCACCCTCTATTCCCTGATTCTCCTGGCTGTGGCGGTTTTTCTCCTGGACGTGAGCGAGACCGGTGGTATGCCGGCGGCCCAGGCCAGGGGGATGGGGCTGTCCCTGGTCTTCGAGGCGGTTTCGGCCCTGGGAACGACCGGGCTGTCCACAGGCCTGACCGGTTCGCTCAGCGGCTTCGGCAAGCTGATCATCATGGCGCTCATGTTTGTCGGTCGGCTCGGTCCCCTGATCTTTCTGGCCATTGTCCAGGACCTGCAGAAGGAAGAGGTCTATTTCAGGCCCGAGGGAGAACTGCTGATCGGATGAGCGCGTATCGGGGCAAGGGGCGATATCCTGGGTCTGAAAGGAGGGCGATTGATCGCCGGAAAACGGATGGGCATGTTCCCATGGGCCGCGCTGCAGGCAGAGGCGACGGTCTTGTCCACAACTCGTTATGAAAACAGGTGATGCGATGAAACAGGAAGTTGCCGTGATCGGTCTGGGAAAGTTCGGGTTCTATTTTGCCCAGACTCTGGCGGAACTCGGGTTCCCGGTGATCGGAATCGACAACCGGGCCTCCAGGGTGCAGAAGGCACGTGACGTGCTGACCCAGGTGTACCGGGCCGATGCCACCAATCAGGAGGCCCTGGAACAGCTTGGCCTGCGCGAGATCTCCCATGCCCTGGTCAGCGTGGGCGACTCCATTGCCGCCTCCACCATGATCGCCATGTATCTCAAGGAGTTCGATGTCCGACATGTCTGGGTGAAGGCCGTGCATGCCGATCATCAGCGGCTCCTGTACAAACTGGGCGTGGACGAGGTGATCATTCCGGAGCAGCTGGCTGCCGTGCAGCTGGCGTCCAAGGTGGCCATTCCCGGCTTTATCCAGTATGCCAGTTTTGACGCCGAAATGGCCTTCCAGGAGCTGGTGGTGGACAGGTGGGCCGGCAAGACCCTGCGGGAGCTTGATCTCACCAACCGGCACCGTATCCAGGTGATCGCCATCCGGAGCCCGGACGAAGACAGGTTTCACTTTATTCCCGGAGCGAAATACCGGCTCAAGGAGGGAGACCGGCTGGTGGTTATCCGGCCGACCAGGGATATCGACGAGATCCGGGCCTGAGGGCTTTGCCTGCCGGAGCCGCTATTTGCTTTACCCGGGACCGGCAGGGTGGTAAGACTGAGTATAACTACATCCCAACCAAATGGAGGTGCGCCATGCGGATGAATGTGCTTGCCCTGTCCATTGCCTCGGGCCTCCTGTGGGGGACGGCCATCTGTTTTGTCTCCTGTGTCAATCTCGTCTGGCCGGAATACGGTTCAGCCTTCCTGGATGTCATGGCCTCCATCTACCCCGGGTACACACCGGGCACCGGCGTCGGACCCCTGGTGACCGGAACCCTGTACGGCATGGCTGACGGCGCCTGTGCCGGCGCCTTTTTCGGCTGGTTCTACAACATGGCCGTTGCAGCCTTCGGCGGGCGCCGGGGCTGAATTTCGTGTCCGTCTCCTGCCCGTTGGCAGGGCGGCCGGGCAGGAGAACACCGGGATGGTTTTGCGGTCAGATGATCAGCCGTACCCCGCCAAGTTCCTCGATCCTGTAGGGGAAACGTGCTCCTGGTGAGCCGATGAACATGAAGTTTGGCGGTATCTTCCATTTTTCAGACAGTTCCTGGATCAATTCGGGTCCGAATCTGCCCTGCAGGTGAACGAATTCGATACTGATCTCCGGGTATTCGCGATCCAGGAATTCCAGGTCCCGTTCCAGTTTCTCCACCCATTCATCCTGTTTTGAGGCGGAGACGTGGACGATCTTGATCTTCTGGGTGTGCTCGTTGTTCCTGATGTACAGGAGGACCTTGTTGAGGTTGGCCAGGTTGTCGCCCCGGGTGAAAAAAACGAATTCCTGAGACTGGATCTTGTCGATCAGCGCATAGATCGACTGGTTGACGCGGGTCACCAGCTTGAGGATGGGGACAAAAAGCAGTTCAATGAAATGGAGCAGGCCCTCCAGCAGCCCGATCCGGTTGAGCATGATGGCAATGATAAGGATGGCCGGGACAAAATACTCGATGAACACCCGAAGATTCGACGGTTCGCCCGGAGCGGTCTTTTTGACGATGTTGCCGGCCAGGGCCAGCAGAACCGCTGTCAGGGCCAGCAGGACCACCAGGGTTGGCGCCCTTTCCGGTCTGGGCAATGTTTTCCTTTTGATCTTGAGGAGGATATTGCCAAAGGCGAACAGGGCCATGACCGAGAGAAAGGCTATGGTGTAGACACCTGCCAGCACGTCCACCTTGCCCCGGGTGATGAAGAGAATGGACACGCAAAGGAGAAAGAACATGATGATGATCCGATAGGAACTGCCGCGCCGGTTTTTTTTGAGAAGAAAGCCGGGAAGGATTCTGTCCAGGGTGATCCGTTCGATCAGGCCGGTGACGCCGACATAGGAGGTCAGTACTGCGCCGCTGAGGACCAGGGCCGCATCGATGGACACAAGACCGGCTATCCACGATCCGCCGGCCAGCTGGCCCATGTAGGAGAGAAGGTCTGATTCGTGTTCGGCCACCATGTCCAGCGGCATGGCGGTCAGAGCCAGGAGTGTCATCAAGGGGTTGAAAAACGAGACCACCATCCACATGTTCCTTAGTGTGGCCGGAAAAACGCCGCTCTGCTGCTCCTCGACAAAGTTGGCGGAACTTTCGAACCCGGATATCCCCAGCATGGCGGCCGAGAATCCCCAGAAAATCGCCATGCCAACACTGCCGTGTGGCAGGGGCGCATGAAAGTTCGCCCAGAAGATGTTCAGCCCCTGCTGGAAGATCCGCAGGAAAACAGCTCCAGCCAGGAGGGAGAGGGTGGCGAGATGGAAGCAGAAGATCAGGATCGCCACCCGTGCTGACTCGCCAATACCAAGGATGGTCAGGCCCATGAAGGCGGCCAGAAGGATGACCGTGGCCGGCCTGACCGGCAGTCCTGTCAGGCAGGAGTGCAGGTAATGCATTGCCTCGGAGGCGGAGATCACTGCGGTGGCCATGTAGGAGAGCAGGGTGAGGGTGGCGGCCAGAGAGGCCATGGCCTTGCTCGTCGTGTTGAGCAGGGCGTTGTAGGCCCCTCCGTTGAGCGGCAGGGCACCGACCACCTCACCGTAGATCCTTCTGAACAGGTAGAGCACCATGGCGACGATGAGCAGAGCGACCCAGGCGTACTGCCCGGCCGCCATGATGGTCAGGGCGGCGACATAGAGAACCGAGGAGGAAATATCGTTGCCGCAGATGGCGGTCGCCTCCAGTTCGGAGAGTTTTCCGGCGCGCTTCTTGTCCTTCATGGAATGTTCTGTTCGGATTCCTGCCCGGCCATGGACCGGCACGGGAAAACCCTGGCCCGGATGAGCCACCCGCCCTGTGCGGCGGTCCACCGGGACCGGAATGCGGCGGTTTCCCCCGGATCAGCGGAGAATAAGCAGCGAGGATCTGGTGCTCTCCAGGAGCCTGTCGATCATGCTGCGGCCGAAGAGTTTTCTGATCAGGGACTGTTTGCCGCCCATCCACAGGGCCACGATTCCCTCCTGCGACCAGCGGGTGACATATTCCCTGACGTCGTCAGTGTCGATCAGCTTCACCCAGGCGTCGATACTCCGATCGTTGTAGTAACGCAGCAGCTCGACCATCCGCTGCTCGAGGCGGTCCCGATCCGACTCCTTGCTCTTGCACACGCCGATTATCTTCAGGCCGGCCCCGTGAACGGTTACCAGCTGGTTGACCATCTCCAGGGCCTCCTGACTCACCACCGACTGATCGAGGATGGAGACGATCTGATTCACCCTGGTCCTGTTCTTGATGATCAGCACCGGGCAGGAGCTGTCCTCGGCGATCCGCAGCGGTACGTTCATCTCGCCGTCCCATTCACATCCTGCCTCGCCGCTGCAACCGAGAACGACGAGATCGCATTCCATCTCCCGGGCCGTGGTCACGGCCAGCCTGGAGACGCTGCTGCCGGCCCGGATCCGTAACACGCACTGTTTCATCCCCCTGGCAGTCAAGGTCCAGTCTCCCTTGCCCTGCTGTTCCCACCGATCCTCTCCGTTGTCTCCGTAGGGCAGTTCCTCGGGGGCGAAATAGCTGTAGAGGTCCTGTCTGTATTTCAGCAGGGCTGCCGTCAGTTCCCGGGAGACTTCCCGCGACTGCTCCTGGACGGCCAGCAAAACGATGTCTGCCAGGGTGTTGTTGGCCAGTCTGGCGACATCCTTGATGATCTTCTGACTGTATTCCTTGGTGTCCAATGTGACCAGTATCTTCATTGCAATCTCCTTTGCCGGATCAGTTCCGGCAGGTTGTTCGGGCCGATTCCGCTTTTTTGCCGCCTAGCGGACCAGGAGAACCGAGGCCAGGGAGTTGGCCAGCACACTCATGCGCATGCTCTTCCTGGTCGGCATGGTGGAACTGACCAGGGCGTATCCTTTCAGGTGGTCGCAGACCTGTTCCGGGGCGCCAAGAAGCACGGAGACCTGTTCCGGGGCATGGCCCTCTTCCTCCATGAGCGACAGGGTGTTCTGCAGGTTGGTCCCGCCTTCCTCCCTGTCCAGGGTTTGCAGCTGCTCGCTGTCCTTGAACTTGAAATAGACCAGATCAAAGGTGAAGCGGGACTCGCCCAGAATCCGCATGCTGCCGCGTACCAACTGCTCGGCGTCCACGCTGTCCGCACAAAGCAGGGCACAGCGGGTGCTGATGGAGAGGTTTTTCGTCACCAGGACCGGACAGGGCATGTTGGTGTAGAGCGGTGACCGGATCAGGTCGTAGAACCGGTCCTGGTCCGGGCTGTTGAGGTATCCCTCGATGAACAGGTCATAGTTGCCGCTGCGCAGTTCGTAGATGATTTCGGTGTCCCGGTAGCCGACAAAGACCTTGGGCCGACCCGCCAGCAGACAGTCGATCTTTTCGGTACGGAGCATGCGGTCGATGAGCTGCTTGCCCGACGAGGTCACCCCGTCCTCCCAGGTTCTCCGTACCCAGCCGGTTCCAACCTGTTCGTCGTCTTCCGGCTCTTCGACGTGCGTCACGTGCAGGGACAGGGGAATGAACTTGTTCAGATAGGCCGTGTACCGGAGGGCGATACTGGAAGCCAGGTCTTCATTGATGTACAGCAGTGTCTTCAACATGGTTTTCACCTCATTGCCTTGGTTGTTTGCCTCAAAGAACCTTGACCTCAGTCGCCAGTTCCCCTGATCTTGGCCTCCGCCTTTCTGATGGCCTCGGTGATCTCGCCGAGCTTGAACGGCTTGGCCAGGAAATCGAAGACCCCCTTGTTGAACGATTCCTTGGCCGTGGCCATGGTGGCGAATCCGGTGATGACGATCACCTCGGTGTCCGGATATTTTTCCTTGACTCTGGTCAGGAATTCCATGCCGTCCACGCCCTCCATCTTGAGGTCGGTCACCACGATATGGAAACGCCGTTCCTCGATCCGTTTGAGGGCCGCCTCACTGCTGGTGAAGGTCTCCACTTCGTATCCTTTTTTTTCCAGAGAGGGCTTGAGCCTCTTGCTCACTATCGGTTCATCGTCAAGGATGAGAATGCTCGTCTGTTCCCTGGTCATCATGTTCCTCCATAATCTTTTTTATCTTGGTGAAATATTCGTCGATCTTGCTGTCACTGATCATCTGGACGTCCAGCTGCCTCGTGAATCCGACCAGAACGCCGAGGAGAAACAGCCGCTTGAGCATGCTGTCCCGATCCAGCCGCTTGAGCCTCGCCACCACGATGTCGCCGTGTACCTCGCAGAGGAAATCGTACTCCCCGAGAATCCTGGCCAGCAGACGGGTGCGCCGGGCCCGGCGTACCGTCTCGGTGACCCCTCCGGAAAATCTGAAATAAATGTGGTTGTCCAGGATGTTGTCCGAGACAAAGGCGTCGATGACCGTGAAGTGGTAGCCCAGGCGGAAGTTGATATTGGTATATTCCGCCGACACCACGGCCAGGTTGCGGCCCACCTCCTCGGGGCTGGAGTTCCTGGTCTGGGTGGTCCTGGTGAGGCTGGCCATGAAGCTGGAAACATCCACCGGCACCGGGGATGTATCCCATATGCCGGGCCAGGACATGCCCTGCAGCAGGGCCTGCATGGGTACCGAGGTGATCTGTTCCGGCCGGACACCGGTTTTGTGCTCCCCCTGGATCCCGCCACCCGCATCGATGAGGATCAGGTCCAGGGGAAAGTCCCAGAGCAGTCGGCCGGACTGGGTATCCCGGTGATGGGTATGGTAGAAGTTGAGGTCGATGATTGTTTCCACCGCCTTTTCGTGTACGAACCTGGTCAGATCGTGATAGGTCCGGCAGGCCTCGGGTGTGAAGTTGTCGTCTTTCGGGTCGACCAGGTTCAGGGGCTCGATCTTTTTCAGTACCCGCCTGAGCAGGCGGTACTCGTACATCTCGGCGATGGGCTCCTCGCCGATGGCATAGTACTGCAGCTCCTGAACCAGGCCGCCGTAGATGGTCAGGCACTCGGTGTCGAGGGTGATCTCCCGGCCATGGGCGATCTGCCGGGTTCCGTCGCCGGTGTTGAACAGGGCCGGCACCCGGAACTCCCTGGCCACGGTGGCCAGGTGGCCGGTGGTGGAGCCGATGTCGGTGATGAATCCGGCTGCCCGGTGGATCACCCGGGCCAGCTGCGGCGAGGCATGCCTGGCCACCAGGATGGCGCCCATGGGGAAGTCTTCCAGTTTCCTCTTCCCGTCAAGGACCCATGCCTCGCCCAGGGCGATGCCTTCCATGGCAGCCACGCCCTTGCCCCGCATGATGATCGGATACTGCTCCCCGAGACCGGTCAGGTCACAGGCCCTGGGCGCTGCCTGCTCCTGGAGCCTGAGCTGCCTGGACTGGAGGACGATGATCCGGTCGTGCTGATCGATGGCAAACTCGATGTCCTGGGGCCGCTTGAAATATTTTTCCAACTGCAGGCCAATGCGGGCCAGTTCCTGCAGCTGTTCCCGGCTCAGGCTGGGAGCGGTCTGCTCCTGCACGGCGACCCGGTCGATCTTCAGGCCGCCGCAACCCTGCAACCCCTGGCTCTGGTCCTTGCGGACGATCTGCATCTGTCGCACCTCATGGGTACCACGCCGGTCCAGGACAAAGGTGTCCGTGGGCACCTCCCCGGAGACGATGGGCTCGCCCAGGCCCCAGGCTGAGCTGATCAGCATGGATTCACTGCGCGGATTGACCGGGTCATAGGTGTAGAGAACCCCGGAAGCCTTGGCCGGCACCATCAGCTGGCAGGCCACGGCCATCATGATTTCATGGGGCCTGAAATCCATCTGCAGCCGGTACTCCATGGCTTCCGGACTGTAGAGGCTGGCAATGACCTCCCGGTAGGCCCGGGGAATCTCTTCCAGCGGGATATTGAGGCAGCTGTGGTACTGACCGGCAAAGGAGGCGAGCTCGTCTTCACCCAGGCCGCTGGAGCGGACAGCGAAGCAGGGACTGATCCCCTGGTGGTGGCGGACGATCTGGTCGGCGGCCTTCAGGATCTCTCGTTCCAGTTCCTGCGGCACCTGAGCCCCCAGGATCAGTTCCCGTATCCGTTTCGATGCCTCTTCCACCCGGATCGATCCCTGTTGCCACTGGGAGCGGATGGTTTCGATGGGCTCCTGGAGCCGGTTGTCACGGATAAAGGCGGCATATGCTGCCGTGGTGATGGCGAACCCGTCCGGAATGCGCAGGTTCAGCAGAGAGCCGATCTCAGCGATGTGGGCGTTCTTGCCGCCCACCATGTCCATGAGATCCCGGTTGATCTCCGCATAGGGCAGGATCAGTTCGTCGCCCTGGTTCAGGAGGCGGCCGCCCAGGATGGCCCGGATGTCCTCCTCGATGGCGTGGAACGAGCGGTACAGGCCCATGTATTTCTGCCCGGTCAGGTGATTGATGATCACGATCAGCTGCCGGACCAGGTCGGTGAGCTGTTCACAGGTGGTCCGGATGTACTGCTCGTCGAAGATGTAATCTCCGCTGAGCTTGTCATTGGCATCGCCGATGAGATCGAGGATCTGGTTGTTGAGTTCCAGGCTCTTCTTGAAATCCGCGAACAGGATCCTGAAGGGAACCGGTTCTTCCCTGTTGCCGGTCAACAGGCCGGTGATGCGGCGTAACATGTTTCTGATCGTGATCATTTCGTTTCCACCTTTTCCGTCTGGTCCGGCTCAGTGGCCTCCGCCGCCACCCTTGAACAGGGCCCCGATGATCAGCCCGGTGCCGACAGCGATAACCACGGCCATGATCCCGAAGAGGAGGGGCTGGCCAAAGGCGAGCGAAGCGATCAGCTTCGGCAGGCCGGTCAGCTCGATCTGCAGGCCGGTCTCAGCCCTGGCGATCACCCCGTGATCCCTGACCGCCACGGCTTCCACCCGGTAGGCACCGGCATTCATCTTCGGGGGAATGGTCAGGGTGAGGGAAAAGGGTTTCCGTTCTCCCTGGACCGGGCCATAGCTGACAGCATCCCGATGGACGGCGTACACGTTCCATTTCTCCATCAGTTTCGTATATTCTCCGAAGATGAATTCCTTGTCCGCCGAGGCCGGCTCGATTTCGATTTCTTTGAGCAGGGCCTGGTAGCCGAGACCGAGATCGGCATCGAGCAGGTTTTCCCCTGTGCCGGCCGGGGTATAGACCATGTAGACCGCGGGCGTGTTCTTCAGGGAGACATCGTCTTTGTTCATCCACAGTACACCGGCCACCTTGCCCTTTACCTTGAGGTGCACATCTTTCCTGGGGCCGCTGACCTGGACCACCAGGTCACAGTCTGCCGGCAGAGAGCCGGTCAGGGAGACGGTGGTGCCGTTGTAGAAGGTCGAGATCCTGATGACCGGTTCGGCCAACTGCATGTCGATCTCTCCGGCCGCGGCGGCCGGAACTGCCTGCAGCCAGACCATGGCCAGCAGAAGTGTCACTGTACAGAATACCTGTTTCATACTCCTGTTCCTCCTTTTTTTCAGTGTCCGCCCTTGAGGGCCACCATGATGGACGGCGTCATCAGCAGACCGGCAAGCATCTTGGCACAGACCAGCAGGACCAGGCTGGCCAGCATGATCTTGAGCTGATCCGCCTTGAGCCGTTTGGAAACCGCGGTGCCCACCTGGGCGCCGATGGTCGAGCCCAGCAGCAGGAGGACCGCAAGGATGAAATCCACGGTGTGATTGCTGTAGGACTGCATGATGGTGACATTGACACAGGTGAACAGGATCTGGAACAGGCTGGTGCCGACCACCACGTGCATGGGCATCCGCAGCAGGTAGACCATGACCGGCACCATGATGAAACCACCGCCCACGCCCATGATCGCCGCCAGGATCCCGACCAGAACGCCGAATCCCAGGGGCAGGAGCATGGAAATCTCGCATCCCGACTTCTTGAAGGTGTATTGAAGCGGCAGCCGCTGGATAAAGGACTTGCCTTCTTTGGTTTTTACTGCTGGCCGGTTTTCCTGTTCCTGGTCATCTTTGTCGCTGTTGCGCAGTCCCTGCAGACTCTCCCAGAACATGTAGCCGCCCACGCCACCCAGCATGATCACGTAGGTGATGGCGATGAGAAAATCGGCATTGCCCATGGCCCGCAACAGCTTGATCACCTGGACGCCCACTGTACCGCCGGCAATGCCGCCGATGAGCAGCATCAGTCCCATGGGAATGTCCACGTTGCCCAGCCGCATGTGGGCCAGGGTGCCGGAGGTGGATGCCCCGACGATCTGGTTTGAATCGGATGCCGCGGCAACGGTCGGCGGGATGCCGAACATCATCAGCAGAGGGGTCATGAGAAAACCGCCTCCCACCCCGAAGATACCCGACAGGAGGCCGACAAAACCGCCCAGCCCGAAAATGAGCAACACATTGACACTGTTTCCCGCTATGGGGAGATACATATGGATCATGACGTTTCACCTCGATTGGTTGATTCGATGGACGCTACTGCCAGAGTAGGCCTGGGTGCCTCTTCTCCGCGGTCGAGGTGTGCGCCGCGGGGAACATGTTCACGTAACCGGTTTTCCATGTCTTCCTCCTTTTCCCTCGTATTGCGTAAACGCTGTCCGGCTGCGGCTGGCCGCCGTGGAGCGGACTTTCGCCGGCCGGTTGTCCTCACCGTGCCTTGTGGATGCCGGTTTCCGGTTTCAGGCCAAAGCAAGGGTGATGCCATAATGAAACGGCAGGGAGGAAATCCGGTCTCTTTTTCTATATTTTTATTTTATATCAGTCTGTTGTCTGTGTGTTGACAGGGGGGGAAAGAGCGGTGATGGAAGGGGTTTTGGTCCAGGAAGGTGGTGGTTGGCGGTTCATGTTTCATTGTGAAACATGACGTCCTGTTTTTCAGGTAACATTTCGTTTTTCTAGCGTATTTTCCTTATGGTCGAGTCGCCCGTGTTTCATGATGAAACATGGGTTGGAGGGCGGTCGGGAGCCAGGACAGGGGATGGAAACGCTATGAAGAGGCTGGGCGATCTGGTCGGCTCAGGCCATATTTTTTGATTTTGCGCCAGAGTGTGGTGCGGGAGATCTTGAGGATGCGGCCCGCCGCCTTGAGATTGTGGTCAGTGGCCTCGAGGACCCGGCTGATGTGGCGTTTTTCGGTTTCCTCCAGGGAGAGCAGCTCCTCCTCTCCGCCGGGACAGGCAAACTGTTTACGCAGCCGGGCCGGAAGATCCTCCGGGGTCAGCCGGTCGGCGTCGGTCAGGGCCACGGCCCGCTGGAGGATGTTTTCGAGTTCACGGACATTGCCGGGAAAACCATACTGCATGAGCAGGGTCATGGCTGGACCGGAGAGTCCTTTGACCTTTTTGCCGAAGGCCTGGTTGGCCTTGTCGATGAAGTGATTGCAGAGCAGCGGGATATCTTCCCGCCGTTCGCTGAGGCGGGGCAGGCGGATGGTGACCACGTTGAGACGGTAGTAGAGATCCTCCCTGAACTCTCCCTGGCCGACCTGGTCCATCAGGTTACGGTTGGTGGCGGCCAGGATGCGGACGTCCAGGTCCACGGGCGTGGTGCCGCCCACCCGCAGCAGCCGCCGTTCCTGGAGAACGTGCAGCAGCTTGACCTGCATGGACAGGGGCATCTCCCCGATCTCGTCGAGAAGGATGGTGCCGCCGGCCGCCGACTCGAACAGGCCGATCTTGAGGCGGTCTGCACCGGTGAAGGCGCCTTTCTCGTGTCCAAAGAGCTCGTTGCAGATCAGCTCCTCGGTGAACCCGCCGCAGTTGAAATAGACAAAGGGCTTGTTTTTCCTGGGACCAAGCTCGTGGATGGCCCGGGCCGTGAGCTGTTTCCCGGTACCGGTCTCGGCCTCCAGGAGGACGTTGCAGTTGACCTGCGCCACCTTGGCGATGGTGGTGAAGACCGCCTGCATGGCCGTGGAGGTGCCGATGAACCCGGGAATGGGTCCCTGGGCCGACATGCGGGAGCGAAGGAGGAGGTTTTCCCTGTGCAACCGGATGCGTTCCCCGGCCCGCTCGGCCATCAGGAGGAGATCATGACTGCGGCAGGGCTTGCTCAGGTAGTGGAACGCCCCCTTCTTGGTCGCCTCCACGGCATTGCCGATGGAGCCGTGACCGGTGACGATGATGACCTCGGTCTCCCGGTGCAGGTTCTTGATATGGGTCAGGATGTCCAGGCCGTTCATGTCCGGGAGCTGGAGATCCAGGAAGACGATGTCGAACGGATGCCGTTCCATGGCGTCCAGGAAGGCACCGCCGGTGGCAAAGGAATCGACCCGGTAATCGGCCCGACCGAGGATACGGCGGATCATCTCCCGGGCCGTGGACTCGTCGTCTATGACGGCAACACGCATCATGCCTGCCGGTTTTTCCCGGCCTCCTCGTCCTCCCGGTGGATGGGCAGATAGACCGAAAAGGTGGTTCCCTTGCCCTGCTCGCTGGCCACCTCGATGTATCCGCCATGTTTTTTCACGATGCCGTAGACGATGGCCAGACCGAGTCCGGTCCCCTTGCCCGCCTCCTTGGTGGTGAAAAAGGGGTCGAAGATCTTGTCGATGTTTTCCTGGGAGATCCCCGGACCGGTATCGATGATATCCGTCCGGATGAACCCGGAGTCCGTGGTCTGGACCCTGACGGTTATGGAGCCGTACTGGCCGATGGCCTGTTCGGCGTTGATGATCAGGTTGAGGAAGACCTGCTGCAGCTTGCGCAGGTCGCCCCGGATGAGGGGGATCGATTCCGGGAACTCCTTGTGCAGGGCGATCTTGTTGATCCGCAGCTCGTTGCCGATCAGTTCCAGGGTCTTGTGGAGCACGTAATCCAGGTAGATGGGCTCCTCTTCCGTGGCCTGGGCCCTGGAGAAATCGAGCAGGTTGCGGACGATCTTGCTCGCCCGCTCGGTCTGCTCCATGATGTCTTCCAGGATCTCCCGGATCTCCTCCTTGTCCATGGTATCGAACTCTTCCAGCAGGGTGTCGGTGGACAGGGAGATGTTGTTCAGGGGATTATTGATCTCGTGGGCAATACCCGAGGAGAAGGTGCCGATGGAGGCCATTTTTTTGGATTGGATCAGCTGTTCCTGTTTTTCCTCCAGAGCCTGCACCATGTCGTTGAAATTCTGGATCAGCGCCGTGATTTCATCCGCTGTCTCCGGGGCCGGGATGGGTTTGAACTCACCGGCTGCCAGGTCCCTGGTGGCCTGCTGCAGCGAGGAGAGGCGGTTAAGGATATTCTTGGTCTGGGTGAAGAAGAGCGTGGAACCGATGATGAACAACACAGCCGGCACAAAGGTCAGCCAAAAGAGGATCTCCTTGAAGCCCTCGCTGATATTGCGCCTGATCATCGATACCAGGCTGGAGGCCTCGCTGACCAGAAAGCGCCCCTGTTTGCGGATCAGCAGGGCCTGCTCTCCCTCTCCGGGTTCAGAGGCACAGCTGTTGACCTTGCACCATTCATTGAAAATATGGCGGTATTTCCTGAATCCGGAAAGCAGTTCCCTGAAGACCGCCTTGGCCTCGAAGGTGGTGAGGTCCCCGGAGAGCTTGCCAAAGGTCATCTCCAGTTCGTCCAGGGTGGCTGCAGCCTTGCTCACGCTGTCCTTGCTCAGGTGCAGCAGTATGTTTTTTTCATAACGCCGCAGTTCCAGGATCCTGTTGAAGACGTCATCCACCTCCTCCATGGTGACCAGCTTGTTTTCCAGGCTCACCACCTGCACACTGTAGATTCCGACCAGGGCGATGATCAGGACCGCCGTGACGATATTGAGCAGGATCAGCCGCTGGGCGATCGTGCATTGTCCGAACAGACAGGGAAATTTCATGACGCTCTTCACCCCGCTTCAGCCTGCGCCAGGGGCTGGCGCAGGACGGCCCGGAGATCCGGGAAGACCGTGAGCTCTTGTTGCCCGATATATCGGCATGTTTTCATTTCTTTGATTCGTTGTCCTTTTTTTTATTCCCGCTGGTTCCAGGCTGTCCTCCGGCCCATATCCGGGGACCGTCCTGTGACAACCGGGGGAAGGCCCAGGTCAAAACCGGGGCCTGATCGCTTTCTCGTCTGCCCAAGGATTCTTTTTATTAACCACTAACGGGAACATCTGTCCAGCCCCTTGGCCTGGCCTCGGCCCCCTTCATGCGGGTAGACGGACCGGCAGGACCCTGGCCGCGAGGAGGAATGTCCCTGCAAGGAGCTGATTATCCACTGGAAACAACACGTTTATACTTCTCTCGATTCTTGAGAAAGGAATCTTCCGATCCGCTTCCGTCTTCTCATCGTCCGGCACAGGAAGCATTGCATGGACGGGCCGGATGCGATTTAATGAGACTGTACCTGCTTACTTTTTCAGGCTGCAGGTTCTTCCCAGGCTGCCTGCGGCAGCAGGCTGTCTTCGGGAGAAGGTCTGCTGCCAGGGAGGGAATATGATGCTCGAGCCAAAGGTATGGCACTGTTGCCTGTGGCCCACTCAGGCTCCGGCCAGGGCTGCCCATGTCCTGTTGTCACTGCTCTGTCTTTTCCTGGTTGTTTCCGGCCCTGTCGGTCGTTCCGAGGCGCGCAGTCTCCACTGGCGGCAGTTCCGGGTCCAGGCCGACCTGGACAGCAGGGGCCGGTTGCATGTTGTCGAGCAACAGACCATGGTCTTTGACGGGGCATGGAACGGCGGGGAAAGGCGGTTCAACCTCCTGCCCGGGCAGCGGTTGACCTTCCACGGCCTGTCGCGCATCGAGCCCCAAGCCGGCACCCGCGTGCCGCTTCAGGCGGGCAGCCTCGATCAGGTGGACAACTACAGCTGGCACTCACCCCGGGTGCTCCGCTGGCGGGCCCGGTTACCGGACGACCCCGTATTTCGGCACCAGGCCATAACCTATGTCCTCGATTATACGCTCACCAACGTGGTCGTAGCCTTGGGAGAGGGAGTATACCTGCTGGATCATGATTTCTGTTTCCCCGACCGGCAGGGCGCAATCCGCCACTTTGTCCTGGATCTGCGGATCGATTCGGCCTGGACTGTGAATGCAGGCGGGCTGTTCCGGCATCTTGAGCGCGACGACCTGGGCCCGGGCAGATCGGTGCGGCTGGCCATCCGGTTGCGTCATCCCGGTGCCGGGCCGGTCAGTGCCCGGGAGCCTGGAAAGCAGGTCACGGCAGCCGGCCCGTCACCTCCGCCCTCTGGAGCTCCCGGCTGGCTCTGCGGCCTGGTCCTGGCCGGGCTCGGGGTGTTCCTGGTTTTCCAGGCCGGCAACCTGCTGCGCCGGGAAGAGGAACTGGGCCGTTTCGTCCCCCTGGTTCCACTGGACAGGATAGACCGGCAGTGGCTGCAGACCCATATCTTTTCCCTGCCGCCTGAGGTGGTGGGGGCCACCTGGGACCGTGTCACGACCACCGACGAGGTGGCCGCGGTACTGGCCAGGATGGTGGTGGAAGACAAGTTGGCCAGCAGCGTGAAGCGGCACACAATCAGGCTGTTCGGTTTCAGAATTCCGGTGCCGGGCCGGACCGTGCTCCATCTCCGGCTGCTGGTGCCCCGGGATACCCTGCGCGGTTATGAACGCAAGCTGGTGGAGGGTCTCTTCATCGATGGAGACGAGACCGACACCAGGACGGTGCGTTCCTATTACCGGAAACACCGCAAGGTCTTCGATCCGGTGGAGGTGCTGGAGGATACCCTGCACAGGCGGATGAACGAACTGACAGAAGATAGAAAACGTCCCCTGGAGAGCATCTGGATCCCCACCCTTGGCCTGTTCTTTCTCGCTTTTTTCCTGCTATTTGCCGATTTCTTTTTTCTCCAGCACGAGCACCTGGCCGAGGTCGTTCTGGTGGCCCTTGTCCTGGTCACCTGGATGATCGGATTCTGGGCCGCCTTCAGTTGCCGCAACGCCAGCCGGTCTGTCAGGACCCGGTGCCTGCTGGTCATTGGCCTGGCCGCTGGGGGCCTGGTCGCCTATGGCTGGGCCGTCTTTCTCCTCGGGCCTTCCATTCTGCTGCTCGCCGGCAGCGGTGTGCTTTGCCTGGCCTGTCTCCGGAACATAATCAATACGGCAAAGACCAGGGAGAGCAGGGAAGGGGTAGAAGTCCGCAGACTGCTGGCCTCGGGACGGGAGTTTTTCCGGGAGGAATTGAAACGGCAGCGTCCGGATCTCGATGACAGATGGCTGCCCTATATTCTGGCCTTTGGCCTGGGCAATCATGTGGATCACTGGTTTCGTCGCTACGGCGGCTCGGACAGCGGCGGCGCGTCCTCCGGATACGGGGCTGGCGGCAACGGCGGGTTCACCGGCGGAGGCGGAATGTTCGGGGGTGGTGGAGCCACCGGAGGCTGGAGCAGTGCGGTTTCCGCTTTCAGCACCTCGGCAGGCGGTTCGGGCGGTGGGGGTGGTTCTGCAGGATCCGGTGGCGGGGGTGGTGGCGGCTGGTAGACAGGACCGGCCTGGGCTCAGGCCGGCTCCAGGTCGCGACTGTCCACAAAGGCGTAGGCGCTGTGCTTGTGGATCGACTCGAAACTTTCCACCCCGACCGAGAACCAGTCGATATCTGGATGTTCCACGGCCTTCTGGGCCACCATCCGGACCACATCCTCCACAAAGAGCGGATTGGCGTAGGCCGCCTCGGTGACATATTTTTCATCCGGCCGCTTGAGCAGGGCATAGAGTTCGCAGGAGCCGCACTGTTCCACGAGCTGGATCAGGTCTTCCAGCCAGATGAAGCGGAGAGGACGGACGGTCAGGGTGACCTCGGCCCGCTGGTTGTGGGCGCCTGCATCGCTGATCTCCTTGGAACAGGGACAGAGGGTGGTCACCGGCACGGTGACCTGGAGGAGCAGCTCGCTCCCCCGGTCGTCGATGCTGCCGATGAAGCCGCAGTTGTATTCCATGAGGCTCGTGGTGCCGGTGACCGGGGCCTGCTTGGCGATGAAGTAGGGAAAGGTCATCTCCATCCTGGCCCGTTCGGCCCGTAACCCCTCCCGGATCCTGTGCAGTAGCTGCGGAAAGATGGAGGCGTGCATGTCCTCCCGGTACCGGGCCAGGACATCGGTAAAGAGGGTGACGCAGGATTCCCGGTATTCATGAGGCATTGCCGCCTTCATGGAGATGGTGGCAATGGTCTGCTGCCGGGTGGCCTGCCTGTCCCGGATAGTGACCGGACAGGTGAAATCCTTGATGCCCACCGAGTGGAGCTTCATGCCGGTTCGATATCCTTTGGCTCCGGCAGCGGGGAGCGGAATGCGTTCTGCTCGCTGCCGCTGGCCGAGATGTCAGAAGTCCAGGAGTTCCACATCGAAGACCAGCCAGGCGTTGGGTGGAATGACGCCGCCGGCACCCCGCTCGCCATAGGCGAGCCTGGGTGGGATGATCAGGACCCGCTTTTCGCCCCGCTTCATGGTCAGCAGGGCCTCGTCCCAGCCACGGATGACCCTGCCCACTCCCACCGGAAAGGTGATCGGTTCACCCCGGTCGTAGGAGCTGTCGAACTTGCGGCCATTGGCGAGCAGCCGGCCGGTGTAATGGGCCTTCACCGTGTTGCCGGACCTGGGCGTTTCTCCCTCGCCTTCCCGAACGATCTCGTAATACATGCCCGACTTGGTCCTGTGGGCCTTTGGCCATTTTTCCCGGATCAGTTTCTTGATCCTGTCTTCCTCCTTTTTGGCGGCAGCCTCCTGTTTGTCCCGGATCGCCTGCAGGGCCCTGTCAAAGGCGGCCTGGTCGGTGGCGAACGATTCCGCCTTCTTGCCCCTGCGGATGATCTCGATGTTCTCTATGACCGTCCCCTGTCTGATGCTGTCCACTACCTCCTGTCCCTCGACCACCTGGCCGAAGATGGTGTGTTTGCCGTTGAGGTGCGGGGTGGGCACGTGGGTAATGAAGAACTGGCTGCCGTTGGTACCCGGACCGGCGTTGGCCATGGCCAGTAGGCCGGGACGGTCGAACCGGAGTTCCGGGACGATCTCGTCGGGAAAGGTGTAGCCGGGTCCGCCGGTGCCTGTGCCCAGGGGGCAGCCGCCCTGGATCATGAAGTCCTTGATGACCCGGTGGAAAGTGAGGCCGTCGTAGAATGGTTTGCCTGTCGGTTTGTCCGCCCCTCCAAGGTTGAGGGTTCCTTCGGCCAGTCCCACGAAATTGATTACGGTGAGCGGCGTCTTGTCGTAGAAGAGTTGCAGGAGGATATCTCCCTGCGAGGTGTGGATCTTGGCGTACAGTCCGTCTTGCATTTCTGTTCCTCTGCCCGTTTCGGGTTGACCGAAGGTAAAGAAAGTGGCTGTCAACAGCAGCAGTGGCAGCAGTTTCTTCATCGTTCTTCTGTTCTCCGGCATTGTGGTCGTGGTTCCTGCCGGCAGGAAAGATTGCCTGGCAATCCGGCAGCTGATTGACAAAATTTTACTTGCATACAAGGCTGTTGGCCGGTTGTCAAGAAAAAGTCACATGCTGAACCCGCATCCTGGACCTTCTTTGTTGACGATCAGCGGTTTACCTGGTTAAATAATCCGATTTTCGTTCAGAGTGGTGCATGACAGACAATCGGTCCTGAACGCGGGCGCATCACCTGCGCAGAACCGGGTGTCAGCCCTTGCCGGTGGGTCAGTGCAGCCCCGGGCCACCGGAGTGGGCTGGCGCGGCCCAGGAAGACGGAACGACCGCTCCGCATTCCTGGGCGTTGTGACAATCCTACCCTTGCAGGGCGGAGACTGGCGATCTTTGACTGTTCGATTTCCCATCCCGGTATCACACCGCAGGGACAGGGCCCGGGAGGGACTGTTCCTGCTGCTGTACCGTGTCATCGGCATGATTCTGACCCCGATATTGCCCCTGCTCCAATTCCTTGCCCGAACCAACTCTGCAGGATGGCGCTACAACTTTGCACAGCGACTGGGAAAGTATGGCGGCGCAGGGTTTCCGGCCGCAGGAGACGGGATGCCCCGGATCTGGCTCCATGCCGCCTCGGTGGGCGAGTTGCGGGCCGCTGCCGTTCTGCTGCAGGCACTGGATTCGGTCGGCGTCCGCGCGACCTGGCTGGTCACCACCATGACCGAGCAGGGCCACCACTGGGCCAGGAATGAGCTGCCTGCCGGAACCTGCTGCCTCCTGGCGCCGCTGGACATCCCGGTCTGTGTGCGGCGGGCCATGGGCACTATCCGGCCGGATCTGTATATCTGTCTGGAGACAGAGCTGTGGCCCCTGCTGCTCACGGAGATGCGGAAAAACAGGGTGCCCATGCTGCTCCTCAACGGCCGCATGTCTGCCAGGTCGTTCAGGTGGTACCGCCTGCTGGGTCCGACCATGGCCAGGCTGCTCTCCGGCTTCAGGAAGCTCGTGGTCATCGGTCGGCAGGATGCGGAGCGGTTCGCCGCCCTGGGCGTGGAAGACCGGCGTATCCGGGTGGCGGGAAACGTAAAGTTCGACCGGCAGCCCAGGGCGGATGCGGACCGGGTGCGGCAGGAGCTGACCGCCAGGCTTTCCTTGGACAGGGCGCCGGTCTTTGTCTGCGGTTCGACCCGCAGCGGAGAGGAAGACAAGCTTCTGGGGGTCTACCAGAAACTGGCCGCTGTCCGTCCGGACCTGATCTGGATCATCGCCCCCAGGCACCTGGAACGGCTCGGCCAGGTGGAGGAGATACTGGCCCGGGCCGGTCTCGGTTATGACCTCTATTCCAGCCTGGACAGGGGCCACCGCCGCCGGCAGGTGGTCCTGGTGGACCGGATGGGCGTCCTGGCCGATCTCTACAGTGTTGGAACCTGGAACTTTTGCGGCGGCAGCCTGGTGAACCAGGGTGGTCACAATATCATGGAACCGGTCCAGTGGGGCAGGCCGGTCTATTTCGGGCCGCACATGAACGATTTCCGCGAGGCCGCAGACATGCTCCTTGCCGCCGGGGCCGGATTCCAGGTCATGGATGCGGACGGGCTGGGTGCCATCCTGGAGCGCCACCTGACGGACCGGGCAGCCTATGAGCGGGCCTGCCGGGCCGCCCGCCAGGTGGCGAAGCTGCAGGGGAGTGCGGCAGCGATCCAGGTCGAGGCCGTGCGGAGGATCCTGGCCGATCCTGGCTGGATGGAAACAGCCGCCGGCGCAGAGATCGTGGAGCCGGAACACGTTGGCTAAAAGAAAAGAGGCGAGAGACAACAACTTGACAGGAATGGTATGAAGGCATTGATCGGGCTAGAAAACGGAACCGTGCTGACAGGAAGCTGTTTCACCCGCGGCGGAGAGGCTGTGGGTGAGATCGTCTTCAACACCAGCATGAGCGGCTATCAGGAGATCCTCACCGATCCCTCCTACACCGGCCAGATGGTCACCATGACCTATCCCCTGATAGGCAATTACGGCGTCAACGAGGAGGATATGGAGTCCCTTGGTGTGCATCCGCGCGCCTTTGTCATGCGGGAATATCAGCGCAGGCCGAGCAATCACCGCTGCCAGGCCACCCTGGCCGAGTTCCTCGACCGGTATGGCGTCCTGGGAATCGAGGGGGTGGACACCCGCTATCTCACCAGGATGATCAGGATCACCGGTGCCATGAAGGCCGTCATCTCCACCGAGGATCTTGATGGCGAGTCCCTGGTTCGGCGGGCCAGAGAGTGGCCCGGCCTGGTGGGTCGGGACATGGTGGCCAGGGTGACCAGTAGCAGGCCCTACGGCTGGTCCGACGGCGGACCGGTCGAGGGGGACGGTTTTCCGGATGCGGACCGGCGGGAGTTCAGGGTGGTTGCCTATGATTTTGGAATCAAGTTCAATCAGTTACGTATCCTGACCGACAGGGGGTGCAGTGTCCGGGTGGTGCCGGCCACCACCTCGGCAGAGGATGTTCTGGCCATGGACCCGGACGGTGTATTCCTCTCCAACGGTCCCGGTGACCCGGCCGGCGTGGAGGGAGTGATCGACAATGTCAGGAAGCTGCTGGGAAGAAAACCCATTTTCGGTATCTGCCTGGGACACCAGATTCTTGGCTTGGCCTATGGCGGCCAGACCTACAAACTCAAGTTCGGTCACCGGGGCGGCAATCAGCCGGTCAAGGACCTGCAGACCGGCCGGGTGGAGATCACCTCCCAGAACCACGGATTCTGCGTGGATCCCGAGTCGTTGCCGGCCGAGGTGGAGGTGACCCACGTCAATCTCAACGACAACAGCCTGGAGGGCATGCGTCATACCGGCTATCCGGCGTTCTCCGTGCAGTATCATCCGGAGCACGCCCCTGGTCCCCATGATGCCATGTATCTTTTCGATCGTTTTGTCGACCTGATGCGGACAGCGAGCTGAACCTCAAAACAGAAAACGGACACCATGCCAAAGCGAATAGATATACACAAGATCCTCATCATCGGTTCAGGACCGATCATCATCTCCCAGGCCTGCGAGTTCGACTATTCCGGCGCCCAGGCGGTCAAGGCCCTGAAGGAGGAGGGATACGAGGTGGTGCTGATCAACTCCAATCCCGCCACCATCATGACCGATCCCGGCCTGGCCGACCGCACCTACATCGAGCCCATCACGCCGGAGTGCGTCGCCCGGATCATCGAGCGGGAACGGCCCGACGCCCTGCTGCCGACCCTGGGCGGGCAGACCGGCCTGAACACGGCCATCAGGGTGGCGGAGAGCGGCATTCTGGACCGGTATGGCGTGGAGATGCTGGCCGCGGACATCGACGTGATCCGCAAGGCCGAGGGGCGGGAGGAGTTCCGCGACGCCATGCGGAAGATCGGCCTCAGGGTGCCTGAATCGGCCATTGTCCAGAATATCGACGACGCCATGGCCGCGGGCGAGAAGATCGGTTTCCCCATCATTGTCCGGCCCAGCTTCACCCTGGGCGGCACCGGCGGCGGCGTGGCCTACAACCGCCAGGAACTGCATGACCTCTCCGTCGCCGGCCTGGACCTGTCCATGACCACGGAGATCATGCTGGAACGCAGCCTTCTGGGCTGGAAGGAGTACGAGCTGGAGGTGATGCGGGACAGGAACGACAACGTGGTCATCATCTGTTCCATCGAGAACATGGACGCCATGGGCGTGCACACGGGAGACTCCATCACCGTGGCCCCGCAGCAGACCCTGAGCGACCGGGAATACCAGGACATGCGGGATGCGGCCATAGCCATCATCCGGGAGATCGGCGTGGAGACCGGCGGCTCCAATGTCCAGTTTGCGGTCAATCCCGAGGACGGCGAGATGGTGGTCATCGAGATGAATCCCCGGGTCTCCAGGTCGTCGGCCCTGGCCTCCAAGGCCACCGGTTTCCCGATTGCCAAGATCGCGGCCAAGCTCGCCGTGGGCTACACCCTGGACGAGCTCCGCAACGATATCACCCGGGAAACCTATGCCTCTTTCGAGCCGACCATCGACTACTGTGTGGTCAAGATTCCCCGCTGGACCTTTGAGAAGTTTCCAGAGACCGAAGATATCCTGACCACGGCGATGAAGTCCGTGGGCGAGACCATGGCCATCGGCCGGACCTTCAAGGAGGCCTTCCAGAAAGGGATGCGTTCCCTGGAGATCGGCCGGATGGGATTCGGCTTCGACGGCAGGGAGGAAATGGAGGATCTCCACCAGGACGACCTGGAGCTGGGGCTGTCCCGGCCCAACTCCCGGCGGGTCTGCTATATCTTTGAGGCGTTGCGGCGGGGGATGGAGATCGGCCGGATCTACGAGCTGAGCCGGATCGATCCCTGGTTTCTCACCAACCTGGCCGAGATCGTCGAAGCGGGTGACCAGATCCGCGGCCTGGGCTTCGCCGGCCTGGACCGAGACACCCTCTACCGGGTGAAGCAGCTCGGCTTTTCCGATGTCCAGCTGGCCCACCTCACCGGCACCTCGGAAGACGACATCCGCGAGTTGCGCAAGAAACACGGTCTCGATCCGGTCTACAAGCTGGTGGATACCTGTGCGGCCGAGTTCGAATCCTACACGCCCTATTACTACTCCACCTATGAGCAGGAGAACGAGGCCAGGCGCAGCGACCGGAAAAAGATCATGATCCTGGGAGGCGGTCCCAACCGGATCGGCCAGGGCATCGAGTTCGACTACTGCTGTGTCCATGCCTCCTTCGCTCTGGCCGAGATCGGGGTGGAATCGATCATGGTCAACTCCAATCCGGAAACCGTTTCCACGGATTACGACACCTCGGACAAGCTCTACTTCGAGCCCCTGACCAGGGAGGATGTCCTCAACATCATCGAACAGGAGCGGCCCGACGGGGTCATTGTCCAGTTCGGCGGCCAGACACCGCTGAACCTTGCCGTGCCGCTGGCCCAGGCCGGCGTGCCCATCATCGGCACCCCGCCGGACGCCATCGACCGGGCCGAGGATCGGAAACGGTTCCAGCAGTTTCTGCAGAAACTCGGCCTGCGTCAGCCGGACAACGACACCGCCTTCACCCTGGAGGAGGCCCTGGCCGTGGCCGAAAGGATCGGCTACCCGGTGGTGATGCGGCCTTCCTACGTCCTCGGCGGCCGGGACATGCGGATCGTCTACAACGAGCGGGGGATCAGGGAGTTCATGGCCATTCCCGGCATTGCCGGAGCCGAGCACCCGGTACTCCTGGACCAGTTTCTCAAGGACGCCATCGAGGTGGACGTGGACGCGGTCTCCGACGGTACCACAACGGTGCTGGGCGGGATCATGGAGCATATCGAGGAGGCGGGCATTCACTCGGGGGATTCGGCCTGCGTGCTGCCGCCCCATACCCTGAGCGAGGCCATGGTGGAGGAGATCAGCCGGGCCACCCGGGCCATGGCCGAGGAACTTGGCGTCATCGGCCTGATGAATGTCCAGTATGCGGTCAAGGACGAGACCCTTTACGTCCTGGAGGTGAACCCCCGGGCCTCCCGGACCGTGCCCTTTGTCTCCAAGGCCACGGGCGTGCCCCTGGCCAAGATCGCCACCAAGGTGATGATGGGCATGTCCCTGGCCGAGCTGGGCTTCACCAGCGAGATCAGGGTGTCCCACTGGGCGGTCAAGGAGGCGGTCTTTCCCTTTGACCGGTTCACCAACGTCGATACCCTGCTTGGACCGGAGATGAAGTCCACGGGCGAGGTCATGGGAATCGACGACTCCCTGGGCCTGGCCGTGGCCAAGTCGCAGCAGGCGGCCGGACAGCATCTGCCGGAATCGGGAACCGTGTTCATCTCGGTCCGCCACGGAGACAAGGAGGCCGTGGCCCCGGTGGCGGCCCGCCTGGAAGAGATGGGGTTCGATCTCCTGGCCACCAGGGGCACGGCGGCCAGGCTGCAGGAAAAGGGGATCAGGTGCCGGCAGGTCAACAAGATCTCCCAGGGCAGACCCCATATCCTGGACAAGGTGCAGGACGGCGAGGTGCAGTGGATCATCAACACCTCGTCCGGGTCACGCACCACCGAGGACTCCTACACCATCCGCCGGGCAGCCCTGGATTTTCATATTCCCTATACCACGACCATCACCGGTGCCCGCTCCATGGTCCAGGCGATCGCTGCCCTGAAAAAACGGGAAATGGGCGTGAAAACAGTGCAGGAATTTTCAGCGACCATTGACTGATTCCATTGTCTGCCCTAAGGTAAAGGATACCATGACAACGGAAATTTCGTCATTTTTCATCGTTCCCGGTGTCAGACTGCCATGGACCACGGGTGAACCGAAGGGGCGCTTGGGCCGCAAAATGCTGGATTGTGGGTGGGGACATGGTAAAATAGGAAACAAACCGGGTTTGGAAAAGACCTAACTTTTATTCTGGAGAAGTATAGTTGAATACCTTTTACAAGAATCTGAGCATGTGGTTGGTTATCGGGCTGACCATGATCCTGCTCTTCAACCTGTTCAACAAGCCGCAGAGTCCCAGGATATCCATGACCTACAGCGAGTTCTGGTCCTCCGTGGAAAAGGGTGTCATCAATCGGGTCACCATCCAGGGAGACAAGATTCTGGGAGCGGGACAGGATGGCCGGCCCTTCATGACCATCGCGCCCGACGATACCGAGCTGATTCCCATGCTCCGGCAGTCAGGGGTGGATATCTCGGTCAAGGAGGCGGAAAAGGAATCCCTGTGGATGTCCATTTTCATTTCCTGGTTTCCCATGCTGCTGCTCATCGGGGTGTGGATCTTTTTCATGCGCCAGATGCAGATGGGGGGCAAGGGCGGAGCCCTTTCCTTTGGCAAGACCAGGGCCAAGCTGCAGGGTGAAGGCGAGGTCAAGGTGACCTTCAAGGATGTGGCCGGAATCGACGAGGCCAAGGCCGAACTGGAGGAAATCATAGATTTTCTCAAGGATCCGGAAAAGTTTACCCGCCTGGGAGGCAGGATTCCCAAGGGCGTGCTGCTTGCCGGCGCCCCCGGTACCGGCAAGACCCTGCTCGCCAAGGCCATCGCCGGCGAGGCTGGCGTGCCCTTTTTCACCATTTCCGGATCGGATTTCGTGGAGATGTTCGTCGGCGTAGGCGCCTCGCGGGTGCGGGACCTGTTCAACCAGGGCAAGAAAAATGCTCCCTGTATCATCTTTATCGACGAAATCGACGCCGTGGGCCGTCACCGGGGGGCCGGGCTCGGCGGTGGCCACGACGAGCGGGAACAGACCCTGAACCAGCTCCTGGTGGAGATGGACGGGTTCGAGTCCAACGAGGGAGTGATCATCATCGCGGCCACCAACAGGCCAGACGTCCTGGATCCGGCCCTGCTCCGTCCCGGTCGGTTCGACCGACAGGTGGTGGTGCCGGTGCCGGACATCAAGGGTCGGGAACTGATCCTGGAGATCTATGCCAAGAAGACCAAGTTGGCCTCGGACGTGGACCTGGCCGTGATCGCCAGGGGAACGCCCGGTTTCTCGGGGGCTGACCTGGAAAACCTGGTCAACGAGGCGGCCCTGATGGCGGCCCGCGAGGGCAAGGACGAGGTCGATCTCCAGATCATGGAAAAGGCCAAGGACAAGATCATGATGGGAGCGGAACGACGTTCCATGATCATCAGTGACAAGGAAAAGGAGATCACGGCCTATCACGAGGCAGGGCATGCCCTGGTGGCCCGCCTGCTGCCGGACACGGATCCGATCCACAAGGTGACCATCATTCCGCGGGGCCGTGCCCTGGGGCTGACCATGCAGCTGCCCATCGACGAGAAGCACACCCACAGCAAGAGCTATCTCCTCAATTCCATCGCCATTCTCTTCGGTGGCCGGGTGGCGGAAAAACTGGTCTTCGACGAGATCACAACCGGCGCTGGCAACGATATCGAGCGGGCCAGCGATCTTGCCCGCAAGATGGTCTGCGAGTGGGGTATGAGCGATGAGCTGGGCCCCCTGGCATACGGCAAAAAGGAAGAACAGATCTTCCTCGGTCGGGAGATCGCCCAGCACCGGGATTACAGCGAGGAGACCGCCCGCCGGATCGACGAGGAGGTCAAGCAGATCATCCTGGATGCCAATGACCGGGTGACCCGGCTGCTGAGCGACAATATCGAGGTCCTCAGGGCCGTTGCCCGGGAACTGCTGGACAAGGAAACCATCATGCTGGAGGACCTGGACCGGATCATCGCCGAGGTCCGCGGCGGGGAAGAGTCCACCCCGGAACCGGAACCGGTCGAGGCCTGACCGTTTCCCTCCCTCCCAGGCACCGGATACCATGACGAGTGGACAGACCAGGGTGATGGGGATCCTGAACGTGACCCCGGATTCCTTTTCCGATGGCGGCCGGTTCACCAGTGAAGAGACGGTGGCACGGCAGGTGGAGACAATGCTTTCCCACGGAGTCGACATCATCGACGTGGGGGGAGAGTCGACCCGTCCCTTTGCCGAGCCGGTTCCGGAGGACGAGGAACTGGCAAGGATCCTGCCGGCAATCAGGACGATCCGGCGGATCAGCGATGACATTCCCGTGTCCATCGACACCACCAAGGCCGCGGTGGCCAGGGCCGCCCTGGCCGAAGGTGCCACCATGGTCAACGATATCTCGGCTCTCCGCCATGATCCGGAGATGACAGAGGTGGTGCGGAACTACGAGGGACCGGTGATCATCATGCACATGCAGGGAACCCCCCGCTCCATGCAGCTCGATCCCCGCTACGGGGACGTGGTGGAGGATATTCTCCAGTTTTTCCGGGAACGGCTCGATGTGCTGGAACAGAACGGTATCGGCCGGGACCGGGTGGTGATCGATCCGGGTATCGGTTTCGGCAAGACCGTGGAACACAACCTGGACATACTGCGGAATCTCCGCCGGTTCCGCACCCTGGGCCGCCCTCTGCTCGTGGGTCATTCCCGCAAGTCCTTTCTCGGTAAGCTGTTTGATCTGGAAGTTGACCAGCGCGACTGTGCCACGGCTGTCCTCAGCGGCTGGTGCAGCATGGAGCAGGTGGATATTCTTCGGGTCCATGATGTCCGGATGACCGTCATTGCCCTCCGCCTGCTTGATCTGATGGCCGGAAGCGGCCCCGATGCTGCTGACTGATCCCGTTTCGCGTGGATTGACCGAAACCCGCGGCCCGGATCCTGCAGAATGGATCCGGGAAATCCCGGGCAACCGATCACATGGTGTGTAACCCTGTATAATATCACGCTTTCCCTGGCCCGTACAGTGGAGCTGTAGCAGCCAGGGGAGAGCGTATGACGATGCGGTTCCTGAGATCAATCACTGGGGCCTGGCCTGTTCCTGTTCGGATACCTGACAGGTTTTTCCGCTTATTCGGTTTATCCTCCACGGACCGCCGGTTGACTGCAGCCATGCGCCATCCCGGGCAGATCAGGCTGGCAGAGAAAGACTTCCTGGGTGTCTGATACAGGACCGGCAGCGCTTACCTGTCTCTGTTTTGCGGAAAATTCTCCATATGTTTTTCTTTTTCTCTTGTTTTTCAATAAGTTGCTAGGCCAACTCTCTGGCAGATTCCATGGATACTGCCAGATTGTTTGTTCTCTGTCATTATTTGCTCACTGAACCTCCCTGCTCGGAATCCGTTGCAGCGCCGGGATTTTTTTTGATGTCTGCGGCTGCTGCGGCCTGCCATTTCCTCCTGACCGGCTCAACAGAAAACCGGTTTGCTCCTTGAAATTCCCTTCTTTCGTTTTTTCCGGAAAATTTTTTCTTGAATGAGAACAAGGTGTCCCCTTGTCCGCTGATATCTTGGCAACACCTCCAAGGATTGAGAGGGAGGGAAACTGGTAACTACCTGTTTACAGGGAAGAGTATGGCGGTAAAAATGGATGCCTGCTTTTTGGCATGTTGCTTGCTTACTGGAGAGTGACCATCACGAATAACAGATGAAAGGTATGCTCTTCAGATGAAAAAGGAATACATCCCCATCACGGTCATCTTTCTCCTGTACTTTGTGTACAGTATTTCCTGTATCCTGCATACCAACTGACAATAAGTCACTGTTTGATACGAAAAAACGTTAGCTGAAACGACAAACAGGTAGCGCCATGAAAAAAACACTGCTCACCACTTCCACCCTGCTTGTCCTTGTGCTGCTGGCAACCATTGTCCGGCAGGAGCAAGTGCTTCCACTGTCTGAACCTGCCACTATGTTCTTTCTCGGTTCGATCTGCACCGGTCTGGCCAGTCTTCACCGGCGTGGTCTGCATAAGTAAAAATAATCATCAACAATGTCTGTCCAGGGATGAGAGTCTTCCTTCGCAACCAGGGCGTACGAAAGGTTGTCCCGCAACTGACGCGGGATACTGTGGTGAAGGAGCGTTACCTGGAACGCGGGATCAAGACTCCACCCCCCTGGATGGACAACCAATGAAGCGTTCTTTCCTGCCTCTGCCGTGATACAAGCCAACAGCCTTCCTGCCTCCGGGATGTGGGCTTGTATCACAATTCTTTTTTCCTCTTTTCCTGATCAGTGACCCGTTCAGCAGGTCTGCCTGCCCATCCATTGGCGTAGCAGGTTCAGGGCAAGACGGGCCCGCACCTGTCCCCGTTCTCTCTTTGGAATCCTCTCCTTGAGAGGAGGAAAGAGACCGAAGTTGACATTTGAAGGCTGGAAATGATCCGGGTCCGATGCGGTGAGATGACGAATCAGGGCCCCGTGGGCCGTGGCTTCCGGTACAGGCACCAGGTCCAGGCCGCGGACGAGCCTGGCCGCATGGATACCGGCAAGGAGACCCATGGCCGCTGACTCCACATAGCCTTCCACTCCGGAGAGTTGACCAGCCAGGAAGAGCCCCGGATGGTTGCGGAGCTGGAGAAAGGGGTCAAGAAGCAGGGGAGCGCAGATGAAAGTGTTCCTGTGGATGGAGCCCAATCGGACGAATTCCGCCTGCTCCAGGCCCGGAATGGTTCGGAAGATCCGTTTCTGTTCCGGATAGGTGAGCTTGGTCTGAAAACCGACCAGGTTGTACATGGTGGCTTCCCGGTTTTCGGCCCGCAACTGAACCACCGCATAGGGCCGTTTACCGGTTTGCGGGTGCTCCAGGCCCACCGGTTTCATGGGGCCGAATCGCAGGGTCTGGCGCCCTCGCTCGCACATCACCTCGATGGGCAGGCAGCCCTCGAAGTATTTCGGTTGTTCGAACTCCCTGAGAGGAACGGTCTGCGCATTGCGAAGCTGGTCGATGAACCGGTCGTACTGCTCCCTGTCGAGTGGACAGTTCAGGTAGTCGCCAGGCCCGGAATCGTCCCAGCGCGATTTCCGGTAGATGATGTTCATGTCCAGGGATTCCGCCGTGACAATGGGCGCGATGGCATCGTAGAAGGCCAGCCGTTTCGTACCGGTCAGGCCTAGGAGACTCCTGGCCAGTGTCTCCGATGTCAGGGGACCGGTGGCCAGTATGACCGGCCGGTCCGGCCCGGCCTCTGGAATCGACCGGGCTTCCCTGCGGACTACGGTGATCTGCTCGTGCTGTTCGATCTGCCTGGTGATGTGGCTGGCAAAGCGGTCCCGGTCCACGGCCAGGGCCTTGCCGGCCGGAACGGCGGTATGGTCTGCCGCTTCCATGACGAGGGATCCCAGCAGCCGCATTTCCTCTTTGAGCAGCCCCACGGCGGAAGAGGGGATATTGGATCGAAGCGAGTTGGAACAGACCAACTCGCCCAGGAGCGGCGATTCATGGGCAGGACTGAAACGCTCCGGTTTCATCTCCAGGAGCGTGACCCGCACGCCCAGCCTGGTGGCCTGCCAGGCCGCCTCGCAGCCTGCCAGGCCGCCGCCTATAACCACAAGTTCTTTCATCGTTCGATGGTTACTTCAAGGCGCCGTCTTCCCCAGCGCAACGCCTCCTGGTGGGATTCAAAATAGAGATCGATCCGGTCCGGTCCCTTGATTGCGCTTCCCCGGTCCGAGACAACACCCCAACCCCAGCCGGGCACGTACATCCTGGTGCCGAAGGGATAGTAACGGGTGTCCGCGGCAATGGTCCCGTCCCGGTGAAGCCAGAGCCAGGGGAAGACGGCCCGGACCGGAATCATCCAGGGATGGCGCACCGAATCCGCGGAAAAAAGACCAGGCTGCGGCTCGACAGGTATGCCGCCGGCAGCGGTATGCCCCGTGTAGGGGGCGCCCTTCCGCTCTCCCTTGCTGACATACCGGTTCCAGAAATCCAGTTTCAGGTACTTCCAGCTTCCCCGTTCCCAGGAACAGCACAGGCCGCAGCCGCAGTAGGCTGTTGTCTCCATGATCCGCTTTTCCTGGGCAGCGCAGCCGGCGAGCAGCAGGACAAGCAGCAGCATCCCGGGCAGGAAGACGGCTGCAGGTCTGCTGGCGCTCCCGATTTCCGCTTCATGCATCATCAGGTCCTGAGGAGCTCTTGTGCAATCGCTTTCCCGGGGAGAAACGATACGTTTTCACCATCCCGTGGGCTGTCCATGCTTACCGTGGTACCTATTCTCCCTCCTGTTTTCCGGCAACGAGGTAGAGGCGGTGGAAGATCAGCCGGACCCTGCCGGTTGCATCCACCTGGTCTGTGAATGATTTTTTGACGATTTCTCTGAAACAATCAAGATAATTCTGAGTCAAGGGAACCGTGTACCGACTCTCGTCGAGGTATCCGGCAGCCGCTCCCGACTCGAAGATCCTGTATACCTCGGCCGGAGTATGGCAGGTGCAGGTCTCGTCGATCCTGGCCGTTTCCACGGAAAATCCGGCAGCAGCAAACAGGTCGGCATACTCCTCTGCCGAGTTGAGGAAGAACCACGGCGGGGTGAAAGCGGCAAATATCCGGCCGGTGATCCTGCCCTGGCGAACGGCCTCGACGGCCCTGATGAAGTTGGGGCAGTAGTTGTCCCGGGCCGGGGCCTGGACCGCCATCAGTCCCCCAGGTCGCAGGGCCCGGAAGCAGGCGGCGAGCGCCTTTCCGGGATCTGTGAACCACTGGAAGGCCGAATTGGAAAAGATCCGGTCAAAGGCTGCCGTATAGTCGAGATCCTCACCAGCGCAGGTCCGGAAGGTGATGCCGGATTGTGCGTATCGTTTCCTGGCCCTGGCGATCATCCCAGGCGAAGGATCGACTCCGGTCACCTGGCCGCTGGTTCTCTCCCTGATCCGGTTGGTCAGGTGCCCCGGTCCACAGCCCAGGTCCAGCACATCGTCGTTGCTGCCGATCCGGAGCAGTTCCAGCAGCCTGTCACCAGCGGATTGCTGGACTATGGCATCCTGTTCATAGTGTTCCGAAATCTGATCAAAATCCGGCATGAAGGGCACTGCACCGGCCAGGGGCCGCATATCAGAGGGGGATGTCGTCCAGGGCGTCGGCAGCTTCGTCCACGGCATCATGGGCCGGATTGCCCACCACCGGCAGAATGGAGATCACCGCGCCGCCGACCCGCATGGGAACGGTAACGATCTTGGTGAGGAAGCAGCCGTTCAGGAACACCAGGCAGGCTGCCAGCAGCAACAGTTGGGTCAGTTTCATGGGCTGGAGTATCAGGGGGGACAGAACTGCCGTGTCCGTCCCCCGGGTGCTTCCGGACGACCGGAAATCAGTAGCGGTAATAGTCCGGTTTGAAGGGGCCGTCCACATCCACACCGATATATTCGGCCTGTTCAGGCGTGAGACGGGTCAGGTGGGCGCCGATCTTCTTCAGATGGAGCATGGCCACCTTTTCATCCAGTTTTTTGGGCAGAAAGTAAACTTTGTTCTCGTACTGTTCCGAATTGTTCCAAAGCTCGATCTGGGCCAGAACCTGGTTGGTGAAGGAGTTGCTCATCACGAAGCTGGGGTGGCCGGTGGCGCATCCCAGGTTCACCAACCTGCCTTCGGCCAGGATGATCAGCCGTTTGCCGTCCGGAAAGATGACGTGGTCAACCTGCGGCTTGATGTTCTCCCAGGGCAGCTCGCGCAGGCCGGCGATATCGATCTCCGAGTCGAAGTGGCCGATGTTGCAGACTATGGCCTGATCCTTCATGGCGTCCATGTGGGCCCTGGTAATGACCTTGATATTGCCGGTACAGGTGACAAAGATGTCGCCCACCGGTGCGGCCTCCTCCATGGTGACCACCTTGTAGCCTTCCATGGCCGCCTGCAGGGCACAGATGGGATCAATCTCCGTGACGAAGACATTGGCCCCCATGCCGCGCAGGGCCTGGGCACACCCCTTGCCCACGTCGCCATAGCCTACCACCACCGCGATCTTGCCGGCGATCATCACGTCCGTGGCCCGTTTGATACCGTCGATGAGCGATTCCCGGCAGCCATACAGGTTGTCGAATTTGGACTTGGTGACCGAGTCGTTGACATTGATCGCCGGGGTCAGCAGTTTGCCCTGGGCCGCCATTTCGTTGAGCCGGTGGACACCGGTGGTCGTCTCCTCGGAGATGCCCCGGACATCCGCGAGCAGCTCGGGATACTTTTCGTGCATGACCAGGGTCAGGTCTCCGCCGTCATCCAGGATCATGTTGGGCCGCCAGCCGTCCGGTCCGAAGATGGTCTGGTCGATGCACCACCAGAACTCCTCCTCGCTCTCGCCTTTCCAGGCAAAGACAGGGATACCGGCCGCGGCCATGGCTGCGGCGGCCTGGTCCTGGGTGGAAAAGATGTTGCACGAGGACCAGCGCAGTTCGGCCCCCAGTTCCACCAGGGTCTCCATCAGGACTGCGGTCTGGATGGTCATGTGGAGACAGCCGGCGATCCTGGCTCCCTGCAGTGGTTTCTTGTCCCGGTATTCTTCCCGCAGGGCCATGAGGCCGGGCATCTCGGTTTCCGCTATGGCCACCTCCTTGCGGCCCCATTCGGACAGGCTGATATCGGCAACCTTGTAGTCTTCCATGCTGGGTATATCTCCTTTGCTCAGTAGCGCGATTTGGGTTTCGCTGTGGTTTGTGTTTTCCCTTGTTTTATATGCCGGCCGCATCCCGCAGCTCTTCGGCCTTGTCGGTCCGTTCCCAGGTGAAATCCTCGTCTTCCCGGCCGAAATGTCCGTAAGCCGCTGTCTTGCGGTAGATGGGCCGCACCAGGTCCAGCATGGAGATGATGCCGTAGGGCCGCAGGTCGAAATGGTTGCGGATCAGCTCCACGATCCGTTCTTCCGGAACCTTGCCGGTGCCGAAGGTCTCCACGGAAATGGACGTGGGCTCGGCAACGCCGATGGCATAGGAGACCTGGATCTCGCACCTGTCGGCCAGGCCGGCGGCCACGATGTTTTTGGCCACATACCTGCCCGCATAGGCGGCCGACCGGTCCACCTTGGAGGGATCCTTGCCCGAGAAGGCGCCGCCACCGTGGCGGGCCGCCCCTCCGTAGGTGTCGACGATGATCTTCCGGCCCGTGACTCCGCAGTCACCCACCGGGCCGCCGATGACGAAACTGCCGGTGGGGTTGATATGATAGCGGGTGTCCTTGTGGAGCCATTTCTCCGGCAGCACCGGCCGGATGATGTTCTCCATCACCGCCTCCTGGAGCTTGTTGTACTCGATATCCGGATCGTGCTGGGTGGAGAGGACCACCGCGTCGATGGCCACCACCTTGCCGTCCTCGTAGCGGAGAGTGACCTGGCTCTTGGCGTCAGGGCGCAGCCAGGGCAGGACATTGCTCCGCCGTATCTCGGACTGCCGCTGCACCAGCCGGTGGGCATAGGTGATGGCGGCCGGCATGAGCACGTCGGTTTCGTTGGTGGCATACCCGAACATCATGCCCTGGTCTCCTGCTCCCTGTTCCTCGCGGGTCACCCGGTCCACGCCCTGGGCGATATCGCTTGACTGCTTGCCGATGAGCGACATGATGGCACAGGTGGAACCGTCGAACCCGACCCGGGAGCTGGTGTAGCCGATGTCGCAGATAACCTCCCGAACCAGCTCGTCCAGGTCTACCCACGCCTCGGTGGTGATCTCGCCAGCCACGATGGCAACCCCGGTCTTGATCATCGTCTCGCATGCCACCCGGGCGTTTTCCGGGTTTGGATCCTTGGAAAGGATGGCATCCAGGACGGCATCGGAAATCTGGTCGGCCATCTTGTCCGGATGGCCTTCGGAAACGGATTCAGAGGTAAAGAGATGGGTCGACATTGGGTTGTACTCCTTGAAAATTGTTATGTTCTACGCAGCGGCCAGCCTGGCGGCCCTGCCGCTGCCTTTCCAGCCGCCTTGCCGGGCCTGGACCACGAAATCGAGCGCGATCTCCCACTTGTTCAGGGGGCTGATGATATAGAGTCCGTCCACAAAGGGTGCGATATCCGCCACCAGTTGGTGGGTGTAGTCGAGGGCCGCCCGGCGCTGGTCCCCGATCTTGTCGTACGAGGCTAGCCTGGTACGTAACTGTTCAGGCACGTTGATACCGGGAACCTCGTTGTGGAGAAACTCGGCGTTCCTGGACGAGATGAGTGGAAAGATTCCAGGAAAGACGAGGATATCCAGATGTCCGACTTTTTCCATCATCTGTTCCACCTCCTCCCGGTCGAAGAGCGGCTGGGTCATGGCGAAACGGGCGCCCAGGGCAGCCTTTTTCTCCAGTCTGCTGATCTGCAGGTCAGGATTGGAAGGTCGGAAGCTGAATGCCGCCCCGATGGAAAAGTTGGTCGGGATCTTGATGGACCGACCGGCCATGTTGACACCCCGGTTCAGGCCTGCCAGCATAGCAATCAATCCAGGCGAGCGCAAGTCAAAAATACCTGTAACACCGGGTTGATCCGTACCACTTGCCGAGTCGCCGCTCACGGCCAGGACAGCCTCGATTCCCAGCAGATGGGCCTCCATCATTTTCGATTGCAGCCCAAGGGCATTGAGGTCGCGGCCGGTCTGGTGGAGGATCGTCTGCACCCCGGTCCGCTGCCTGATCAGGGCGGCCATGCCCAGGTTGCCCGTGCGGAGGATGGCAAGGGGATTTTCGGCCAGCGAGATGGCGTCCACCCCGGCCTCGGCCAGCCTGGTGGCCCCCTCCAGCACCGGTTCCACGTCGAGATGGGTGGGAGGGTCGAGTTCGACGATCACCGGCAGCCGGTCAGCCGACAGACCGGCAAGAAAGCCGCCGGGCCGGAATCCCTCTTCCTGGCGGTCACCGCTTTCCGGGACCACGTGGATTTTGTCGCCCCGCACCCGGACCGGCTTGATCCGGAGCGAGGAACGGAACTCCTGGATATGGGCCGGTGTGGTGCCGCAGCAGCCGCCGATGAGGTGGACACCCGCCCGGATCATCTCCCTGGCCCTGGCCGCCATGTAGCCCGGCTGGGCCGGGTAGATCATCCGGTGGCCCACCATCTCCGGCATGCCGGCATTGGGAAAGGCGGAAAGGGGCGTACCCTCGCCGGCCAGCCGGGACATCCTGGAGATGGCCGTCACCATGGCGTCGATACCCCGGCCGCAGTTGGTGCCAACCAGGGCGGCACCGGCATCGCGCATCCTGATGCCGCAGAGCAGGGCATCCTCGCCCCGCACGGTCCTGCCCCGGGCCGGAAAGACCATCTGGGCGATAATGGGCAGGTCGGTCTCCTGCCGGGCCACACCGATGGCCAGCAGGATCTCGTCCAGGTAGCTGAACGTTTCGATGATCAGGACATCCACCCCGCCCTCGGCCAGCCCCAGGACCTGTTCCCGGAAGTTCTCCCGAATCTCCTCCAGGGTGACCTGTTCTTCCTCTTCCAGGGGAAAGGTGATGCCGGAAGGACCGATGGAACCGGCCACATAGACCTGGTGACCGGCGGCCTTGACAGCGATCTCCGCCCCGGCCCGGTTGATTTCCCGAACCCTGTCCTCGGCCCCGGCCTCCCGCAGCGTGAACCGGTTGGCGCCAAAGGTGTTGGTTTCTATCAGCTGGCTGCCGGCCCGGATGTATTCCTCGTGGGCGCTGAAGATGCTTTCCGGGGACTGGATATTGAGCAGGTCCAGGTTGCGGCCCCGCTCCACACCCCGTTCGAAGAGATAGGATCCCAGAGCGCCGTCGCCCAGGACAACGTGATTTTGGATGTACTCGAGAAAGTCGGGCTTCATGGGCTTGGCTGGCACGGCGCCGGGGACCGCGCACCGGTCCCCGGCGGAAAAGAGGTTATTCGCTCAGGGAGATGTCCACGGACGGACGCATGGTGGCCACGGTGGCGAGCACGTCGTGGATCATGTGGTTCCGGAACGATTCCACCAGCCGTTCGTCGGCCGGGGCTCCGCTGTCGTAGGCCACCAGGGCCTGCTGCATGATATTGTAGTCAAAGCGGGGCGCCCACTTGCGGGAGCCGAGCCGGGCCGTCGTGGAACAGTTGTCCACCATGTAGGCAACACCCTTGAAATGCATGTATGGGTTGAGGGAGTCCACGGCCTCAATGACCGATTCGTTGCACACCTCGGAAAGGCAGTGCCCTTTTTCCACCAGCAGGTCGATCTGGGCCATCATGACGGCGCAGTAGAGGCCGGCCGTCTCCGGATGGACGGGCGGTTCGCCGTCCCGCTCGGCCCGGACCTCCTCGCCGACCCGCCACATCCTGGTACCGTCGATCTTGCCCATGGGATAGCGGTCGAACCGTTTGCCGGCCATGACCACGGAGCGGATCTCGTTGCCGCTGGAAACCTCGTCGTAGATCTCCAGCAGGATGTCGAAGGCGGGATGATAGGCGGCTGAATACATCCGTTCGAAGGCTGCCTTGCCCGCGTCATCCAGGTTGTTGTAGACCGCGATGATCCCCTGGTGGGAGATGGTGCGGGAGAGGGGACCGGTGATGTTCTCCACCGTGGCCCTGAAAGCCTCTTTTTCGTTCATGCCCTGCTCCATGACCAGTCTGCGGTACATGGCCTCGGAGATTCCGTGGACCGCGCCGAGCAGGATGCCCCGCTCGCCGAAGATGTCTGAACGGTATTCATTGCCCAGGGTGGTGATGAACACGTAGGGGGCCCCCACACCAATGGCCCAGCCCAGGGCCTGGTCGGTGGCCCGGCCGTCGATGTCCTGTTCCACGGCAAAGGAGCAGTTGATACCGGCGCCGTTGATCTCCTTGCCCTGCACATAGAGACGACGGACCGAAGGCCCCATGCCCTTCGGACAGACACCGATCACACTGATGTTGTCCGGAAAGGTCTCGCCGACCGATTCCAGGTGCCCGAGGAGAAAACCGTGCGACAGCCCCAGGGTGGCACCGTCCCGCATGGTGGCGAAGATCTTCCGGTAGTTTTCCACCTGGGCGGCGTCCGAGATGAGGAGGATGACCAAGTCGGATTCGGCAATGACCTCGTACATCTCGCCAAGGGTGTTGGTCTCTTCGGTGAAGCCGGCTTCCCGGGCCGAGGCCATGGAGGCGCTGCCTTCGCGGAGGCCGACCTTGACGCGGATATCCGTGCCTTCCAGGGAATCCCGCAGGTTCTGGGCCTGGGCCGGCCCCTGGGATCCCCAGCCGATGACCCCGATCTGGCGGATACCGGCAAAGGCCTTGGGCAGCAGGGAAAACTTGTCCCGTCCGCCCCGGACGATGGTTTCCGTGGTGTCGGCCAGCTGAATGGTTTCTGTTTCAAAAACAGCGGAGGTAAAGGTGGTCTGCATAGGGTTTCCTCCCCTTGAAAAATGCTTTTCGAATAATCGTATCATGTCCTGCGCTTCCGGAGAAGTTCCGGAACAAAATTTTTATAGCTACAGGATTTGGGGTGCAACTTCAACCGAAAAGTCGGAACGATCAGGAGAAAGGGGGAACGCTCAGCCCTGGATGGCGTATCCACCGTCCACCACCACAACCTGGCCATGGATCATGGAGGAGAGGTCGCTGCAGAGAAAAAGTGCCAGATCGGCCACATCGTCGGGAGTGGTCAGCCTGCCCAGGGGCGTCCGTTCCAGGGAGGCGCCGATAATTTCGTCCCGGTTGGGAAATTTTTTCAGGGCATCGGTATCCACGACTCCGGCGCTGATGGTGTTGACCCTGATGTTTCGCGGCCCCAGTTCCACCGCCAGGTGCCGGATCAGCGACTCCAGTGCCGCCTTGGATGCACCGACAACGGTATAGTTGGGCACGGCCCGGACAGCACCCAGGCTCGAAACGGCCATGATCCGTCCCCCTTCCTTCATCATGGGCACGGCATGCTGGGTCAGGGTGAGGAGTGCGCGGGCATTGATATCCATGGCCCAGTTCCAATGTCGGGTGGTCAGTTCCATGGCCGGTTTGAGCACTCCGGAGGCGGCATTGGAGACCAGGATGTCGAGGCGGTCATAGGTCTGCCTGATCTCGGAGAACATCCGTTCCACATCGTCTTCCTTGGCCACGTTGGCCTTGACGGCCAGGCAGTGGACACCGTACTCCTCGATGGCGGCCACAGTGGCTTCCGCATCGCGCCGGTGACGGACATAGTTGACGACCACATTGGCTCCGCTGGCGGCAAGGCGGAGAGCGATGGCCTTGCCGATGCCACGGGAGCCTCCCGTTATCAGGGCAACCTTTCCGTTCAGATCAAACATTGGAATCTCCTCCGCCCATCAAGCGGCGGCAGCGGGTTTGCATGGCTGGTTTCCTTTCCGGATAACCACGAAACTGTACAGTGCAGAATCAATCTTTGCAAGGCATTAGGGGAAAAACAGGTGCGGTCGCATCCGCCTGCCCAGCCCCTTGACAAACCGGATGCCGCTGAACCGGATGGGGTTCAACCGCTCCGGCACCTGAAAGTCGCGCACCGTCACTTGGCGGGGAGACAGGAGGGGAAAACAGAGACCATCCGGCTCGGTGCCTGCCATTCGCCGCCGCCGGCACACCTGCCAGAGCGGGCTGGCCCCATGTTCGATGTTCAGCACCGAGAGCATGGCGGTGTCCAGGGCGACCGGGTTGGCGGATGCGGCCAGCAGTCCAAGGGGATAGGGTTCGCCGTTGGTCGGTCCGGTGCAGTGCATGGCAGTGATACCGTCGGCCAAGGTGATGCCGTCCGGGACGACAAGGACCAGGTCGGCCAGCAGATCGACGAACCGTCCCCGCTCACCGCCATGGACCATATGCCACCAGGGTTTGCGCAATCCGACCAGGCAGCCGAACAGGTTCTTGACCCCCAGGGTGACCAGCAACTGGGCATGGGCCTTGATCCGGGGCAGGTTGACCAGAAAGTCACACTCCATCACCTGCCGGGCAAGGCTGGCCTGCACACCGGAGGGCAGCTTCACCTGGACGGTGGAGACAAAATCGCAGACCTTCACTCCCAACCGGAGCAGTTCGCCGAGCACGCCGATCCTGTCCAGGGCAGTGGTGGTCCGGCCGAAGGCCGGCGAGTCACCGATCAGCACCCTGGCCTGCAGGGCCAGGAACCGCCTGGCCACAGCCAGGATGAACGCCCCGTCGGTGCACGGCAGGCCACCGTTCTTGGTGGAGATCAGGTTGGGTTTGAGCAGTACGGTTGCGCCGGCGAGATCCGGGAGCGGGCCGATGGCGGCCAGGAGTTGCCTGATCACGGGCTCCAGCCGCCGGGGCGCGTATCGGTCGCATCGTTGCAAGGCCACCGTGGTCGATTCGATCTTCATAGGCAAAAAAAAACCGGCTCAGCCACGATGACCAAGCCGGAAAAAAAGGAGAGAAGAGATGAAGAATACTTTAATGACTGCAGATAGTATGCCAAAAATGGAAAAATAGCAGCAAAAAAATAATTGTTGCAGTATCAATGAGTTGCCCGTTTGCTCGTTTACGGCCGTTCGTTTACTGTCTCTTTGGCGGTACAATAATTTAAATCTTTTTTCCGTAAAATCTGTTTTCCGGATTTATCGGCATGGCCTCTTTGTCATAAAAACAGCAGGATAAGGTAATTGTCAATTTTTTAACGACAATTACCAGGTATTACACTGGTTATTTTCCAGACTGGGTAAAATTTACTCACCTCCTCTTGTCAGGGGTCAGGATTTTGCCCAGTTCAACAGGCCACCGGCCGCCACGATCTGCCGGTGTCGGTCCGAGAGTTCCAGCCGGGCGGTCATGGGCACGCCGTCAACCTCCACCTGGACCGTCTCGGCGCCGCCGAGCAGGGCCTTCCTGATGCCGGGGATGGTCACATCCGCCCCCTGGCTGATCCGGTCGTAATCGTCGGGATCGGCAAACACCAGGGGAACGATGCCGAAGTTGATCAGGTTGGCCTTGTGGATGCGGGCAAAGCTCTTGACCAGTTTGACCTGGATACCCAGGTACCGCGGTGCCAGGGCGGCGTGTTCCCGGCTTGATCCCTGGCCGTAGTTGTCTCCGCCCACCACCATGCCGGCGATACCTGCCGCCGACGCCTCCTGCATCTCGCGGGCGAAGTTGTGGTCGATGGCATGGAAAACATACTCGCTGATGGCCGGGATGTTGGACCGCAGAGGCAAGATTTTGGCACCGGCCGGCATGATGTGGTCGGTGGTGATGTTGTCGCCCACCTTGAGCATGATCCTGCCCTGCCAGGTATCCGGCAGGGGACTGAATTCCGGAAAGGGAGCGATGTTCGGGCCGCGGACGATCTCTACCTCGGTGCCCTCTGGCAGAGGCTTTTCGATCCGTTCGTCCCCGGGCAGATAGCTCTCCGGCAGCCTGATTTCCGGATAGGCGCCAAGCTCCCTCGGGTCGGTGATGACGCCCCTGATGGCCGACGCCACTGCCACCTCTGGGCTGCAGAGGTAGACTTTGTCGCCCTGCGTTCCACTTCTGCCGGGAAAGTTCCGGGAAAACGTACGTAGGGAGACGGCCCCGGTGGGAGGTGCCTGTCCCATGCCGATGCAGCCCAGGCAGCCAGACTGGTGCACCCGGGCCCCGGCCTTGAGCATCGGCAGGAGCAGGTTCTGGGCGGCGAGATTTTCCAGGACCTGGCGGCTGCCGGGGTTGACTTCGAAACTGACGTCAAAGCTGATGGAGCGGTTCTCCAGGATCCTGGAGACAGCGGTCAGGTCGCGGAGCGAGGAGTTGGTGCAGGAGCCGATCAGCACCTGGGCGACCTTTGTGCCGGCCACCTCGCTCACCTTGACCACGTTGTCCGGCGAGGAGGGACAGGCGATCATGGGCTCCAGGGTGGAGAGATCGATCTCCAGGACCTGGTCGTATGCGGCGTCCGGATCCGGAAGCAGTTCCTGCCACTGGTCTTCCCGCCCCTGGGCGGCAAGAAACCGCCTGGTCTGCTCGTCCGAGGGGAAGACCGAGGTGGTGGCGCCCAGCTCGGCGCCGAAGTTGGTTATGGTGGCCCGGTCGGTGACCGACAGGGTGGCCACGCCCGGCCCGAAATATTCCATGATGTATCCTACGCCGCCCTTGACCGACAGGCGCCGCAACACCTCCAGCAGTACGTCCCGGGCTGCCACCCAGGGTCTGAGTTGGCCGGTCAGCCGAATGCCGTAGATGCCGGGCATGATCAGGTAGAACGGCTTGCCGGCCATGGCCATGGCCACGTCCAGGCCGCCCGCTCCCATGGCCAGCATGCCCAGGCCGCCGCCGGTGGGCGTGTGCGAATCCGAACCGAGCAGGGTCTTGCCGGGTGCACCGAACCGTTCCAGATGCACCTGGTGGCAGATGCCGTTGCCCGGCGGAGAAAAGTAGAGGCCGAATTTCCTGGCGATGCCCTGGAGAAAGAGATGATCGTCGGCATTCCTGAAATCAGACTGCACCAGGTTGTGATCCACGTAACTGACCGAGAGTTCGGTCCTGACCCGGGGTATGCCGATGGATTCGAACTCCAGGTAGGCCATGGTGCCGGTGGCGTCCTGGGTGAGGGTCTGGTCGATACGTAGGGCGATCTCCTCGCCCTTTTTCAGCTGCCCCGAGACCAGGTGGGCTGCCAGAATTTTTTCAGCAACTGTTTTCCCCATGAATTTCTCCTCTGCTGACGACTGTCTCTCGCATCCCGGGATTTCTGCCCAAGGATGCGGGTTTTTTGTTTTTTGTAGTGTTTTTCCTGTGTTCTTCCGACCGGTTCCGAAGCGGGAGCATCATGCTTTGAACCGGATGATCCTGGTACTGATGACCCCGTCGTGCTGTTCGATCTCCTTGCAGACCGCCTCGGAGACCGGCCCCTCGCAGTCGATGATGTTGTAGCCGATGATGGAGTTGCTCTCGTTGGCATAGCTCATGATGTTGATGTGGTGCTTGCCCAGGATGTTGCTGACCAGGCCGATCATGCCAGGCCGGTCGTGGTTGATCATGATGAGCCGGGTATGGACCCAAACCGTGGGAATGGCCTCGATATTGGGAAAGTTGACGCTGTGGGTGATATTGCCGTACTCGAGGTAGGACTTGAGTTCCCTGACCGCCATGCAGGCGCAGTTCTCCTCGGACTCGCTGGTCGAGGCGCCCAGGTGCGGCGAAAGGAGGATCCTGTCGTGGCCGATCAGCTTCGCCGAAGGAAAATCGCTGATATACCCCTGCAGCCTGTCCGCGGCCAGGGCGGCAAGCACCGCTTCCTCGTCCACCACCGGGCCGCGGGCATAGTTGATCAGCACCGCCCCCTGTTTCATGGTCTCCAGAAATTCCGTGGAGACGAGTCGTCTGGTCTTGGCATTGAGGGGCACGTGCAGGCTGACATAGTCGGCCCGGGCCAGGGCCTCTTTCCTGGACTTGACCAGCTCCACCTCGGGCAGGAGCTCGTGGATGTTGTCCATCAGGGGAAAGGGATCAAAGCCGATGACCCGCATGTGGTGATGCACGCCGGCATTGGCGACCCGGACGCCGATCTTTCCCAGGCCGATGACCGCCAGCGTCTTGCCGGCCATCTCAACCCCCCTGAACCGTTTTTTCCGCTCTTCCACCTCGCTGTTCAGCCGATCGTCGTCCAGACCGGCCAGGTTTCGGCAGAACGTGATACCCTGGTAGACGTTGCGCACCCAGATACCCAGCATGGTGAAGACGAGTTCCACCACCGCGTTGGCGTTGGCCCCGGGCGTGTTGAAGACACAGATGCCCCGCTGGGATGCCTCGTCCACCGGGATGTTGTTCACGCCGGCTCCTGCCCTGGCGATGGCCAGCAGCTCGGGATACCTGTCGATGTCCACCGGCGAGCTGCGGACGAGCAGGCCATGGGGATTCTCCTCCTCCGGACTGACCTGGTAGCGGTCGTCCAGGAGTTGCAGCCCTTCACTGGCGATGGCGTTGAGTACCTTGATGCGAAATCGTTCGTCCATGATGCCTTCCTGTCCCTGTAGTTGCGGAAAAACCGGTCAAAGACCTACAATGAACCGGTTGTTTTTGTCAAGAAAAAGCACTGCCCGGCCGGCCGCTCTTTTCTTTTCCTGCAAAGTGATTATCATAGCCCTTCAACCGATACCGCGCCGCCTGCCTCCGGCACGCCGGGAAGAGGCGGCAGCCTTTGCCGACTGAGACGAGAAGTGGAGCATCCATGTCGAAAAGAATCCTGTTACCGTTCTTTCTGATCATCTTCATCCTTGCTGCAATACCTGGCCGGAACCGTGCCCTGGCCGACACTGCTGACCAGGTGCCCAGGCACGCCATCTCCATTACCGTTGACCTCGACAGACAGACATTGCTGGGCACCTCCCGTATCCGGCTGCCGGCCGGCATGCCTCTGGTCCTTCACGGGGGCCCCCTGCAGATCACCGGCGCTGTACTGGAACAGCTGAACACCACGCCGGTCCTGGTGAGGATGGGGCCGGACAACACCATGCGTGTACCCGCTGCCCCGGCTCCGCAGACCCTGCTCCTCTCCTGGTCCCTGGACCTGTCGGCCGGCCGGAGCGGCGACAACCTCCTCGGCAGGGAAGGGATCACCCTGGCCGGTCACTGGCACCCGGTCCCGGACCGGGACATGCTCTACTCGCTGGAGGCGGTGCTGCCCGGGAACTTCACCGCTGTCTGCGAGGCCGAAACCGTGACCGAGGAAAAGGGCGACAAGACCAGGTTCAGGGCCTCCTACGACCACCCGATCCGTTCCCTGCACCTGGCTGCCGGCCCCTACGTCGTCCGGTCGGTCACCGTGGGAACGATCAGGCTTTTCACCTATTTTTTCCCGGAAGATGCCGGCCTGGCCGACGGCTACCTGGAGAGTGCGGCCAGTTACCTGCGGCGGTACGAGAAACTTCTCGGACCCTTTCCTTTCAGCCGCTACGCCATTGTCGAGAACAGGCTGCCCACCGGTTACGGCATGCCCACCTTTACCCTGCTGGGCCAGGCCGTGGTCCGGCTGCCTTTTATCAGGGATACTTCCCTTGGGCATGAGATTCTGCATTCATGGTTTGGCAACAGTGTGGAATTGAAGGGAAACGACAACTGGTGCGAAGGGCTGACAACCTACCTGGCCGACCAGAGTTTTGCCGAGGACAGGGACAGAGGGTGGGAATACAGGAAAAACCAGATCCTCCGCTACCTGGCCTATGTACCCCGGGACAACACCATGACCCTGGCCGATTTCCAGGGGGTTGGCGACAACCGGCCCATGGCGGAGAAGATCAGGGCCATCGGCTACGACAAGGGGGCCATGTTCTTTCATCTGCTGCGGCAGCGGCTCGGAGACAAGGCCTTTTTCAAGGCGTTGCGCACCTTCTATGCAGAGAAAAAGTACCAGCGTGCCTCATGGAAGGATCTGGAAGAGACTTTCTCCAGGGTCGGAGGCAGGGATCTGGGACCGCTCTTCGACCAGTGGCTCCACCGGGCCGACCTGCCGGATATCTCCATGCAGCTGGTCCAGGTGGAACAGCAGGAAGGCGCATCCCATATCATCTTTCACCTCGTCCAGCATACGGAACAGCCCTATACCCTGCCGGTCCGGGTGGTGATCCATACCCTGAACGAACGCCTGGAACAGGTGGTGGAGCTGCGGGACAAGGACCAGAAAGTCGAACTGGTGGTCGAGGATCTGCCCACCGAGATCGTCCTGGACCCGGAGTATGACGTCATGCGCCGCCTGGCCGTGGAGGAGCGGCCACCCATTCTGAATGGTTTCCTGGGCAGCCGCCACCAGGTTGTCCTCAAGCCGGACGAGGGGGCGGAGATCTACCAGCCCCTGCTGGCACTTTTCGAGGAGCGTGGCAGCAGGATCGTCGACAGCGGTGAGCTGAAAAACAGTGAGCTGGGCGGGGCCAGTGTCCTCTTCCTAGGTCCGTCGGCCCACCGGGCCTCCCTGTTCGCCGGCACGGTCCGCAAGGACGGGTTTTTTGTCGACGTGCGCCGGAATCCCCTCAACAGCCGGGAAACCATGGTCCTGGTGGACAGCAGCTCGGTGGCCGAGACCAGGGCCGTGGTCCGCAGGCTCCGTCATTACGGAAAGTACAGCTTTCTCCATTTCCGGAATGGCCGGATCCGGGAAAAACGGATAGCCCCCTCGGCCCGGGGCATCCGGAGAGAACTGGTCAGGGCGCCTGCCGGCATGCCGGTGGCCGGGATGCGGTCCTTTGCCCGGATCATCGACGACCTGGCAGACAGCCGTGTTGTCTATGTTGGCGAAACCCATACTGATTACGGTTCCCACCTCCTGCAGCTGCAGATCATCCAGGCCCTTTACGGCCGCGATCCTGACCTGGCCATCGGCCTGGAGATGTTTCCCCGCAGCTCCCAACAGGCCCTGGACGATTACATAGAAGGACGGATCAGCACGGAACGGGAGTTCATCAAGGCCTCGCGCTACTATTCCGTCTGGGGATATGACTACCGCATGTACCGGGATATCATCGCCTATGCCCGGAAACACCGCATTCCGCTCGTGGCCCTGAACCTGGACAAGCAGATCGTCAGCCAGGTATTCCGCAGCGGCTGTACAGACGGCCTGGACGAGTCTCAGCTCGCCCAGGTGGCTGCGGAACGGGATCTGGATCTGCCTGGCTACCGCAAGCGCCTCAGGGAGATCCATGCCCGTCACCAGCGTTCCCCGCACGGCAGCGACTTCAAGGGATTCTTTCAGGCCCAGTCCATGTGGGACGAGACCATGGCCGAGTCCATCGTCAACTATCTCCGCCGGTATCCGGACAGGAGAATGGTGGTCCTGGCCGGGACCGGTCATGTGTACAGGGATTCGGCCATCCCGCCCAGGGTGGCCCGGCGCCTGCCGGTCAGCCAGCGGGTGGTGGCTGCGGAAAACGGCATGGAGACCGGCCTGGAGCAGGGCAGGCAGCTCGACTATCTCGTCTTTGCCCCATCGGTCTCCCTGCCGCCCGCTCCCAAGATCGGGGTGGTCCTCAACGAGGAAAAAGTTCGGTTCAACGGCAGCGAGACCGCCAGGATGCGCATCGTCCGGATCAGTCCGCACGGTAAGGCCGGCGAGGCCGGCCTGAAGGAGCAGGACGTGATTCTCTCCATCGGGGAAACAGAGATCCATTCCATCGACGACATCAAGATCGAACTCATGGAACGGCAAAGTGGCGACAGGATCAGGATGAAAATCCTCCGCCAGCACAGCCTGCTGCCCGACGAGGTCCTGGAGGTCACGGTTCAGCTCTCTGCCATGCAGCCTGGTGCAGCCATGCCGCCCGGCCACCCCGGCAAGTGAGCCGGAACGCGCTGCCACCTGCTCCCATCTCTGCAAAACCGGTGCGTGCATCCCGGGCACCGACCGGGCAACCCGGTAAAATGATGTTGTTTTTTCACGGAACTTCTGGTAACTGAAAAACAGGGGCCCGGGCATTGCCAGGCCGTGGCAGCAACCGGTTGATCAGGAAACAGCAGGGAGAGGAGCGATGACCGAGAAGAAGAGTTACGAGCAGCTGGATCTGTTTTATCTGGGGCGGGAAGTCGATCCGGAAAGCGGGCAAACCACGCCGCTGCCCCTCCTGTACAAGAATAAGCATCTCACCACCCACGCGGCCATAATCGGCATGACCGGCAGCGGCAAGACCGGCCTGGGCATCGCCCTGCTCGAGGAGGCCGCCCTGGACAGGCTGCCCGCCATCGTCATCGATCCAAAGGGCGACATGACCAACCTGCTGCTCAGCTTTCCGGAGCTGCGGAGCGAGGATTTCCTTCCCTGGATGGATGCGGCCAAGGCCGAACAGAAAAACATCAGCCTGGAGGAACTGGCCGCCCAGACCGCGGCCACCTGGCGGGAGGGGATCCAGTCCTGGGACCAGGACGGAGAACGGATCCGGACCATGCACAGCCATGCCGATTTTTCCCTCTACACGCCGGGCGCGGCAGGCGGCCGGCCGGTTTCGGTCCTGGGCAGCCTGGATGCTCCGGAAGCCGAGGTGGTGGCCGATGCGGACACCGTGGCCAGCCTGGTGAATTCCACGGTCTCATCCCTTCTGGGGCTGATCGGTCTGCAGCCGGACCCGCTGAAGAGCCGGGAGCACATCCTGCTCTCCTCGCTCATCCTGCACCACTGGCGGAGGCAGGAGGATATCACCCTGGAGGGCCTGATCAGCGAGGTGGTCAATCCACCGTTCGGCAAGGTCGGGGTCTTTCCCCTGGATACCTTCTATCCGCAGAAACAGCGGCTGGAGCTGGCCATGCAGCTCAACAACATTATCGCCAGCCCGGCCTTTTCCGGCTGGATCCAGGGGGAGCCGCTGCAGGTGGAGAATTTTCTCTACACCAGGGAGGGCAAACCGCGGATATCCATTTTCACCATTGCCCATCTCAGCGATGAGGAGCGGATGTTCTTCGTCACCATGCTCCTGGGACGGCTGATCTCCTGGATGCGGCGCCAGGAAGGAAGCAGCGGCCTGCGCTGCCTCCTGTACATGGACGAGATCTTCGGGTATTTTCCGCCCACGGCCAACCCGCCCTCCAAGAAACCCATGCTCCTGCTGCTCAAGCAGGCCCGGGCCTATGGCCTGGGTGTGGTCCTGTCCACCCAGAATCCCGTGGATCTGGATTACAAGGGATTGGCGAACATCGGTACCTGGTTTGTCGGCCGGTTGCAGACCCGCCAGGATCAGGAGCGGGTGATGGCCGGCATAGCCGGTTCCTCCGAGCGGTTCGACGAACGGCAGATCCGCTCCATGCTGGCCGACATGCGGGGCCGGACCTTTCTCATGTATTCTGCCCACCTGGACGAGCCGGTTCTCTTCGAGACCCGCTGGGTTCTCTCCTATCTGCGGGGGCCCATATCCCTGGCCGAGCTGGAGCCCCTGCTGGCCGAACGGCCAGAACCTGGACAGCGTCCGGAGGCACCCGCGGCCGGGACTGGTACGGAACGGGGACGGTTCAGCAGGACGCCACCGGTGCTGCCGGCCCGTATCACCCAGTGTTTTGTCCCGCCGCCGGTGCCCATGGAAGAGGTCCGTTATGTCCCCTGGCTGGCGGGCTGGGCCAGCGTCCGCTTCTATGACCAGCGGCGGGGTGTCGACCAGGTCAGCGAGGTCTGTTTCCGGTTGCCCCTGGCCGAGGAGACCGGTTCGCTGGACTGGGAAGAGAGCCGGCAGTGCGACCTGCAGCAGGACGAGCTGGACGATGCCCCGGCACCCGACTGCCTCTACGGCGTTCTGCCCCCTGTAATCAGCGGCCTGACCAGCCTGGCCGGTCCGAAGAAGGAGTTCGCGGATTTCCTGTATCACTCGCAACGGATCCGGCTCTGGCGGGTGCCGGAACTCCGGTTGGAATCCAGGCCCGGAGAGAGCGAGGAGTCCTTCCAGCAACGCCTGGCCGATCAGTTGCGGGAAAAGAAAGAGATCGAGCTGGCCCGCCTGACCGAGCGGCTGGGAAAGAAACAGCGCCAACTGGAGAACCGGCTGGAGCGGGCCCTGGCCAGGGTGGACAAGGAAAAGGCGGATGTCAAGACCAGGGGAATGGACACGGCCCTTTCTTTCGGGGTGGCCGTGTTCGGTGCCCTGTTCGGAAGGAAGCCCTTTTCCGTCACCACGGCCAGCCGCTCGGCCAGGGGAATGCGCAGCGCCGGCCGGCTGTACAAGGAAAAACAGGACGTTGACCGGGCCATGGAAGAGGTGGAACGGATCGAGGAGGAACTGGCTATCCTGGGCCGGGAGCTGGAAGAGAAATCGGCTGCTCTCGGCGAGCGGTTCGATCCGGAGCGGTACAGGATAGAGCCCTTTGCCATCAAGCCGCGTCGGAGCGACATCTTTTCGGTCAGGCTCTGCCTGCTCTGGGAACCTGACCTGGATTTTCTCGACCGGCTGGCCTGAAACCGGCGTATCCCCCGTTTCTGCCGGGCTTGCCGTATACGGCTGGACAGGAACCGGGTTCGCGGCCTCCTATCCCAGCACCATCTGCAGGGTGGGTGATTTGAGCAGTTCCTTGAACTGCAGGTGTATGGAAAAGGCGTCCGGTTTCCGCTCTGCCGGATTGATGCCGGTTATCCGGCCATGGACGTGCAGGCTGGCGGCCCGGTTGCCCACCGGAATGGTGATCTGCATATCCCTGTTCAGGAGCATCTGCCGGTGCTTGGCCTTGAGGATACGGATGAAGAAGGCCAGGCCTCCGGTGGAGATATCGATCAGTTCACCACGGAAGTCGCGGCCCAGCGGCCGACCCTTGGTGTCGGTGAGCTGGAGCTGTACCTTCCGTCGGATCATGTACCGTTCATACTGGCGGCGGTTCAGTTTCTTTTTCCTGAGCATGGCCTGGATATCGGTGCGGCTCCGGTAATGATCCTCCAGCTTGTTCTTCAGGCCGGGCACCTGTTCTTCCAGCCTGGCCAGGTTTTCCCTGGAGAGGACATAGAGCTTGGACTTGGTGAGGGCCGTCAGGTTGACGGTCCACAGGGAGACGTTGAAAAAGTTTTCCCAGGCGATATCGCCGGTGTTGAGGGTGGTTATGAAGAATTCCCGGTCACCCTGGACATAGGTGACCTTGATGCTCCCCTGGTGGATCAGGAAGAGTTCGCCGTTCTGTTCACCCTGGCGGGCGATCACGGTTTGCGGCTCCACGCTGCGCCTGGTGAGCAGCCGGTAGATATGGTTTCTTTCCTCCTCGCTCAGCTTGAGCAGTTCGCCCCATGATTCCAAGAAGTTGCGCTCTATGGTCGTCAATTGTCCGTCCATGCCCCTCATCTCGAGCCCTTTTGAAAGAGTACGGTTTTGATGGTGCGGAATATGATCAGCAGATCGATGAACAGTGTCTGATTCTTGATGTAATAGAGATCATACTCCAGTTTGCGCAGGGCATCCTCCTCCGAGGCTCCATAGGGATAACAGACCTGGGCCCAGCCGGTGATGCCCGGTTTCACAGTATGCCGCAGTCGGTAATACGGGATGGTCTTGGTAAGTTTTTCTACGAAAACTGGACGTTCCGGCCTGGGGCCGACAAAGCTCATTTCCCCCTTGAGGACATTGAGAAACTGGGGGATCTCATCGATCCGCACCTTGCGGATGAAGCCGCCGATCCGGGTCACCCGGGTGTCGTTTTTCATGGCCCAGACAGCCCCGTCCTTTTCGGCGTCGGTACGCATGGATCTGAATTTTATCACCTTGAAGTTTCTATCTTTTTCTCCGACACGCTCCTGGAGGTAAAAGACAGGGCCGGGAGAGTCCAGCTTGATGAGGATGGCGATGGGGATGGTGATGGGCAGGGTGGCTACCAGGCCGAGAACCGAGAGCACCACGTCCATTGCCCGTTTGAGCAGGTAGGACATGCGGGTGAACTGGAATCCCTCGGAAAAGACCAGCCAGGCGGGGTTGACGTTCTCCACCAGGATTTTGCCGGTCAGTCCCTCGAAGAAGGTGATGCCGTCCTCGATGTGAATGCCCTTGACCTTGCAGGTAAGCAGGTCGTCCACCGGCATGGTGCCCCGCCTGTCGTCCAGGGCCACCACCACCAGCTTGGAACCGGTGGATTCGCAGACGGAGAGCAGGGGAGTGGAGCTGGGAATGAGCTGAATATCGTTTGGGTTGTACCGGGGTGGCGTATCGCCGATAAAGGCGGCGATCCGGTAGCCGGAATCCTGGAAGTCCTCGATGACCGCGGTAATGGCGGCGCTGATCTTTTTCGTGCCGATGATCAGCACCGGCTGGGCAAAGAGTCTTTTCTCCAGGATGAGGTAGTAGAGGGTCCGCCAGATCATCAGCACGATGCAGATGACCACGTAGCAGATCCAGAAGATCCTGGTGGAGATGACAAGGGGGGGAAAGGTGTAGTAGAGGATGGCCAGCACGATACAGCCGGCCCCGAATGCCTGCACGATGCGGGTGGCCGTGTCGATGGGGGCGGTGATGCGGCTCAGGTCGTACAGGTCGAAAAAATAGAGCGTGCCCTGGAAGACCAGGGTCACGATCATGGCCCGGATATTGTCCTGAATGAAATCTATCCGATAGATTTCCCACCCGGAAAAGGCGATGTAGACCAGGTTGATGGTAAGATAGATCAGGAGACCCTCTCCGAAGAAAAAGAGGATGTTCCGGACAGGGTAGTATTTTTTCATTATGTAAGGCATTGTCTGTTCATCGGTTTTCGTCCTGGAGTCCGCAGTCGGCCGATGTATGGAAGCCGGTCGATCGTCTCATGATGCCGTTTCGCGGTATACCACAGCGTCGCCGGGCCGGATCTGGAGGTCGTATCGGGTCTGTTTGTCCTGCCGGCCAACGACTTTTCTGGTTTGCTCCAGTATAGTTATGGCATAGCACAGGTGAAGACGGGAAGTCAAGGCCGGACATGGCCCCGGGCCCGGATCCTGGCCATTGCCGGCCGTCCGAGGAGTGTCTCAGGACCCCGGTGTACAACCAATGGCCTGGTGCTCCAGGAGCCAGCGGACCAGGAGATGGATCGGCAGGCCGACGACATTGGAACAGGATCCGCTGATTTCCCGGACCAGGAATCCTCCCTTTCCCTGTATGCCGTAGGCCCCGGCCTTGTCCAGCGGTTCGCCGCTGCGCACATAGGCGGCCAGGATCGGTTCCGGCCAGTCGGCAAAGACCACGGTGGTGGATTCGGTGGCAGAGCGGCGGATCTGTTTCTTCCGGCAGTGGATGGCCAGGCCGGTGATCACCCGATGGGAGCGGTTGACGAGCCTGCCGAGCATGACAAGGGCCTCTGCTGGGTCGGCGGGCTTTCCGAGGATATCCCCGTCGACGCAGACTACGGTGTCCGCTGCGATGACCAGGGAGTCCGGAAAGCGCTCGGCCACGACATCGGCCTTGGTTTCCGCCATGCGGCCGGCGAACGCATCCGGTCCCTCCCCGGCCAGGGGGGTCTCGTCCACAGCGGCCGGATGGATCCGGAAGGCCAGGCCGAGTTCCCGGAGAAAGTGTTTCCGCCGCGGTGAGGCCGAGGCGAGCACCAGGGGCATGGTGGCCCGGAACAACGGTCGGTTCATGGCTTTTCCCCGGCCAGTTGTTCCCTGGTGACGGGAGGATAAAAGATCTCCTGGAGGAACAGGCCGCAGGCCGGTGCGGTGGGGCCGGCCAGGGTCCTGTCGCGGGCGGCCAGGATTCGGCTGAAATCGGCCTCCGTGAACATGCCCCTGGCCACGTAGATCAGGGTTCCCACCAGGTTGCGCACCATGTGGCGGAGAAAGCCGTCTCCGGTGAAAGAGAAGGACCAGAAGTTCTCCCTGTCACCGGGCCTGCATTCGGCCCGGAACAGGGTGCGCACCGCACCCCGGCCGCTGTCCTGCTCCCGGTCCCGGGAGCCTTTACCCTCGAAACTGGAAAAGTCATGGCTGCCGATGATCCGTTCCAGGCTGGATTGCATCCGCTCCAGGGAGAAGGAGCAGGGAATCCAGGCCGTGTAGAGTCGGTCGCAGGGTGGCAGCACGGAGCCGGTGAAGAAATCGTAGCGGTAGGTCTTGGCAACGGCCTGGAAACGGCTGTGAAAGTCGGCAGCGACCTCGGCGGCATCGAGGATCCGGATATCCCGGGGAAGAAGACTGTTGAGACCGCCGAGAAATCCCTGGACCGGAATGGTGGACCTGGTGTGGAAGTGGGCCACCATGCCCAGGGCGTGGACGCCGGCATCGGTCCGGCCTGCCCCGTGCAGGCTAGGGTGTTCGCCGGTCATCAGGCTGATCCGGTCCTCGATCTCCCCCTGGATGGTGGGCACGTCCCGCTGGCGCTGCCAGCCGCTGTACCGGGTTCCGTCGTAGGCGATGAGCAGGCGGATATTGCGCTCGTTCACGGGAAGAAGGGCAGGCCGGTCAGGCCGCAGGTTTCCTCGAAGTCATTCATCAGGTTCATGTTTTGAACAGCCTGGCCCGAGGCACCCTTGACGATGTTGTCGATGGCCGAGGTGACGATCACCCGGTTGGTGCGGCTGTCCACGGTGACCGCGATGTCGCAGAAGTTGCTGCCGCGCACGTGCTGGGTGGCCGGCAGGGTTCCCGCGGCACAGACCCGGACAAAGGGCTCGTCACCATAGGCTTCTTCGTACAGAGCCTGGACCGCCTCGCAGGCCAGCGGCGTCCGGCAGGCGGCATACATGGTGCTGAGGATACCCCTGGAGACGGGCAGCAGGTGCGGCGTGAAGGAGATGCGCACCGTGCTGCCGGCCAGGAGCGAGAGCTCCTGTTCCATCTCCGGAATATGGCGGTGGGTGCCACCGACCTTGTACGGCCGGAAGCCGTCCGTGACCTCGCAGAACAGGGTGGCCACGTTGGCGGCCCGGCCGGCGCCGGAGGTGCCGGATTTCGAATCGATGACCAGGGTGCCGGGGTCGATCAGGTTTTCGCGGAGCAGCGGCGCCAGGCCGAGAATGACCGAGGTCGGGTAACAGCCTGGATTGGCAAGCAGCCGGCAGTCCCTGATCTGTTGCCGGTACAGCTCGGGCAGGCCGTAAACCGCCTCCTGGAAGAGGTCAGCGCTCGAGTGGTCCTGGTACCACTGTTCATAGACCGTCAGGTCCCTGAGCCGGTAATCGGCACTCAGGTCGACCACCTTTCTTCCTGCCGCCAGGAGGGCCGGAACAATGTCCATGGCCGTTCCGTGAGGCACGGCGGTGAAGAAGAAATCGGCCCGGTCCAGCAACTCTTCCGGTCCAAGGTTTTCGCAGAGCAGGTCGGTGCAGCCGCGCAGGCTGGGAAAGACCGAGGCCAGCGGCTTGCCTGCGTACTTGCGGGAGGTGGCTGCGGTGAGTTCGACATGGGGATGTCCGGTCAGCAGCCTGGCGAGTTCAACGCCGGTGTAGCCGGATGCCCCGACAATCGCGACACGAAGCATGGTGACAAGTGGATGATGCTCGGGTTTCGGTTGACAGAGGGGGATGCCCCTCCGGGTTCACTATCCTGCCATAAAAAAAAGGGAATAACGAAGCTGGTCGTTATTCCCTGCACAGTACTGCGCAATGAATCGAGAGAAAGGAGACAGCGGCTCCGCAACCGATCAACGTTTGGAGAACTGGAAGCGGGCCCTGGCACCGCGCTGACCGTATTTTTTCCGTTCCTTCACCCTGGGGTCGCGGGTCAGGAGGCCGGCCTTCTTCAGGGGCAGGCGCATTTCCGGGTCGATCTCCTGCAGCGCCTTGGATATGCCGTGCACCAGCGCGTCCACCTGGGCCGACTTGCCGCCTCCCTTGACCGTGGCCTTGACATCGTACTTGTCATTGGTCTCGGTGATGGCGAACGGCTTGCTGATCTTGGGTTCGAAGAAAATATTGCCGAAGTAGTCTTCCAGGGAATACTTGTTGATGGTGATCCTGCCCGAGCCGGGAGTCAACCACACCCTGGCTACGGCGGTTTTTCTCTTTCCTGTCGCGTATACCTGTTCCTGGGCCATGGGGTTTCTCCGTTCGTTTAAATCTCCAGAGGTTCAGGCTGCTGCGCCCTGTGGGGGTGATCCGGACCGGCATAGACCTTCAGTTTCTTCAGCTGGGCACGGCCAAGCTTGTTTTTCGGCAGCATGCCCTTGACCGCCATGCGGATCAGTTCGGCGGGTTTTTTCTCCAGGATCTCCCTGGCCGTGCGGGACTTGAGCCCGCCCATGTAGCCGCTGTGCCGGTAGTAGATCTTTTCATCGAGTTTCTTGCCGGTCAGGTGGACCTTCTCGGCATTGACCACGATGATGAAATCGCCGTTGTCCTGGAAGTTGCAGAAGGTCGGCTTGTGCTTGCCGCGCAGCCGGCTGGCGATCTCGGCGGCAATGCGGCCGAGCACCTTGCCGTCGGCATCCACCACGTACCACTTGCGCTCGATTTCCTTTACAGGAGTGTAGTAGGTTTTCATCGTTCCTGTGAGCCTCAAAGCGAATTGACAAAAAAAAGGTTCGAACAGCGTCCGAACCTTGGATAATCAGTGGAGCGGGAAACGAGATTCGAACTCGCGACTTCAACCTTGGCAAGGTTGCACTCTACCACTGAGTTATTCCCGCTCTCTCAAGCGCCTGTTCCTTGAACAGCGTGGGACTATACCAGTGTTCCGGAGTGACTGTCAATAAAAAAATCCAGCCTGATCGATCTCAACCAGGTCGTCCAGGACGGCCCTGCTTTCTGGGGCATTGCCCTGACCACGGTTTCTGAGCTTGCGGCCATGCCTGTCGCGAAATGCTGGGCGTTGTTTCCGGCAGTTTTCCGGTTCAGGTCCGGTCTTGGCGAGGGTGCGGCCAGAGTTGGGACAGGAGCATGCCGGCAAGCATCAGGCCACAGCCTGTTATCCCGCGCCCCGGTATGGTTTCGTCCAGCAGCCACCAGCCGGCAAAGGCGGCGAAGACCGCCTCCAGGCTGAGGAGAATGGCGGCGTGGGCAGGATGGGCCCACCGCTGGGCCACGACCTGCAGGGTGTAGCCGATGCCCACGGAACAGACTCCGCCGTAGAGAACCGGTCCCGTGGCAGCAAGAAGCGCCCGGCCATCCGGGCGTTCCAGCGGAATGGCCAGGGCCAGGCTCAGCAGGGAGCAGAACAGGTACTGAACCAGGGCAAGACGGAGCGGGTGGGTCCTGGGCGAGAGATAGCCCAGCAGCAGTACGTGCAGGGCCCAGAAGATCGTGCCTGCCAGGACAAGCAGGTCTCCCCGGCCGATGAGGCAGTCGCCCTGGATGGAGAGCAGGTACAGGCCTGCCGTTGCCAGGAGGGCGCCGAGCCAGGTGCCCGGATTGGCCGACTGGCCGAAGAAAAGGCCAAAGATGGGCACCAGGATCACGTACAGGTCGGTGATGAAACCGGCCTTGCCTGCAGTGGTATAGACCAGGCCGGACTGCTGCAGGTATGCCCCGCAGAAAAGAAGCAGGCCGGCCCAGCATCCGGCCCGCAGCACAGGAATACGCTTCGGCGCCTCTGGCAGGAAGCGGGGCCTGCCGCATATCGCCAAGGGCAACAGCCAGACTCCGCCCAGCAGGAAGCGCAGACCGTTGAAGGTGAGAGGGCCGACGTGTTCCATGCCCATTCGCTGGGCCACGAAGCCGAATCCCCAGATCAGGGCCGCGGCCAGGAGAAGCAGGTCCGCGGTGGCCTGGCGCATGGATCCATCCGGCTGTATGGCCTGGGCCGGGGTACGGCCATGGTGAGGTCGATACATTCCCATGCAATAAAGATGTTGCAGAACGGGCAGAGAATCAACCCGGTTTGGCCAGGCGGCAGACCTTGGACCAGGGGCCGGTGTCATTCAAGAAGAAAACAGGGGACCGACGACCAGCATGTGGCCGCCGGAAGCGGACCAGGTGGGCTGCAGAATCTGGAGCCGGGAGGAGGGCGTGGAATGGACAGGCCCTACTGGGTGGTTCCGTCTTCCAGCAGGTCCCAGAGCAGGCCCTGCCAGCCCGAGATCAACCCCTCGTCCTCGCAGACCGGACAGTGCCAGTAAATCTCGAGGTTTTCGGTGATAAAGGCCTCCAGCTTGCCGGGGCAGGGCTTCCGGCCAGGCCGGCGCGAACATTTCGGCCTGGGATGATCATCGTTCAGATCCGTGGCATAGGCGATAATGCGTCCCAACTGCTCGACCTTGTTGTTCAGCTGGGGAAGGGCAGGAGCGGTCATGGATTCATTGAGCCAGTGGCGAATGTCGACTATCAGCATGGGTATCTGTCGGGTTGGTCGGGAAATTCGGACTCCGCATTCAAGTGCAGAGATCCATGCGGTCCCGGTTTTCCGGTATTGTCCGTGCTATCGGGACGATCCACTATTCTGATAGCATATCCCAATCCGTTGCACAACGGAATTTCACACTCTGATCGGCGAACGCTATGAGAACGGCACTCGACCATCATTACCAGCAACCCGGATCTTTCAGGATGACGGGATGCCTTTCCTGACAAACTGCTGGGTACTGCCACCATTGATCGTATACGCCACGGCTCCTGTTGCGCAGTCCTTGATGGCAAGAGTTGCAGCACCACAAGAGCACTGTCGAAGCTCCAGAAAAAGGAGGAAAAAGTAAGCGGCTCATCAACCCCCTGTCACCGATCCTGCAGCGCTGCCCAGCTGTTTCTGGCTGATATTCCAGGAGACTAACATCGCCTAATAATTAACCCTGTCCGAATTTTGGGGGCCGCCTCCCTGCCCAAAAAAACTGTTTTCTGTAGCTCACCGGGCTTGCTCGACAAACGGTTCAGGTTGTGGTTCGTTCCTCACACAATCCAACCTTACTCGTTCTCTTTATATCTCATTCAAAACATGTAGCTTTTCTACAGAGTCAATTACAAGTTTTGTATTGGCGGGATATTCATCAAATAACTTTTCCTGTTTTTCGTTGAGCGCTGCATAGAATTTCGATTCAATCAGGATGTTATCTTCTGTGATGAAGTCAATTTCAACTTTATTTTCGTATAGATAAAAGAGTGTTTTTCTACCCCTGAGCAGTAGGTAAATATAATTTTCGAAATAGCTGCCAAGATCTCGCTCTCCCATGAACAAATATTTTATGCCAAGATCCGAAGCATAAATTTTTTTGGGCGAGAGTAGTTTCTGGTTTGTCTTGCCCCAGCGTGGAAGAAGATGCACCAGATAGGTAGATTCAAAATAACTCAGATACCTTTTTGATGTGTCTGGAGATATACCAAGAATTTTGCCAATTTTGTTAATGCTCAATTGCTTTCCACTTCGCTCCATCAAGAGCGTAAAGTAATCTCTCACAATCTGGTGGTTCTTAATGCCGTGAAAAGCTGTTATGTCCTTTTGTATAATGTCATCCACCAGATTCATTAAATATTCTCTGTTCGGATTCAAGACATTTTCTGGCAAGCCTCCAACTCTACAGTATTCAAGAAAGTATGATTTGTATAATTGCCTGTCTCTTTCCTTGATTGTTATGCCGTTGAAAAACAGATATTCTTCGAGATCGAGAGGTTTTATCTCGATGGTTATCGTCCTGCCTGTCAAGCTCGCTTTTTTATCTCGAAGCATTGACGCCGATGATGAGGCTACAAACAGTTTTGTGTTCTGAGAATCATAGATATTTTTTAGCTGGACATGAAAATCTTCTTTGTACGTGACTTCATCAAGAAAAAGATAAACTTTCTCTTCAAACTTGATCTTATGGATTTTTCTAAACTCGTTTACAATTTCAATGATATTGTTTTTGTAAAGTAAATAATCATCTAGGCTTACATACAAAATATGTTTCGAGTCAATCCCTTTAGCTATGAATTCTTCAATCAATAGCTTCATCAAGGTCGTTTTGCCGACACGACGAAGACCGGTAATGACGATTATCTGCTTAAAATCTGAATATTTTCTCAGTTCAAGGAGATACTTTTCCCGTGGTTTCACCTTGTTGTTTTTGAAGGATTCTTCCCACCACGGATTATATTGATATAATAATTCTTTCATGTCTAGACATATACGATCGTATATGAAGGTTGTCAATAGAAATATTCGACCGTGTCGTATGTCAAGGAAGGCGCTTCAGGCCATGCTCGGTAACCGCCTCATAAACCCCATCTTTTTTTTCATTCCGCCTGGTGTCATAATGGGCTTCTCCAGAACATCAACCAGGGAGGAGTCATCATGGCGACCAGGCAACCCAGGGCTGCATCGGCAGCCCGTCAATGGCAGGCCCA
>CAZVDY010000034.1:0-84537 GCA_964626235.1 uncultured Desulfobulbaceae bacterium | reverse complement strand
GAGCCCAGGCCAAGTTCGTTGTCCTTCAGGTCTTCTCTCCGGTAAGCATCCACGACGATATCCTGGGAGGCGGAGAAAAAGGTAACCAGAAAGGCCATCCAGGCCAACAGCCAGGGGCTCCTGGCCGGCGATGTCATGCCCAGGCCGGCAATAGCCAGGACGAGCAGCATCTGGATGACGAGGAGCCAGCCGCGCCTCCGGCCGAGGACAAGGATCGTGTAGCGGTCCAGGACAGGTGCCCAGAGAAACTTGAGGGTGTAAGGCAATCCAACGAGGGAGAAAAGTCCGATGACGGTCAGGTCGACTCCTTCCTCCTTCATCCAGGCCTGGAGAACCGAGATGGTGAGCAGCAGGGGAACCCCGCATGCAAATCCCATGAGAAAGGAGACAAGCATCCTGGGGGAAAAGATCGCCCTGGCAAGTGAAGGAGTCAAGGGGAGTGACCGGAAGAAAGGGACCTGTGGCCGGGAGCGTCCTCTCAGGTGACCGACAGGCCGAGATGGCTGCGGATCTGGGAAGACACCGCCTCGTCGACAAAGGCGATACCGGCATGAAAGAGCTGTTTGTCGTCTGCGGGACGGCACCAGCGTACACGTCCCGTTCCCTGCAGGGGCCGGGAGGTCAGGAATTCATGGAGAGAAAAGTCGACCAGCGAGTCCACGGCCAGCTGTTTCCGGCTCTGGACGCCGATGCCGCCCGGGCTCAGGTCCACCGTGAAGGCCGAGTCGTCGACCAGATCCTGGATCCCCCGCTCAGGATCTTTCTGCTGGACGAGACGAAGGGAATACCGCCCCAGGATTCGCTCATAGGAACGTCTGTTCTGATCGTCCTCGACCACGGTGTCCAGCTGGGTTGTGCCGTTGGCCTGAAACAGGGTGCAGGAAGAATAGTTGACCGTCTGACAGTAGACTTTGATATGTTCGGTGACAGGTAAAAAGAGACCTTTTTTGCTCAACCGGCAGCTGCGTCCGGAAGGTGACCAGTAGGGGCAAGCATTCAGTTCTGTACGGTTCGTTCCTGCTACGGCCATTGTCTGTCAAGGAGTAGGATGGGGATCTATTTGTTTTTTTTGTAAGTTTAATTACGGAAAGTTCGTTTTATTCTAAACAGTCTCCCGCTTCTCTGTCAAGAAAATCTGCTGTTTTGACACAATTTATCTTACAAAGACAGATCGTTAGAAAGCAAGTCGCTACGGAGGACAGCCGGGACTGATAGAAGGTCCGGGGAGATAGGAAAAACATGCTGCCGGTTTCCCTGAGCCAGTCTGGTTCTGGGGCCGCCTGGCCGGGCTGACGGCCCGTCGTTTCTGTCCGTCGATCCTAGAGAGCGATCCAACCTCCTGACGGACCGTGATGTCAGAACGCTTTTTTTATGGCCTTGGCCGATATATCGTAACGCTTCATCTTGTCGTAAAGTGCCGTTTTGCCGATCCGCAGTTCCTCGGCAGCCTTGGACACGTTGCCCCGGTATTTCCGCAGGGCCTGATCAATGATTTCCCGTTCGAACTCGGCCAGGATCCCTTTCAGCGGCACAACGCCAAGCTTGTTTTCGATGTTGATCTTCTGGTTGCCGCTTTCCTTCTTGTCGCTGAGACTCTGGTCAAACAGCAGGTCCTGCTCGGTGATCATGTTGCCGCGGGCCATCAGGACCGCCCGCTGGATAAGGTTCTCGAGTTCCCGGACGTTTCCCGGCCAGTCATGCATCAGGAGCCGGTTGATGATGGACTGGGGAACAAAGTCGATTTCCTTTTTGAAGGCTTCCCGGTAATGTTTGACGAAGTGGGTGACCAGATCGACGATATCCTCTTTCCGTTCCCGGAGCGGCGGTATGTCGATATTGATGATATTGAGGCGGTAATACAGATCGAGACGGAATTTTTTTTCCTGAACCGCCTTGGCAAGATCGACGTTGGTGGCCGCGATCACCCGGACGTCCACCTGGACCGGCTCTGTACCGCCGACACGCACGATCTCACCGTTCTGGAGAACCCGGAGAAGGGAGGCCTGCATGCGGGGACTGATATCACCGATCTCGTCAAGGAAGATGGTCCCCCCGTCGACGATTTCGAATTTGCCTTTTTTCCTGGCCGTGGCCCCGGTGAAGGCTCCCTTTTCGTAGCCGAAAAGATCGCTTTCCAGGATGGAGTCGTTGATGGCATTGCAGTTGATTTTCAGAAACGGCATATGGCTCCGGTTGCTGGTCTCCTTGACCAGGTTGGCAACCAGTTCCTTGCCTGTTCCTGACTCGCCGGTGATGAGAATCGTGGCATCGGATTTTGCCACCTGATGGATCATTTCCCGCAGTTCGGTCATCTTGCGGCTGCTGCCGATCATCTTGTCGGCCTTGTGATAGTGACCGAGTTGGGTTTTCAGGCTGTTCACCTGGCGGGAGAGCCGGATGCGCATCTCCTCGCTTTCCTTGAGCTCCGCGATCTTGCTGGCCAGTATGTCCTCGATGTTGGTGTTGAATTCCCGGATTTCCCGCTCGTGGTTCTTCCGCTGGGAGATATCGCGCATCACCAGCATTACCAGCATGTCACCTCGATAGCCGGCAAATGGAACGGCAGAATATTCCACCGGCACGCCGAGGATGGAGCTTTCTATCAGACGGGTGGGGGCCCTTTTTTCGATTTCTTCCGGCTGTTCACTGAAAAAGATCCTGTTTTCCAGGCTGATACGCCGTAGGTCCTCGCCACAGTCCTTGCCGGTGAGATCACCGAACCGTTCCTTGGCACTGCGGTTCATGTACTCGATGATGAACTTGTCGCTCACCAGGAGCACCATCTCCGGCATCACATCGAGAAGCGTTTGCCAGTTTTTTCCTAACCGGTTGATTTCATTTTTACTTTTTTCAAGTTCCGCTTCTATCCGTGACACCTGATGACTCCTGGCCCGCTCCTGTGCTAGAGGTTCCGCTCTCTGTAGATTATGACTTATCATACCACGCTTCTGTGTCTTTGCCAAAAGATGTTCCGACAAGACGGAATTTTCCCTGGATCGCCAAATATTCGTATTATTATAAGGACAGATTAAAAAAGAAATAGGTAGATTTACCTATTTTTCCCATTTTTGCGGAAAAAATGCATAACTCAGCCGCCGGAAATCTTTTTCCTTCTTATGAACATAACCTTGTTCATATCGGAAATGAAAGAAATTCCCAGGTAAAATAGAGGTAAATTCTTTCCGTGATATTGTGACTCCTTCCGGATGATAAGTGTGAACGTGTTAATTCCTCAGTATTTTTTCAATGAGTTGCCTGTTCCCAGCCGGAAAAGGATAGGCACGGAGTTCCGTGGGCAGAACCCATCTGTATCCCTGGGCAGCGTGGAGGACCGGTCGTTGATCGTTTGGATGAAGTCTGCAGGTAAAACCATGGAGAACGACCCGATACTTGGTGTAATGATGCACCACGGTTCCGAGCGGTTTCAGGCCGGCGATCCGTAACTCGGTTTCCTCGAGGATCTCCCTCCGGGCCGCTTCTGCCGGTGATTCGCCGGTTTCTATCTGGCCGCCGGGAAACTCCCACAGGCCACCCCAGACATCGTCGGCCTGGCGCTGTTGTATGTATATCCGTCCGTTACGATGAATGATACCGCAGGACATAATAATTTCAATCTTTTTTGTTTTCTCCCTCTGCACCGGTCTGGAGTCCACCGTCCCCCTTTCCAGGGCCAGGCATTCCCCGGCAACTGGGCATTGCCCGCACCGGGGAGTCCCCGGTCTGCAGACAAGGGCTCCGAGTTCCATCACTGACTGGTTGAAGTCCCGAGCTTTTTCCCGCGGGAGCAGGTCGCTGCCCAGTTGCTCCAATTTTTTCCTGCCCGCGGCCCTGTCTAACGGTTCATCCAAGTCGAAAAGCCGGGCATAGAGTCGCTTCACATTGGCGTCAACGACCGGAAAGGGCTGGTTGAAGCTGATGGACATGATGGCGGCCGCCGTATAGGGACCGATGCCGGGAAAGGAGAGAATGGTCTTGTAATCAGCCGGCAGGCGGCTATCATAGAATTGACGGAGCCGCTTGGCTGTAGCATGGATATTGCGGGCCCGGGAATAGTACCCAAGTCCTTCCCAGGCCTTGAGAATTTCCAGCTCCGGAGCGGTGGCTACGGCATTGATGTCGGGAAAGCGGTCGATCCACCTGGAAAAATACTTCACCACCCGCTCCATCTGGGTCTGCTGGCCCATGATCTCCGCAATCCAGACATGGTAGGGATGGTAATCCCTGCGCCAGGGCAATGGACGTTGGTTGGCCGCAAACCAGTCAAGGAGCTGCTGTTGAAGGAGGGAAAGATCGTTCACGACATCTTGGAGGAGCAGTATCTGGTGGTTACGTATTGTCTGCCTGTTCCGGTGAAGTCCGGTGACTGGGCGATTCCTGGCCGCAGTGGCCTTTCGGACTGTCCGAGGGTAGCATGATGCAGGGCGGATGTCAAAGACGGGCCTTGCTCCTGTCGCTTTTTTTCCTCTTCCTGGCAGGCCGGGAAATCCTTGCCCTGGAGGCATCCGAGGTAGCGGTCATTGCCAACAGGGCTGTTCCGGAATCGCTCGACCTGGCCACCTACTACATGCAGCAGCGGGCCATTCCCCGGGTCAACCTGCTGACCGTGGAAACGGTTGCCATGGAGATTTGCGATAGGCAGGAGTATGAACTTCGAATCCGTCGGCCGCTGCTGCGGCAGCTGGACAGGCTGCGAAAGACGCACCGGATACGCTGCCTGGTGACCATGTACGGGATGCCGCTGAAGATCTCCGATGATCGCGAGGGACTTGCGGGTATGCAGCACACCAGGGCAGCGGTGGATTCCGAGTTGAGCCTGGTACTTGCCGGCGACTATCCCCTGGCCGGCTGGCAGCGCAATCCTTATTTTCTAGGCTTTCAAGGGCAGGAAAGCGAGCTGGACAAAGATACGGTGCTCATGGTAGCCCGCCTTGATGCCCCTGATCCGGCAACGGTGCGGAGAATGATCGATGACAGCCTGAAGGCGGAGAAAGCCGGGCTACGGGGCCTCGCCTGCCTGGACGGACGCTGGCCGAGATCGGCGGAGAAGGGAGACCTCGACGGTTATGCACTCTATGACCTGAGTATTCATCGGCTGGCCGCTTATCCGCTCCTCCGTTCCAGGATGGAGGTGAGGGAAGATGACCGGCCGGAACTGTTTGGTGAAGGAGCCTGTCCGTCCACGGCGCTGTATTGCGGCTGGTACAGTCCCCGGCCAAAGGTGGAGAGTTTCACCCTGGTTCCCGGGGCAGTGGGATATCATATCGTCTCGAACAGCTGTGAGAGCCTGAAGACCGCTGCCGACCGATACTGGTGCGGGGCCCTGCTCGGCCGCGGCGCCGCTGCCACCGTCGGTGCGGTGTACGAGCCTTATGTGCAGGGCTTTCCGGTGCCGGAACTGTTTTTTAGTCACCTCGTCGAGGGGTATCTCAGTCTTGCCGAATCCTATCTTGTCAGTCTGCCCTATCTTTCCTGGCAGATAACCCTGTTGGGCGATCCGCTGTACCTGCCCTTTTCTCCTCTTGATGACAAGAATCTTCTTGAAAGAGGGCAGGAAGGTACTTAATGTATGCATATGCACATATAAGCTCTGCATGATTTGTTTTTTCGCGGGCAGCAAGTGGTCTGGACACGGGCTGCCGGCCAGGGAGTTGGAGGAGCGGGGCAAGATTATCTATACAAGGAGGTCGGCATGAAACAGCTAGTCGTCTATTCATCCCAGGGAGGCAATACGAAAAAACTTGCCGAGGAGCTGTTCAAGCAGCTTGGCGGTGAGAGCAAGGATATCTTTCCGGTCAAGGATGCGCCTGATCCGGATGGGTATGATGTCGTTTGTGTTGGATTCTGGTTCAAGGGGGGACAGCCGGACAGCGCCAGTCAGGAGTACCTGAAACGGTGCAAGGGCCGTCTTTTCCTGTTTGCCACCCACGGCGCGGCAGCTGATTCGGATCATGCCCGGATGGGAATGAACAAGGCCAGGGAGCTGGCTGAGCAGGCGACTGTGATAGGAACATTCAGCTGTCAGGGCGAGGTGCCGGAAAAAGTCATGCAGAATGCCGCCAACAAGGATCCCCAGCCACCGTGGCTGAAAGATGCGCCAGCCGCCAAGGGCCATCCCAATGGCAACGATTTCATGCTCCTGCACGAGGCCCTGGTCAAGGCGGGCCTGAAGCCTGAGCCGGTCAAGAAGAGCGGCAGCGTGGTCACGGGGAGTCACGCCATGTGAGGGAGGCCGGCAGAATCAGCGGCAGGGGTGCGGGCCGATCGGTCCGCACCCCTTTTTTGTCTGTCTGGGTGCCGTTCATCAGCCGGGATTGCGGCCTGGAACATATCAGGAGTTGAAAACAAAGGGGGGCTGCTTGCCTTTTTTCCTGATCCAGTTCAGCGCCTGCCTGACCTGCCGGAACCTGAGCAACCTGTCGCGCAGGCGGTGCTTGCCCGGAAATTCCAGCACAGAGATACCGATGAGGATGGTCAGGATGCCTTGGCCCGGCAGAACCAGCATGATGATGCCGGCTGTGAGCAAGCCGAGACCCAGGATAGTGCGGATGATCAGGAAGAGCATTCGCAGGAGCGGATGCCGATCCGGTTTTGCCGCTTTTTTTTTCTGCAGCGGCAGAAAATAATCCACCGGCAACCGGGTGATCAGCCAGGGAACCAGGATGATGCCGCCGATGCACATCAGCAGCGAGACGATGCCCAGCCACTGCAGAACCATGATCACTGATTCCGGCGGCCAGAGTGCGGCGATGGCCTCCATGAACTTCTGCCCCCGATCCATTCAGTGGTGTTGCCGATCCGGCTGGTCGTTGCCGAGAAGCCACAGCCGCCAGCGATCCTGGCCTGCCCGGTGGAGCATCCTGATGGACCGGTCGGGAAGGGCGGCAAGGAGTTCGCCTTCCATGGCCGGGATAAAGCCGGAAACCAGGTAGTGTGTGCCTTTCCAAAAGGAAGGAGTCCGGAAAAGACGTTCCAGGAGACCCTTGTACAGATTGGTGATGACCAGATCGTAACCGGTGTCCACCAGCCCGGTGGTCAGGTCGACCTGCCTCACATCTATCTGTTCCGTGCAGTTGTTGGCCTGGACATTGGCCCGGGCCACCTGCACTGCCAGGGGGTTGTGGTCAATGGCCGTTATCCTGGTTGCTCCCATCCTGGCCGCGGCAATGGCCAGGATGCCGGTACCGGTTCCCAGGTCGAGGACCGATCGTATGGAGCCGCCCGTATGGGCAAAGAGCAGTTCGAGAGTATCCAGGCAGAGGCGGGTGGTGGGATGAAAGCCGCTGCCGAAGATGACGCTGGGATCGAGAACCACCTCCTCAAGAGAGCCGGGAGATTCTCCTGTTTCCCAAACCGGTCTGACAAGGAGTCGGTTCGTCCGGAAGGCGGTGACCTTGACCCCAGCCTCCCAGTCCTCGTATCCCATTTCAGCCTGGTAGATCAGGCTGGCACCGCTTTCCCGGCAGATCCTGCGGATCAGTTCCTCTTTTTCGCTGTGGAAAAAGAGGATAGCCTGGTCGTCCTCGATCCAGGTGCCGATGAAGTCGGGATCCTCCACCAGGGGCAGATGGGTTCTGTCGAAGTAGTACACGTGGAGCCGGTTGTAACGCTGGTGGGGTGGCCGCAGCATGTCCTGTCACCCTTTTTCGCAGGGGAGGAGAATGTCCTGGAGAGCCCTCTTGGGGACATGATGGATGGAATCATCATCCCGCCAGTACCGGATGTCACCGTCCGGCCCCACATTCTCCAGTACCACCTTTTCGGCGGGATAGCCCAGGGCGATGACCAGGAGGACGGAAAGGTGGGGTGGACAGCAGAGGATTTCGTGGATCCGGGGAGAAAAGCTGGCGATGCGGCAGCCGGCCAGGCCCAGTTCGCTGGCTCCCAGGAGCATGTTCTGGGAAGCGATGCCGAGATCGAAATGGGCCTCGTGGACCGGGCCTCTGAGCAGCTCGGTGTCCAGCAGACAGACGACATATGCGGGGGGGCGTTCTTCCGGTGCCGGGCCGGGCCAGTCTGTCAGGTAGCCGGCCCACCCCAGAAGGGGGAAGATCTCCTGACACAAGTTTTCCTTCCAGATGATCATGTATTTGAGGACCTGGGCATTTCTGGCAGAGCCACCAAGCCTGGCCAGGTCCACCAGCCGGACCAGCAGCTCCGGCGGAACAGGTTTGTTGCCTGCAAAGCGGCGAACCGTCCTGGTTTTGATGATCTGCTCTCTGATTGTCATGAACGGTGAGTCTACCAGTTGGGCTGCAGCCGCAGTTCAACCCCGGAGCCGTGACGTTCCACGTCCCGGGACACGACGACCCGATGGTCCGCTATTCCCAGTTCCTCCACGAGATACTGTCTGAGCACGGCAGCCCGCTTCAGGGCCAGGGCGACCAGGTCCTGATCTTCGATGACCACCTGGACCCTGGGTAGAGGCATGAGATCCCTGGTGTCCGGCTCTTCCTCCTCTGCCGCTGGTGCCTCGCTCGCACCGCCGGCTGCCGCGGCGATCCGCCTCCGCTGCAGTTCCACCAGCTCCTGCCGTTTCTGTTCCCGACGAAGATTTTCCACCTCGATGCGGGCATCGACCTCTTCCTGAAGGATCTGGCGGAGAAACTCTCTGTCCTCGTTGTCGTCGTAACTGCCCACAAGCAGGAGATTGATCCTTGGCCGATGGGCCAGCAATTTCAAGTAGTCATCCAGGAGAAAGAGATCCTGGGGAATGGCCCGGCCAGCAGCGAACAGGAACCGTTCCGGCAGGTCAAGGAGAGGGAAGAAGTCGGCTACCAGCGATCGTGGAGACACCGCCAGCCTGCGCTGAAATCGGGCCAGTCCCTGCTCCAGTCCGGCCATCAGGCTGGAGCGTTTCTGATCCGAGTAGACCAGGGGAACGGTTATCCGGTTTTCCTCATCCACCAGGAGGGCTAGAGTCTGGTCAAAGGATGAGCCGGCCAGGGAGTGGACATTGTAGAGGACCATCTCGCCGCTGCGGACGGCATCCGGTGCCCCCTCCTGGAACTCGAGCCTCCAGTCTGCCGTGCCGTTGGCCACCACCATGCCGAGTTCCCGGCGGAATGTCTCGTCAACAGGCTTGAGAGGAAAATCTCTCATCTTGAGAAAAAAGGCTTGCAGCTTCCCGGGTCTTGCCTGACCTTCCAGGGAGAATACAGCCTGTTCCCCGGCTGTTCCCTGGCAGGAGAAACTGAAATCCGTACCGCTCTCCAGGAAGGAAAGGGCCCCGCTGAGCGAGGTGATGCGCGGATAGTACGATGCTTCCAGTACCGGCAGCAGGCCTTCGGTCCAGCCGTTTTCCACGTTGATGCCGCCAAGGGCAAGCTGCCCGTCCTTCATAGCCCTGGCGAGCAGATCAGCGTCGAGCAGACGGCTGAGAACAGTCCCGGAGGATACGGATGATCGATCCTGCCTGCGCACTGTGAGCCCGGGCTCCATGAAGAGGATCTCACGGATGTTGACAGACCAAGGACCTGGGGCAATAACGAGCTGGTTGCTGGTTGCCCGTTTCCACTGCAGCTTGATGTCCTCTCCGGCCGTGGCCCGAAAATCCTCGACAGCCATGGTTCCCTGGAATGTTCCTCCAGGGAGATCCAGTATGCCGCTGAGCGAGAAGGTACCCTGCTTGGGGGTGGCACGGAGCCACGGGTGGACAAGGGGCGTGAGCAGCGTGATATCGAGGTTGGCGGCGGTAAGTCGGAGCTGGCCGTTGCCTGTAGCTCTATTGTAATTGCCTCGGACGTCCACTGTCCCTTGCTCACCGAGCGTGGCGGCGATGGTCAGGTTCTCCCCTCCTTCCCGGCCACCGACAGGCGTTGACAGGTGCAGGTCGAGATTATTCAATTCCAGAAGGTAAGATTGTCCGGATTGCCTTTCTTGCCCCGGCAGTGGCAACGGCAGGGAAAGACGTCCGTTGCGGATGGCGATTTCCTGGGCCATGAACATCGGGCCGTCCTGTTTCCTGGAACCAGGGCTGCTGACGGACTGCAGGGCGGCAGGAGTCAGGTCGATTTCGTCCAGCTCGAGCCGGCCGCAGCGGATGCCGTTTCCTGTGGCTGAGGACTGCAGCTCGGTACAGTCCATGGCCGCAGCGGAAAACAACTGCTCGCTGCCTCGCTCGAAGGCAACCTGCTCAGCATGCAGCGAAGAGTCGGCAAGCATGAAGGTTACCAGGGGCGGGGCTCCTGCCAGATGGATGTCCAGGTTTGCCTCGAGATCGGCCGTTCCCCTTGTGAACCCGCCATTCCGCAAGGCAAAGAGGGTTTTTCCCATGGCCGGCAGGTTGGCCCGGGCCAGGCGAAGACGGCCCTGGATGAAGGTTGGATCCTGGAAGTTCCCCTGGAAAGAGAGGGTGCTTTTCGGATCGTAACGGTCCGTTCCCTGGAGAGTGAGGGTGGCCTTTCCGTTGTTGCCGAAACTGTTCACCTCCAGGCTGACGTCGTCCCAGATGGCTTCCGCATTATCCTGATCAGAAGGGCGCAGACGCAGCCTGCCGTTGTCGATCAGAAGACTGTCCATGAGAAACGTGAGTTTCTCGCTGTTGGCCAGAGCGACCAGGTGGGGTGCCAGGTGTTCGAGAATAGCTGTCATTTCACCGGGGAGCGCGAGTTCCGGAGCGTGCAGGCTCAGCTGCAGCACCCGGTATTCTCCCAGGGCGGGACGGGCTTCGAGATTCAGCCAGCCAGCCGGAATTTCCAGGCTCACGCCGGATGCCGTGCTGAGGAGGATGTCCGAGAGGTCAGCCTGCATCCGGAGCCGGAAATGGCGCAGGGAGAGGTCTGATCCGGCAAAGGTCACGTTCATGCTGATGTTGGCATTTCCCTGTTCCAGGGTGGGGATATGCTGCGATTCCGGGAGATAACTCGTAATATCCGCCAGGTTTACCCCGTTGAGGTGGAGTTGGAAGGTGGATTCCTGGTCGCCATCGGGCAGCCTGGTCCGGGTTCCCTCGAGCTGGATTCGGGTATCGTTGACCAGGGCGCTGAACCGGGGTGCCAGGGAGGTCGCCGTTCCGGCCAGCCTGGGGAGGAGAAGTCGTATATTGCTGATATGGTAGCTTTTTCCGGAAAGCTTGTCGTCAAAGAATATTTCACTGTCCAGAATAGCGACCTGGGAGAGTTCAAGCCAGTCCGGCCAGGACCGGCGGATCAGGTCCCTGGTGCTTACCGGGGCGTTTTCGGGAAAGATATTGTACCGGCCTTCCTGATCACGGACGAGGTGCAGACGGAGGCTTTCGATCTGAAACCGTTTACATGCCAGTTTGCCGGAAAAAAGGCGTAACGGGTTGAAATCACACTCCAGTGAACGGCATGCAAGGATCGGCGTTCCGACGTCCTCCAGGGTTTGGTCATCCTCTCCGATGCGGATGGCAAAGAGCTGCAGACGGAAGGTCAAGGGGGAGAACTTGACCCGTTCGACATGGACAGGATAACCAAGCTGGTCAGCAAGTCGCCGGGATAGCGGTCCTTTCACCATCGGGGAGAGGAGAACATAGGACCCCATGAAATAGAGAGCCAGGAGAAAAAAAAGAAGAATCAGGAGAATCCGTGATATCCGGACTGGAGAGGCATCCCCTCTCATCCTGCCGGAACAGGAGGGTGCAGGCACGTCCGGGCCGGAATCGACAGGCTCCTCTTCCTGCGGGGATCCGGAAGGCAGGGAGTCCTGGAGGGCATCGGTCGCCCCGGGTTCCGTCTGGATCTCGATCTGGCCAAATCTGTCAGATGGTTCCTGCGCGACTTTGCTCTTCTTACCCATAGATGATGCGTTTTTCTCTTCAAAACGTCCCCTTGAAGACGGGAAACAGGTGAATTGTACATCCCCGCATGTATAAAATATAGTATACTAAAATAAAAAATTTTAACCGATTCTTTTATTTTTCTGTTCAAGTTTTGTTTAACATGCTAGATTTTATAGATATTGAATGCACATGACAATATGCGGTTAATTCCCATGGCTTAGTGTTTCCTGTATGCCCGATTTTCTCAGCTCACTCAGGTGGCAGGATATCGTTGATATCCTTATAGTCTCCTACATCATCTACCGGATCATCCTCCTGATCAGGGGGACCAGGGCCGTGCAGATGCTCGCCGGCATCCTGGTGATCACCATGATCTATTTCCTGGCCCGCCAGCTGGATTTGCTGGCTCTGCACTGGCTTCTGCGCACCTTTCTCAGCTCCATCCTCCTGATCATCATCATCGTTTTTCAGAGTGATATCAAGAGGGCACTCACCCAGGTCGGTAAGACGCCGTTTCACAAGGTCCATGACGTGGCAGCCCACGACCTGAACGAGATCATCGGGGCGGCGGTATACATGGCCAAAAGACGGATCGGCGCCCTGATCATCATCGAACGGGAAAACGGCCTTCGGGATTACATCGAGTCGGGTTACCGCCTGGATGCCCGCCTGCTGCGGGAACTGCTGATCGCCATTTTTCTGCCCTCCTCTCCCATGCACGATGGGGGGGTCATCATCCAGAAGGGACGGATCCATTCGGCCGGCTGCCTGCTGCCCCTGTCCCAGAATCCGCACATCAGCAAGAAGTATGGAACCCGGCACCGGGCCGCCCTGGGCTTGTCGGAAGAGACAGATGCCGTTATTATTGTCGTTTCCGAGGAAACGCAGGAAATTTCCCTGGTGCAGCAGGGGATCATCTCCACCCTCCGTGACGAGAACAGCCTCCTGAACCGGTTGCAGTCCATTTTCATCGATCAGGAACACAAACAGAGTACCTGGAAGACCTGGTTGACTAAAGTACAGGAATACCGCAGATGAACCTTAGCCTCCGCATACCGCAGCAAGACTGGATACTCAAGGCCATCTCGCTCTGCCTGGGGGCTTTTCTCTGGTATTTCGTCGTGGGTGAGGATCAGGTGGACATGAACATCGTCGTTCCCATCGAGATCCTGAACCTGCCGGTCGACCTGGTCATCTCCAATCAGTTCCGTCAGGAGATCGAGGTGTCGGTGCGCGGTCCCCGCTCCATGATCCAGGATCTGCGGGAGCGGCCCATCACCCGGCCGGTGGATCTCTCCGATGCCGAGCCTGGCACGGTGGTCATTAAAAACGACCGCGATTCCATTCCCTTCCCCCGGGGAATCACCGTGCTGCGGCTTCAGCCGACCAACATCACGCTCCAGCTCGACAGGCTCATCCAGAAGAATTTCGTGATCAATCCGGTCACCGAGGGTGAACCGGCACCCGGCTACTATCTCCATAACATCACCCTGGAGCCTGATCATCTGGCCGTATCCGGTCCCAAGACGATCCTTGATTCCGAGATCGCCCTTCAGACCTACGTGATCAACCTGGATCGTCTCGACCACTCCACGGTTCTCCAGGTGCGGCTGAACCTCAACCCCGACTTCCTGGCCCTGATCGGCGAAACCGTGGTGACGGCAAAGCTCGAGGTTCGCGAAAAGATGGTCAAAAAGGTCATCACTCCCATTCCGATCAATGTTCGAGACTCTGCCCGTCCCGTAAAAATCGAGCCGCATTCCATCTCGGTACTGGCCAACATTCCCGAGAACCTCCTCCGGGATACGCCAGAGCCGGCCATGCTCTTCCGGGCCTCGGTGAGTGCCGCCGGGATCAGGGAGGCGACCAATGTGCCGGTGACGGTCAACACGATCAGTGTTCCCGGTCACGCACCCATTGAAATACTGTCCATACAGCCTGAACAGATTCGGGTCTGGCCGATGGGCGGTGTCACCCCTGATCAAGGGGAACAGACGAAAACCGGCCACAAGGCCGGCAGCGATCAACCCTGAAATTCATACAACCGGATACTCAGCCATGCGTAAACTTTTTGGAACCGACGGGGTCCGAGGTGTGGCCAACATCTATCCCATGACCTCGGAAATAGCCATGCAGATCGGGCGGGCCATCGCCTTCATCGTCAAGAACCAGGCCAAGGGACACCATATCGTCATTGGCAAGGATACCCGGCTTTCCGGGTATATGCTGGAAAATGCCCTGGCAGCCGGTATCTGTTCCATGGGGGTCAACGTACAGCTGGTCGGCCCCATCCCCACGCCGGGTATCGCCTTTATCACCACGTCCATGCGGGCCGATGCCGGTGTGGTTATCTCGGCATCCCACAATCCCTTCCAGGATAACGGGATCAAGATCTTTGCCGGCGACGGCTTCAAACTGCCGGACGAGGTGGAGGCGGACATTGAGGACCTGATTTTCTCCCAGAAGATGGCCGCTCTCCGGCCCGTTGCCGACGAGGTGGGCAAGGCGACCAGGATAGAGGATGCCGCTGGACGTTATATCGTGTATCTGAAAAATACCTTTCCCAAGAATTATACCCTGGACGACTTTCACATCGTTCTGGACTGTGCCCACGGAGCAACCTACAAGGTGGCACCCTATGTCTTTTCCGAGCTCGGAGCCCAGGTGACCACCATCGGGGTCGATCCGGACGGCAAGAATATCAATCATAACTGCGGTGCCCTCCATCCGGAGGTCATGGCGGAAAAGGTCCGCCAATTGGGTGCTGACATCGGTCTGGCTCTGGACGGTGACGGTGACCGGCTCATCGTCTGCGATGAGCACGGGAAGATCGTCGATGGAGATCATCTCATGGCCATCTGCGCCTCAGTCTTCATCCGCCAGCGCAAGCTGAAAAAAAAGACCCTGGTCGCCACGGTGATGAGCAACATGGGCCTGGAAAAGGCGATGGAGGAAATGGGAGGCAAGCTGGTGCGTACTCAGGTCGGGGATCGGTACGTGGTCGAGACCATGCGCGCCAAGGGATACAATTTCGGAGGCGAGCAGTCCGGCCATCTCGTCTTCCTGGACCACAACACCACTGGCGACGGTATCCTGGCTGGCTTGCAGCTGCTGGCCATCATGATCAAGAAGAAAAAACCGCTCTCCGAGCTGGCTTCCATCATGACCAGTTTTCCCCAGGTTCTGGAAAACGTCCGGATGTCGACCAAGATCCTTCCCGAGCAGATCCCCGGTTTTCCGGAGGCGCTGAAGGATCAGGAGGCCAGGCTGGGCAGCCGGGGCCGGATTCTGGTCCGGCCGTCGGGTACAGAACCGGTCATTCGGGTCATGGTGGAAGGAGAAGACGAGAAGGAGATCAGCGACGTGGCCCTCGGGCTCTGTGACCTGATCAGGCGGGCGGAGAGAATATGACGGTAGCCCCCGGATCCGGCCGGCGCGACCGGCAGGGCAACGAACCTATGCTCCCTGTATCTCGGGATGGCCTGGGGCCATGGCAGGCCGCCTGTCGGTGGAGTGTGCCACGCCGGTCTGCAGACAGAGCGTTCTGAGCTGACCGATATCGGTACAGGCCATGATCTGCCTGCGCATGGCGGCGGCCCCTGGCAGACCGCTCAGGTAACGGCAGGCATGATTTTTCATCCGGAAGAGCATGGTCGCCCGGGGAAGAAAACGGCAGGCCAGCTCCAGGTGGCGAAGGAGGACCTTCATCCTGGCCTGCCAGCTGGACGGACGGCCCTCAGCGGTAAAGATCCAGGGATTTCCCAGGGCGCCCCGGCCGATCATGACCCCGTCGCAACCGGTTTGGTGCAGCATGTCCTGGCCGTCTTGGTAGGTGAGGATATCCCCGTTGCCGATGACTGGAACGGCGACCCGCTCTTTCACCTCGGCGATGATTCGCCAGTCGGCCTTGCCGCCGAATGCCTGCGACCTGGTTCTTGGATGGACGGTCAGGGCGGCGGCTCCGGCCTGGGCGGCCATTTCAGCAAAATCCGCTGCCACAATATGGTCGCTGTCCCAACCGCTACGGAACTTGACCGTCACCGGCAGCGGGGTGCTGGCCACCACCTTCTCGATAATGGCGGCCGCCAGATCGAAGTCCTTCATCAGGGCTGCCCCTGATCCTTTTTTCACCACCTTCCGTACCGGACAGCCCATGTTGATGTCGATGAGGTCCACAGGACGGGTGGAGATGATGGCCGCTGCCTCACCCATGAGCCCGGGATCATGGCCGAATATCTGCATGCCCACCGGCCGTTCGTCTTCCGTACTCTCCAGGAGGGCCAGTGTCTTGGCCTGGGCATGGACCAGGCCATGACAGCTGATCATCTCTGAAAAACAGAGGGCTGCACCCATTTCCCGGCAGAGGAGCCGGAAGGGAAGGTCCGTGTAACCGGCCAGAGGCGCCAGAATATAGGGCCGTTCCAGGGAGATGGGGCCTATACGCATACCTGGTCTTTTTGCTTCATGGGGCATCCCGTCCAGGGCGAGGATTTTCTGCCTGATTTTCCTGTTGAGTTTCTGCATCAGTGTATTATAACCAGCAAGGCTGGATTGAGAGGTGATATACACGCTCTCGCGACACTTGTAAAGAGACCCCCCAACGGCCCAGCGTAATGGAGTGAACAATGGCCCTGAAATTTGACCGTACCCAGTCCCGGTTGTCTGACAGTGAAGTCGCCCAGCTTGCTGCAATGCGGCTCCGCTGTGCCCGAAACATCCTGCTTTCCACCACCCTGGCCGGTTCCGGGCATCCGGGCGGCTCGCTGTCTTCTCTGGATATGCTGCTGGTTGCCTATGGCATCCTGCATCATGATCCTGCCAATCCCCGCCTGGCCGAACGCGACAGGCTGGTGTCGAGCATCGGCCACATCTCGCCGGGGATCTACTCGGTCCTTGCCGAGTACGGATATTTCAGCGAAGAGGACTTCCTGGCCGGGTTTCGCCGTACCGGATCCGGTTTTCCCGGCCACATCGAAACCATCGTCCCCGGGGTGGAGTGGGATACCGGCAACCTGGGACAGGGACTGTCCGCAGCCGTAGGTATGGCCCAGGCCTTCAGGGTCCGGGGGATGCCGCAGCAGGTCTTCTGCCTGATGGGTGATGGTGAGCACCAGAAAGGCCAGGTCACCGAGGCCATCCGCCATGCCCGCAAGTACGGGCTCGACAATCTCACCGTCCTGGTCGACCGGAACCACCTGCAGATCTGCGGTGATACGGAAGAGGTCATGCCCCAGTCCATCCGTGGTCTCTACCGTTCCCTGGGATGGCAGGTGATCTATGTGGAGGACGGGCACGACTATCAGGCCCTGTATGCAGCCATGCGCAAAGGGTATGAAAATAGCAGTGGCACTCCCACGGTGATCGTGGCTAGGACCATCATGGGCAAGGGCATTTCGTTCATGGAAAACAAGGCAGGCTACCATGGGGCGCCGCTCAAAGAGGAGCAGCTCGGGGAGGCCCTGGCCGAGCTGGGCGTGGACAACGACTTCTCAGTATGGCAGGAAAAACGGCGACAGCCCGTGCAGACCCATACCATCATGCCGCCCAGGGAGGACTATCCCCAGGTCAGTCCGGGAGAGCCTATTCTGTATGAGGCCGATACCCTGACCGATAACCGGTCTGCTTACGGGAACTGTCTGCTCAGTCTAGCCGAGGCCAACAATATCCCTGACCGGCCAGCCGTGATTGCCGGTATCTCCTGCGACCTGGAGGGATCGGTGAAAATGGGGGGATTCCATAAACACTCTCCCCAGGCCTATTTCGAGACAGGCATCCAGGAGCACCACGCCGCTGGCATGGGCGGGGCCATGAGCTGTGAAAATCTGGTCACCTTTTTTTCCACCTTTGGTGTTTTTGCCGTCTCCGAGGTGTACAATCAGAACCGTCTGTCGGATTTCAACCATGCCAACCTGAAGATCGTGGCAACCCACCTTGGTCTGGATGTGGGTGAGGATGGCCCCACGCACCAGTGCATCGACTATTTCGGCCTGTTCAAGAATCTCTTTCGCTTTTCCGTGTTCATGCCGGCCGATCCCAATCAGACCGACCGGATCGTCAGGTACATTGCCTGCCAGCCCGGCAATCATTTCGTCGGCATGGGTCGTTCCAAGACGCCGGTGATCACCCGGGAAGATGGATCGGTCTTCTACGACAAGGAGTATACCTTTGTCCCCGGCCGGGCCGACTGGCTGCGCAGGGGCAGCCAGGGGACGATCATCACCTATGGTGCCCTCACACCGGTCTGTGTGGATGCCTGGAACCGGCTGCAGGAACAGGGAATCGAGGTGGGGGTGCTCAATATGGCTTCGCTGCTGCCAATGGATGTTGATGGCGTGCTCGAGGCCGCCGCCCAGGGCCCCATCCTGACGGTGGAAGATCACCACGTGGATACCGGCCTGGGTGCATCCGTGGCCCTGCTTCTCGTGGACCGGCGGATTTCGGTCCCCTGCCGCCGGCTCGGTGTGCACGAATACGGTGGTTCCGGCAAGCCGGCTGAACTGTATGCCCGTCAGGGACTGGACAGTGAATCCATAGCCAGGACCATGGCAGAGCTGCTTGCCTGACCGTTATTCCTGCCACCTTCCATCATCAGGCTTTTCGATGCAACTCAGGGCATGCGAAAAATTATTTTTCGTATGCAACCGGCTGCCGTTATTTCAGGGATAGAATTTTCGCACGGCAGGCGGAACAGGTCCCGAGGTTCAGTTGTGGTTCCGGTAAAACTTGTGCTGGCCGTACTGGGCCACGTAGACCATCTTGCCCGCCCAGGCCGGATGCACCTTCTGGTGATGGTAAAAGGTGGCCCCGCCAGTGAAATCCCTGCTGGTCATGGCCTTCATGGCTGTCTGCAGACAGTGGAGAAAGGCATCCGGTTCGGTGGGCAGGTAAGACTGTTTGCTGGATGTCCAGCTGAACTGGTATGGTTCCAGGATGGTCTCTTCCAGGCTTTTGCGTTTCTGGAGGGCCCGGTTCATGGTCACATGGGCGACCGCCAGTTGACCGATTTGAGGCTCGCTGCGGGCCTCGTGATAGATGTTGAGGGTAAGCCAGAGCAATCCTTCAAGAAAACCCATATCGACACTCCATGTCCAGTTTTCCAGATAGATGCACCAGGTATGGCCTGTTCCATAGCCCTACCTGTAATGTATGCGATCCACATCAGAGGGTAAAGCGAAAATCTTGTTTACATGATAGTGGGAATGGTTAACTTTATCAAGTTTACCAGGAGAGGCTGGCAGCAAGAGAAAAAGATGAAGAAAGAAAATATGCTACCACGTATTTTGCATGCAGCGGCTGGGCACTGGAAAGCAAATATTCGGTAAAGAAGCAATCAGTACCTGAACACCTCTTCCATTTCAGGCGGCAGAGAGCTTTTCTTCCGGATGTTGCACTGCTTGCAGCAGGGGACCAGGTTGCTCTTTGTCGATCGGCCACCCTGGGCCAGGGGAATGACATGGTCCATTGTCAGGTTTTTGACTCCCACCTCCCTGCCGCAGTAGTGACAGGTTCCGGAACGGGTTTTCTGCTGCCACCAGCGGCTTCGTCTGAGCATTCTGGCCTTGTGCCGTTCCTTTCTGATGGTCTTTTCGTCCATCCCGTCAAAACTGTAGTCGGTATCAATCATTGTTTACCAGACCTCCCAGGAGATGCTGTCTGGCCGCCCCTACCAGGTAGAGCGAGCCGCCGATACAGACGAGGTCTTCTGGCCCGGCCCTGTCAGCAGCCTCCTGCAGCGCCTCGGGTACGGTTTCCCTGATCAGCACCTTCTCAGAGGAGATGGTTGCGGGGAGCCGGGCCCGAAGTTCCTCGCCGGTGGCCGACCGTTCGGATTCCGGCCGGGTGAAGATGATCAGGTCGGCCAGGGGGGCCATCAGTGCCAGGCCGGCATCCAGGTCCTTGTCTGCCATTGCCGCCCAGACCAGGATCAGCCGTTGAAAGGAAAAGTCGTTGATCAGGGCCTCCCGGAGGGCGAGAACGCCTGCCGGATTGTGGGCGCCATCGAGAAGATACTGCACCGGTCGCTCCGGACTGGAAGGGTGGGGCAGAACACGATGCTCCAGTCTGCCCGGCCAGAAGGCACGTCCAAGACCACGCCGTATGTGGACGGCAGAGATGCCCGAGCAATGGAGTTTGCCCAGCAGTTCGGTCACTGCCAGGGCCAGTGCGGCATTGCCGACCTGATGCTTTCCCTTCAGGTTCAGGGGAAGATCGGTTATGGTCTGTCCATCCAGCCCCTGGTATTGCCAGAGAGCTGACTCTCCAGGGACGGCTCTGCCAAAAAAATCGCGGCCGAGCTGAAAGCAGGGACTGCCAAGTTTTTGACACTGGCGGCTGATCACGGACTGGGCCGTCGGAACATCCACACCACTGATCAGCGGTATCTCCGCCTTGATGATCCCTGCCTTTTCGTATGCTATTTTTTCTATAGTATCACCAAGATACTGTTCATGGTCCATGCTGATGTTTGTGATCACCGAGACCAGTGGGCGGATCACGTTGGTGGCATCCAGCCGGCCTCCCATTCCCACTTCCAGAATGGCCAGGTCGACTTGCTGCCTGGCAAACCAGAGCAGGGCCAGGGTGGTGGTGAATTCGAAATAGGTTATCTGGCTTTTGCCGAGTACGGACCGTATCTCTGTGGCCAGAAGGGCAAACTCCTGGCGGCTGATATAGGTGTCGTTGATTCGGAAACGCTCCCTGACCGAGCTGAGATGGGGCGAGGTATAGAAACCGACCCGATATCCTGCCGCAGAAAGTATGGAAAGCAGCAGGGCACCCACAGATCCCTTGCCGTTGGTACCGCCGATGTGGATTGCGGACAGCCTGGCATGGGGATTACCCAGCCGGGAGAGAAAGCGGTTCATGGCATCGAGGCCGAGCTTGATCTTGAAAAACTGCAGTTGGTCCAGGTAGGACCAGGCCTGGCGGTAATCCATGACGGTTATCCAACGACCTCCAGTTTGGCATAATCGAGATGGAGCACTTTTTCCCCGTACCGGTCAAAGTGAATCGTCACTCTCCGCGGACCGGGAACCGAGATCACCCGCCCGGGCCCGAAGAAGTCGTGCAGGACCAGCATGCCGGGCGAGAAATCGATCCGGGCCGAGCGCACCGAACCCTTTCCGGCACTCCTGCCGGATACGTTTCCCGAAGCCGGCAGGCCGGGAGCGCGGTGGAAAGATGACGGGTCGGGCCGCTCCTCTTCCCTGATGTAAAGGCCAGGGTTGATTTCTCGGAGGAAGGGGCACATGACGGTCTGCCGTACCTGCCTTTCCGCGGTGACCAGCTGCCGGGGATAGGTGAGAAAGAGCTGTTTTCTCGCCCTGGTCGCGGCCACGTAGAGGAGGCGCCGTTCCTCTTCATACTGGTGTTCGTCGCCACTGGTGTACTGGTTGGGAAAACGGCCGTCCGCCAGGCCGATGATGAAGACAGCATCCCACTCCAGCCCCTTGGCCGAATGGATGGTGGAGAGAATCAGCCTGCCGCTGTCCGGCTCCATGATCCCGGAACCCGCCTCGGGCGGCTCGAGCACCGTGTCGTCGATAAAGGACTGCAGGTCACCGTAGCCGCTGACCAGGGTGCGGACCTGGTCCAGGTCCTTGCGGCGCCTGGGATAGTCGTCGTGATAGATCTTTTCAAAGAGTGGCTCGTAATATTCCATGACCCGGTCGAATCGCTGTTCCGGGCTCTGATCGTCCCGGTAGATCTGTTCCAGTCCGTTGACCAGTCTCGTAAAGCCCTCCTGCCAGCCGCGGCCCGGCCGATACCTGCGCAGGGCCTCCAGGGGATCGTCGTGCTCCTGGATGACCATGACGATCTTCTGGGCTGTCTTGGGACCGACCTTGTCGAGTTGGAGGAGGATCCTGTTCCAGGACAGCGTGTCCCAGGGGTTGACGACAATACGCAGAAAGGCGAGCACGTCTTTGATGTGGGCCGACTCGGTCAGCTTGAGGCCGCCCCGTTTTTCAAAACCGATTCCCCGGCTGTTGAGTTCCAGCTCCAGCTTGTAGGAGTGGAAACCGGAGCGGAAGAGGACCGCCATCTCGTGCAACTCGGTTCCTTCCCGGAGCAGGGCCTCGATCCGGTCGGCAACGTAACGGGCCTCGCCCGCCTCGCTGCGGGCCGAGAACAGAATCGGCCTGCGGTCACTCTCCAGGCTTGAATACAGCGTTTTGGTGAACTTTTCCCTGGCGCTGGCAATGATGCTGTTGGCCAGGGCAAGGATCGGCTGGGTGGATCGGTAGTTCTCTTCCAGCTTGACGATGGCAGTGCCGGGGAATTGCTCGGGAAAGCGCATGATATTGTAGAAGTCGGCGCCACGGAAGCTGTAGATGGACTGGGCATCGTCACCGACCACCATGATGTTGTCGTGGCCGTAGGCCAGCAGCCGGATGATGTCTGCCTGGATGGGATTGGTATCCTGGTATTCGTCGACCAGGATGTACCGGAACCGGTTGCTGACAGCCTCCCGGGCCTCGACAGATTCCTGCAGCAACCGCTGCCAGTTGATCAGGAGGTCATCGTAATCCATCAGGCCGTGATCCTGTTTGAACTGGTTGTAGTGGCGCTGAATGCCGAGGATATCCTCCTGGAATTCGCTCAGGTGGATAGAATGGGAAAAAATAAGTTCTTCTATGGATTTCGCCTTGTTGATGGAGCCGGATATCAGGTTCATGATGGTTCGCTTGGAAGGAAAGCGTCTGCCGGCTCCGGAAAGGTCCATGGATGATCTGAGCAGATTGATGATACCCTCGGCATCGCTGCGGTCTATGATGCTGAAACGGGAAGGAATGCCGATATGGTGTCCATACTGGCGCAGGAGGATATTGGCCGTGGCGTGGAAGGTTCCGCCCATGACCCGCTGGCAGGACTGGTCGGTCAGCCGCGATGCCCGGAGGAGCATTTCCTGGGCCGCTCTGCGGGTGAAGGTGAGCAACAGGATGGATTCTGGGGGCACCCCCTGACGCATCAGAAAGGCTACCCGGTAGACCAGCGTGCGGGTCTTGCCGCTGCCGGCTCCTGCAATGACCAGGAGCGGGCCGGTGCCATGGGTCACGGCGGCATATTGGGCCTCGTTGAGTGCCTGACGGTCGATGGCCGGGAATGTTTCCGGATCGCCTGAAAAGAGAGCATCTTGCATGGCCGAGGTTTTACCACAGGACCTGGACGAGCGCAATGCATGTGTCTGGGGTCTTGTCGGCCTTCCCTGGCCGGCCGGTTTCCAGGGGTGCCCCTCTTGGACCGTCAGGATGATGTTTTCGAAGTGAAAAATGTATAATTTTATGATGTTATATGTATAATGAGGATGCCGGACTCCAAAGGGAACATCCATGTTGACACCCGCAATCCTTGCAGGTAGAGTTGTCCTGCCGCACGGCGCCAAGTGTGAGTGGTTCTGGACCAACAAGGCATGCGCCGGGACAGGAGGCAGAGGCCTTTGGGCCGGTTTTTCTCTCTGTTCCGCCTCTCCGTTTGCCTGACCGCGACGGACCCCCGGTCTTGGCGGCGTCAGGACAGAGAACCCGACCCTCAGCGAAAAGAGAGATGTCTATGAAGAGTTTGGAGACGATCTTTACCCGCCCCGTTCTGGATGAACTCTTTCCCAGGGAGCGGAGTGACGAGTTTTTCGACGCCCTGTTCGGTGATCCGGCAGAGGGCGCCTATGATATCAGTCTCAGTTACCAGGGATATGATGCCGAGAACAATCTGCTCCGTTTTCATCTTGACCTGCACGAGCGGCCCGGCTGCTGCCTTGCCTGTAACCTGACCTATGGCCTGCCCGAGGTCTTTTCCCGCCACCCGGTGATCGACATGGCCGGTCTTGTCCGGGCCATTGAAGAGCGCCTGCCCGATGGGCTGCAGTGCAGGAACTGGAAACTGGGGGCCACTCTCCAGCAGTCCTCTTCTCTCCACAGTATCCCTCTGGTCATCTCTCTGGCCGGATCGTGCTGATGTCGGTGGAACGATCATGAGTGAGCCGCCATGCTGGGATGAGCGATACCGGCAGGACCGGCTTCCCTGGGATACCGGAAGACCGGACACCTATCTTGTCCGCTTGGTCTCGGCATGGCCGAAGATCCATGGCCGAGTCCTGGAGATCGGCTGCGGAACCGGTACGAATCTCATCTGGCTCGCCAGGCAGGGCTTCCGGGTCACCGGGCTCGATGTTTCGGAAGAGGCCATCGCGATTGCCCGCCAGCGGGTGACGGAAGCCCGGGTCGAGGCCGACCTTTTCTGTGCTGATTTCCTGGAGGATGCGGTGGAGGACAGGTTTCTCTTTATCTTTGACCGCGGCTGTTTTCATTCAGCCTGTCCTCTGCCGGAGCAACGGAGCCGCTTCGTGGACCGTGTGGCTGATTGCCTGGAGGAGGACGGGCTCTGGTTCAGTTTGATCGGTAACCGGGATGATGTGGTCCGGGACTCGGGGCCGCCGCGCTGGAGCGCCCGGGAGATCACCGCGGCCGTGGAGGAGCGGTTTGAAATTCTCCGTCTGGAGTCCTGCCTCATAGAGTCGCGGCACGAGCCGCAACCCCGTTTCTGGCAGTGCCTCCTGCGCAGACGGTGAGGGGTGCCTGGGCAACCCTGGACCTTCCCTCGGCCTTGGCCCGGTAGAGGGCGTCGTCGGCCAGTTCCAGCCACTGCTCGCAGGACATTGTCGGCTGCCATTGGACGATGCCGATGCTTACGCCCAGTCGTTTGCCGCCGGTCGTGATGTCGAGCTGCTCCACTGCCTGACAGAGGCGATCCCCCAGGTTCCGGGCGGCCTGCAGGTCTGTGTCCGGCAGGACGAGCAGGAATTCATCTCCTCCGGTCCGCACCAGCAGATCGGACATCCTGATCTGATCCTGCAGGGTCTTGGCCACCCTTTTCAGCACCTGATCCCCGGTCAGGTGGCCCAGCGTATCGTTGATATTCTTGAAATGGTCCAGGTCGAGGGCGGCCAGGGTCAACGGGTAGGCATGCCGTTTGGCCCGCTCGATCATGGCTGGGATCCGCTCGCTGAAGTCGAGGCGGTTGGGCAGGCCGGTCAGGGCGTCGATGCGGGCCTGCTGAAAGGCATCCTCGTAATCGAGGGCCCGTTTCAGCGGCTCGGCGAGAATATCCAGCGAGTCCTGGATCAGTTCCCTTTCGCTTGGCCTGATCTCGTCGTGCCTGCGGAGAAGGATAAGCAGTCCGCTGCATTCTGGTGATTCGAACAGCCAGGTGTGGGAGAAGAACCCTTCCAGGGGCAGGGAATGGCTGATCATATCTTCCGGTTCCCTGAGAATATGCTCGGCGATCCTGATGATTCGGCGCCTTTCAGGCCCGTGGCAGGAGCAGAACAGGTGCATCCGCTGCCGACCGGTGTTATGGTAGCCGATGAGATCATGGGGGACGTACTGGGCCAGCCAGATGGAGTAGCTCTCGATCATGGTGGCCAGATCGACGATTCCGGCCAGCTGCCTGTACAGCTCGTTGACCCGGGCAAGCCTTCTGGACTGCTCCCGATAATGGCTCAGTTCGGAGAGCACTGCCTCCAGGTCCAGGGACATGAGCGTCTCGCCGCTCTCTTGGTTTTCTACTCGGTTCATTGTTCAGGTACCTTGGGATTTCCGAAGTTGCAAACCAACTGAAATTCCAGTTACCATGTTGTAATGCGAATTGTATGCCAGCTTTTTGTTTGTCGGATTTTATGTTGTATTTCAAGGTGGTATGATGTGTATTAACGAGCGTTCCCAGGGTGATCCTGGATCCTGTCCGCGGACTGGCAAAAAACCGACATCCTGGCTGGACCCGGAAAACCGGGCGGTACGACAGAAAAAATCATTGTCCTGCAGGGGTGTCCGGCAGGGAGTGAAATGCGGCCCTGCCGCTGAGGCCCATGGGTGAGAGAGCAGACTGTACAATTTTTTGAATCACGGTGTAGGCCCGGTATTCAATTTTTTCCTGATAACAGAAATACTCTGCTGATTCTTCCTGTACGATGGTCCATTTTCTTCTTTCCATTTCTCCGGCCATACGGATTCTTTCCGTTTTCGGCCTGATCCTGCTCCTGAACCGTGTTCGCGTGCCCCTGGGCCTGGGGTTGGTGCTGGGAGGAGTTGGGCTGGATTGCTGGGCCGGCCGGCCGGTCGACCAGGTCGGAGGGCATCTCGCCGCTGCCGTGGTCAGGCCGGAGTTGTGGCTGATGATGCTCAATATCACCCTGATCCTCGAATTCGGTTATTTCATGGCCTCTGAACGGAACAGCCGCATTCTTCTGGCAGCGGCGCAAAGGGTGGGCGGCCGCCACGGCCGGCTGATCGGCCTGATGTTTGTGCCGGCTGCCATCGGCATGGTACCCATGCCGGGTGGAGCGTTGTTTTCCGCTCCCCTGGTCGGCCAGGCCGTCCAGGACCGTCCCATGCCCGCTGCCTGGAAGACAGCGGTCAACTACTGGTTTCGCCATATTCTTGAATACTGGTGGCCTCTCTACCCAGTGGTCATTGTCTCGCTGTCCATATTCAGCCTGCCGGTCTGGCAGTTTTTTCTTCTCCAGATGCCTTTCACCCTGGTCAGTCTGTTGGCCGGATGGTTCTTTCTCCTTCGCAACCATGCCGAATATCTCGGCGATAGCTGCGACTCCAGGGCCGAGCTGCAAAGAAACGAGTTGCTGGCCGTTGTTCTGCCCATCCTGTTTATCGTTCTCTGCACCCTGATCCTGCCGCCGCTGGTGGAACAGCTGGTTCCCGGTCGCACGTCTGTATTGTACAAGTTGCTCGCCATGTTGTTTGGTCTGCTGGTCGCCCTGGGCGTGGTGTCCAGGCAGCGGGAAAACGGCTTGGATGCCCGTCTGTTCTCCCATCTTTTTTCCTTCAAGACCATGGATGTTGTCTGTACGCTGGGCGGAGTCATGATCTTTCAGACCATGCTGGAGTATTCCGGTCTTCTCGGTGCCGCAGGCAGGGAAATGAGCGCCTCGGCGGTTCCCGTGGAGCTGGTGATCGCCTTCTTGCCCTTTCTTGCCGGCCTGGTTACCGGTATTGCCGTCGGATTCGGCGGTCCGGCCTTTCCGCTGGTGGTGGGCCTTGCGGCCGGCAACCCTGAGATGGGCCAGGGAGCGGCCCTGGTGCTGGCTTTTGCCATGGGGTATGCAGGTATGATGCTTTCTCCCGTGCACCTCTGTTATCTCCTGACCAGGCGGTACTTCACGGTTTCTCTGGCCGCTACCTGGCCCTATCTGGTACCCTGTGTCCTGAGTGTTGTCGGCTGGGGTATTGTCCTTCATATCGTGTTGCGCTTCCTGGGGTGGTAAGACGGATGCGGCTGGGTCAGATGTTTCTCGTCGGCTTCACCGGCTGTTCAGTCGGTGCCGACCATTGGATCGGCAGGGCGATCAAAGAGGATCACCTGGGCGGTGTGATCCTCTTTGATCGCAATATTGACGGTTCGGTCCAGAATATTCGTTCTCCCGAACAGCTGCGGACACTTACCGACTCTCTCCAGGAGCTGGCCGAGATTCCTCTCCTGGTGGCCGTGGACCAGGAAGGCGGCCAAGTTTGCCGGCTGAAGGAACGGGACGGTTTTCCTGCTACGGTTTCCGCTGCCGAACTTGGCCGGTTGGACAGTATCCAGGCCACCGCGGAACATGCCGGCAGGATCGCCCGCATGTTACGTGCCAGCGGGATCAACTTCAATCTTGCGCCAGTGGTCGATCTTGATCTCAATCCTGAAAATCCGATCATTGCCAGGTTCGGCCGGAGCTTCGGAGCCTCTGCCCGGAACGTGATCGCCCATGCCGCCGCCTTTGTCCGGGCCCATCATCGGCAAAACATCGGATGCTGCCTGAAACACTTTCCCGGTCATGGCAGCGCCGGCCTTGACTCCCATCTCGGCTTCGTGGACATCACGGGATGCTGGCAGGAAGACGAGCTGAAACCCTTTGCCGGCCTCATCCAGGCCGGCCTGGCCGACGGGATCATGACCGCCCATCTCGTCCATAGAGGGCTGGATGAGGATGGCCTGCCGGCCACCCTGTCTCCCCGGATTTTGCAGGCCATCCTCCGCGGCCGCCTGCATCATGATGGCCTGATCGTCAGCGATGACCTCCAGATGCGGGCCATCACCGATGGCTGGTCCTACGGGGAGGCGGTGGAGCGGGCCGTACTTGCCGGCGTCGATCTCCTGGTGGTGGGCAATAATCTCCACAGGGACAGGACCGTGGTCAGGCAGGGAATAGCGGCCATCGAAGGATTGCTGGCTCAGGGTCGAATCGGCCGTTCGACACTGCAGAAACGCCTGGAGAGAATCCAGCGCCTGAAGGCCCGGATCACCGGCAGGATTCCGTGGGCGGATGGTGCGGATCGGCAGGGGTCAGGGGGCAAGCCGCTGGATATGCCATGAGCCGTCCGGACGCAAAGCATAGTAGAACCGGTCATGCAGCCTGTTTTCCCGGCCCTGCCAGAATTCAAACCCCTGGGGACGGACCCTGTACCCGCCCCAGAAATCGGGTAGGGGTACTTCGCCTTTGGTGAACTTTTTTTTCATTTCGGCAAATTTCGTCTCCAGAAGCTGCCTGGAGGTGATCACTGAACTCTGCTGGGAGACCCAGGCTCCCAGTTGTGCCCCCTTGGGACGGCTGAGAAAATAGTTGAGCGATTCCCTGGTGGATATCTTCTCCGCCCGTCCCTGGATCTGTACCTGGCGCCCCAGGGCAACCCAGGGAAAAAGCAGGGCCACCTGGGGATTGGTCGCCATGTGTTGCGCCTTTCTGCTTTGATAGTTGGTGAAAAAGACAAAGCCGTCATGATCGAAAAACTTGAGCAGCACGGTACGCAGGGCCGGCTGCATGGAACTGTTCACCGTGGCCAGGCTCATGGCATTGGGTTCCGGTACCGCGGCCTCCACGGCCTGGGAAAACCACTGTTCGAACTGCCGGAACGGATCCGGATCCAGATCGGCACGCCGCAATCCCTGTCTGCTGTATTCACAACGCATGGCTGCCAGGGAACGGCTACCGGCGGTCTTTTTTTCTTTTTTGCATGTTCCACTTACCACGGGCGATCTCCTGAAAGTTGACGGGCTTCCTGACGGGTGCGGTCCAGGGAATGTAGTGCCGCAAATCGGTCCGACAGCAGCATGCCCGGGTGCATCACTACCGCGCCGCCGTGGGCCACTACGCTCAGCAGCCCCGTTGTACACCGGATTCGCAGGGATTTTCAAGGGTACCCTGAAAAATTGTTTTTTTGTCAGGCCCCCCTGGGCCAGACCACGACTTTTAATGGGGTGAATGATCCTGATCGAGTTGGGCAGTATTGTTTCACTGCTTGCTCTGATGGCGAGGGCTATTGCTATCCTGATTTTCAGGATATCCCCCAAGACAGATCGACAGCCCGAAAGTGGTCTGGCCGGCCGTATCAGGGGTGGCCGCTTGACCTGGTCCGGACAGAACGGTATCCTGTTCTCAGGTATATCCCGGTTTGACCGGAAAAGATGATCCGATTCAGGAGAAGGATCCCAGATATCGTGGAGATGTGATGTTGACTGGCTGGAAAACAGGGTGCTGCACGGTTCTGCTGGTACTGCAGCTCGGTACCCTGGCCGTGGCCGGTGATGACACTGTCGGCCGTCTCATGGTGGAGGCATACCGCTGCTATACAGGGACCGGGCGAAAGGTCGACATGGGGCGGGCGCTGAAGCTGTACCTGGAGGCTGCCCGGCGGGGAGATGCAGAGGCCCAGTTCATCGTTGGCGGCATGTTCTACAAGGGACAGGGTACCGAGCCGGACCGGAAAAAGGCCTTCAAGTGGTTTCTGCGAGCGGCGGAACAGGGCCGGTACACGGCCCGGTCCCTGAGTATCATCGGTTCCACGTATCTGCGGGGAACCGGCGTGCCCCAGAGTTACGAGGAGGCCAGGCGCTGGCTTTCCCTGGCTGCCGACATGGGCGAGATGGCGGCCCAGAACGATCTTGCCTACATGTTGTACAACGGCCTGGGAGGGAGCAGAGACTATCACCGGGCCCTGGAACTCTATCGGAAGGCAGCCATGCAGGGAGACGGCCAGGCACAGTACAATGTCGGATTCATCTACTCGCAGGGGACCGGAGTGGGTGTGGACCGGGTCCGGGCCTATGCCTGGTTCAGCCTTGCCGCCAGCCAGGGCAACACGGCCGCCCGGATGGCCAGCAACGATCTCATGGCCCGCATGACCTGGCAGGAACTGAACAGGGCTCAGTCACTTTCTGTACAGTTGTACAAGGAGATACAGGACAATCTCGATAGACTCGAGGACAAAACCAGGTCCGTTCCGCCCTGATGCGGATGGTGGTTATTTCCCGAGTAACAACTCCAGGAGGGCATTCAGGGGCAGGATGCCGCTGGTTCCGGATTCCTGAGTCTGGGTGCTGGATGAGCCAGGAATCAGGTCCAGGAGAACGCTTTCCGTGTCCACGGTGGTTGTTTTCACTACAGCAGTACCGAGGCTGCCGCCACTGAAGGTAACCTGGTAGGTGCCGGCTGTTATCGGAATGGCATAGCCACCACTGTCTGCCGTGACCGCATAGTAGGTTCCGCTGTCCGGCATGACGGTGACGTTTCCCAGGCCTTCACCGGGATCATACCGGTCGTTGCCGTTTTTGTCCTGCCAGACCGTTCCCACGATGAACAGATTGTGGTGGTTGCTGTAGCCACTGTTTGCCTTGGCATAGTTACCGGTGACCACCAGGGGGCCCACACTGGTGCTTGGATCCGATTCCGCAACCGCGGCAATACCTACGTTGGTGTAGTCTCCATCGCCTGACATGGTGGCCATGCGATGTCCCCGTCCTGTCTGCATTCCCGTGCCGTCATTTCCTCCCCAGTCGATATTCCACGCGGCATGGCAGTTGAGGCCGCTGTCCGCATAGGAAAAGACGCTGCCCCTGGCCTCACTGTAATGGAACCCGGCACTGTCGATCCGGTCGAACTGGCCGGTATGGTCCTGGGCGTCGCGGGAAATGAGATCCAGGGAATGGGCCAGGGCAGCCGTATAGAGACGGACATCGAAGGCGGCGGGCGGTCTGGCGGCCAGGGCGGCAAACTCACTGCGGAGTATGGCAAGGTCCACGTTGAAATATGTTCTGCCGTCGGCCACATCCGGGTCGCTTTCCGTGGCCAGCCATTCGCCCTCCACGGTGGGATTCTGTCTGGCCCTGTTCATCAGCCACATGATCTGCTGCTCGGTACCATCCGGATGACTGCCGTCACTGCTCTTGTGGTATGTCCATTCGATGGTCGGTTTCCTGGCCAGCGGCAGTTTCCGTGGTATAACGGTGGCCGGATTTTCCACTTTGGGCGGATCCAGGGAGGGGGCCATGGGAAGCTGGGAACCCGCCAGGCTGGTCAGGGGCTGGCTGGCCAGCAGAAGCAGCGCTGCGAGACAAGCTTTGCCTTCGCTCATCTTTTTCTCCTTTTTTCTTGCAGATTGTCTATCCTTCAATAATATGGGATGAAAATTTTGAAACCAAGGTCTGGATGAGCAGAAGAGAAAGGCCGCATCGTTGAACAGGAAGAGGAGTACGGTATGGACGCACTGGAATGCATAAGAACACGGATGAGTATTCGCCGCTTCAAACCGGAGCCGGTACCGAGAGATATACTGGAACAGGTGGTCGAGACGGCCCGCTGGAGCCCTTCGTACAAGAACAGTCAGCCGTGGGAGGTGATGATCGTTTCCGGAGCGAAAAAAGAGGCCCTGTCCGCCATGATGATCGAACTTTTTGAACAGGGCCGGGAGTCCACCCCGGATTTGGCGCCACCGCAGGGCTGGCCGGCGGCCGAGCAGGCCAGGATCGACCATCTCTACGCCAAAAGACGGGAGCTGACCGGCCTGGATCTGAATGATCCCAAGGTGATCCGTCAGGCGAAAAAGGCCAATTTTTCCTTTTATTCCGCACCGCACGCCATCTACCTGTATCAGGATAGCGCCCTGAGTCTCTGGTCGCTTTTCGATCTGGGCCTGTTTGCCCAGAGCCTGATGCTAGCCGCCCATGCCTTGGGGCTGGGAACGGTACCCCAGGCATTTGCCACAGATTTTGCACCCGAGATCAAGGAGTTTCTCGGTATCCCGGCGGAAAAACGGTTGGTGCTGGGGTTGTCGGCCGGGTATCCGGACATGGACTCCCCGGTGAACAGCTATCGAACGGAACGCTCACCCGTGGATGAGATCCTGACCTGGGTCGAGTAGACGGCCTCCAGGACGGTTTTCACACGGCATCGGGATAGGGAAAGTCCGGTTCATCGAGATACTTGGCGAGTCGCTGCTTGGTTTTTGTCTTGCGGTAATGATACGTGACGAGAGCCTCGATGATGGCCAGTACCTGGTCCTCGCTGGCCCCGCGGGCGATCCGGCGGCCGACTTTAGGATAGGCGCCCAGTTTGCCGCCCACATAGACCTCCAGCCCTTTCCTGGTGCCGACGATGCCGATGTCTGTGGTGAGTGGGCCTGAGCAGGCCACGGTGCAGCCACTGATGGCGATTTTCAGTTTTGGTTTGATCTGTTCGAATCCATTGAAATACTGAGTTATTTTTTTCGACAGGCCAAAGGTGTCAAAGGTGCCCAGCCGGCAGTGGGGCCTGCTTACGCAGACCCGCGGAAAGGGAAATTTGACATGTCCCTTGAACCTGGCACCAACCGCGGCCAGCTCCTCCATGATGGCCTCCCGGTCTTCCTGCCTGACTTCCAGCAGTCTGAGGTTCTGGGATGTGCTCAGGTAGGTGGTCAGGCCGTAGCGGCTCACGATTCGGCCGACCGCCTGGAAGAAATCCGGTTCCACCAGGCCGGAAGGACAGAGTACGGTAAGGGATTCGGTGTTCTCCTGTTCCATGTCTTATTCTCCTGTTGCTCAGAATTGCATCTCCCCAAGCCGCCCGTAAAAATCAAGGGGCTTGGACCGGGGTCAAGGGGTGCGAAACATTCGTTGTTTTGTCCGGGCCGGCCAGGACGCGGGAAAGATTGGCGGCCACTTCCGTGGCCAGGTAACCGTACGGTTGCCGGGCGGCCAGGAGATCAGCGCTAAGACCATGTAAATATACGCCGAGCCGGGCCGCATCCCAGGGTGCGAACCCCTGGGCGAGCAGGCTGCCGAGCAGACCGGCCAGGACATCGCCCATGCCCCCTGTGGCCATGCCGGGATTTCCGGACGAATTGATGGCCCAGCGGCCGCGGGTATCGGCGATCACGGTTCCGGCTCCCTTGAGGACCGTGATGATTTCGGCCAGGTTGTCGGCTGAGTCATGCAACCAGGAGGCGGCAGCCAGCCGGTCCTCCTGGATCTCTTTGCTGGAACAATCAAGCAGGCGGCCCATTTCGCCCGGGTGGGGGGTGAGGATCCTGGTTCCGCCGGGAGCGGTGATGATCTCCCGGTGACCGGCCAGCAGGTTGAGGCCATCGGCATCCACCACCATAGGAATATCCACGTGTCTGTACAGGTGACGGACAAGGTGTCCGGTTTCCTCTTCCGTGCCCAGTCCAGGTCCCAGGACCACACCGGTCTTTCCGGCCAGCAGGGCCGTGATTCGTTCGAGCCCGGCCATGGTGATATGGCTTGGGCAGGGGTCCAGGGGGACGGTCATGGCCTCGGCCAGTGCGGTTTCAAAGACCGGGTTCAGGGTGCCGGGAACCGCCAGGGTGACCAGACCGACCCCGCTGTACAGGGCCCCTCTGGCTGCCAGGATAGCGGCGCCGGTCTTGCCTGCCGATCCGGCCAGGATGAGGAGATGCCCGTATTTTCCCTTGTGACTGGCCAGAGGACGGGAGGGCAGCAGGCGGCAGATATCTGCCTGCAGGACTTCGCCCTCCAGACCGGCCTCCCTGACGACCGAAGAGGGAATGGAGATATCCACCACCTCCACCCGGCCGCAATGGTCCTGGCCGTTGATGAAATGGCCGGGCTGGGGAAGGCCGTAAGTGACGGTCAGGTCGGCACGGACGGCTCCTCCCAGTGGGCAGCCGGTATCTCCGCCGATACCGGAGGGAATGTCCACTGCCGTAATGGGCCAGCCGTACCTGAGCCGAAGGAAGTTCATCAGGTCGATGGTGGCCAGGAAACGTCCCTCCACCTCGCGCTTCAGGCCTGTACCGAACAGGCTGTCCACCATGGCCCAGACCGGGTGGTCCAGATGGATGCGGGCAAGTTTGCCTTCCAGGCCGGCCACGGCTTCCCTGCTGGCGAGAATTTCCGGGGTAAGGCCCATCCGCATCGCGATCTCCAGGTTCGTCCTGGCATCACCGGAGAGTTTTTCCGGTTCCACCAGGAGAAAGATATGGGGGATTCCGCCGGCCTGGTGCAGGTGACGGGCAATGACCAGCCCATCACCACCGTTGTTGCCAGGACCGACAAAGATCAGCGCGGAACGGTTCGCCACCGGACCAAAGGCATCGAACATACAGTCGACAGTTCGGCGACCGGCATTTTCCATCAGGACGATGCCCGGAATGCCGATCTCCTGGATGGTTTTCCGGTCCAGCTCCTGCATCTGGGCAGTTGTTGCGAGTTTCATGGTTTCGTCGTAGTATGCGGTTTTCCCTGACGAGCAGAGGCGAAACAGACGCGCTGCAGAGCGTATCCGTCACCCCGGTTCGGTCCAGGGATCTTTCGGGATGGTTATGGTTCGAACACAGTGTTGTGCGAAAGCCTCTTGTCCAGAGTATGCTGCAGGCAATAATATCGTGAATGGCGGAACAGGCAACAATGAAGATCGTGGTTTTTGAAGAAAATGGCTCTGCCGCCCGCAAGATCCAGGGGATCGAAAAATATGGACCTGATCTTGTCGTGGAGATCATCACCATCACCTCGCCCGCGGATGAATTCGTGGACGAGCCTGAAGTTCATATTCCGGCAGATTTTCGGGCAGACCTTGTACTCGATTATCTCATCCATCCGGATCTGTCACATTACCTGATCCACCTGTGCTCGGAAAAGGGCATTCCGGTAGTGGCATCGGGGAAACAGGCAGAGACCGCCCTGACGCCCTTTACCTGCTGTGGTCTTGGCCGCCATCCGAAACTGGGATCCTATGGCGAACGATTTGGCGTTCCGGAATACCGGGTGCAGCTCGAGGGCAATCGCATCGTCGGTCTGGAGGTGATCCGGGGCGCTCCCTGCGGTGCGACCTGGGATATCCTCCAACAGGTGATCGGGATAGAGGTTGACGAGGCGCTCAGCCTGTTGCCCCGGGAGATCCAATATCACTGTACTGCCGATCCCAGCGGCTTTGATCCGGTGACAGGCAAGAGCCCTGTCCACTATGCAGGTCACGTCCATCGGGCCGCCCTGGAAAAGGCCATCGATCAGGCCCGCGGCAGTTGAACCGGAGGGATCAGCTGCCGGTCTGTTCCCTGGTGGCCCGGATATCGTCCTTCCTCTCGGGAAGCCAGCGGAGACCTCCCCGGAAGCCGTAGCAGCGGACCAGGTAGAGGGTACGGATCAGCTGTTTTCCGTACCAGCCAGAGATGCGGTACAACCGGATCTCTTCGGCAGGTTCGACCCGGTCGAAGAGGGTGGCCAGGTGGCGGTCCATACCCTTGTAGCTGTATACGCCCACGCCGTCCTGTCCCAGCAGCATGTCGTCGCTGAACCAGAAATCGTAGACATTGGGTCGTGTCCACCGGTTGATGCTCACCGTCCGGGGTTGACCGGGCATGTAGAAGGCCAGTTCACTGGCGTACTGATAGGTCAGGCCGAAAACAAACGTCTTCTCGGGATGAGGCATGGCCTGCAGTCGGGTATCAACGATGGCGGCCAGTTCCTTCCAGCCGTTGACTTCTCTGGCCGTTCTGTCCAGGTGGAGCGGAATCGGCAGGACGGGCCACACCACCTGGACCAGAACCGGAAGGGTCATCAAGCCGGCCGTGACCACACCGGTCTTCCACCAGAAGTAGCTACCGCCGTCCAAGGTGGAACGGCCCGGGCTGTAGAGGGCGGCGATGAGCACCAGGGCTGCGAGATAGACCGGTGCCGGCCAGTTTCCATAGATCCTGACATGGAAGGCCAGGAGGAAGAAGATCAGGAAACCGGTTAGGGACATGGCCTTGAGAAAAGAGACATCCTGTTTCCGGACCCTGGCCGTTCCCTTGGAGAAGATCCAGGCAAAGACGATGAGAAAAAAGACGACCGGTGAGAGCAGCAGAATCTGGCTGCCCAGGAAGTCCCCAATGTAGCGGAAGGTGAACAGGGTGGAATCGTCGATACCTCCCTGGAACAGAACATGCCGGAACGTGGCCCATTCGTGTCGGCTGTTCCAATAGACAACCGGAGAGAAGACGATCAGGCCGAGGATCAGGCCTGCCCACGGCGCGCCTGTGGTCAGGTGGTTCCGGTATTCCCGCACGACCAGCATGGCCAGGAAGAGGGAGGGCAGAAAGAGAAGCATGGTATACTTGGCCAGCAACCCCATGCCGAACCAGAATCCGGTAAGGAGCCAAGGCAGGATACGGTTCCGTTCCATTGCCCTGGAGGCATGATACATGGCCCCGGCCCAGCAGGCCAGCAGGAGCCCGTCCGGCGTGGCGATCAGGGCACAGCCGTTGAACAGGAGAACAACCTGGCTGAGGAGGGCCACATGGAAGCCGCACCGGTAGGAGAACCAGCGTCCGGCCAGGAGACTGAGGTAGATGGAACCAATGGCGCCAGCCAGGATGGTGGGCAGACGGACTGCGAACTCCACCTGGCCGAACAGGCTGGTGGCCAGCCGGATGGTCCAGGCGATCAGGGGTGGGTGATCGTGATATCCCAGGTCGAGGTACCGGCTCCACTGCCAGTAATTGGCCTCGTCCGGGGCGAGCTGAAACTGGCCGGCCAGGAGGACACGGGCGATGAACGCTAGCAGGATGACCAGCCATGTCGCCTTCAGGCAATTCCATTCCTTGGTTGAATGCATTGCATCTGTTCTGTTCAGGTTTTCGCCCTGTACCGAAGACGATCCCTTTTCCGCTGCACGGAAAACCGGAAAGTCCTCCGAAAATGTGGATCAGTTTTGCTGATATCAGCATACTCCAGAGGATAGGATCGGGCAAGGTTCCCCCGGCCGGTTCCACACTTGTTGCCGGGTTTTTTTTCGGGTATGCTGTCCCCAACTGGGAACACCGGCCGGAGGAGTCGGTGACAATCATTCTGCATTTTACGAAAAATACACGATGAAGAGATGGATACCGGCAGGCGCATGGCTGCTATTTCTCCTTCTTGTACCTGGGCTGGTCCTTGCCGCCCATGGAATCAGCATTGACGGCAGGCTGCGGTACGGGAAGGATTTTCACCACTTCGGCTATGTCGATCCCCAGGCACCCAAGGGCGGTGTCCTGACCCTGCATGACCTGGGCAGCTTCGACAAGATGAATCCGTTCACCCTGAAGGGTGCTGCTCCGTATGGGTTGGAGTCCCTGGTTTTCGAAACCCTGGCCGTTTCCAGCCTTGATGAGCCCTTTGCCGAGTATGGCCTGCTGGCCCGGGATATTGCCCTGGCGGAAGACGGAATGTCCGTGGTCTTTACCCTGGACGAACGGGCCAGGTTTTCCGACGGTTCGCCGGTTACGGTACAGGATGTGCAATACTCACTGGAAACACTCAAGAGTGAACAGGCGCACCCTTTCTATCAGATCTATCTCCAGGATATCAGGAGGGCGGTGATCCTGGACAGCCAGAGGATCAGGTTTGAGTTTGCAAGAAAAAATCGAGAGATTCACATGATTGCCGCCCAGCTGCCCATTCTGAACAAACGATTTTACGAGCAGCATGGTTTTGACCCCCATGGTGGCCGCAGCGGCCTGGTGCCGCCCATCGGTTCAGGGCCCTATGTGGTGGAGCGGATCGTACCCGGAAAGTCCATCAGTTATCGGCGCAATCCGGAGTACTGGGCCAAGGACCATCCAGTGCGCAGGGGCATGTTCAACTTCGACCGGATCGTGGTCAAGTATTTCAAGGATCAGATCGTCAGTGTCGAGGCTTTCAAGGCTGGAGAGTTCGATTTCATGGCCGTGAACATTGCCAAGCAGTGGCAGCGGGACCTGACCGGGCGTCGTTTCGACAGCGGCGAGCTGGTCAAGAAACGGTTCCCCCACCGGAACAATGCCGGTATGCAGGGATTTGTCTTCAATACCAGGAGGCCCCTGTTCAGAAACCGCAGGGTGCGGCAGGCTCTGGGCCTGGCCTTTGATTTCGAATGGACCAACAGGGCCCTGTTTTTTGATCAGTATACCCGTTCGAACTCCTATTTCAGCAACTCCTACCTGGCTGCTACCGGTCTGCCCGATGAACGGGAACGCAAGCTTCTGGAGCCGTTTCGGGACCAGTTGCCGCCAGAGGTTTTCACCACTCCCTTGCAGCCACCCTCCACTCGGCCGCCGAACAGCCTGCGGGCCAATCTGCGGCAGGCGAGGAAGATTCTTCAGGAGCAGGGTTGGACCGTCCAGGATGGAGTGCTGAAAGATCGGACCGGCCAGCCCTTCCGGTTCGAGATCCTTCTCGTCAGTCCCTCGTTTGAACGGGTGATGGCACCCTATGTCAAAAATCTCGGCAAGCTCGGTATCCAGGCCAGTTACCGGACCATTGATCCTGCCTTATACAGTGAACGGATCAAAAATTTCGAGTTCGACATGGTGGTGAACGTATTTGGCCAGTCCCAGTCTCCTGGTAATGAACAGCGGGACTATTGGCATTCCTCTTCTGCAGACCGCAAGGGATCGAGAAACCTGGCAGGAGTCCGCGATCCGGTGGTGGACAGGCTGGTGGAGGCCATCATCTATGCACCGACCCAAGACGACCTGATCACGGCCTGCAGGGCCCTGGACCGGGTGCTCTGGTACGGGTATTACGTGGTGCCGAACTGGTACCTGCCCTACCATCGGCTGGCCTATACGGCCAGGCTGCGGCAGCCAGCGACCCTGCCGCTGTATTACAGTGCCCATCAGCTGCTCTACACCTGGTGGCTGGATAGCGGAAAGTGACCGGATGGGGAGGGAGAATCGCGACATGGAACCCGGGCAGGATGATTTCCGGCAGTCCGGGACTGTCAGGTGGTATCACGTCAGCAGAGGATACGGCTTTATCCGTCCAGACAGGGGAGGCCAGGACATCTTTGTCCATTTCAGTGATATTCAGACCACCGGGTTCCAGGCATTGACCGAGGGACAGCGGGTACGATTTACTGTGAGCCGTTGCGAGCGGGGCATCAAGGCAACGGCCGTGATTGTCGAGCGTGGGGAACAATGAGCAGCAGGAAGACGGACAGAGAAGAACATGGAGCAGGACCGGGATCTGAACGGCTGAAGATCCTGTTCGTCGATGATGATGCCATCAACATCGAGAGCTTTGTCAGCTGTTTCAGCGAGGAATATGAAATTTTTCCGGCCCTTTCCGGGGAAGAGGCCCTGGAGATATTTTCCAGGGAAGAAGATGTGGCCATGGTCCTCTCGGACCAGCGGATGAACGAGATGACCGGCGTTGAGCTTCTGGCCCGCGTTTATGAACTGAGTCCGGATACGGTTCGGATCATCATTACCGGCTACATGGATGTCTCTGACACCATTGACGCCATCAACAAGGGCCATATCTATCAGTTTATCCTCAAACCCTGGGATATCGTCCAGATGCGCCTGGTCCTCGAACAAGCCAGCCAGACCTGGTTGCTGACCAGAGAGAACCGGCAGCTCAGTCAACAACTGGTGACCAAGAACCGTCTCCTTCTCGAGGCCAACCAGCATCTGAAGGATTCCGAGAACCGGCTCCGCCATCTTTCCACCGCCCTGATCACGGCGCAAGAGAAAGAGCGGAAGCGAATTTCCATGGAACTGCACGACGAGATGGGTCAGTCCCTGGCCGCCCTCAAGTTGCAGATCAAGGTGATCGAGAACGAGCTGGCCGGCAAGGAGATGTTTCCGGTCCGTCACATACATGCCAACCTTGAACACCTGCGAAATACCATCAACGAGATCATCGAGAATGTCCGGCGTCTGTCCAAAAACCTGAGCCCGGTGATCATCGATGACCTGGGCCTTGACGCGGCCATCGAAAATATTGTCTTGAGTTTTACCGATATCTACGGTATTCCATGCAACTTCCGGCCAGAGCCGCTGGAGAACCGCTTTTCCAGCAATGCCCAGAGGCTGCTCTACCGGCTGATCCAGGAGGCGCTGAACAATATCGGCAAGCACTCGAGGGCGACCAAGATCAATTTCACCATCCAGACGACCGAACAGGATGTCACCATGATCCTGCAGGACAACGGCGACGGATTCGATTTGCAGAATATAATCAATCAGCCTGCCAGCCGGCGGGGAATCGGCCTCACCGCCATGTCGGAACGGGTGAACATGCTTGGCGGCACCCTGGATATCACCAGCAAACAGGGCATCGGCACCAGGGTGGTCTTTGTGATCCCCTTTGAACAGAAGACAGAGGATGTGGATCTGCTGGAGGTTGAGTAAGGTGTTGCCCTGTCAGCCGCTGGTCTCAATCCCGGCATGAGTGAACAGAACAGGAAGGGCAGGCTGATACGGCTTGCCGATGAAAAGGAGACGTTTCTGGTTGCCGGTCTGCTGGGCCGGACGGCCTCTGCAGGAGACGTGCTGCTGCTGACTGGCGGCCTGGGAAGCGGCAAGACGACCTTCACTGCTGCCCTGGCCCGTGGCCTGGATGTCAGCGCGGTCGTGAGCAGCCCGTCTTTTGCCCTGCTTCACGAGTATCAGGGAAGACTCCCGCTCTATCATCTGGATCTGTACCGTCTGGCAGGAGAGGAGGATGTCGAGGATGCCGGTCTTGTCGAGTATCTGGAAACATCGGGAGTGACCGTGGTGGAATGGCCGGAACGGCTTGGCGGATTGCGTCCCGAGTCCTGTCTTGGCCTGGAGTTTCATATTCTCCCGGGTACAGCACGGGAGATCATTCTGACACCACATGGTTGGAGTGGCGAACAGTGGCTGCGGCGGTTTATCAATCTCCATCAGAGAAAGGTGGATCATGAACAGGCAGATCATTGAATTACATCCCTGCAAAAAGCAGTATACCCTGGATCAGGACAAGGCCTGCAGCCCGGAAGAAACAGTGAAACGCTTCCTGGCAAAACTGCAGGAGCTCGATCTCGACATCCTGGAGGAGGTGCGGCGCATCGACACGGGACGTCTGGATATTCCCGTTTTTTTCAGTGTCTGTGGTCGGGATGCCCGGGGAATCATCGGCACCAGGAAGCAGATGGGCAAGGGCTCCACCGTGGCCCAGTCCCGGGCCAGCGCCTGCATGGAACTGGGAGAGCGTTTCAGTTTTTTCAGCTTCCTTCGCAACGAAGACCGGTTCCTCGTCGGTGACTACCAGGCCATGCTGGACGATGGCCATCCGGTTCTGGCGTTGGAGCAGATTCTCCGTTCGGTCCATGACACCAGCTGTACGCCCGAGCTTCTCGGTCGGCTGCTTGCCGGTCTGCCCATCCGCTGGGTCTGGGCCCGGAATCTGACCAGGGAAGAAGATGTCCTGGTGCCGTTTTCCTGGTTCTACGCCATCAACGAGTTCAACGGGCCTTCGGCCGGAAATACCATGGAAGAGGCGGTTCTCCAGGGAATCAGCGAGGTGGTCGAACGGCATGTCTGCGCCGTGGTCACCAGGGAGCGTCTGCAGACCCCATCCATCGATCCGGCATCGGTTGGGGACCCGGTGGCCAGGGACCTGATCGCAAAGTTCCATCGGTGCGGGATCCGTCTGTATCTCAACGATTTTTCTCTTGACACCGGTATCCCCACGGTGGCGGCCCTGGCCTGGGATCCGGCAACCTTTCCCGACAAGAGCGAGATCGTCTATACGGCTGGCACCACTCCCGACCCGACCAAGGCTTTGATCCGCGCCCTGACCGAGGTCGCCCAACTGGCCGGTGATTTTGAGTCTGCCTCCAACTATGTGGCTTCCGGATTGCCCAAACCGCTGCACCTGGACGAGGTGGACCACGTGGTCCACGGCAGCCGTGTCATTTCCATCGACAGGATGCCGGATCTCAGTGATCCGGACATGTATCGGGAAATACAGAACTGCGTTCAAGCGCTTGCCGGTATCGACCTGGATGTGCTGGTCGTGGACACCACCCATCCCGGACTGCAGATACCGGCAGCCTATACTATCATTCCCGGTGCCCATTTCCGGGAACGGGCAGCCGGCGGAGATGCCGCCCTGTTCGCCGCCCGCCTGGCAGCCGACCTGCTCGAACCGGCGGCGCTTGATGACTGGCTCGTCCGGGGACAGAAACTGGTGCCGGCAGGGTACTATTTCGAGTTCTACCGGGGCCGTACCCTCTACGAGCAGGGAGAAACCGAGTCTGCTCTTGGCTGCTTTCAAAAGGCCATGGAACTGGACCCCCGGGAAGAGGACAGGCCCTACCTGCACTCCTATGCCGGAAGCTGTCTGCGTGATCTGGGCCGGTTCGAGGAGGCGATCACGGTTCTGGAGCAGGGGCTGGCCCTGGATGAGGAACGGCCGGATATCCACAATATCCTGGGAGTCTGTCATTTCAGGTGTGACCGCTACGAGCAGGCCGCCGATCATTTTCAGCGGGCAGTGGAACTCAACCCGGTTTCGGCCATTGACTATGCCAACCTGGCACTGAACCAGCAGCGGCTCGGCCGGACCCGGGAGGCGATCACCAATTACCAGATCGCCTTGTCCCAGGATCCGAAGATCGAGTTTGCCCGCAAGGGGCTGGCCGAACTGCTGGAACAGGTCGCCGGAGAGGCCTGAAGGGTCAACTGTCCTGATGGTTCCTTTTCCCGCTCGCTTGCGGAAACTGCTGATCCGCTCCACCAACTGGATCGGTGACGCGGTCATGACCACTCCGGCTATCCGGGCCATACGGCGGAATTTCCCGGAGGCCGAGATAACCCTGCTCGCGCTTCCCTGGGTGGCGGACATCTTTGCCGCCTCACCCCATATCGATCATCTCATGCTCTATGAACGGCAGGGACGCCACCAGGGTCTTGCCGGCAAGGTGCGGCTGGCAGCCGATCTGCGATCGCAGGGGTTCGATGGGGCCATTCTGCTGCAGAATGCCTTTGAGGCCGCCTTTATCACCGCTCTTGCCCGGATACCGGCCCGGGGCGGTTATACGACAGATGGCCGCCGCCTGCTTTTGACCCACGGCGTCCGGAGAGACAGGGCCATACTCAGCCAGCATCAGGTGCAGTATTATCTGGCCATGCTCCAGGGGCTGGGGCTGGACTGTGGTGGGCCGGACACGCTGGAACTCTTCCTGCCGGCAGAGACAGAACAGTGGGCCGCAGGGAGGCTGGCGGAGTGGCGCCGGCCTGGCTCTCCGGTGATCGGGCTCAATCCGGGTGCCGCCTATGGCCCGGCCAAACGATGGCCTGGAGAGAAGTACGCCCGACTGGCGGAGCAGCTTGCGGTCCATACCGGCGCAACCCTGCTGATCTTCGGCACCGGAGCGGATCAGGAGTCTGCTGCCGCCATCAGGCAACGGGTGGCGAAAACACAACAAACCTGCCTGGATCTCACCGGCAGGACCACCCTGGCCGAGGCCATGGCCCTCATTCGGGAATGCGATCTTTTTATCACGAATGATTCCGGTCTGATGCATGTTGCTGCCGCCCTGGGGACCTCGCTGGTGGCCATCTTTGGTTCCACCGATCACCTGGCAACCGGCCCCTACTGTTCCGGTGCTGCAGTGGTCCGCAGGGAACTCGCCTGCAGTCCCTGCAAAAAGACCCATTGCCCGGAGGGCCATTTCCGCTGTATGGAGGAGATTTCTGTACAGGAAGTTGTCCAGGCCGGCCTCGGGCTCCTGGATCAAGACAAGGGGGAGCCATGCAAGACACCGTGAAACGTCCGGCGGTTTTTCTCGACCGGGACGGGACCATCAATGAACAGATGGGTTACATCAACCACATAGACCGGTTCGTGCTTCTACCCGGCGTGGCCGCAGCCATCGGCAGGCTCAACAGGGCCGGCCTTGCCGTGGTGGTGGTGACCAATCAGTCCGGTCTGGCAAGGGGCTATTTCCCGCCGCAGTTGCTCGACGAGGTCCATGACCGGATGATCCGGGAACTGGCAGTCCAGGGGGCCAGCCTGGATGGTATCTATGTCTGTCCCCATCACCCCGAGGCCAAGGAACCGCAGTACCGTCGCCGCTGTGATTGCCGCAAGCCCCGGACCGGTCTGATCCGACAGGCTGCCAGGGAGCTGAACCTGGACCTGGAACGGTCGTTCATGGTGGGCGACCGGTGGTCTGATCTCAAGTGCGCGGTCCGGGCCGGGGTCTGCCCTGTTCTCGTTCTCACCGGCTATGGTCGTGGCGATCTCGAATATATCGGTCCCGGACAGGCGATCCAGCCGGCCTGTATCGCCCCCACCCTGGAAGAGGCTGTGGACTGGATCCTGGCAGCCGGGCGGCACAGGACATGACCGTTCGGGCAATTAGGAGTCTATCTGCAGGGTGCCCGTGCTGTCGTCCATGGTGGCTCGGACGCCCAGGGGAATGGCCAGGTTCGCCGCCAGATGGCCCACGGGAAAGTTGGCCCAGACCGGGCAGGAACACTGTTCGGTCAGTTCCAGGACCCGTTCCCATACCTGTCTGCTGAGATCCCTGGTCGTCCGGGAATCGGTGCCGCCATCATCGAAGCTGCCCAGGATGAGGCCGCTGAGTCGATCCAGGACACCGCTGGCGGCAAGCTGGGTCAGCATCCGGTCCAACCGGTAGGGTGGCTCGCCGGTATCTTCCAGAATCAGCAGCGTCCCATCCCATCGGATCTCCCAGGGGGTCCCCAGGAGATGCACCAGGGTCGTGAGGTTGCCTCCCCGCAGCAGTCCGGAAGCTGATCCCGGTCGCAGGATCTTCAGGCCAGGGGGGCGGTACCTGGGCAGGTTGCCGGTTAAGAGGGAGAACAAGGTATCCAGCGATTGTCGGTCGCAGCGGGCCAGGGAACTGAGCACAGGACCATGCACTGTGACCAGGCCGGTTTCCTGGCTGATCAGATTGAGCAGGGCGGTGATGTCACTGAACCCGATGAGCAGCTTGGGATTTTTCGTCAGAAGCTCCAGGTCGAGATGGGGAAGGAGCCGCAGGCAGCCGTAGCCGCCCCTGATGGCCAGCAGGGCCCTGACCTCCTTTCTGGCCCAGAGATCGTGCAGTTCTGCTGCCCGTTGCCGGTCTGAGGCCGCCAGGAATCCGTTCCCTGTCTCGAGCCGACCCAGGCTCAGAACCTGAAAGCCCCTTGTCCTGAGCAGCGAGATGCCCCGCTCCACCCTGTCCATATTCCGGATCGGCCCTGCCGGCGCGATGAGGCCGATCACATCGCCGGAACGGAGAAACCCGGGCCAGGTCGGTTTCCTGTCAGTTCCGGCGGCAGCGTTCATGGATGAGTCGCAAGCCTTTGAGGGTAAGCAGTGGGTCAACGAGTTCGATCACGCGGGCATAGGGGCCGATCACCCTGGCCATCCCGCCCGTGGCGATGATGTTGACCTCGCTCCTGCCCTGGCTGATCCTCGGGGCGAGCAGATCCACCATCCTGTCGATCAGACCACCGAAACCGTACAGCATGCCGGAGCGGATGGCACTGACCGTGGTGGTACCGATGATCTCGCCGGGAGGGGTATCGATATCAATGCGGGGCAGTTTGGCGGTCCTGCCGGCCAGAGCATCCAGGGAGATTCCGATGCCAGGATGGATGGTGCCACCGAGGTATTCCCGTGCTGCAGACACGCAGTCAAAGGTGATGGCCGTGCCGAAATCGATGACGATCAGGTCACTCCTGAAACGGTCCCAGGCAGCGACCGCATTGACGATCCGGTCGGCACCCACCTCGGCGGGATTCTCGGTGCGGATGGTTATGCCGGTGTCCAGATCGCAGGAAACGGCCAGTGGTTCTGTCCTGCAGTGTTCCAGGTAGGAGCGGGCATAGGCGAGCCAGGCCGTCTCCAGAGTCGGCACCACTGATGAGACAATGAATCCGGTGATCTCCCGTCGGTCTATGTCGGCCATCTGAAAGAGGGCATGGTAGCGGATGGCCAGCTCGTCCGCTGTCCGGTCCTGATCGGATTTGAGCCGCCACTGGTGGAGCAGGGTGGAGCCGGAAAAGACACCGCTTACTGTATGGGAGTTGCCTACGTCAACGGTCAGCAGCATGGCAGATAGCGGTCCGGATAGTTGGGGTGCCCAGGAAATCGTATTCTGGGTCAAAGATGGTTTGTCATTTTTTCCAGGCCTGGTAAATGTACTCCAACCCGAGAGAAAATACCAGAGAGGATGAGTATGTCGTCTTTTTTTCAGGTGGTGACCACGGTGGAGAGTGAGGAACAGGCCAGGGCGCTGGCCCGGCAGATGCTTGAGGAGCGGCTTGCGGGCTGTGTCCAGATCAGTCCCTGCCGTTCACTGTACCATTGGCAGGGCGAGATCGAGGAGGCAGGCGAATATGTCTGTACCCTGAAGACCTCGGATTCGCTCGTGCAGAGATTGATCAGTCGCCTGGCGGCCGTCCATCCTTACGAGGTCCCGGAGATTCTGGCCCTGCCGGTGGCCGATGGCCACAGACCCTACCTGGATTGGCTGGACAGCGAGCTGGCTCCGAAAAGCGGAACCGGGACCTGAACGGCAGTGGTCGCGATTGCATGGATTGGCAGGAATGCGTCGTGCTGGCCAGGGCACTTTGGGGCGATTCTGCGGCCTGACAGCCAGGGAGACAAGGAGAACATCCTGCGCCTTCTTGTGTATCAGACGAGTTGGAGTTATCGCTGACGATGAAACGTGTAAACAACAAAACAGGCCGGCGACGGCGGAAGAAGGAATTTGTCTGCCACTGCTGCAAGCAGAAACAGCCATTCTGCTGGAGCTGTACCTGCGGTTTTCAGATCTGTCCGCAGTGTTTTGCCGAGAACAAGTGGGGGCTCTCCAACGGTCCGACCTGGATCTGTCCCGACTGCGAACGGGTCCACATGATGGAGTGATCTTCTCGAAGCCGCCTTCAGAGATTGCCAGAAAGAAAAAAATCGGGTAGTGTGGACCCGGCGTTCATATGGAATGTCTGCGTACCGGTCTGCATGGCCGGTTTTTTATTTGCTTTTTCTAGGATTGCTGAAGGTTGTTCAATTCATCATGGACCAGGTCATCTGCTGACGAGTTTGCCATGACGATCACCCGAGTCAGGTGGCTGTTTGCCGCCGCGTGTATCCTGGTGTTCCTGGCCAAGATGTGGTTGGTCCAGGCCCACTCGGTGTTGGCCACCCCGACACCGCACGACGATCTCCTCTTCATCCGCCAGGCCCACGCCATTCTCAGCGGTGAGTGGCTGGGTGACTACAGCCAGTATACCCTGATCAAGGGACAGTTCTATCCCCTGTTCATTGCCCTCAGCTACTGGCTCTGTATTCCCCTCCTGGCGGCCCAGCAGATTCTCTATGCCCTGACCTGCCTGGTGTTTCTCCTGGCAGTCCGGCCGGTTCTGAACAACCGCGCTCTCCTGTTTCTTGTCTTTGTCTTTCTGCTCCTCAACCCGTTTACCTACAACTACCCTGCCGTGGGCCGGATCTTTCGGCTGGGCATCTATCCGACCCTGGGACTGCTGGTCTTCTCTTGCCTGACCGGCATGTTTCTGCGGTCACGCCATTCGCTCAAACAGGCCCTGCCATGGTCCCTGGGTATGGGCCTTGCACTGGCCGCCTTCTGGCATACCCGGGAAGAGAGTATCTGGATCGTTCCCTCGTTGTCACTCGTATTCGTTTATGCTCTCTGGAACGGCAGAACATGGGGATGGCGCTATCTGGGCGGCCTGGTACTGCTCTTTCTTCTGCCCATGGTGATTCTTGCGGCCTCGACCTGGACGCTCTCTCTGCTGAATGAACACTATTACGGAGTCAAGGCCCCCATCGAGATCGAGACTCCGGAGTTCAAGTCCGCCTATGGCGGCCTGCTTCGCATCCGTTCGGAACATTGGCGTCAGTTCTATCCCGTGGTCAAGGATGTCCGGGAGAAGGCCTACGCGGTCAGCCCGGCCTTCCGGGAGATCAAGCCCTATCTGGACGGACCGGTGGGAAAGAAATGGATGGATTTCATTCATGGTACCGATCTGCCGGCCGCCTTTTTCATCTGGGTCTTTCGGGATTCGGTAGCCGAAGCCGGCTACTACAAGGATGGACGGCGGACGCTCGATTTCTACCGGCGCATGGGGGCGGAAATTGATCAGGCCTGTGCGGATGGCAGGCTGGATTGCCGTATGCGGATCACCTCCCTGGTGCCCACCTGGCACAGAGAATACAATCGGCTCTTCTTTCCCACCTTTTTCTCGGTCTTCAACCGGATCATCCATTTCAGCGGCTTTTCGGCCAAGACAGATGGTTTGCTCAGCAGGGGGACCATGGGTATCATGCGCCTGTATTCCACCGTGACCAGGGAGAAGGTGGTCACCAGCCGCAAGGATGTTCTCCAGGCGACCCCGGAGTACTACCGGCACCTGAACAGGGAAAAGACAAGGATCCTCCAGGATATCGGGGGCGGCTACCAGAAGCTCGTTCCTGCGCTCTTCTGGCTTGCCCTGGCTGTTCTGCTGGTCATTCTGGTCCAGTCCTTGCGGAAGAGGGAACTCTGTTTCTTCACCGTGCTTGCCCTGGCTACTCTGGCTGGAATCGCGGCCATCACCTTCATCCTCACGCTGGTTGCCATCACCTCCTATTCCGAGATAGAACGGGCCATGCACACAGCCTTTCCCCTGGTCCTTCTGTTCATCCTGGCTGTTTTCATCGATCTGTGGAGCCGGCTGTTTCCCGGCCAGACCGAGACGACCCATGGCTGGTCTGCTGCTGAGTGTTGACCTGGAGGACGTCCGCGACGGTCTGTCCGACGGTCATCGGTACGAGGACCGGGTGGTCGCCAATACCGGCCGATACCTGGACCGGTTCCGGGATTGGGGGGTGCAGGCGACCTTTTTCGTGGTCGGCAAGGTGGCCCGGAGACATCCGGAGCTGATCATGCGTATCCTGCGGGAAGGACACGAGATCGGCTGCCACAGTGACACCCACCTCCAACTTGATAGTCACACTCCCCAGAGTCTGGAAGCAGACCTGCGCGCCAACAGGGGCATCCTGGAAAGCTTGGGGGTGTCCGAGATCCATGGTTTCCGTGCCCCCACCTTCTCCCTGGTCGCTTCCACCAGTTGGGCCTACCGGGTGCTGGCAGATACCGGCTTCACCTATTCAAGTTCTGTGCTGCCGGCAAGGAATCCGCTCTACGGCTGGCCGGAATTCGGGCAGCGGTGCAAGAAGATCAATGGCACGGTCTGGGAGATCCCCATGACCGTCGCTCCGCTTCCCGGCTTGCGTGTGCCTGTGGCCGGGGGCGTGTATTTTCGGGTTCTGCCGTTCTGGTTCCTGCAACTGGTCGTCCGGTATTGCCTGCGTCGTCAGCAGGTGATCACCACCTATTTCCATCCATACGACATCGATACGCAACAGGAACGGTTCATGCATCCTGATCTGCACGAAAACCGCTTCTACAACTGGCTCATGTATCTAAACAGGGATAAGCTGCTGGACCGGCTGGACCGGCTGCGACGGTCCTGTCCAGTGTCTAGTTATGGGCGGTACGCAGCAGCCCTGGATTCCGGGGGCCGATAACGGTCAGGGGTTGATAGCCTGATTCTTGCGGATGAGGGCCAACTGCTCGGCGATCAGGCCAAGGAAAAAGAGAATCAGGCCGGTGAGGAAGAGAAACAGCGTTCCAGTGGAGATGCCTTCGCCCCGGAGCAGAATCGGTGTGCCCCAGGTGACGCTGAAGATGAGAAAGAAAAAACTCAGTGGCAGAAAGATGCGGCTGGGGTTGAAAAGGACGACGATATGGATCAGCTCCAGGACCGTGATGATGGCCGTCTTGGTGGTGATGGTGCTTCTGCCGCTTTTTCTGGGCAGGACCACGACATCACGTTCCTTTACCAGGTGACGCTGGCTGAGGAAGACCAGGGTGATGATGTCGCTGAAGGCCATGGAGTCCGGACAGAGAGAGAGGTATTTCTTGACCAGGTCGGTGAGGTAGATCTTCATGCCCGAGTTGATATCATGGATTTCCAGGGGCATGAGGATCTTGGCAATGGTACGGATGATGGCCTTGCCGGTCTCCCGGTAGAGGTTTTCCCGGCGGAACTGTCTGCGGCCGACGATCATATCGGCGTCGTATTTCTTGATGGCTTCGTACAGGGCCGTGACGTCTTCCAGGCGGTGCTGTCCGTCGGCATCGATGGTGACCACGTATTCTGTGGAGGCTTCGAGGATTCCGGTTTTCAGTGCTCCGCCATATCCTCTGTTGACCTTGTGATGGAGGACGGTGAAAAAGGGGTGGTGACTCTGGGATGCCAGGACTTCTCTGGTGTCGTCTCCAGAGCCGTCGTTGACGATGATCAGCTGGCAGCCAGTGTCTTCACAGTAACCAAGCAGCTTGGGTAGAAATTCCCTGAGGGCCTCTGCCTCGTTGTAGGCCGGGATGACAATGGTCAGGTCATTCATTGGCTAGGGATTTTGACATATTTTTACGGTAACAGTATGTTTGCCTGAATATATTTGAGAGCTTGGGCATGTCAAGAGAAAATGGAGTTCCGGGGCAGGACGGCCGGGGAGCCCGGTAAATAGAAGGTGCCGGCAAAAGAGGATATGTCAGTACAGACATTGTATTCACTGGACAAACTGGTCAGGGTCGGGGAGAGGTGGGCTGAATCGTGCCGGACGGTCTCCTTTGATCTCTTCGATACCCTGCTGATTCGTCGTATTCACAATCCAGACCTGCTCAAGCCGGCCGTGGCCAGGTACATTGCCGCCCTGGCCCGGGAGGCCGGACTGGATTGGACCTGGCCGCAGGTACAGTCGCTCCGGGACCGCATCGAACAGGAGCACAGGCGGGCCACTTCAAGGGAATTCGAGGACCACGAGGCCTGTTATCCCCTGTTCATGGGCGAGACGCTCGAAACCATTTTCGGTGACCAGTATACCGAGCAGCTCCTGGACAGAGTGACCGATTATGAGATCGCGGTGGAGAACAGCATGCTGCTGCCGCGGACCGTCCTGGTGGACTGGCTGAAAAGTTTGCGAGCCCAGGGTAAGCAAATCCTCGTTGTTTCAGATGTTTATATGCCGGCCGATTTTCTCGAGCGGTTGATCGCCCATGCGGGTTTCCTCGATCATGTGGACGCGGTGGTCTCCTCTGCAGACAGTTACCTGGCCAAGGCCTCTGGCAAGGCCTTTCCTTTGCTCAGGGAGCGTTATGGTCTGGACTATGCTTCCTGGTTGCACATCGGCGACAATCCTATATCCGATGGCCTGCGGCCCGCCGAACGGGGAATCCGGGCCCTGGTCATCCGGGACAGTGACGAGAAGTGGCGCAAAAGCATCATCAAGCGCTACTTCAACTACTCGGCGGGCAAGCCGTTCTGGAAAGGCAGGACCCTCCAGCAGCTGATGATACCCCTGGAAGGAGAGCGCAGGGAGCGGTCCGAGCTCTATCATGCCGGTTACTCGTTTCTTTCTCCACTGCTCTGTGCATTCATCCATGGCCTTGCCGAAAAGGTCGAACAACTCGGTATCAGGAAACTCTACTTTTTCTCCCGGGAAGGGTGGATGTTCAAACAGCTCTGGGAGCGGGTGGTGCCGCATCTGTTCGCCGGCCATTCGCTGCCGGAGATCGAATACCTCTACGTCAGCCGCATGGCTCTGGCAGGAGCCAGTTGCGCGGTTCAGGGGTTGAGCAGGGAAAATGCGGATATCGCCTTCCTGCCCGCCGGGAACCGGGACTTTCGTGACGTCTGCCGGATCTTCGGTCTGGACGCCTCTTCCCTTGCCAGTCACCTGGAACGCTACAGGCTGGGGATCGACACGGTCCTGAGTCCGCTCCACGCCGGATACCTGCCGGAGAACAGGCTGCAGTTCAACAAACTGCTCCGGGACAGCCGGTTCCAGGATGCGGTGCGCCGACAGACCGAGGCGACAGGGCTGGCCTTGCAGCGCTATCTGGAGGATGTGGGATTTTTCCGGCAGCCCGATGTGGCCCTGGTGGATATCGGTTGGCTGGGCACGATCCAGCGATTTCTCTTCGATGCCGTAAAGCACCGTGCCGACCGGCCCCGGTTTCACGGCTTTCTCTTTGCCGCGACCCGGGGGATCGTGTATCCTTCCAGCCCGGACAACTATATCGAGGGAATCATCTATGACCGGCACCGGTTTGATCTGGCCGCCAGTACGGTGCTCTATGCCAGGGATCTGTTCGAGGAGGCCTGCCGGGCCCCGCATCCGACGCTCAACGGCTACAGGCTGACCGAAGACGGCTATGAACTGGAGTTCCGGCGTCAGGATGACAGCCTGGGCCGGGCAGAACAGGAACAGGACAGGATGTATCAGCCTCTCCAGGAGGGAATTCTGGATGGGGCCGGCCGATACGCAGCTGCCGCGGCCGTGCTGGGGTATCGGGTGGAAGAGATGAAACCCTGGCTCAATTATCTCCTGGTGAGCAGGTTGGCTTTTCCAAGGACAAGGGAGATCGCGATCATCAGGCACCGTCATCACCTGGACGATTTTCATGGCAGACATCAGCCGGTCAAGGCCCATGTTCGGGAACAGAGACACCTCTGGGACCGGTCCCTGCCTGCCCTCCGTTTTCTTCCCCTGTTGCGGACCAGGTACTTTCTGCGTTCCATCCGGGACAGGTTGAAGGAATAAGCGTAACCTGAAGACATGGCACGACAGATGCAAGAAAGACTGGATATAGACGATCACGAGCTGCTGCGTATCGGCAGGCTGTATTTGTATTCCCGCTTCATTCCCACTGGAAACATGGGGACTGGTCCCGGGATTCGATGCCTGGCCGTTCTCTACGTCCTGCACCGGTTCGGCCGCCCTCTCTTTCGGCTGCTCATCCGTTACGAGGATCGGCTGACAGCGGTATACAGGCGTCTTGGCCGCCTGCGGGGCGGAAACAGTCAGCGACAGGGGTGAACAAATGCCGTCCTCTCTCCGATCCGTCTCCATCGTCATCTGCCTGGGATGCCTGCTCTCGCTGGCTTACGTGGTGTTTTTCGTCCAGCGGGCCACGGTGGACGTGGACCTGACCACAAGCAGAAAGACCATCTTCAAGATCTACTGGCGGCAGAATGGAGAGCCATGGACTGAGCAACAGATGAGCCGGATCGTCATCCGACCCAACCAGGAACACTATACTTTTCATATCTGCAACCTGGCCGGGGTGAATGAGCTGCGGATCGATACCTCGGAAAAACCGGCTACCGTGACCCTGAAACGGCTACGGATCAGCCAGCATGGCTATCCGGATATCCTGCTCAAAGGTGACGCACTCCGATCGCTCAGGCCCAGAGAAGGTATTGCCGATCTCAGGCTGGACAGCAAGGGCCTGAGCGTGGTCCCCTCCAACCAGGACCCACAGTTGAGCCTTGCGCTTCCCGAGGGGATGGTTCGCACACCCGCCTATTCGGCAATACTGGTCCGGATCGGTTGTATCTTTCTGGTGGTCTGGCTTCTGACTCTCGTCCTCGGTCCCCTGGCCAAAGAGTATGTATTCGTCCCCTACCTGCTGACCTCGGTGCTGGTCCTGGTCCTGGTCATGGCGGGGATCAGCCGCTACAACAGACATCCAGACGAATTTGTCCATATCAATGCTGCGGAATACTATATGGACCATACCATGCCGCCCCGTATCGGTGCCCCGGAAATACGGTATACCTACAGTGATTACGGTGTCTCACGGCTTCATTCCGGGGAGTTCGTCTATTTTTTGGTCGGCAAGTTCATGCAACTCGTCCGGCCGCTGCATCTCCGCAATTTTTTTGCTTACCGGCTGTTCAATGTCCTGCTGTTTTTCGTTCTCCTGCTGCTGGCCCTGACCTTGTCTGAATATCGGCTTCTTCTCCTGCCCGTCCTGATCTCTCCTCAGATCTGGTATATCTACAGCTATGCAAATTCTGACGGCTTTGCCCTGTTCATCCTTCTGCTCCTGGCCTACCAGGTCGCTGTCTCCGGTTCGATGCTGAACAGGCTCATTGAGCAGGGAATAGGAAAAAAGGATATTCCGGCTGTTCTTTTCCTGGCGATCTTGTTCGGATTATCCCTGATGGTGAAAAAGAATTTTTATTTTTTTCACGTTTTTGTGGTCAGCTATTTCTGCTGGCGTCTCGTTTTTCTCCGGCCGGTTTCCTGGAGGGTGTTTGCAAGGCGGCTGGCAGTGATCATGGGAGGGGCGCTGGTATTTTTCGGTGTGGTCCGTGCGGCGGACATCTATGTAAACGGTTTCGATACCAGTGAACAACTTTTTGCCTGCCGGCAGAAGTTTGCCACCAGAATCTACAATCCGGACACGCCTCTGGAGAAAAAGCATGTCTACCTGCAGATGAAGGACCGGGGAGTGACCCTGAAACGGCTCCTCCTTATAGAGCGCTGGGGTGAAAAGTCCTTTCGAACCTCCTTCGGAGTGTATGGTTATACGACCATATCAGCATCGTTCACCTACTATGATCTGGTGCGGGTTGCCGGACTCTGCCTTCTGGCTTTTCTCGTTTTTTGTGTACTGGTTCGCGGTGGCCTGGCCGGCACCAGCCTGCTCCTGCTCACCCTGGGTACAGCCTGCGCCTTGCTGGCCGTGGCCCTCTATCATGCCTGGACCGTTGATTTCCAGGCCCAGGGACGGTACTTCCTCCCCATTGTTGCCATGCTGGCAATTTTCCTCCATCACGGCGAACGTTACCTGGTGCGGCCCGTGTTTCAGCTGCTGGTTGTGGCCATGTACCTCCTGTCAACCTACAACTTCATCTTCGTTGGTCTGCATGACATCGCCAAGTTCGGTAATTGAGCTGTGCTGACGCAACCGGTCAGTCGTTTTTGCCGTTCTTGTCCGGCGGTAGCGACGAGATGACGATCCAGGCCCTGGGCCTGCTGGTTTTCTCTCTGCTCCCTATTCGTACGAGGGGACCAAAATTTTTTTCAAAGTGGCGCCAGTAGGCATCGCTCTGGATGATGACGTACTCATTCGCTGCCAGCAGCTCCTGCCTGTGCTCCTCCCACTTTTTCACCGTATCGAGAAATTCGGGAATCTTCGGCATGACTGGTACCCTGTACTTGTCCGGATGAGCCAAATTGTCCGCCAGACAGATGCCAAGGAGAAGTGTCCATCCAAGAAGGAGCAGGGGGGGCCTGTTGCGCCGTAGGAGGATGGTCATCCTGTCCAGGGAGAAGATGAGGAAGCAGTACCAGAAAAATAGCGAAATCTGGAGGTGGTTCGGCCAGTGTTCATAGTTCATGTATTTTTTGCTCGAGAAGTAGAGAAAGAGGTTGACCACGATAACGAGCAGGAAAAGGGTCGATATCTTGAGATACAAGGGATCTTTCCTGAACAGGACAAAACATGAGCCGAGGCAAAAGAGAAATATCATGATCTTGGCCTGGCTCATCTTGCCAAACAGATCAAGGAAAAAGATATTCTCAAACAGCGTGGTGGTGAAGTGCTGCATGAAGAGCGGGTTGGTGAACAGCTGCAACGGTCTGGATGTACCGGACTTCAGAGTGAGAAAATAGCAGAAGGTGATAACGATGGTATAGAGCAGGAGCAGGGTCTTCTGCCGGCAGGGAAAGACGCGGAGCAGCAACAGGCCGGCGGCAAGGGGTATGGCCAGGACAGAATAGGGTGCGGACCAGATCAACAGGGGGACGAAGACCAGGTACAGGATCAGGGAGAGGAGGTGCTCCGGGGGAGGATACAGCAGCAGGAGAAGCAGCATGATGGCTGCGACAAATATCTGGTATGTCAGGGTATTCCACATGTAGACATGGATTATCCCGCTGGTGCCCAGGACGACCGGGGCCAGCAGGATGGAGATGTTGTTACGTAACAGGCCGGAAAAGCTGAAGAGCAGAGATGTGAGCAGGCTCATGCCGATGGCAACAGCCAGGTAGACGGTGGGCTGGATCCGGACATCCAGCCTGGCCGTCAGCCAGCCGATGAGGTGGGTCCCCACGGCCATGTAGTTATGGGGTCGTTCAAATATCTTAGTGATTTTTTGAGTGTTACCATAGAACAGGTTGAAGTGCTGGGTGGAGTCTTCCACGTACAGCCCTGGATGGGTGAAATTGTCCCATGATCTGGGAACGACAACCAAGAGCAAGAGCAGGATGGCTGGCAGAACCAGGCGCAGCGATTTTCTGTGCATGGACCGCTGTTCTTTCCAGTTTGTCGGGGTAATGAAGATATTGTGCAGGATCTCTTGCAGAAAACCGTAGCGGATCCGGGTGACTACCAGTATGACCAGCAGGGAGACAACAAACAGCAGACCCCAGACCAGGTGATAGCCCATCCTTGCAGAAGGCGACACAGAAGCCAGGATCTTGTCTTCATGGAAATCGAACGTGGCTTCGGGGCCCCATCCCCGGGCTGAGCGAAGCCGAATTCCCTTCTGCGTCGGGATGAGGCGCGTGTTTTCCGGGCAGGGCCGGATATAAGCGGCCAGGTCTCTGCCCGATATCCTGAGAAGCGGATAGGGGAGTCCCAGGAGCTTTTTACAGAAGATCAGGGCGGTGAGTTCGACTTCCTGCTGACGGTGTCCCGGTCTGATGACATACGGCCTGTTTTTCGCCTTGTTCGGAATGTCCAGGAAAACGGCAAAACGGTCCGGATCTTTCGAATGATAGACAATGCGGTAGTCGGGATCGTCCACATAGACACTTGAATAGAAAATCATGTAGCCGTCGTTCAGGGTGGAGCCGGAGAGTTCCAGGCCGATTCCCTCCACCGAAACCGGAAAGTTGGAAAGAAAATATGTTGCTGTCGCTAGAAGCAGTATGTATAACAGGATGTTTTTTGGCGTGAGTATTCTTGCGGCCCGCATGGTCTCTTTGGCTCAGGCATCTATGTTGGGAGCTGGTTGCAGGTGTTGTTCTTTTGCAAAGACAACATATTGACAGACGTGGCTGCGGGTGACAACCAAAAAGAACTGTCGGCCAGGTCATGTGATTCCGGTGGCAGTGCGTGATTTCTTCCAACAGACATGAAGGCAGCACCTCTTTTTCCCAGAATCAAACCGTACTTGCAGATTGCCCGTTTCGACCACTGGTTCAAAAACGTATTCATGATTCCGGGCATCGTCGTGGCCTGTTATGCCCAGCCAGGGCTGATAACATACAGTCTGCCGGGAAAACTTTTGCTGGCTTTTTTGCTGGTCGGCTTGGTGGCATCGAGCAACTATGTGATCAATGAACTGCTCGATGCCCGGTTCGATGCACTGCACCCGGTGAAAAAAAACCGGCCGATCCCTTCCGGCCTGGTGAACAAAAACTGGGCTGCTGTGGAGTGGCTGCTCTTTGCTGCGGCCGGTCTGCTGCCGGCCTTTCTCTTGGGGAAGAAGTTTTTTCTTGTTCTTCTCACCCTGTGGATTATGGGGTGCTGTTACAACATTCCTCCGGTGCGGAGTAAGGACAAACCCTATCTCGATGTCCTCAGCGAGTCGGTCAATAACCCGTTACGACTGCTGCTCGGCTGGTATGCCACCGGTATCACGGTTCTTCCTCCGGTTTCCCTTGTTCTTGCCTACTGGATGGTGGGAGCGTTTTTCATGGCAGTGAAACGGTTTGCCGAATACCGGCGGATCAACAATCCGGAGTTGAGTTCCGGGTACCGGAAATCGTTCGGCCATTATACCGAAAAACGGCTGTTGGTTTCCATTATCTATTACGCTGTGGCCTTTGGCCTGTTTTTCGGTATCTTTCTGGTCCGCTACCGGATGGAACTCATTTTGTCCATTCCCTTTATCGCCGGATTTATCGCCTGGTATATTCATTTGGGCTTTCTGGAGAACAGCCCGACCCAATATCCGGAGCATCTTTACAGACAGAAAGGATTCTTTTTTTACAGTACATTGTGCATGCTGATCATGATGACGCTGCTTTTTGTCGATATTCCTATACTTGCAGACATCTTTCAGCCAACGATCACCACGGTTCCCATGCCATGAACAGTGGGCGAAACCTGGCGCTTTTCGATTTTGACGGCACCATCACCCGTAAGGATTCTTTTCTTCTCTTTATCCGCTACACCAGTGGTGAACTTCGGTTCGGGGCCGGTTGCCTGGTGTTGTTTCCCCGGATAGTGGCCTTTCTCTTGAAAAGATATTCCAATCAGCGTCTGAAAGAGGATTTTCTTCGTTTTTTCTTTCAGGGTACAGAGGTTCAGGAGCTGGAGCGGCAGGCCCGGGCCTTTACAGCCGAGCTGCTCCCCCGGATCGTCCGTCCTCTGGCCCTGGAACGGCTCCGGGAACACCAACAGGCCGGAGACAAGGTCGTGCTGGTTTCGGCCACGCCAGCCTTGATTCTGCAACCCTGGTGTGACAGGAATGGAATCGACCTGCTAGCCACCGAGCTCCAGATCCGGAATGGGCGGCTGACAGGGAGCATTAACGGCAGGAACTGCCGCGGACAGGAAAAGGTCAGAAGGATCCTCGGCCGATATGCTCTTGGCGAGTATTCCGCTGTCTATGCCTACGGTGATTCAGCGGGAGATCTCCCCATGCTTGATCTTGCCGATCATCGGTTCTACAGGCCATTTGTCTGAATCCCCTGCCTTCAGGTAGATCCTGAGTCCTCGATACGTGTAGTCATATCGTTTTTCCAGGATTTCTTTTTCCAGTCTGGCATTATGATCCAGCCAGGTGCGAACCGCCTGATCTCCACCGCTGCGTGATGTCTGCAAGACAAACCAGGTCCGTACTTTGGTGTGAGCAAAGTCGTCTTTCAGTTTCTGGAGTGTTCGCGGTTCATAACTGCATCCAATCCAGACAAGGCTGGGAAAGTATTTTTTCCCGTAAAAGGAAAATCCACTGGAGAAGGAAACAACCGCATCGCCGCTCTGATAACGTTTTTCGATGTAGTTCACTGCCTGTCTGGGATCCAGAGAGGCCCTGCCTGAATAGACTGAAAGGAATTCAGGGAAGATGCTCATGATGATGGCCACGACAATCCCCAGGGCTGGCAACAGGATCCGTTGCTGCTTCCACATCTCCTGGAGCAGCCAGCTGGTCAGAAGCAGGCACAGGGGGTAGACGATGATGATATAATCCGGCCGGACGTCGACAATTCCGGAGATGGCAGTGGCGATCAGTACAGGAGTCGCTATCAGGAATTGGAGGAACAGGGCATTGAAGATGTTCCTTGTGAAGAGATGGAGTAGCCCAAAAAAGGCAAGCCCGCAGACGGCAAAGCCGAAATACTTGCAGGTTTGGGCAAGGAACCAGAAAAAGGAATATCCCCAACCCCCTCCCTCCTGGCATGAGAATTCGGACCATTTGTTGAAGATGATCGCGGCATAAACCAGGCAGACCAGGCCGACAACGATGGCCAGGATCGTGAAGGTCCTTGCGGCTGTCCGGGTCCGGACGGGCCAGTCGAAGAGACGGCTGTTGGCAACAGCTGTGATATTTATGAAAATACTGAATAAAAACGAGGACACTCCTATGAGCAGAAAGGTGGGATGGAAGAGGGTGCCGCAGGCGAAGAGGACGAGGGTGCAGCAGAGCGCTGCCAGGCTGTTCTTTGTGAAGTAGATGTACAAAGCTGAGTAGGTAAGAATGGCCAAAAGAAAGATTGCTGAATAATAGCGACCATATTGGCTGTGGTAGAGGTGGTAGGGCGATACGGCCAGCAGGATACCGGCCAGCAGGGCTGTCCGGCGATCAAAGATTCGTTTGGCGAGAAAATAGAGAGCCGGGAGGGCGGCGATGCCGAAAATGAAGCACGGCAGGCGCAGGCTGAGTTCAGAAGGTCCGAACAACTTGAAAGACAGGGAAGTCAACCAGTAGAGCGCAGGAAAATGCCATGAGTAGGCCCCGGTCATCGCCCTGGAGTAAGTGAATATCTCGTCGTCCTCCACCGGCCATTGTCCAAGGCCATACCACCTGCTCCCGATGAGGAAAGTCAGAACAGTGAGAAAGAGCAGGTTTTCGTAACAGACCTTTTTTTCTGGTTGAGTGGCCGTTCCATTCATCTCTTCTCTTCCTTGGACCCCAAAAGTCCGGCCGAACAGTGTTTCAGGAAATAGGCACGGTATTGCGTATCACGACTTAGCTCCACAACTTGAAGACTTGAAAAGAGTTGACCGAATCAGCCGGTGCCGACCAGGTGATCCGGATTTATTCGAATGACCAGACATAATGACAGGCCGAAAGGCGAGAAAACCGGAAGAAATAATCTGGAGAAGGGTATAAAAACCCATGGATTCCCTCCCCTGCCTTGTACACCTGTCATAAAGACTTTCAGAAGGCACCAGCTGTGGGGGAAGGTACAGTCTATTCAGCGAGTTCGAGATGTTTCATCGGGTGATTGTTCCCGTCGCTGATCTGCCGGTCTGGTGAAAATTCGTCTTTCGTCTGATGGATTGACCTGAACAGCACCGGATGAAACAACTAGTGTGCCGGAACATCTTCCGGCCCGGCATCCGGCGGGTGTTTCATCGACATTGAACCGGCAGCACCGTGCAGAGTGCTCCTGAAAGATAAGTAATATGTTGTTTTTTTTACCGGTTATCAAGTGTAAACAGGAGAAATACTGTTTAAGTTGGATGTTAGTATATACATGATTCCGGTAATAATGCAACAGGAAAGGTGGAATTTTGCACGCGATCGCAGTCCACATCTCAGATGCTGTTTTTGGGGCAAATGGTCTTTCTGCCCGCGTTGGAAAATATAGGGCGAGAAAACCGGTCGGTTCTGTAAAGCTAGGCGTTGCTCTTTTGATCTCTTCAGTTTAAAAGGGAAAGTTTTCATGGTCAAGACCCGGGATTTCGGTTTCCTTATCCCGGGAGGAGAGAAAAACACCTGCTTTGTCGGAGAGAATGCGCTACCTCGAACAGCTATGGCTCAATAGGCTGTCTTTGCTGGAAAAATACGGTGTGCCGGCAGCCATCACCATCTGGAGTCTCGTTGTCTTTGTCCTGGTTCTCCATCATGAGATGTGGCGTGACGAGGTGCGGGCCCTGTCCATCGCGGTTGAGCCGTCTTCATTCATCGGCCTCTTTTCCGCCCTGCGCAACGAGGGACATCCTGTTCTCTGGTACGCGTTGCTGCGGCTGGCCTATTTTTGCTGGCCGACCCCGGTGGTCCTGCAGGTCTGTGCCACCCTGGTCGGGCTGGTTTCTGTTATCCTGTTTGCGAAGTTTTCGCCCTTTCCTTTTCCCGTGCGCCTGACGTTCATGTTCGGGATGCTCCCTCTGATTGAATATACGGTCATGGCCCGAAATTATGGCATCAGCATGCTGCTCTTTTTCTGCCTGGCCATGGCGTATACCGGAGCAGGCAAACGGTCCGCCCTGCTTGTCGGGACAGTGGTTGCTCTGACCGCCAATACCAATTACCTGGCCCTGTTTCTCATGGTGCTGTTTTTCTGCTTCTGGGCAGTGGAGTCCCTGTTCAGGGGGAAAGATGCCTGGAGGGAGTTCCTTGCAGGGGCCGGAATCGCCGTGGCCGGTATCATCCTGGCCGCCTGGACCGTGGCCATGGATGCCAACTCTTCCCAGGCTCCTCCGGAATATCTGCAATCCATCGATTATCTGAGCCATCTTTGGGCAGGGATCCTCGAGCCGGGACAGTATCTCACCCATCTCATCGGCGGGACAGCACTGGTTCGTCACCTCTTTGTGGCCGGTTTAATCCTGGGTCTTCTGGTCCGGCCTCTTCTGGCCTTGCTGCTGTTTGTAGCATTTGTAGCCTTCAACGTGATCGGTGGTGCAATTCTCTTTCCCCAGGCACGCCACCAGGGAGTCATGATCATGTTTGCCCTGCTGCTCTATTGGATCGCGTTGGCAGACCGGCAAAAGAGGCCTCCCTGGTACGTTCCCGCGCTTCGTTTTCTTCCCGGGCTGGCAGTGCTCACCGTCCTCCTTCCCCTGTTTGTCCTCCACGTCACCTATGACCGAAAAAAGATCAGGGAAGAAATCGACCGGGAGGCCAGTAGCGCCAGTGCCATTGGCCGCTATATCAATACAAACAGGCAGCTGGCAGAGGCCATCATTCTCGGCGATCCGGATTACAAGCTGCAGGCCCTGCCCTATTATTGTCAAAACAGGATCTACATTGTTCGGGAAAAACGTTTCAGTGGTTATGTCCGCTACGAGCAGGGCCAACAGGAGTTCGTAACCCTGGACGATCTGCTTTCGGCGGCGCAGCGACTGCACCGGGATTACCGGGTGCCGATTCTGATCCTCCTGGGGCACTGGAATATGGAGGGAAGAGAGCCTTTCGACCATATCAACCCCTACAAAAGAAATTTTGTCACCAATCGGGAACAGATTCGACGTTTCACGGGCCAGACCCTGAAGCTGGCCGAGTTCAACCACGCTCTTTCTGATGAAAATTTTCAGATGTTTTTGTATATGGAACCTGTACAACTGAAAACCTATCAGCAACGTTACGGGGACAGGAAGTTCCAGTTGCAGTTGAATGACAAGGAAATATGATGAACAGTGGAGGAACCCCGGGGATGAGGAAGGTTGTCGGCTGGATGGTGTTTCTCTGGCTGGCAGTTCTGCTCAGTCCGTCCCTGCTCGCTGCCCGGCAGCTCATGGTCTGGGCGGTGGTTCGGGAGGAGGGGGGATCTGACCTGTTTTTCAGCCAGGAGGAAGAAAACGGCTGGAGTGAACCGGAGTGTCTGTTTTCCACTCCACACCTGATTCGTCACCCGACCGTGGTCGGCAACAGAGAGCAAATGATCTGGGTTGCCTGGCAGGAAGTTACACCTTCTCAAGAATTCATGTGGCAACGGATCAGGGACCGGGGGCGCTGGCAAAACCAGGAGAGGTTGCAGCTGTCGGCCGGCGGCGATGAAGATCCGGTTCTCTTTGTCGATTCCACGGATACTGTCTGGCTTGTCTGGTCCGGGCTCGAGGGAAACGACAGGGAGATCTTTGCAGCGTCATGGCTTGGAGAGAGGTGGGGAGAGCGGAAACGGCTCAGCCACAATCCTGCCGGTCCGGACAAACATCCCCTGGTGATCCGGGCTGCCGATGGTGGTCTGCTGGTCAGCTGGTCAGGATTCGACGGCAGCCTGTATCGCCATCGTAAGGCGAGGCTGGTGGGAACGCATTGGGAGCTGGAAAGGGATGGTGATGAAAGAAAACGGCAGGCATATCTCTCCGGGCTGGGGAAGCAATCTCCTGTCTTGCCGCCGGCAAAACTGCTCGGCCCGGTCCAGCTTTCCCTGTTCAGCACGGCAACCGGGATCGCAACGCCATATGTGTTTAATCAAAAGCTCTCTGTCCAATAGGCTGGCAACATGGTAACGGGGCGACTCTCTTTTGCTTTCCTTGCTTGGTATCTGCTGACAGCAGCTTTTTTCGTTGTTGACGAAGCGTTCTGTGCCAGCCTCAACATCATCGCCTTTGGAGACAGTATCACCACCGGTTACCCGTATTATCCTGCCTGGGATGTGGAGGATGGGGCTGGTAACGGAAGTACCGGTGGCGGATATGAACCTGTGACCGGCACCGACCTCGCGAATAACGGTGTTGAAGCCATTGTCTTCAACTGGGGACAGAGTGGGGAGTTCGCCAGCGACGGTGTCAACCGTTTGGAGTCTGTGCTAAGCGGTCATCAGGCGGATTATGTACTCCTGATGGAGGGGACCAATGATCTGACGTTCTTTTTGGGATGTCGTTCCGTGGTGGAAGATTTATCACTGATGATCGACAAGATCATCGCCCATGGGGCCATCCCCTTGCTCAGCACTCTTACTCCGGACACCCGGGAAGGAACCTGGTACAAGTATATCGGAAACTGTAACGAGCAGATTCGGGCTTTGGCCGCAGACAAGGGGGTTTCCCTGGTGGACAATTATCAGGCTGTGGTTGCAGACTGGCAGAGTCTCACCTATGATGACCTGCATCCGAATACAGCGGGATATTCGGTGTTGGGCAAGACATGGTCCAGCGGTATACAGAAAAAGATCCATGAGCTGGAGCTGGAGGCCATGCAGGGAAAAACCATTCCTTGTCTCATGATGTTGCTGAAGTAGGGAGTGGGATAGATCTGGCTCCGGATGCTCCGGTCCGGCAGATCAGGCCAATCGAGAATCGTTGAGGTGATACCTATGACAGGAGAAAAAACAGGCATGCTGATGCTTTTGGCCATACTGCTCTGGAGCCCCCTGTTCCTGCAGGCCGGAGAGTTGCTACCGGCAGGAAGTTCCGGTGAGGCTGATCTGGTCTGGAGCCAGGGTGTGGGCGGCCGCCATGTAGTGCTTTACAGTCGGCTGGAGAAGGGGAAGTGGCGTCCGGTGGAGCAGGTGAGCGACGACTATCGGGAAAACCTCCATCCGGTGGTCGATAGGGACAGCCTGGGCAGGAGTTGGATCTTCTGGACCGCCCTGGATGATACCGGGTTGGCGATTCGCTACACCGTGGGGAACCAGGGAAACTGGTCGGTTCCTGCCACGGTCCCCTCCGAGTTGCGCTCCAACATTGCCCCATCGGTGATCATCGATCAGGCCGACACCGTACACGTGGTTTGGGCCGGCAATGATGGCGGCCTGGACGATATTTACCACTCCCTCTACAGCGGCGGGAGCTGGAGTGATCCTGAGCGGATCCATCCGGAAAACCATGTACCCGATGTGCTTCCCAGGGTGGATATTGATGCCCAGGGGAGGGTCGAGGTGACCTGGAAACAGTTTCGGGATGGACAATATCGGCTGGTGCGGTCGGTGAGCAGGGGGACGGACGGCTGGACAGCACCGGTACTGATCACGGCTGAACAGCAACAGGAAAAACGTTTCTCGGAAAAGGTGGCAGTGCCGGATTTCGTTGGATCGGTGGAAAAGGCCTTTGTCAGGATGTACTGATCATGATGGAGCTGTTGACTATGGAGTGTTCCCGATGAGATGGAAGATAATACTTTTCACCGGTCTGATGATCGCCGGTACAGCGGTACCTGATCTACAGGCACAGACCCAAGGCACGGAACGGATAGTCGCCTTTGGTGACTCCATAACAGCCGGATATGGTACGGTCCCCTATGCCGAGCATATGCAGGGACTGATCGACAGAAACGGTGGCGGCGCCACGGTGATGAACTACGGCCTGGGCGGTGAGAATACCGTCGAAGGCGTAGAGCGGATCGGCTCGGTTCTCGACGAAACACAACCGCACTACATTCTGATCATGGAAGGGGCCAACGATGTGATCGAAGGCATTTCCGCCGAGACCACGGCCTGGAATATCGGCGCCATGATCAAGGCAGCCCGTGATCATGGCGCTGTCCCGGTGGGAGCGACCATCACGCCGAACACCAAGGATGGCGATCATCCCCAGATTCCCAACGAATACAATCCCAAGATCGCAGCCGAGGTGGGAAACAGCGGTACGGTGCTGGTCGATCAGTATGCGGCGGTGGCCGGAAACTGGGGCGATCTGACCATTGATGGCCTCCATCCCAACAACGATGGTTCGTATATCCTCGCCAAGGGATTTTTCGATGTTCTTCCCTATGGAGGGAGTGGTGCCGCAGACAAGGCCGGAGACGAGGGCGGTGGAGGCGGTGGAGGATGTTTCATCGCCACGGCAGCCTATGGATCCCTGATGGAGCCTCATGTTGTCCTGCTCCGCCGGTTCCGGGACCAGTTTCTGCTCACCAATGCAGCGGGAAGCCGGTTTGTCGAGCTATACTATCGCTACTCACCACCGGTGGCAGCCTTCATCAGGGAACATGATCTGCTGCGCATTCTGACCAGGGGCATCCTCTATCCTCTTGTGGGAGTTGCATATATTTCTCTGAACGGATATGGTGTGCCGGTCACCTGTGGTATGTTGCTGCTGGGAATACTGCTGACCGGGGGATGGGTACTGGCCGTCAGGCGGCAGCGGCAGCCCTGAGGCTCCCCTGTCCGGAATATCGTCGTCAGCCTTTTTTCTTGCCAATGGTCGAAACAGGTTTTTCGGAATACAGGATGCCTCTGGCGAACAGGCATGAAACCGGCCCGTTGGGGCCGGTTTTTTGTTGGTAGCTGCCGGTCTGTCAGGTTGGGAGTCTTCCTGGGGCGCAAGGAGATTTCCGGAGCAGATCGGCGTGTCGCACTGAAATAGACAATGATGGGGGATGGCCGTTCCATCAGCCGCCCGGGAAAGGAAACAGTGTATCATGTGTGGAATTTGCGGATTCAACTGGAACGATGAAGAGCTTGTCCGGTCCATGGCCTTGACCATGCGCCACAGGGGACCGGATCAGGAAGGAGTCTTTTGCTGCGAGCAGATGTCCCTGGCCCACAGGCGGCTGTCGATCATCGATCTGAGCACCAATGGCCAGCAACCCATGTTCAACGAGGACGGCAGCGTTTGCCTGGTCTATAACGGTGAAATATACAACTTCCAGGAGTTGCGCCGGGACCTGGAGCAGAAGGGGCACCGGTTCTCCAGCCAGTCCGATTCCGAGGTCATCATCCATGCCTACGAGGAATACGGCATAGATTCTGTCAGCCGGCTGCGGGGCATGTTTGCCTATGCCCTCTGGGATCAGACGGAGAAAAGGCTGCTGCTGGTGCGGGACCGGATCGGTATAAAACCCCTCTATTATACCTTCAGAGACGGCCGGCTGCTCTTTGCCTCCGAGATCAAGGCCATCCTTGAGGATCCCGGTGTGGAGCGTCGGGTCAACTACCAGGCCCTCTACGATTATCTTGGCTTCGAATTCGTGGCCGCTCCCCAGACCATGTTTGCCGACATTTACAAGCTGCCGGCCGGTCACCTGCTGCTCTACCAGGATGGCGAGGTCAAGGTCGAACAGTACTGGGATCTCAGGTTCCATCCAGGGAAAAATACTCTCTCCTTTGCTGAGGCCGTGGAGGAGGAGAAAACGCTCCTGGACGAGGCGGTCCGGAGTCATCTCGTCTCGGACGTCCCTCTGGGGGTCTTCCTCTCCGGCGGCCTGGATTCCAGCTGTATCGTGGCCTTGATGCGCAGGCATATCAGCGGTCCCTTGCGGACCTTCACCATCGGCTACGAGGACAAGACCTTCAGTGAACTCGATTATGCCGAGATCGTGGCCCGCCATTGCGAGACCGAACACCATGTGCTCATGCTGGACAGCCTGAAGCCCGAATACGTGGAGACCACCCTCTACCACCTGGACGAGCCCATGACCGACCTGTCCACCGTGCCCCTCTACCTGCTCTGCAAGCAGGCCAGGGAATATGTCACGGTCTGTCTTTCCGGCGAGGGCGCAGACGAAAGTTTTGCCGGGTATGACCGGTTCAAGGCCAGCCGTATCAACCGGTGGTTCCGGCTGATCCCGCCCGTGCTCCGCAAGCAGGTCATCGGCCGCCTCATGGCCATGCTGCCTGACCAGCCGCAGAAGAAGGGAGCGGTCAACATGCTGAAACGGTTTGTCGAGGGGGCCAACCTGGACCCGGCCGGTCAGCATCTCCGCTGGCAGTATTTTCTCAACACCACCTTGGAACAGAAACTGTTCGCCCCAGGATTTCGCAGCAGTATCACCATGGATCCCTTCCGCCAGGTGCGGGAGTACAGTGGCCGCTGCGATGCCGGAGATCAGGTCAACCGGGAGATCTACCTGGATATGCGGTTCATGATGAGCGATTCGGTGCTGATGAAGGTGGACAGGATGTCCATGGCCAGTTCCCTGGAAATCCGGGTGCCGCTACTCGATCACGTGCTGGTCGAATTTCTCGCCTCGCTGCCCGGTGACTGGAAACTGAACGGCATGACCACAAAGTATGTCTTCCGTAAGGCCCTGGAAGAGCTCCTTCCTGAAAAGGTCGTCTACCGGGGCAAACAGGGTTACAGCCTGCCGGTGAAACATCTCCTGCGGGGAGAACTCAAGGGATACATGATCGAGCTGCTCAACGATTCCCGGATCATCCGGGAGAATATGGACAGAGCATACGTCAACACCATCATCGAGGAACACTGCGCAGGGCGCCAGAATCACAACCACATCCTTTGGGCCCTCATCAATGTGGCCATTTGGCACAACCGGTTTTTTACCTGAAAGGGAGCCTGGCACCATGAAGAAGACCCATGCCGCCATCACAGCCAAGGGCTCGCCACTACGGAAATATCAGGATGTGGTGGTGGGCAGCCGTTCCCTGGTCGCCCTGCTGTATTTCGAGTGGTGCATGCTGCTCGGAATCCTGCCCGGCGCCTTGGGCATGGTTCTCCGCAAGATCTTCTGGCCCCGGCTTTTCGGCACCTGCGGCCGGGGATGCATGTTCGGCAGCAATGTCGTCCTCCGCCACCCCGGCAGGATGCACCTGGGGGACAACGTCGTGATCAGCGAGGGGTGTGTCCTGGATGGACGCCATACGGAAACATCGCAGGTCCTGGTACTGGAGGACAATGTGATCTGTTCCAACAACGTGATGATCTCCTGCAAGAACGGTACAGTGACTGTGGGAAAAAATACAGGCCTGAATGCCGGGACCATAGTCCAGTCTACCAACGACTGTCCTGTGGTCATCGGTGCCGATTGCATCATCGGCCAGAACTGCCTCGTCATCGGTGGCGGAAGCTATAACCTGGACAGGCTGGATATACCTGTACGGGAGCAGGGAATTCGCCAGGACGGCGGTGTCCGCCTGGAAGACGATGTCTGGCTGGGAGGCAATGTGACCGTACTGGGCGGGGTAACCATGGGCAAATCGAGCGTTGCCGGCGCAGGCAGTGTGGTGACCCGTTCCCAGCCTCCCTATGCGATCTGCATGGGTGTGCCCGCCAGGCAGGTGAAGAGCAGGAAGGAGTGATGCGGTTGGGTGGAAAACAGCTCCTTGCCTGTAAACTGGCCTTCAGTATCGGGCTTCTTGTCCTCCTGTACCGGAAGACACCGGTCGCCGAGATCGGTGCGGTCATCGGCAATGTGGATGTCCGCTTTTTCTTTCCAATCGCCTTGCTCCTGCTGGCCAATACTGTTCTCAGCGCTCTGAAATGGTATCTTTTCCTTCGCAGCGACGGAGTGGAGATTCCCCTCTCCACCCTGACGGTGACCTACCTGATAGGCAGTTTCTACAACCTCTTTCTGCCGTCGAATATCGGTGGCGACGGATATCGGATCTATGACATCGCCAGGAAGAGCCGGGAAGGGGTGCGCTCGGCGGCATCGGTCTTTGCCGACCGGTTCTCCGGTTTTTTGGCCCTGGTTTTTCTCAGCCTGACCGCCTCGGTACCGGTGACTGCCAGGCTCCACGATCCGCGATTCATTCTTCTGCCTCTGGTGATCTTTCTCGGCCTGCTCGTCATTGTCTGGGCCCTGTTCAGACAGACGCCGGCCCGCTGGTTCCTGCAGGTCACCCGGCTCGACCGGTTTGACGCCCTGCGCCGTCTCTGCGACAAGTTTTTCCTTTCCTTCGCCACCTACGGCCGGAACAGAAGGCTGCTCTGCCAGGTCATGCTGATCTCCTTTGCCTTCCAGCTTTCCGTGGTTACCGTGGTGTATCTGCTGGCGCTGTCGCTGCATGTTTCGATATCCTACTTCTACTTTCTCGCCTTTGTTCCCCTGATAACCCTCCTGGAGGCCCTGCCCATCTCCATCTACGGTATCGGCATTCGGGATGCGGGCTATGTATTTTTTTTCAGCTGGGCCGGGATGGGCAACCTGCAGACCCGGTCCCTGGCTCTGCTCTTTCTGGCGGTGACCGTTGTCTATGCCCTGATCGGCGGCCTGTTCTACCTGGGACGGATTTTTTTCAACAGCGATGGAGCCGGCCAACCCGGCGTGCATGATGGTGCCTAAGAAACTCGTTCTGCAAATCATCCTTTCTCTGGGGACTTCGCTTCTTCTCATCGGTCTACTGCTCAGGGTCATGACCGGCTCGGTGGACCAGGGCCTGCTGCCCAGGCTGGTCTCCCTGTTTCGGGAGACAGCCCCCGTGTTTGTCTGCATGTATGCTTTCAGCGGCCTTTGCCAGACCTGGCTGCGGGCCGTCCGATACCGCTGTATCATTCGTGCCACCGGCGAGGAGCCCCCGGCAGGCGGCCATATGTTCCTGGTGGCCATGAGCCGGAACATGTTTGTGGATATGCTGCCGGCCAGGATGGGCGAGCTCAGTTATATCGGCATGCTCAACCGGGGCTACCGAGTCAGCGGCGAGGCCTGTCTTTCCTCCCTGGCCATCAGCTTTGTCTTCGATTTCGTTGCCCTGGCGGTCCTGCTGATCTGTCTGCTCGTCTATCAGGTGGCTACCGGCGGGCTACAGTCCTGGCTGCTCGGCTCCACCCTGGCGGTTCTCGGGCTCTGTGCCCTGTTTCTCGGTCTTCTCTTTCCAATCGCGGCCCGTTTCCGGGTGCTGTTCGTCCGTCTGGCCGGATCGGGAAACATCCTGGTACAGAAGGCTGCCTCCCTGGCCGTGAAGACCGTGGATGCCCTGCAGCAGACCGGCAAGGCAGGTATCACCTTCCGGGTTTTTGTCCTGTCCCTGGCCATACGGAGCATCAAGTATCTGGGGTTGTATCTGCTCTTTCTGGGCGTGGTCGGTTCGGGCCGGGGCGATATGGATACCAGCCTGCCCTCGGTCCTGATCGCCCTGGTCAGCGGTGAGGCGGCAGCCTCCCTGCCATTGCCGACCTTTATGAGTTTTGGTACATATGAGGCAGGCGGGGCCTTGGCCCTGCTCGTTCTTGGAGCCAGCAGAACCAGGTCCGTGCTGGTGATGCTGGCCCTCCATCTCTGGAGTCAGGTCGTGGATTATTCGCTGGGAACCCTCGCCTTTGTCGTGTTTTTGTTCCGATCCCGGGTCGTCGCGGTTGCAGAGGGTGGCCGGGAAGGGAGGATCGGCTGGAGGTGGCTTGTTCCGGCGGTGATCCTGCTCGTGGCCGGCCTGGTCGTGATGATCGCCCAGGTGCGCGGTATCCGGAAGCTGGGTGCCCTCAAACCGCCTCCATCCGGTCGTCCGGTGGAGGGGGTGTCAGGCGGGGAGGAAGACCTGGGGAACCTGCATGGTTTCGTGGTCTGGAGCTCCAACCGGTTCGGCAATCATGATATCGTCATGCTTTCCCTGCCGGAGCGCAAACTCACCCGGCTGACCGATCATCCCCACACCGAGTACTTTCCACGCATCAGTCCGGACGGCAAAAAGATCGTCTTCTGCCGCTCCCAGACGGCCTGGGTGTCGCAGCGGAATCCTGTTCCCTGGGACGTATATCTGCTCGACTTGGAAAGCGGCCAGGTCCGGTTGCTGGCCAGGAACGGCAACGTACCCACCTGGTCGGCAGACGGTCGGCATGTGTATTTCCAGCGCCAGGCGAACCGGTTCGTTCGCCATACCCTGGCCACCGGTGAGGAGACCCTGCTTTTCGAGACCGGCGGCAACCTGCCGCTGCCCGCTTCGGTGATCCTTGAGACACCCTCCTGGAACGGACGGCAGAAAAAGCTTGCCGTAACCCTGCGGGGCAGCCAGCGGGGAACCGTGATCATCGACCGGCAGCGCAGGATCCGGAGAATCGGGGGAGGCTGCGAGCTGACCTGGTCGGCCGATGGATCTTTTCTCTATCAGATCGACCATGGTGGCCGGGGCGGCAACACGGTGTACCGGGTCGATGCAGACAGTCTGCAGCGGCAGCCCTGGTTCGATGCGGATTCCGAGTACAGCCACGAGTATTTTCCCAGACTCGACAGGCAGGGGCGATATCTGGTCTACGGGGCAAGCACGGGAGGGCACGAACACGACACAGCGGATTACGAGATCTTTCTCTGGAAGGTGGGATCGTCGTTTTCCAGCATGGTCCGTCTTTCCTATCATACCGGAAACGACTGTTGGCCCGATATCTATCTGTATGAATAATCGCACAAGGAGCTGAAGAGCGTGAAACTGTCAGTGGTCATCCCCATCTATAACGAAGAGGAAAACATCGATGCCTTGTACAGTGAACTGAAGGAGGTCCTCGTGTCCATGGGGCATGAGCACGAGATCGTGTTTGTCGATGACGGCTCTTCTGACCGCAGCCTGGAACTGCTGCGCAGGATCCAGGAGCAGGACGACACCGTGGTGGTGGTTTCCTTCCGCCGCAATTTCGGCCAGACAGCCGCCATGGCGGCAGGATTCGACTATGCCAGCGGTGACATCATCGTCACCATGGATGGCGATCTGCAGAACGATCCCCATGACATTCCAAAATTCCTGGAAAAGATGGAGGAGGGATACGATTTGGTCAGCGGCTGGCGGTACGATCGGCAGGATCCCTTTCTCAACCGTCGTCTCCCGTCCATGATCGCCAACAAGATCATCTCCCTGGTCACCGGCGTGCATCTCCACGACTACGGCTGCACCCTGAAGACCTTCCACCGGGAGATCACCCGGGGCATTCGCTTGTACGGAGAGATGCACCGGTTCATACCGGCCATCGCCTCGGGCATGGGCGGCAGGATCGCCGAGGTCAAGGTCAATCACCGGCCCAGGCGGTTCGGGACCTCCAAGTACGGTATATCCAGGACCATCCGGGTGGTGCTCGACCTGATGACGGTCAAGTTTCTCCTGGGCTATTCCACCCGTCCCATCCAGATATTCGGCCTGTTCGGGGTGATCAGCGGCCTGATCGGGTTCGTCATCGCCCTGGTCATGTTCGTCCAGCGGCAGTTTTTCGGTGTCCCCATGGCGAACCGTCCCCTCCTGCTTCTGGCCATTCTGCTGATCTTCATGGGGATCCAGTTCGTTTCCATGGGGCTTCTCGGCGAGATGCAGGCCAGGACCTATCACGAGTCCCAGAACAAGCCCATCTACGCTGTCCGCACCGTCTACCGGGCGGAAAAGAATCCAGGGGAGAGCCATACGGCAGCAACATGAATCATCAGGCCGACTCCCTGATCCAGGTCGTCATCCCGACCTGGAACGGTAAGGAACTGCTGACCGCCTGTCTTCATTCCCTGGGACAACAGACAGTGACTCCGGCCGAGATCACCGTGGTGGACAACGGCTCCAGTGACGGCACAGGGGAATATCTCCGTCGTCATCATCCGGGAGTGCAGTTGCTATCCATGCAGAAGAACAAGGGGTTCAGTGCCGCGGTCAACAGCGGCATACGCGCCGGGAAGGCTCCCCTCGTCTTTCTTCTCAACAACGATACCGAGCTGGCCCCGGATTGCCTGGAACGGTTGCAGGCAGCCGCTGCAGAACACCGGCATGCGGCCTGTTTTGCTCCCAAGATGCTCAGCCATGCCCAGCGCCATATCCTGGATGGAGCAGGCGACGGGTACCTGCGAGGCGGAGCCGGTTACCGGCTGGGCACCATGGAGCGCGACAGTGGCCGCTACGACCGTCCCGGACCGGTGTTCGGTCCCTGTGCCGGTGCAGCCCTCTACCGCCGGGAACTGTTTTCCGCGGTCGGCATGTTTGACGAGGATTTCTTTGCCTATCTGGAAGACGTGGACCTGAATCTCAGGATCAACCGCGCCGGCTTGACCTGCCGCTATGTACCGGCTGCCGTCGTCTTTCACGTGGGCTCGGCAACCACTGGTTCCAGAATCAATCCCTTCACGGTGAAGCTCTCCACCCGGAACTCGTTCTATGTCCTGCTGAAGAACTATTCGCCGGCCCTGTTTTTGCGCCTGCTGCCGGTCATCCTGATCTATCAGTTCTTCTGGTTGCTCTTTGCGCTGAAAAAGGGTCAGATTATACCTTATCTGGCCGGCCTGGTCCAGGTCCTGCCACGGATTCCGGCCATGCGGCGGAAGTATCGCGGGTTCCGGAACAGGGAACAGCTGGATGACCGGCAGTTCCGACATTGTCTGCAACAGGCGGAAAAGGAGGTCATCGCATCCATCATGAACAGACGGCGGGAAAAGGGGAAGGGCAATGGTCTCCTCCGTCTGTACGGCCGGATTTTTCTCGGCTGAGGCAGATGGTCATGGATCAGGTAGCGGCCATCGTGGTGACCCATGATTCCGGTCCTGTGCTGGACCGGTGCATCGCCTCGCTTCAGACCCAGAACGGTGTGGATGTCCTGGTACTGATCGTGGATGCCGGTTCCAGGAATCCGGCATACCTGGACAGCCATGCAGGCGAAGGTGTTGCCGTGTTCCGGCTCGGCAACCTGGGCTTTGCCCGGGCCAACAACTACGGCTGGCAACAGCTCCCGACCGGTATCGAGTGGGTGACCTTCCTCAATCCGGATGCCTTTCCAGCACCCGACGCCCTGGACCGGGCGATCACCTACCTGCAGACAGACAAGGCCTGCGGCTGCCTGACCGGCCGTTTGCTGGGATATGATCCCGCGGCAGACCGTCCCACGGGTCGGCTCGACTCCACTGGCATATTCCGCAGTTGGTATGGCCGCTGGTACGACCGCGGCCAGGGCGAGCCGGACCGGGGACAGTATCTGCAGACCGAGGAGATCCCGGCTGCCTGTGGCGCTTTCCTGGTTTGCCGCCAGGAAACATTGCAGCGGGTTGCCCTGGCCGGGCGGGATATATTTGCACCCGAGTTTTTCCTGTACAAGGAGGATATCGAGCTCAGCCTCAGGATGCGCCGACAGGGATTGCACATAGTCTATCATCCGGATGTGCACGTCTATCACTGCAGGGGCTGGCAGGGCCGGCAGACAATGTCCAGGGAACGGCGGTTGCTGGCGGCCCGCAGCGAACTGCTGCTCTATCGCCGCCATCCTTCTCCCTATCTGGTCTGGGCCCTGCTCAAGTATGGCCTGGTGCGTTATCTGGATGTGTGACCCATGAGCCGCAACAGCCAGCAGCAGGACCATCCCCGGTTCACCATCATCATCCCCACCCGTAACGCCGCCCCCTGGCTCGACCGGCTCCTGGCCATGCTGGCCCGCCAGAGCCTTGCCGCCAGCGAGATCCTGATCATCGATTCCAGTTCCACCGATGCCACGCCTGAAATCGCCCAGCGGCACGGGACCAGGTTGGTCCGGATACCGGCGGCCGAGTTCGATCATGGAACCACCAGGTCCATGGCCGCCGAAATGGCGCATTCAGACCTTTTGCTCTACATGACCCAGGATGCCATTCCTGCCGATGAATGGGCCGTGGAGCGATTGATTCGCGGCCTGATCGCGGACGAGCGGATCGGGGCGGCATACGGTCGTCAGCTACCCGCTGCGGATGCCACGGTCTTCGGTGCCCATCTCCGCCTGTTCAATTATCCGGACAGGTCGGCTGTCCGCTGCTGGAAGGACAGGAAACGGTACGGCTTCAGGACCATCTTCATCTCCAACTCTTTTGCCGCCTACCGGAAAGAGATCCTGGCGGCGCACGGATATTTCCCGGACCGGCAGCTCTTTGGCGAGGATACCTGCACGGTGGCAAAATTTCTGCAGAACGGGTATTGTGTGGCGTATGTGGCCGACGCCTGTGTCTATCATTCCCATAATTACACGGTGGGGCAGGATTTCAGGCGCTATTTCGATATTGGAGTCTTTCATGCCTGTCATCAGGACCTGCTGGATACCTTTGGCTCTCCCGGCGGAGCGGGCCGAAAGTATGTCCGTTCGGAGATCGCCCTCGTTCTGGCCAGGAAAAAGTGGCACCTGCTGCCGGAGTGTATTCTCCGCAACCTCGGCAAGTGGGTGGCCTACAACCTGGGACGGCGGTTCCGGCGGTTACCGCGCAGACTGGCTGTGCTGCTGAGTATGCACCGCGCCTGGTGGCACAAGGGAAAACCGGAATAATCCATGTCTCCTGTCCTGTCCTGGAACCTGCGTGAACGGAGCTCCTTTATCTACAAGGTCCTCCACCTGCTGGACTGCTCCCTGGTCTGCGGTTATCTCTGGCTGCTGGTCCATCTCTACCGGGTTCCGTGGAGTCCCTACTACACCCGCCTGGAATGGATCGTCTTTGTCACCTGCTACATCTGCTTCCAGTCCTTCCAACTCTACCGTTCCTGGCGGGGGTGGAAGTATTATCGGGAATTCCTCGTGATCATCAAGGCCTGGGGCAGTGTCGTCGGAGTCTTGCTCTTCTACTTCTTCATCTTCAAGATTTCCGAGGCCTATTCGCGGGTTGTCTTTCTGGTCCTCTCCCTGACCACGCCCTTTCTCATCTTCGGTGTCCATCTGGTCGTACGCAAGCTGCTGCGTCACTACCGCATGCAGGGGAGAAATATTCGCCATGCCATCATCGCCGGGGCAGGCGACCTTGGTGTCAGGATGGCCAGCCAGCTGGAAGAGATCCCCTGGGCCGGCATCGAGGTGGTGGGATTTTTCGACGACAAGGCGGAAACCGGCGAGCGGCTCCAGGGATTGAACAAGCCGCTTCTGGGCCGGATCGAGGATATCTACGACTTTTTGAAAGACAACGATATCGACTACGTATACATTGCCCTGCCCATGCGGGCAGAAAAGAAGATCTTCCGTCTGCTCCAGCGGTGCCGGGATCTGGGGGCCCAGATTTTTCTGGTGCCCGATCTCTACATCTTTGGTCTGCATAATGCCGAGATCCAATCCCTGGGCGAGATGCTCGTCCTCAATTTCAACCCGGATACCAGATGGAAACGGACCTTTGATATCTATTTTTCCATTGCTGTCCTGGTGCTGACCTTGCCCCTCTTCCTGATCATCGCCCTGCTGATCAAGCTGGACAGCCGGGGACCGGTCTTCTATCGGCACCGGCGGATCATGGCCACCGGCCGGGAGTTCGAGTGCCTGAAGTTCAGGACCATGGTGGTGGATGCGGACAAAAAGCTGGACGAAATCCTGGCCGGCGATCCGGCCCTGCGCGAGGAATGGGAGAAGAACTATAAACTCAAGGATGATCCCCGGGTGACACGGATCGGCCGTTTCCTTCGCCGGACCAGCCTGGACGAATTCCCTCAGTTCATCAACGTGCTCAAGGGAGAGATGAGTGTTGTGGGGGCCCGTCCCATCGTCGGCAGGGAACTCGAGGAGTATTACAAGAAGGGACCGGAACAGCAGAGTGCGGGCCGGTACTGTTCCATGAAACCTGGGATCACCGGTCCCTGGCAGGTCATGAAACGCAGCGACGTGGACGACTATCAGGAACGGGTCGAACTGGATGACTGGTATATTCTCAACTATTCACTGAGAAACGATATCAAGATCATCCTGAAGACCATCGCCTGCCTGTTCAACGGCAAGGGCGCCTACTGAAAGGCTGCCGGTTGGAAGCACTGCCGGTCGATGGGTCGGGGCGCTAGCTTTCCGGATCCATCCTGTCCTTTCCGGCCGAAGACGTGGTGCCCGTCCGTTCCACCGCTGCCAGCAGAGTGGCCGGAGCCGCGTCCAGACCGTCACCGATGGACACGATGGCCCGGCTGGCCCGTTCGCTTTTTCTGATTGCCGCTGAATTCGGAAAAAAGGCCACCGGTTCTTCTCCCAGGCCGCTACGAAGAAACTCCCTGTCCTCGTCGTCTTCCACCAGGTTGCCGACAAAGGAGATGGCAGGAATTCGCACCTGATCGGCCAGGTCCCTGATCTTCAGGGCCGTGCGGATGCTGGATCGGGATGGAATGACCACGATGAGCAGGTGATCGACGCCGGCCACCGTACCCCGTCCCAGGTGTTCCACGCCGGCTTCCATATCCAGGAGAACCACCTCGTTTGCGGAAAGGAGCATCTTTTTCAACATCTTGCGCAGCACCTGGTTCTCAGGGCAGGCACATCCGCCCTCGGCGGTCTGGATAGCACCCAGGACCATCAGCTTGTAGCCGTTTTCCTCGATCATGAAATCCCGGAGCAGGTCGTCCACGTGCGGGTTGAGCTGATAGAAGGGAGAGCCCGGCGTCTTCCCCGCCCGTTCGGCGAGCAGCCTGGTCATGTCGGCAATGGGCCGGATCCGTTCCACGTTCCCGATGCCCAGGGTCTCTGCCATGTGCGGACTGGGATCGGCATCGATGATCAGGACCTTTTTCCCCTGCTTCCGGAATTCCCTGGCAAGCAGGGCCATGATGGTGGTCTTGCCCACCCCGCCCTTGCCGCTAATCGCGATTTTCATGATCCGGGTCTCCTGAAAGAGTTGCCTTCTCCGGCAAAGTGGTTACAATATTTCTGTATGCCATGCGGCCGCCTTCTCTGTTCGGCACAGAATCCGGAAGGGAAGGGGGCCGGTATCCGGCACAACCATGGGCCGGCAACAGGTTGCCGGTTTTGTTTCACTGTCAGAACATCGAATACAAGGAGACAGTTCAATATGCAGACGCAGTACGGTACCAGAGCAATTACAGTTGCGCAAGCGCGGCAGGAGGCTTCCACGGTTTTTCTGGCCAAGGTGTTCAACTGGATGGCCGTGGGGCTTGGCCTGACCGGGATCGTGGCCTATCTGACAGCCAGCACCGGTCTGGCCCTGAGCATTGTCCAGAGTCCCATGTTCATGATCCTCTTCTTTGCCGAACTCGGGCTGGTCTTCTACCTGTCCGCCCGGATAGAGAAGATCCAGGCTGGAACGGCCACGGCCCTGTTTCTCGGGTACTCGGTTCTCAACGGCCTGACCCTGTCGGCCATCTTCCTCGCCTACACCCGGGCATCCATCGGCGGCACCTTTCTGATCACTGCCGGGATGTTCGGTGCCATGGCCGTCTACGGTATGGTCACCAAAAGGGATCTTTCGGGAATGGGGTCGTTCCTTTTTATGGGCCTTATCGGGATCATCCTGGCCTCGGTGGTCAATATCTTCCTCAAGAGTTCCAGCCTCTACTGGACCATTTCGGTGATCGGCGTCTTCGTCTTTGTCGGTCTTACTGCATGGGATGTGCAGAAAATCAAGAATATGGGTGAGCAGGGCATCATGGAGCAGGGCGAGGTCGCCATCCGCAAGGGAGCGATCATTGGAGCCCTGGCCCTCTATCTCGACTTCATCAACCTGTTCCTCATGCTGCTCCGATTTTTTGGCGGATCCCGCGACTGAGCGATGCGGTTCGGCCCTCTCCCGCGCTCTTTGCCGGCGGGAGAGGGCACTTTCCAGCAAGCCCCCATTGTCGTCATGACGAGCTTCAGCTAAGCTTCATGGTGATGTCCTGCAACGTGTTTGCCGCCACGTGGAACCGCTTGGCAATGGACTTGATCTGAAAGAGAACCTCCCGGTGCTTGAACATCAGGTGGATGTCCTCCCCGGCCGCCACCCGGGCCATGGCCAGCACATAGGTTTCGGTCACCCGGTGGGCGAGATCGCGGGTGGTCTCGGCCTGTTTGGCGATCAAGCCGATTTTTTCCTCTTCTAGGGCTGCAAAGCCCCGGTACAGGCTGTCTGCACAGTTTCTCAGCTGCAGGAGGATATCCCTGTACTGGCTCAGGTCCGACAACCCATAGGCCCGGACTTCCATGACCAGGTGCCGGATGGAGATCACCACCCAGTCGAGATGGGTTATGGCCCGAAAGATCGCCTCCCGATCCACAGGGGTGATGAAGGCCCGGCTCAGGTCGTTCATGTTTCGTTCTTTCAGGCTGCCGGCTCCGTGACGGTCCTCGAGGATGGCCTGGCAGCTTTCCATCTTTTCTTCGACGAAACAGCGGTACAGATCATCCAGTATGTTCCGGGTGGCCTCTGCCTGCTGGCGAAGTTCATGAAAAAAATCGATCTCTTCCGGAAGGATGTAGGCCTTCAGCCACTGTAGCGGTTTCATGGTGTATCCTGGAGTAATTTGAAGCAATACATGAACAGGGCCCCGGTCAGAGCCGAGATCGGCAGGTTGAAGAGCCATCCCCTCACGATGGCCAGGGCCGTGGCCCAGTGGACATGCCGGGGTTTCTCCCTGGTGCCGATACCCAGAAGGGTCGAGGTGACCACCTGGGTGGTGGAGACCGGTGCTCCGATGGCCGTTGCCCCTGATATGACCAGAGCAGAACCGATCTGGTCGGCCACCGAATGGACGGTTCTCACCTTGTACAACCCGAATCCCATGGTCCTGATGATCGACCAGCCGCCGAACAGGGTACCCAGGGTGATGGCGGATGCACAGATGATGACCACCCAGTCGGGGATGACAAAGCTGCTGGTGTGGTGAGCGGAGAACAGGAGCATGCCGATGATACCCATGCCTTTCTGGGCATCGTTGGTTCCATGGGTGAAGCTGAGCCAGGCTACGGTGCAGTATTGGCTGAGCACGAAGAGCCGGTTGGATCGGAAGGAAAGACGGCGAAACATCCGGAGGAAGAGGCCCATCAAGAGAAAACCGGCAAGAAAACCGGCCAGCGGGGAGAAGAACAGGCCGGTGACGATCTTGGCGACCCCGGTCAGGCGGCCCTGGAGAAGGGCCGTAACCCCCCAGTTCACACTGTCTGCTCCCAGGGCGCACAGGCCGGCACCTATAAGCCCTCCAACCAGAGAGTTGGAGGAGGATGTGGGCAGACCCAGCTTCCAGGTCAGGAGGTTGTAGGTGATTGCCGCCAGGATGGCGGCCAGAACGATACTTTCGGCAAACAGAGGGGGCAGACCCTGAACATGGACAAACTGGCCGATCGTGTCGGCAACGGCCAGGCCGCCGATAAAGGGGCCAAGGAAAGTGAAGAGGGTGACCAGAACGATGGCCATCCCCGGTTTCATGGCTCTGGAGGCGATGGAGGTGGCGATCATGTCGGCGGCGTCGTGAAAGCCGTTGGTGAAGTCGAAGACCAGCACCAGCAGGATGACGAGAACAAGGATCGCGGCAGCCTGGTCCATGGAACTAGGGGACGATCCTGAGGGTGCCCTGTTCATCCGCCGTTGTGACCCTGCCGACAGTGGCCCCGAGGATTCCCCGGTCGGTCAGGCCATGCCGGAGTCGGTCGGCCTTGTCTTCGGCCACGGCTATGAGCAGGCCGCCGGAGGTCTGGGCATCGGCCAGGATATCGACCAGGATCGGATCCACCCTGCCGTCCACCCGCACGGCTTTTGCACAGAATTTCCGATTGGCAAAACTGCCTGCCGGCACCATGCCCATTCTGGCCATGTCCAGGACAGCGGGCAGGACAGGAACACGGCCGGCAGCCAGCTCTATGGTCACGCCAGAGGCTACGGCCATTTCCAGCGCATGACCCAGCAGACCGAATCCGGTGATATCGGTACAGGCGTGGCAACCGGTTTCCTGCATGACCTCGGCCGCCTCCCGGTTGAGCATCCGCATCCAGCGGATCGCCTCTTGTTCGGCCCCTGGAGGAAGGAATTTTCCCTTGATCGCCGTGGTCAGAATACCTGTTCCCAATGGCTTGGTGAGAATCAGCAGATCACCGGGACGACAGCCGCCATTGGTGATCACCTTGTCCGGATGAACAGTTCCCGTGACACTGAGACCGTATTTGATCTCCGGATCGTCCACAGAATGGCCTCCCACCAGGACAGCGCCGCTCTCCCGGATCACCTCCAGGCCACCCAGCAGGATTTCCTTGAGAACCTCGCGGGGTTGGTCGTCCTTGGGAAAGCAGACGATGTTCATGGCGGTCAATGGTACACCACCCATGGCATAGACGTCGCTGAGGGCGTTTGCAGCGGCAATTCTGCCGAAATCACCAGGGTCGTTGACCATTGGCGTGAAGAAGTCCACGGTCTGGATCAGGGCCAGGTCCTGCCGGATTCGGAATACTCCGGCATCATCCGAGGTCTCCCGTCCAACCAGCAGGTCGGGATGGCCGATCACCGGCAGATCCTGCAGGATTTCCTCCAGGTACCCCGGAGGCAGCTTGCTTGCTCAGCCGGCGGCCCGGACCTGCTCGGCCAGCCGGATGGCCTGTTGGCGTTTGTCAGTCATCGGCTCCATATTCTCTGTATGTTCCTGTTTCGTCACGTTGATATATCCTGGCGATGGAGATCTCCTCCCTGCGGAGCAGGTCGCTCACCAGGTTCAGATCCCGGCAGGAAAAGGCTATGGCCATGCCGCAATCCGAACTGATGGTCCTGGGTACCGGTATGACATCGAAATCCACCCTGGCGGCCTGGAGGATCTTCTCCGCCTTGAGCACGAAGTGGATGGAAAAGAGGATGATGACGCAATGGTGTTTCATCGTTTGCAGAGTTCCTCCAGGCCGTGGAGGCAACGGTCTATCTCCTCCTCGGTGCTGAAGGGGCCGAAGGAGAAGCGGATGGTCCCTTCCGGAAAGGTGCCCAGGGCTCTATGGGCGGCCGGTGCGCAGTGCAGGCCGGAACGGACCATGATGTTGTGTCGGCGGTCCAGGGCATGGGCTGCTTCCGAGACTCCCATGTCCCTGATCCGGAGCGAGATCACGGCACCCCGGTGCTGCATGGAAACCGGCCCGAAGACCTGTACCCGCTCCAGGCCGGCCAGACCCTCCAGAAAGCGTCTGGTCAACCGTTGCTCATGTTTCCTGATGGTTGCCATGCCCCGCTGCAGTATGTAGGAGAGCCCGGCGCCCAGCCCGGCAATGCCCAAGGTGTTGGGCGTGCCGGCCTCGTACCGGTCCGGCGAAAAATCCGGCTGCAGTTCCTGCTCCGAGTTGGAGCCGGTGCCGCCAAGTTTCAGGGGATGGAGGTCGATCCCCGGTGCCAGCCAGAAACCGCCGGTGCCGGTGGGACCGAGCAGGGATTTGTGACCGGTAAAGCCGAGGATGTCGATATCCATGGCCTGGACATCCAGGGGAAAGATGCCGGCGGACTGGGCCGCATCCACCATGAACAGGGCCTTGCCCTTGCACCTGCCGATTCGTTCCAGGTCTGCCACGGCACCGGTGACATTGGAGACATGGTTGACAACGATGAGGCGAGTATCGTCCCGGAGCAGGGAGGGCAGGGCTGCCGTGTTCACGGTTCCGGTGGAGGCGTCCAGGGGAAGGGTGGATATCCTGATGCCGGCCGTCCGTTCCAGGTGCCTGAGAGGCCGCATGACCGAGTTGTGCTCCAGGGGCGTGGTGATCACGTGGCTGCCTGGAGAGAGAATGTGCGGGTAGAGACCGAGGATGGCGGTGTTGAGCGATTCTGTGATACCGCTGGTAAAGATCACCCGGCTGGAGTCGGGGCAGTTGAAGAATCGTGCCAGGGCTTCCCGGACGGTAAAGATGATTCTCCCGGCCTCCAGGGAACAGCGGTGGGCGGCCCGGCCCGGACTCAACGGCTGGCCGGTCAGCAGGGCGGCCGTCTTTTCCTGGACCTCTTTTGGCTTGGGCCAGGAGGTGGCCGCGTTGTCTGCGTAGAGCAGGGGCGGGGCAACCATCACAGGGGACTGACGACCCGGGTGGCAGTAGCCATGCTTTCCATGATTTCAAACATGTTGGTGACCCGTCCCACCCGCAACTCTTCCTTGAGATGGAAAAAATCCAGGCAGGTGCCGCAAGACAGGATGTCCACGCCTTGCTCCTCCAGCTCCCTGAACGGAGCGATCAGGTCCGAATCGGTGGAGGTAAGCTTGACACCGGAATTGTAGAAAAGCAGTCTTGTCGGCTTCGGGTCGAGCTCCCTGATCGTCTTGACAAAGGCCCGCATCAGGATCTTTCCCAGTTCCCTGTCCCCGCGTCCCATGGTCTCGGCAGGAAAGACGTAGACAACTCCGGCCCCGGAGACACTGCAGGTATATTCTTCCGCTTGTGGAGCATCCTGGTCGGGACGTTCTGTGCCGGGAGTGATCAGGAGGGCGTATCGATCGCCCCTCGTGGAGACCTCCACCCGGCAACCCCGGCTTTCGGCAAACCGTTGCACGTTGTTTCTGGACGCCTCGTTGTCCACCAGCACTTCCAGGGGCGTGTCCGCTGCCTCGTCAAGAGCGTCCCGGGTCATCAACACCGGCTGTGGACAACTCAGGCCTGTACAGTCGATCGATTTCCGATTTTTCATCCTGGTATTCCTCTCGGAAATGGCTTGCTTGGCCCTGGTCCGCTTGGTGCCTTTCCGGGTTTGCTTTTTCTGCTTGCTCTTCTCGGAGCCCATGGTATGTATAGCCTCGTCAGGAATCTGTCAACATGGCCGGAGGCGATGGTCAGGGCCGTGGATTTCATGGGCATCACTATGAAATAGATTGTTTTCCAATCTATGTCAATTCGGAAAAACTCTTCCTGTTCCGTTATCGGTCCGGGAAGAGATGAATTGGTACCACGAAACCAGATTGTCGGTTCCGGTTTCCCTTGACAGGTATATGAACTGCGCTTATTGTAGGCATATGCACAAATAAGCGGGTTGTAACCAACTCAGAGAACGGAGGCGAGTATGTTTCAGGTAGAAGTAGACAAGGATAAATGCACGGGTTGTGAAGAATGCGTAAACTCCTGCCCGGCCCAGGTGCTGGAACTGGTTGACGGCAAATCCGAGCCCGTGGAGATGGATGAATGTCTGGGCTGCGAGACCTGTGTTGAGGTCTGTCCGGAAGGGGCTATCACGGTAGAGGAAATGTAGCCCGAATCCACTGTCGAGCTGAATTCGCAAGCTCCGGGCTGCCTCCGGAGGATGCGCAAACACTGGGTGCGGCACTGTCAACGCACCTGAAATTCGAATTTCCATCTTCCCGACATCTGGCGGGATCTGGTCAGGGTGGCTGCAGTCTTTCTCCCTCCTTCAGCTGCAGCTACCCTGTTTTGTCTTGAACAACTGGAGAACCTTGTTCTTCGCCCGGGCCAGTGTATCGGTTCAGCGAAAACGAGACCCTTCCTATCTGCCAGTGTTCCGCTTACCTCTTTTTCACAGGCTCCTCGACGTCCGGAGCCCTCTCCCTTGATCGCTTCCAGGGGCAACCTTGGCCTTGAATTCGGCTGAATACGGCTTGCGTTTTGTCTTGCTCATTGAGGTGATCCTCCTTCAGGTAGAATGGTTGACTCCACCTTAACATCCTGTCCGAATTCTGGGGACTATCTCTTCCTTTTTGCGGGCGGGGGGCAATTCATCCGGTCCGGCAAGAAGAAGGGTTGCCAAGTTGCATGAGGCAGAATAATATGGACAGGTTGGATACTGGAGCGGCTTTTTTTACAAAATGACGTGGAGGGTTGTTGTGGAGCC
>CAZVDY010000033.1:0-2869 GCA_964626235.1 uncultured Desulfobulbaceae bacterium | reverse complement strand
ACCTGTACTAGAAGAGTCTGCAGCAACAGGGCATTACCGTGGATAAACCCCAGAACATGTACGAGCAGAAATTTCCACTCATGGTGGATGTGGGCCTGCTCTCTCAGGTCTATGCCAACCTGTTCTCCAACGCGGTCAAGTACACAGACGAAATCATCGACCACCAGGGCAGACCGCGAAAGGCCCTGGCTTACGGGGTCGAGGAGGTGCCTGATTTTCCTGTTCCAGGACGTAAGGGCATAAAGTTTAACGTCTTTACCACCGGCCGCCCCCTTTCCGATGAAGAGCGGCTCCACATCTTTGAAGAAGGAGCCCGGGCCGACAACAGTCGCGGCATTGCCGGATCCGGTCACGGCCTGAATTTTATTCAGAGGGTCATCGAAGTCCACGGCGGAAAGGTAGGCTGCGAAGCCAGCGAAGAGGGAAATAATTTTTATTTTATCCTGCCCATCTCTCCTGAAAACGACACACCGGATGAACACCATGACACCAAGAGATGATACTACACCACCGATCCCCGCAACCATGCACAGTCGCAGGCAACCTCTGCCCTGGCACCATCCCAAGGAGGCGGAAGACGATCCCGATGCCTGGGCAAGGGTTCAGGCCATCATGAACAGTCCCGGCTACCTGCAGGCCGACGAGGATATCGATTTTCTCGACTCCGACGATACTCGCGGTGTCCGACTGCAGATCGACTACCTCAAGCCTGAATTGCAGTTGAAGAAACAGGGTGTGCACCAGACAATCGTCGCCTTCGGGTCCACCCGTATCAAGGAGCCGCGGGCCCTGGAACGCATGGTGGCAGGCCTGGAAAATCAGTTGGCCGATCACCCGGACAACCCGCACCTGGAACGCAAACTTGCCGTTGCCCGGCGACTGCGCGCCAAAGGATGCTACTACGAAACGGCCCGGGCCTTTGGCCGCCTGGTGGCGGAAAAGAACAAAGGCCTGGGAAAAAACCGCCTCACCCTGGTTACCGGCGGTGGACCCGGCATCATGGAGGCAGCCAACCGGGGTGCCTTTGATGCCGATGCCTCCTCGGTGGGATTGAACATCACCCTGCCCCACGAGCAGTTTCCCAACCCCTACATCAGCCCGGAACTCTGTTTTCGTTTTCATTACTTTGCCGTACGCAAGCTCCACTTCCTGCTACGCGCCAGGGCACTTGTTGCCTTTCCCGGCGGTTACGGCACAATTGACGAGCTGTTCGAGGCCCTGACCCTGGTGCAGACCCGTAAAATAGAGCCGTTGCCCATAGTTCTGGTGGGCCGGTCATTCTGGCAGCAGGCTGTCAATGTGGACTTCCTGGTGGACGAAGGCGTGATCGATGCCGAGGACCGTGAGCTGTTCTGGTACGCCGAGAACGCAGAAGAAATATGGCAGGGACTGGAAACCTGGTACGCCTCCACGGGCCGCTCCTTTCCCCCGCCGCTTACCTGAAGCAAGGCGTGAAACATCGTACGCGCTTCCTGCCGGTCCTGCACTGGCTGCCCGGTTACAAATTTCGCCTGCTGCGTTCCGACCTTGCGGCCGGGATAACGGTCTGGGCTGTTGTCATTCCCGAGGCCCTGGCCTATGAAGGCATTGCCGGAGTTCCGCCCCTGGTCGGTCTTTACACTGTTCCGCTTCCCCTTTTTCTCTACGCATTGCTGGGAACCTCGCGCCAGATGGTCGTGGGCCCGGACTCGGCCACGGCCCTGCTCTCGGCCGGAGTGGTCGGTTCCCTGGCGCTGTCGGCCAGCCCCCATTTCCTGGCCCTGACCTCGGCTCTGGCCCTGCTGGTGGGAGTGTTCTTCCTTCTGGTTGGCCTGTTTCGTCTGGGCTGGCTGGCCAACCTGGTCTCCCTGCCTGTGATGAGCGGTTTCCTCCAGGGAATTGTCCTGGTGACCATCATTGGCCAGGTACCGCACTTGCTGGCAATCCCGGCCCGGCATGGCCATTTTTTCCAGCGACTCATCGGCTGCATGCATGACCTGGCAAACTTCAACCTGCCCGCCGGGCTGGTCGGCCCGGCAAGCCTTGTTCTGTTACTTGTGCTCAAGAAAAAGGTACGGCGGCTGCCCGCTGCCATGACCACGGCCATTATAGCTGTTTTATTCTTTACCCTCATAGATCCGGCTCGCTGCGGCGTGGCTGTAACCGGAAGCCTGGCCACAACCCTGCCTCCACTGCGATTACCCGATGTGCCCCTTGAGCAGTACCTGCATCTTATTCCCGGTGCCCTGGTCATTGCCCTGCTCGGGTACGTGGAAACCCTGGGTGCTGCCGAAGGGGCCGGATTCAAAGCCGACCATGACATCGACCCCAACCAGGAACTCATCGCCCTGGGAGCCTGCAATATCGGCTCGGCCCTGTCTTCAGGATTTGTCGCCGTGGGCAGCCTGTCCAAGACCTCGGTGGCCCTGGCCACCGGAGCGCGGACCCAGGTGGCCAACCTGATCAGCGCGATCCTCTCCCTGCTCACCCTGTTTTTTCTCATGCCCCTGCTCCGCAACCTGCCCGTTGCCACCCTGGCCGCCATCGTCATCGAGGCCATGATCGGTCTGGACCAGACCGCGGCCATCCGCCGGGTGTTCCGGTTCAGCATCCCCGAGGGACTGCTGGCCTTGGGAGTGATCCTGGCGGTGCTGATCCTCGGGGTTATCCAGGGCATCGGCCTGGGAGTGGTGCTCTCCATCATCCTGCTGCTGGAGCGGGCCAGCCATCCCGGCACCGCAGTCCTGGGCCGGATACCCGGGTCGGACACCTTTCGCGACATCCGCCGCCATCCCGAGGCCCTCACCGTGCCCGGCCTGCTGATCTTCCGCTTTGACGCGGAGCTGGTCTTTCCCAGCAGCCGCTACTTCGTGCGCCAGGCCCTGCTTCG
>CAZVDY010000032.1:0-8172 GCA_964626235.1 uncultured Desulfobulbaceae bacterium | reverse complement strand
TCAGTGGCGCCAGGCAGGTCGGCAAGACAACCATGGCCCGCTCAATCATGAAAAACAGGGCCTCGTACCTGAACTGGGATATCCCTGCCCACCGGGAAGCCATCCTGCGCAGAGAGCTTTCTGCAGAGAAACAGTGGTGTTTCGACGAAATCCATAAGTATCGATCATGGCGGGATTATCTCAAGGGCATCTATGATGAGTTCCATGACAGCCATGAAATCCTGGTCACCGGCGGTGCCCGGCTGGATATGCTTCGTCGATCCGGTGATTCCCTGCAGGGGAGATATCATCATCTCCGTCTCCATCCCCTGTCGGTGCGGGAGTTGGGTATCGACAGCAAGGAAGGTTTGCTCAACCTGCTCGAACTGGGCGGGTTTCCCGAACCCTACTTCTCCGGCTCCACGGTGGAGGCAAAACGATGGTCAACCGAGCACCGGTCCCTGCTGGTGAACCGGGAAAGTCCAGCCATTGAAACGATTTCCGACCTGGGCAAACTGGAACTTCTCTCCCTGCGGTTGCCCGAGCTCGTCGGCGCGCCCCTGTCCATCAATGCCCTGCGCGAGGACTTGCAGCAGGCCCACAAGACGGTGAGCCGCTGGCTCGATATCCTGGAAAACGTGTATATGATTTTCCGGCTGCCTCCCTTTGGCTCCCCCTTGATCCGGGCAGTGAAAAAAGAACGGAAACATTATCACTTTGACTGGACACTGGTCCGGGACATGCCGGCCCGTTTCGAAAACCTTGTCGTCTGCCACCTGCTGAAATGGGTCCATTTCCAGCGAGATGTGTATGGCGAACCAATGGAGCTTCGCTATTTCAGGGATACGGACAAAAGGGAGGTGGATTTCTGCGTCACCAACAACCTGCGGCCGCAACTCTTTGTCGAGTGCAAGTGGCAGGAAAGGCCAACCAGCCCCCACCTCCTGTATCTGCAAAAGAAATTTCCGGATGCAGAGTACGTGCAGGTTGCCGCCATGGGCGAACGGTCATTCATAGACAGGCGGTCCATTCTCCATCAGCCTGCTGTGGATTTTCTGGGTCGCCTGGTGTAGCTCCGAGACTGGCCAGGAATGGAGTGGATCTCCGGGGCTATGCCGGACACGGTGCGCAGCCGCTGGTCAGCATCGGCCGACGGCCAGGAAACCCGGACCGTGGAGCGTGAGACTGCACAAACAATACGAAAGTGCCTGAATCCTGGCCTGTTGCCTGGTTCGCCCCCTTCCGATCCTGCCGAAAGGCCGTCCAGCCTGGCAGCAGGATGGCAAGCCGGCAGGCTACCGGATCAGGGAACCGGAGGAGCATCCACCGAGAACACCTCCACGGGCTCCTCCACGCCGCGCAGCTGCATGGCCCCCAGGCTGGTCACAGGCAGATCGCCGGAAAGCTCCTGTTTGACCGGCCCGGTGATGTAGATCTGGCAGGCAAAGGACTCTGCGGCCAGCCGCTGGGCGATGTTGACATTGGTGCCGATGACCGTGTAATCCAGCCGGCGGGCAGATCCCACATTGCCAAGGAACACCTCCCCGGCGGTGATGGCGATACCCAGGTCCACCACACTGCAGAAATCCTGGCAGCGGCAGGCCCACTTCTTGCGCAGCTCTTCAAACCCTTCCCTGATGGCCAGGGCGGCCTCCACCGCAGTCTGGCTGGCATTGGCCAGCTCCACCGGCGCCCCGAAAATGGCCAGCACGGCATCGCCCATGAACTTGTCCACTGTACCTCGACACTGGTAGATGGTATCGGTAAAGAGCTTGAAAAAGGCGTTCAGAAAGGCGCGGAGATCCTCCAGTTCCAGATGCTGCACCAGATTGGTGAAATTGCGGATGTCGGCAAAGAGAATGGTCACCTCCCGCACCCTGCCCAGACTGGTCAGATTATCCCTGGAGGCCAGAAGGAGCTCGGCCACCTCGGGCGAGACATACTGCTCGAACAGGGTGCGCAGCCTGGCCTTTTCCTCGATCTCCCGAATGAAGCGCAGGTTCTCCAGGGCCATGGCGGCCTGGGTACTGATGACGGAAAGCATCTCGATGTCTGCCTCGGAGAAACGACGCTGGTCACTACTCTGGCTGACGTTGAGCACCCCGACGATCTGCCCCCGGACAATCATGGGAAAAGAGATGGCCGAAGCGATTTCCGGCCGCCTGAGCAGGGGAGCAAAGATGGATTCTGCCTGGGTCTCCCGATTGAGGAGGACCGGCTTCCTCCGGGCAAAGACCCAGCCGCTTATCTGGTCCCCCGGCTGCACCCTGATGGAACGGGCCAGTTCCCTGTCCATGCCCCGGGCAGCGGCGATCTGCAGGCACCGTTCTTCCTCGTTGTAGAGCATCACCGAAACATTGGCAGCACCGGTCTGTTCCTCCACCACATCGAGGAGGCTCTCCAGGACCTCTTCCCGGGTCAGGGAGGAGATGAACTGTTCGCCCAGGCTATAGAGGGGCAGCAGGGTCTGCAGACGGGTATTTTCCCGACGCAGCCTGGCCACCTCCAGGGCCCGCCCGACCCGCTGCCTGAGAACGCCTTCCTCGATGGGCATGCCGAGAATTCCGGAAAAACCGTTTTCCAGGGCCTCGCTCAGGAGCCGGTTGTCCACCGTATCGGCAATGAGCAGGCCGGCAAGCTGCGGCTTTTTCTCCTGCAGGTCGGCAAAGAGTTGACTGCCCCTGGTGTCGGGCAGGCGGCTGGAGACCATCAGCAGGTCGATACCGTTGACCAGACAGAGGGCGGCGGCGTCCTGGCCGCGGCTGCATCGGTAGAGGGGATAATCTGCTAGCACATCGCAGAGCTGCTTTTCAACAGCCCCATCGGCCGTCACTAGCAGGATGGAGGATTTCATACAGTGTACTCTTGAAAAAGAATTTGCTATATTCAATCTATATTATCACTCAGACTGCCGTAAGGCAAGAAACAGGCCTCCGGAAGGGAGGAAAGACCCCATCGCCACCAACACCATGCGACAATCCCACGTTCCCCTGGCAGAACGGATGCGCCCCCGCGACCTGGACCACTTCGTGGGGCAGGAGCACCTGGTCGGTCCCGGCAGGATCCTCCGGCAGCTGATCGGGCGGCGACAGATCCCCTCCCTGCTCTTCTGGGGACCGCCCGGATCCGGCAAGACCACCCTGGCCACCATCCTGGCCCACAGCGTGGAGGCCCATTTTGTCTTTTTCTCGGCAGTGCTCTCCGGAGTTCGGGAGATCCGCAAAATCGTCAGCCAGGCAGAAGAACGCCGCAGCCGGCAGGAGGGGACGACCATCCTCTTCGTGGACGAAATCCACCGCTTCAACAAGAGCCAGCAGGACGGGTTTCTGCCCCATGTGGAAAGCGGGCTGCTCACCCTGATCGGCGCCACCACGGAAAACCCCTCCTTCCAGGTGATCGCTCCCCTGCTCTCAAGGTGCCAGGTCCTGGCCCTCAAGCCCCTTTCGCCGCAAGAGATCTGCACGATCCTCCACCAGGCCCTGACCGACCGCGAGCATGGCCTGGGCCAGCTCGACCTGGCCGTTGCTCCGGAAGACCTGGAGTTCCTGGCCCGCATGGCCGACGGTGACTGCCGCCGGGCCCTCAACTGGCTGGAAACCGCCGCCTTCCTGGCCATGGACACGACAGACAGACCGGTTGACTCGACCAAATCGGTTATTCCGACAGCCGTCATCAGGGAGGCCATGCAGGAACGTGGCCTGCGTTATGACCGGAATGGCGAGGAACACTACAACCAGATATCCGCCCTGCACAAGAGCCTCCGCGACAGCGATCCGGACGGGGCAGGCTACTGGCTGCGAAGGATGCTCGCAGCCGGAGAAGATCCACTCTATATCGCCCGCCGCCTGATTCGCTTTGCCAGCGAGGATATCGGCAATGCCGATCCCCAGGCCCTGCAGGTGGCCATCCACTGCAGGCAGGCGTATCATCTTCTGGGTTCACCGGAGGGCGAGCTGGCCCTGCTGCAGGCCGTGCTCTATCTAGCCACGGCTCCGAAGAGCAATGCCGTGTACCAGGCAGAACAGGCCATCGACCGGGTCATCCGGAAATCCGGCTCGCTTCCGGTGCCGCTCCACTTGCGAAACGCGCCGACACGTCTTATGAAAGACATGGGCTATTCCCGGGGCTACCGGTATGCCCACGATTACCGGCACGGCCTGGTGGACCAGGAGCACCTGCCCAAAGAACTTTCCGGGCAGACCTTCTATCATCCCACCACCAGGGGATACGAGGCCATTGTCCGGGACAGGCTGCTCAAATGGCGCCGGATCCTGGAAGAAAGGAAGGCACGGACAACAGACCGCGAGGACGACTGATATGAAACGATACATCACGATCTTTCTCTTGCTGTTCGCCCTGGTGCCCATGGCCAGGGGGGAGGAGTTCATTCTCTTTTACAGCAACGATCTCCATGGCGAGACCGCACCCTGCGGCTGAAAATCCAACCAGCTGGGCGGTCTGTCCAGAAAGGCCTATCAACTCCGCCGGTTGACGGCAGAGGAACAGATACCGACCCTGGCCCTGGAAGGGGGAGCCACCCTGTTCAACGCCGACCATCTCCGCCAGGGCCAGGAAGAGCAGGCCAGGGTCACGGCCAGGGGTATAGCCAGGGCCCTGGACCTGATGCAGGTTCGGGCGGCAGGCATCGCTCCCCGGGACCTGACCGCAGGCGTGGATTTTCTCCGCGACCTGGATCGTTCCCATTCCCTGAGCTGGCTCTCCATGAACCTGGTGGACAGGAAGACAGAGCAGACCGTGTTCGCCCCCTTCAAGATCGTCACGGTGGGAGGAATACGGATCGGCCTGCTCGGCCTCACTGATGTCCAGGCCCGTGCCGGAGACAGGTTCCGCCTGCTCCCCTGGGAGGATGTCCTGCCAGGGATTGTCGAGCAGCTGGCGGAGCGGACCGACATGATCATCCTGCTGTCCAGCTATCCGGAGTCGGTGAACACCCGTATCGCCCGGAGCCAGAAAAACATCCACATCATTCTCCAGGCCGGGCACCGGGCCGTCAACCAGTCACCGAAACAGGTGAACAACACCCTGCTTTGCCGGACCGGGGCCAGGGGAAAATACCAGGGCATGCTGCGCATCAGCTGGAACCGGGAAAAAACCTGGGGAGAGAGCCTGGAGGACAGGAGGAAAAAGGTGCAGAGCCAACTGGACAGGATAAGCTGGCAGCTCCATCGACTGGAAAAACGGCTGCCCAGGGAACAACTGCGCAGCGAGATCCGGTACAACCGTCTCCTGCGGCAGAGGGAAGAACTGGAAACCACCCTGCAGGGACTGGCAACCGACAGGACGGCAACATCTCCCTGCACCTACCGCAACCGCCTGATAGCCCTGAAGACCAGCCTGCCTGAAGATCCGGAAGTCGGCAAGATCGTGGACGAGATCAGGGTAACGGTGAACAGGCTCAACAGAAAGATGCTGTCAAGAAGCAGGCAGCAGGCAGACAGCCCCCTGCAGGCGGTGACCGGCTGGCGCAAGTGTGCCGAATGTCACCCCGAGCAGGCCGACTTCTGGCTGCAGACCGGCCATGCCACAGCCTGGCAGACGCTGGCCGAAGCTGACCAGGAGTTCAACCGGGAATGCCTGGTCTGTCATGTCACCCTGCCTTCCTACAAATCACAGCAGCCCGATCTGACAGAACAACTCTCGGCCCTGGACAGGTCCCTGAAGAATGTAGGCTGCGAGAGCTGCCACGGACCTGGACGGGAACATGCCCGGTCGCCGGAAACAGCGCTTATGGCGGCCATCAACACCGCCACCTGTCTGCAGTGCCATACTGCAGAGCACGACGACCACTTCGACTTTCGGGAAAAACTGAACAAGATCCGCTGTCCTGCGGCTGGAAAAGGCGGATCACCCGCCACCGGAACCTGAGCGGAGTTCCAGGCCGTATCTTCACACCGGGAAATCGGGCAGAACTCAAGGCAACCACCATCCCACCTCCCTGGCCCCGGGGGGCTTGTCCGAGGTAAGATTTTCGCGCCATACCAGGGGCGGGCAGGAATCCCGCTTTATCCCCGGCCACCGGTCAGCCCCATAAAAAAAGGGGGCCAGCCAACCGGCCGGCCCCCGTGTGCACTGATAAAAGCGATGCCGTTACCGCATCAGCAGCCAAAGGCCTTCTGCATGTTGGGAACGGTCTGTTTTTTCCGGCTCATCATGCCGGGGATCCACATGGAATCACCATCCAGCTTGGTGTCGAAGGCCTTCTCGACGATGGACGGATCATCGGAAACCACCACCAGGTCTGTCCCCTCCTTGACCACATCGGTCAGCATGAGCAGGATGGTGTGATGACCGCCAGCCGCCTTCTGCTCCTTCATGGCGTTGAGCAGATCCTCGCGGATGTCGGCGACCTGATCCAGGGTGGCCAGTTCGAGCTGCCCGCAGCCGACCTTGTTGCCGTTCATGTCAAAATCCTTGTAGTCGCGGTTGAGCAGATCCTTTGCCGGCACACCCTCGACCGAGCTCTTGGCCTTGAGCATGTCCATGAACAGCTCGTCAGTATCCTCCACACCGGCGATCTCCTTGAGCTCGGCAACCGCTTTCTTGTCTGCCTCGGTGCAGGTGGGCGACTTGAAGTTTACCGTATCGCTGAGAATGGCGGAAAGCATCAGGCCGGCGACATCGGCGGGCACGGCCTCACCCTCGATGTCGTAGAGCTGCTTGAGCACGGTGCCGGTGCAGCCGACCGGTTTGACGCAGCAGAAGATGGGGCTGTTGGTCGTGACATCGCCGATCTTGTGGTGATCCACGATGGCCACCACCTCGCCGTCGCCGAGATTGTCCGGGGCCTGGGCCAGATCACTGTGGTCGACCAGGGCGATCTGCTTGCCGGTGGCATCGGTGAGGAGTTCGGGAACCGCCACGCCAAAACGGTCAAGGACCACCTTGGTTTCCGGGTTCATCTCGCCCTGAACACAGGGAATGTAGTCTTCCCCCTTGGCCTTCATCAGGGTGGCATACGCAATGGCGGCGGTAACTGAATCGGTATCCGGGTTCTTGTGACCTACTACATAGACAGACATACTTACTCCTCCAATTTGTTATAAGTACAGGAAACAAAAAACTATCAAATGAGATGCACCGTCAGCCTTCCAGCCGGACCTCTCCTTCTTGCCGGAACAGTACAAAATTGTCGAAACTTATCTCTTTCCTCCAGGAGCGTCAAGGAGAAAAGGAGAGAACGGCCCTGGAAGGTTACCGTCTGGGAAGGGTGCCCCAGCGGGTCGCATTTTCCCTTGTTTTCGACGGATGCCCCGGATAAGTTTTTCTTTTTCCATTTCGTTCGTCTATCTGGTACATTGGAGACTGAATGAACTGAAAATCCGACCAACTCATCCGGGCACCGGCAAATCGATGATTCAACCCGATCAACAGCAACAGCACAGATTCAGGAGGAAAAGGAGCAGTTTCTGGCCAGTCTTTCTCCTCAGCCTCCTGCTGCTGATCATCACCGGCAGCTTCTGGCTCTACTTTGCCCCCATTGAACCGGAACAAGGTGAACATCCCACCGTTTCCGAGCCACTGGAAAAACCCTCCCTTCCTGCCCCTGAAAACGAGAAAAGCGTCTCCAGAACCATACATCCCGCCGAGTCTCAACCGCAGTCGGTCCCCCCGACCACCAGGAACCCCATTGACAACAAAACGAAAAAACACCCGCCAGCTGTTCACGAGACATCAGAGAAGGAACAGCAGCAACCTCCCCCATCTCCAGCAAAAGAAAAGACTGGGAAAAGTTTAGCCACAACCACTCAACCGGCTGCTGCGGAAAAGAAACCGGCAAAACCGGCCTCGCCCAAGGTCCGGCAGCTCAGCGTGGATGAACTGCAGGCCGGGCCAGCGGTTTCACCGGTCATCCCGGCACAATCTCCACCGAGCGAAACAACCCGGGCCGAACTACCCGCTGAAACAGTGACGGACGCCCAGAGTGTCCCTGTGCCGCAAGACGTTCAGGAAGCCGGCCCGGAGGCGGCAGCATTCCTGGGTGAGCAGGAAAGAGAGGAAAAAGAGCCTACAGCCTGCGAGCGGTTACTGGAGAACCTGACCGGATTTTTCCGGCACCTCGACCAGGCCGAATACATCCAGCAATTCGAGCTGGGCGAGAATACCCAAAGTTATTTTCTCGCCCTGACCAGGAACCTGCTCGACAATCCGCCAGTGGTCATCAAGGAGTCCGAC
>CAZVDY010000031.1:0-3794 GCA_964626235.1 uncultured Desulfobulbaceae bacterium | reverse complement strand
TGATCGTCCCGGAGATTGTCGTCCAGGCCGGGATGTTCGAATTCAAAGTCGTTCTCCAGGATCGAGATGATCCTGTGTTGCAGTTCGTCTCTGGTCATCAATTTTCAGGGTCTGAGGCAAGGAAACTTGTTCGGCCCGGTCCGGGAATGCTGAACCGGGCAAGCCATGCGTGCCGGATACTACACTTTTTCTTTGGAAATTTACATTGAAATCTTCAGTGCCGGCCGGAATGGAACAAGACGGGACAGAGGATGACGGATTCCCAGGTGGCGGCCGGTTGCCGGGAGGGGTGTGACGGTCGATTCGTTCAGCGGGGGGCCAGGTATCCGCCCGGCATGCCGTCGGGCATGAACACGATCTGCCAGAGATGATTCTTGCGGGCCCGGAACGAGCCGGCGCAGGCAAGCAGATAATACTTCCACATCCGGTAGAACCGCTGGCCGTACCGGTCTTTCAGCCTGGGCCATGCCCGGTCGAAGTTGGCAAACCAGGCCATCAGGGTGGTATCGTAATCTGCACCGAAGTTGTGCCAGTCCTCGATGATCCAGTCCGGTTCGGCAGCAGCGGTTATCTGGGCGGCCGAGGGGATCTGGGAGTTGGGAAATATGTACTTGGCGATCCATGGATCGGTGGAGCGGCTCGAGTAGCGGCTGCCAATGGTGTGGAGGAGGAATATGCCGTCATCCTGCAGGTTCTTGCGGGCCACCCGCATGAAGGTCCGGTAGTTTTTGTACCCCACATGCTCGAACATACCCAGGGAGAGTATCCGGTCGAACCGGTCATCCAGGCTGCGGTAGTCCTCCAGGCGGATTTCCACGTCCAGTCCCTTGCACCGTTCCCTGGCCAGGGCAGCCTGTTCTTTGGAAACCGTTATACCGACTACCGATACGCCGTAGTGTTCGGCGGCATATCTGGCCATCCCGCCCCAGCCGCAGCCGATGTCCAGCACCCGCATGCCACGTTCCAGGTGCAGCTTTCTGCAGACCAGGTCCATCTTGGCCTCCTGGGCCTGGGTCAGGGTATCCGCCTCTTTCCAGTACCCGCAGGAATAGATCATGGCCGGGTCCAGCATCGCCTGGTAGAGGTCGTTGCCGATGTCATAGTGATGTTCGCCGATCTGAAAGGCGCGTGAGACCTTTTGCGGATTGAGCAGCCTGGCTCTGATCGCCGCCAGGATATTGCGGCAGGTAATGGTGCAGTCGAGTTTGTCCCGGAGAATCCGGTAAAAGAACTCGTCAAGACGCTCGCAGTCCCACCAGCCGTCCATGTAGGACTCGCCCAGGCCGAGGGATCCCTCGGTCAGGACGCGGCGGGCAAAGCGACGGTCGTGGATCTGGATATCCCAGGGACGGTTGCCGCCCGGATGGATATCCCGGCAGACGAGTATCTCCTCTAACTGATTGGTATAGTCTGTTCCCCCCATGCAGCCCCCGTGGGTTCATCCGGTCAACAGCATGCCTGGCCTGGCCGGCGGCCGGTCGACGGTACTTCGGTACCGGCGGGTCAGACAACTGTTGCCGGCCTGTGTATGTGTCAGCAGATGTGACCCATCTGTCATCAGCAGGGAAGAAGGATTACATTTTTCTATACCGGTATGCTGGATTCTTGTCAACCCATTGCAGGGCAATGGGTTGGTAGGATTTCAATCATTTTGTTTTTCCAGGACCCGGAACTCTACCCGTCGATTGGTGCGCCGGTTTTCCAGGGTGGAATTGTCCACCAGGGGTTTGGAGTCCCCGTATCCCACTGCACGCAGTCTGTCAGCAGAAATACCGAGGGAGACAAGGTACTGCCTGACTGCCTCGGCCCGCTGTTCGCTGAGGAGCTGATTGGCCCGACGGTCGCCTGTGGAATCGGTGTGGCCAGATATTTCCACCGGGATGTCAGGATATTGCCTGAGTATCTCGGCAATGGCCTCCAGTAGTTTCTTGCCGTTGTCGGTCAGTTTGGCTGCAGAGAGGGCAAAACCGATCTTCTGACCGGTCAGCAGCTCGTCAAGAGACTGCTGCAGGTGCTTCCTGGCATCAGTACGCTTCGGAGGTGGCGGCACTTCCGCTGGTTCCTGGTGCTTGACAACCAGTTCCTCGACAAGAGGCTCGGCATCCGCTGCCGGCTGCTCCTCTGCAGGTTGTGGAGGAGGCAGCTCGATCAGTACCTGCCTGGGTTCGGAAGAGTCAAGAAGGGTGCCCTGCCGGTCCTTCATCCTGGCGATCAGGTTGTAGGTGCCGGGTTCCAGGTGGACCTTTCTGGAGATGGACCAGTTGCCACTGGCATCGATTTCCAGGGTCTGTTCCAGCTCCGCTGTCCCTTCAAGGGACAGGAGCGTGCCTGGCTCTCCCCTGCCGGCCCAGGAAAAGGTCGCGGTCACGCCACCGTCATCATCAGGCACGATATCCGTGAGACAGGGCTCGCCTATGGGAACCAGTTCCGCTGCGGCTGGAACACGGAGGCGAAGTACTTCGGAGCGGCCTATTTCCTGGCCGTCACTGGTGTATCCAATGGCCTGGAACGATGTGATATAGGAAGACACATCCGTCTTCACCGACCACAGGCCGTTGTCGTCAACAGTGGCCTGGGCGATGGTGACTCCATCCCGGACAAGTTCAACTGTGGTGCCTGGCGTGCCGCTGCCCTGAATAGTGATCTCCGCCGGGTCGAGTTCTCCTTCGGGAGGGGTGATCACCGGTGGCCAGGTCTGGTTGGCAATGGAAAAGGACAGAGCCCTGGAAGCGGTATGCTGGGTATTGGAACCGTCCACGGCCCAGACTCTGACAACGTGGTCTCCGGCCTGTACCCCCTCCATGGTAAAGGACCACTCTCCCTGGTCGTCTGCCTGGACCTCGCCGATCTGTTCTCCATTCAGCTCGATGGAAAGCGACGTGCCCGGCTCGGCTGTTCCGCTCAGAGGGATCCTGCCAGGTTTCAGCTCTTCGGTAGCCAGGGTAACCGTCGGTGGCTCTGCAGGCGGGAGAACCGTAAACTGAATCGTCCTGGTGGCCTGGTGTCGGCGGCCATGCTTGTCCACCACGTAGGCGAGGACGGTATAGGTTCCCGGTTCAAGCGGGCTTGTACTGAATGACCATGCTCCGGTCTCGTCCACCGTGACCTGGCCGATGTTGTTGTCGTTGAGGACCAGAAAGACCTCGCTGCCCGGTGTTCCGCTACCGGTCAGGGTGACGATGCAGCATCCGATGTCTCCGGTCGGACTGGTCACCACGGGGAGGTCAATGGCCTCTCTGCGCAACCCGCTCAGAAGTATCGGAAGGAGAAAGACAAGGGAGAGAAGCGAGAAAAAGATCACCTTTTTCCAACGAAATCGCCTGATGTCCCTCACGGTTACCGTGATGGCCGCATCGCATGGATCACACATGACCGTTACCCCCGATCGTCGTTACCGTTTTCGTCATGGTCCACCGGCTCGTTCCGGTCAGCTGTTGCTTCCTCCTGTTCGTCAAGGTAGGCATAGGCCTGCCGCAGCTCCTCCTGCACCTTTCTGAATCGGGCCAGGGCGGTTTCCCGGATTTTCAACCGATCCTGCAGCTCGGCTGATCTGCTTTGGATTATCTTGATCTCCCGTTCCTTTTTCTTGACCTCCTCTATCTTTCTGTCCAACTGGTCCCTAAGATTTTTCACATCCTGGTTCCTGACTTCCAGCAATTCCTCCTTGCCGACCAGCTCGTTCTGCAGCTCTTCAACAGCGCTACGCAGCGATTCCGCCCGGCCTTTCAGCTCTGACTCCCGTGCCTGGCCGTCCTGAATCTCCCTGATGAGCTCGGCGATCCGATCCTCCTTTC
>CAZVDY010000030.1:0-15364 GCA_964626235.1 uncultured Desulfobulbaceae bacterium | reverse complement strand
TTCAAACACTACATGGAGGTATAGACATGACACGTGGACAACTGACCAAGTTACACAAGGACAACACCGGTTTCACCCTGGTCGAACTGATGATCGTGGTCGCGATTATCGGTATTCTGGCTGCCATCGCCATTCCGCAGTATTCTCAATATATGGCAAGAACAAAGATTAATGCCTGTCAGGCAAACTTGGATACAGCTCATAATTTTATCAAGTCTGAGCTTGCGAAACGGGCTGCTGGAGGAACGCCGTCGAGTACTGTTGCTAATGATTTGAATGCAGGTGGCAAGACTGATCCCTATTCAACAGCGGATGCATTTAAGGCCGGTGTCAGTACTGTGGCGAAAGATACCGGAGCCAACTGTCAGATACTGATTGCTGGCCCTGATAGTTCTACAAGTGCAGATGATCTTACAGCTCTCAGTGTAGGTGACACTGTAACAATCAAGGTTGCAAGCGGTAATACACCGGGTATTACGGCCGCGCCGACTGTTACTGTAGAATAATAATTTGATTTAGATCACCCTGGGCAAATTTTTGCCTAGGGTGATCTACAATATATATTATGAAAATAGTTAATCATATGTTTACTGAAGACGGATTTAGTCTGGTTGAGCTTCTTATAGCAGTAGCCATCATCGGCATCTTGGCAGCGATCGCGATTCCGGCGTACAATAGATACGTGACTTCGGCAAAGCAGAAATCTGCAGAGTCGGTTCTGGAACAGTTTCCTGTTCTTCTGGAGCAGTACCGGGCAGAGAACGGATCGTTTCCCCCGAACGGCACCTACTCGTACTCTGAAACCGCAACCGGGACCGCCACGGACACCATTACGCCCATCCTGCCGTCCTTCAGGGCCAGGAGCGCCACCTATCCGGCCAACGAGGGGATTCTGTTCAACTATTCCCTTACCATAACCAACTCCGGCACTGCCAACGAACAGGCCGCATTCTCGGCAACCGGTGTCAGGGAGGCCTCCGGGATCAATGTTTCCGGAACCTATAACTGATCTGCTGTTGCGTGATCCATGCATTCAGCCGAATCTGTCCGGAGGACGAAAAACAGGGATGGTCTCTGGCGGATCCTTCTGCTTGTTCTCGGCCTTGCAACTGCCCTGGGCCTGAGCCTCGAATCCTGGCTTTCCCTGCAGGGCAGGAGCCTGTGCAGAACAACCGCCTGCGAGGTGGTGGGGCACTACGTCAGGATCGGTGAGCCGTTGCTGGTGGCCGGTGGCGCCCTGTTTTTCTGGATTTTCTTCCTTGGTTGTTTTCTCGCCGGCCGTTACCCGCGCTACCTGGTCTTCCTCCCACCGGGGCTGCTCTTTGCCGCCCTGTCGTTCGATGGCGCCATTATCGGGTTCCAGCTGTTCACCATCGGGCAGAAGTGCATCCTCTGCCTGACTGTCGCCAGCCTGCTGTTCTGCGCCGCAACGCTGCTTTCCCTCGGATACCGCAGGATATTTCTTCTTTTCTTCGTCATTGCCTGGCTTGGCGGCTTCCTGGGCAGCAGTGTGCTGAGCATCCCCGAGCCAAGGGATGCCTACAGCAAGATGGCGGTCCTCGAGAAGGCGGCAGTAACGCAGCAGGCTGAAAAGACGATCCATACCCTGGTGTTCAGCCTGCATTGTCCCCATTGCCGGGAAGTCGTGGAGCAGCTTGCCCGCAAGGATGTCAGTGGGACTGTCTGGCGTCTTGCCGTGGTCGACGAGGATGCGGAGAGCCTGAACGGACTGGCCGGGATCTTCCCTGCACTGTCGTCCAGTTCCAACCCGTTCCAGGTCCTTGCAAGATTGGAGCAGGATCTTGTTGCTGGCCGGGAAAGCGGTGAAGGAGGAGGCGATATCCGGCGGCTGCGGATAGCGGCGGCCAAGGCCCGCACCTTTATTGCCAACCTGAATCTCTCCTCTGTGCCGGTACTGCTGGTTGAGACCAAAGCGGAGAAAAGGGTATTCAGGGGAGCCGAGGCGATTCTGCACTATCTTGATACGTTGCCGTAAGGTCGGTTGCAGGTTCCGAGGGCATCCGGGCAGCACCCGGACGACGGCCGGTCAGGTAGTTGATCACAGGTGCCGCATCTTCACGCGATCTCTCCTGGTCGCGTGGCGGGCTATAGCGTCCAGGAAAGATCGTGCAATCCTGCACATCTATGACCAGTTGCAGCTTGGAAGTATGATATACGTCGGGCGGGATTGCATACTCTGATAGTAAGTCCACTGTGATCGGTTGCCCGGTCAGGTGGTGTTGGGGGAAACGCGGCAATGTGGTTCCGGCAGGAACCTGTTTTTCATCCGGTTTCCTGCTGCTGAAAATTGTCGTGGATTTTGCTGGCGATTTCAGGGTAGAATAGCACGTTCCGGCCAGAGGGGACCACTGCCTGCGGAGCGAGGAATCCGTTGTCCGGTACCCGGCTGTAGTCGGGGAGGAGTGTGCAGCGGATCCTTGAAAAACGGTCTGTTGGCCGAATCCCTGCGTTGTGCAAACAGGTTGTCCGGGGATACCCCCCATGGGGTTGTGTCCTCCTGTTGTGTCTGCCTTGATCTCGAGCAACAGGTCCTGACCGTTCAGGGTTCTGTTGGGAGGCCGGCAAGGGGCCAACGGAGCCGGAGCGGGCGAACAGCCGGTTCATCGGAGGATATTCCTGGTGGCGTGCAAGGGGAGGAGACATGGATACAGAGGAGAAAACAGGGAATTCTGTCCGTTTTGACGTCACGGTGTTTGAGCCGTACCGGTACGTGGAGCAGGGCGTTGTCAGGAAAGACGTGGTCTCCCGGATAATCGACAGCTACCTGCTGCACACGCCGCCCCTGCTGCAATCGCTCCAGGAGGCGATCCGTGAGGGTGATGCCCGGCGGGCCTGGGAGAGTGCTCACTCGCTCAAGTCCAGCAGCTCCATGGTCGGCGGCAAACGGCTGGCCTCATATTGTCTGGACATGGAGAAGCTGGGACGGCAGGGCAGCCTGACCCGGCAGTACATGCAGAGCCAGTTGGAAAAGATCCTCCAAGAGTTCGAATACGTCAAGGCAAGGCTTTTGGAAATGAAGCAGGGCCTGCCCGAATAGAAAACCTGGGAACGATACCTCGCATGCCCCCCCTGAATGGAAAGGCCAATACCGGAACTGCCGTGAGCCTGGCCATCGCCGTCGCGGCAGAGCCGCCCAGCCTGGAGGATAATACGGCCGACCTGGACCGGCTGAAAAGAGCGCTCAGGCCGCTGCTTCCTGCCGCGGGCCGGCCCCTGCGGATACCATTTCCCCTGGTGGCCGATATCGCTGCCAGGTTCCGGGATTGCGGTTTCCGTGGCTGCGCCGTGGTGAACATGCTGCCGGAACGATTTGAACTGGTCGATTTTTTGCCCGAAAAGCCCGTGGTTTTCCCGGCCATGGCCCTGGACCTGGGCACCACCCACCTGGAGGCCAGCCTGATAGACCTTCTTACCGGTCAACGGCTTGCGGTCGCCAACAGGCCAAACAGTCAGATCAGGTTTGGCGCCGACATCCTGAACCGGATTCATTTTGCCACCAGCCGGCGGAAGAGCGGCACAGACCGGGAAGTGGAGCAGGACGGCCTGGTGCGTCTGCAGGAGGCCGTCCTGGAAGACATCGGCAGGCTGGCGGAAGCCCTGGCCCGGGAGGCGCATATCCAGCCTGCGGCCATACGGGGGATCTCCATTGCCGGCAATACGACCATGACCCACCTGCTGCTCGGCCTGGATCCGTATCATATCTGCCGGGAACCCTACATCCCGTTGGTGAACAGTGTCGATCCCCTGGCGGCAGGCGAGCTGGGGCTCAACATCGCACCCGCTGCGCCGGTCTGGATTCTTCCCAGCCGAGGCAGTTACTTCGGTGGCGACCTGGTCAGCGGAATCCTGGCCTCTGGCCTTGATCAACAGGAACAGACCTGCATGCTGATCGACGTGGGCACCAATGCAGAGGTGGTCCTCGGCAACCGGGACTGGCTGATAGCCTGCGCCGGCGCGGCAGGGCCTGCTCTGGAGGGCGGCGTGGCCAGAATGGGAATGCGGGCCGCTCCCGGAGCCATCGAGTCGGTGCGGATAGACCGCCAGAGATGGTGCCTCGAGTATCAGACCATTGGCAGAGAACCGGCGCGCGGATTGTGCGGTTCCGGCCTCATCGACCTGGTGGCGGAACTATACCTGGCAAGGATCATCGATCTGCAGGGCAAGATCCGCCTGGATTGCAAGGCGGAAAACGCCGCCCAGGAGGCGTTTCTCAGGAGCCGGCTCGGCCAAAGGAACGGTGAGCCTGTGTTTGTCGTCGTGCCGGCCGAACAGGCTGCCGGCAACGAGCCGGTGACACTCAGCCAGGTGGACCTGGATGCCCTGATCCGTTCCAAGGCGGCCATGTACGCGATCCTGACCACCCTGCTTGCCCAGGTCGGGCTGGAGTTTTCATCTTTGGAGCGGATTTATGTGGCCGGCGCCTTTGGCCGGCATATCGACCCCGCCCGGGCGGTCACCCTGGGCATGTTGCCGGATCTGGATCTCTCGGTCTATCGGCCCATCGGCAACAGCTCCCTCCAAGGGGCGGAGCTGCTGTTGCAGGACGAGCAAGTTAGGATGCGCTCATATGACATATTGAATAAAATTACTTACATAGAGCTAAACGTCAACCAGGAGTTCATGAACCGGTTTTCAGGCTGCCGTTTCATCCCCCATACCGACCCTTCTCTGTTTCCCTCGGTTCCTGTCTTTTCAGAACGTTCATGATTTTTCCCGGTTTATCCATCACCTTGTCCTGCCAGGAAGGAGGTTTTTCACGGGCTGCTTGAAATTGTATGGAGATCTATGGTAGAGTCTTTGCTGTCAGTGGTCCCGAAGAATCGTTGTGCCTGGTTTACAGGTGCGGGAGGAGAACAATCTGGTATGACGCATCTGCAAACAGGATCAAGGGGTGGCCGGACGACCGGAATTCCCGGCCGGAACGTTGAGAAAAGCTGAACCTCTCCATGCTGTTATTGTCGGTGTCGGCAATAACAGTTTTTTTTTTGAGCAGGTATTTTCTTGAAACATAAGCGACTTGAGAAGATAGGCGGTGTTGTGACCCGCAGTGCGAGCCGCAATTCCGCCCAGACGAGGCTCAACGGCTTCTGGGATCTCTTCGACCGGGAGGACAAGGTGCTCGTTGTGATCAGCGCTGATCCCGATGCCCTGGCCAGTGCCATGGCGGTCAAGCGACTGCTCAGCTATCGGGTGATGAGTGTGACCATCGGCTATCCCAACGAGATCCGCCGCCTCAATAACCTGACCATGGTCGAGCGGCTGAAGATCCCCATCGAGCGTCTGCATACCCTGTCGATAAAGAATTACACCAAAAAGGTCCTTCTCGACTCGCAGCCGACCCACCAACCCTGTTTCGAGCGTCTCCAGTTCGACGCGGTCATCGACCACCATCCGGTCACCGAGGGCTGGGATGCCGACTTCATCGATATCCGTCCCGGATACGGGGCGGTTTCCTCCATGATGGTGGAATACCTTCGGTCAGCCGGAATCAAGCCCTCCGTGACCCTGGCCACGGCTCTCTTTTACGGCATCAAGGTCGATACGCAGAATTTCGAGAAGAAAAACATGCAACCTGCCGAAGGGGCATCCTTTCGCTACCTGTTCAACATCGCCAACCGGGATCTTGTTCGCAAGTTCGAACTCACCGAACTGCGCCGCTCGGAACTGAAGTATTTCAAGATCGCCCTCAACGAGGTGCGGGCCAGCAAGCGAAGGGCCTATGTGCATCTTGGCCGGGTGGGCACTCCGGACATCCTGGTGATCATCGCCGACTTTCTCAACCACGTGGACCAGTTCGACTGGGTTCTTGTTTCCGGCATCCACGGAGAGAAGCTGGTGGTCATCTTCCGCTGTGACGGGTACCGGAAGAATGCCGGCAAGCTGGCGGAAAAGATCTTTTCCGAATTCGGCTCCGCCGGGGGGCACAAGGAGGCCGCCCGGGCCGAGGTGCCACTCAAGAACCTGCCGATCCGGGATCCCCAGGAGTTCACCACCAACACGCTCATGCGGCTGGCCACCCGGCACATGAAATAGCCGGGGAGTGTCGCTGCGTCATTCAGGGAGCTTTCTCTGTGCCTTCCGAAACGAGCCGGACCTGGTCACGCTGCATGGTCGGCAGAAATCGGAGTGAGAACCGTTCTCCCATTCCCAGCCGTTCCAGCCGCCTGAGCAGGATCCCCCCGTGTCCTGAAAACAGGGACCGGTCCTGTTCCGAAACGAGAAGCAAGCCGGTCTGCCCGGCGGCAAGAGGGGCAAGGGCCCTTCTGATCCGGTACTCCATGTGCCGGCTGCGGACGAGTTCGCCAAAGGCCGGGTGGTGGGGACCGGCCACCAGCGATTTCTCCAGGCTCTGCCCCGGTTGCAGGCCCATCCGGATCACCGGGATGGATCCCTGCTCCAGATCCTTTCGCATGGTTGCAGCCAACACGATTGCCCTGGCCAGAGAAAGCGGCTGATACCGGCCCTGACGATACATGGCAGCAAGCCTGGTTCCCCGCAGCACCAGAACCGGATAGATACGGACGAAATCCGGCCGCAGGGCCAGTATCTCGGCAGTCGTTTTCCGGATGGATTTTCTCGTCTCTGCAGGCAGGCCGAGCATCAGCTGGGCGCCGATCAAAAATCCCTCCTCTCGGAGACGCGCGAAGGCCAGCCTGGTATGGTCGGCAGTGTGCCCTCTTCCGGCCGCGGCCAACACCCTGTTGTCCATGGACTGGACACCAAGTTCCACGATACCCACCCGATACCGTTTCAGCAGGGACAGAACAGGCCGGTCTATGCAGTCCGGCCGGGTGGACAGCCGGATAGTGTGGACAACGCCCAGCCGCAGCCACCGGCAGGCCTCTGCCAGGAGTTCTTCCTGCTCAGAAGCGGGCAGGGCCGTGAAGCTTCCTCCGTAAAAGGCGATCTGGACCTGCTCTCGTCTGTCCGGATTCCAGTGGCGATCCAGCCAGGTCTTAATGGTGGCCCGTATCTGTGGGATGGCGATCCTGGCAGTTCTCTGACCGGTTATCCGGTTCTGGTCGCAGAATACACAGTTGTGACGGCAACCGGCATGGGGGATGAAGATCGGGATGACCAGGAGATGGTTCATGGGTTCATCTGAATGCTTGCCGACATAACATTTTCACGGCTCCTGAATTCCGGAACAGATTTTTCGCAAAAGAGAAGTGTTGATCGGGCATGTTGGCATGATCTTTCTAACCTGCTGTTAATCCGTTGCAATTGGATGTGGAAATTTTTCTCGTTTCACGGTATATATTCTGCATTCTGCAAGGCAGAGGACCTGTGGTCCGGGTTGCTGATTCCGGACGTGCCAGGCAGGCACCTGCCATGGAAGAGGATAGGTGTTGGAAACAATTTTCAATTCAGGGCGATCATGAATACCAATTATCAGTTGGACGTGCGGAAGCTTCAACGCGATGTGGAGCGGGAAGACAGAAAGAGGAAGGCCCTGCAGGAACACGCCAGGCTGGCCAGGCTGTTCCGGGAGGACCGGCTGGCCTTTGAACGGGAGAAGCGGCGGATGGTCCGGGAGGTCATCGACAGTGCATCCTCGGAAGAACAGCGCTTGAAGCTGCAGGCCATTCAGGAATCGTGGGACAGGAGGATGCGGGGAGCAAAATTGCCGGAAAACCGCCTGGTTCTTGCCAAGCACTTTTTTTTCGAACACATTCGGACCATGTGGCGGCCGCTCCTGGAGCAGCAGGACAGGAGCTGACCCGGACTCGGGATCAGCCTGATTTTTTTTCATTTTCCTGTAGCATGTCCAGGGCCTGCCGCGCAGCCTGCTGTTCAGCCTCCTTTTTGCTCGATGCCCTGCCTGTGCCCAGCAGTTGGTCCCGGAAGCGGACCGTCACCGTGAAGATCCGGGCATGGGCCGGTCCCTCTTCCTGTTCTAAGACATAGGTCGGCCCCTCATTGTACCGTTCCTGGAGAAATTCCTGCAGGCCGCTCTTGGCGTCCGTTATCATCAACTGGTCTCCCTGCTGGTCGATGAGAGGCTCGAAGGAACGCCGGACAAAGGACAGGGCCTCCTCGTAGCCGCCATCGAGAAACAGCGCTCCCACCAGAGCCTCATAGGCACAGGAGAGGATGGATGCCTTGTCCCTCCCCCTGGAGGCATCCTCGCCTCGCCCCAGTGCCAGATATTTGCCCAGGTCGATGGACCGCGCCATCCCGGCCAGACCGGCTTCGTTGACCAGGGCGGAGCGGATCCTGGTCAGTTTTCCTTCCCGCATTTCCGGGAAGCGGCTGAAGAGGATATACCCCACCGTGAGATCGAGGACCGCATCACCAAGAAATTCCAAGGTCTCGTTGTGGTTTCCGCTGTCGAGTCGTTCAAAGGCGAATGAGCTGTGGATCAGGGCGAGCTGCAGCAGGTGAATATCCCTGAACCGGTACTGGATGGTTTCCTGCAGCTCGGCAAGCAGCTCGGCATTGTCCTGGCAGAGCGCTTCTATAGTGGTTCCCATGGGTGTCGTCCAACCTCGCAGAGTATGCGTTTTCCGGCGATCTTTCCTCTTGTCAAAAATGTCGGGTATGGTATAAGATCTCTCCTACATGAGATGGCGACGTAGCCAAGTGGTAAGGCAGTGGTCTGCAAAACCATTATTCACCGGTTCGAATCCGGTCGTCGCCTCCAGCGATGATGAAAGGGTTTACAGGATTTACGAACATTCTGTAAACCCTTTTTTTCTTCCTGACTTCTGTTCCTGGATTTTCAGGTTGGCCGGTTTCCCCGGACGTTATGGGTACGACCGGTGCGCTCGGCCCGTTCAGGATCTTCCTGCAGACCGTTTCCGGCCAGCTCTGGCAGCGATTCGGGGCTACCGGCGAGTCCGGCCTGGACGATGATTAAATTGTTCTTGCCTTTCCAGAGTATTGTGCAATAAACTTGGAGAATAATCCGTTCTCCCCCACTGCAGCAGATATAAGGTACTCTGTATGTTGAAACCATCCACACTGGCAATGATTCTGGCCGGTGGCCGGGTCGATGAACTGGGCGTCCTGACCCATTATCGCCCCAAGTCGGCTGTCCCCTTTGGCGGCTTTGCCCGGGTGATCGATTTTCCCCTGAGCAATCTCATGTGCTCTGGCATCGAGCTGATCGCCATCCTGAGCCAATACCGTTCCTATTCCCTGATCAATCATATCGGTACCGGAGCGGCCTGGGACATGATCGGCCGCTACCGGGGAATCTCCATTCTGCCGCCTTTCAAGGACTATGAAAATCCGCACTGGTACAGGGGATCGGCCGATGCGGTCTACCAGAACCTGGATTTTGTCCGGTATCACGATCCGGCAGAAATTCTGGTCCTTTCAGGTGACCATATCTACCACATGGATTACCGGGAGATGATCCGGTATCACTACAGCCAGGATGCGGACCTGACCGCCGCCTTCATCCGGGTGGACCGGCAGGAGGCCAGCCGTTTCGGTATTGCCGAGATCGAAGGTGATGATCCGCAGGGAGGCCGTCTCCTGTCGTATGAGGAGAAACCGGCCAGGCCGCGTGACCGCTGGGCGTCCCTTACGGTCCTCTGTTTCCGGCCCAAGGTCCTTTACGAGGTGCTGGCCGAGAATCAGAAACAGGATTCCTACGAATTCGGCCGGGACATCATTCCCATGATGATGGAGAAACAGTACCGGGTCTTTGGCTACAAGTTCCGGGGATACTGGGGGTATACCAGGACTGTGGACGAGTACTGGCAGACTTCCATGGACCTGCTGGGAGAACATCCCAGGATCGACATGGAGAAATGGGGCCTGCGGACCAACCTGGAGCACCGCAATATCCGGGACTGTCAGCCGCTGAAAATCGGTGCCCACGGCCTGCTGGACAACTCCATGGCATACAATGGCTGCATTGTAGACGGCACGGTGCGCAACTCCATTCTCTTTCCCGGGGTCAGGGTGGAGAAGGGAGCAGAGGTGCATAATTCGGTGTTGTTTTTCAATAATACCGTGAAAGAGGGCGCCAGCCTCTGCCGGGTGGTCAGCGATGTGAACACGGTTTTCGGTCGTAATGCCCGGGTTGGGGTGGCCGGAGTGGATGGTCCGGGCAAGGTGACGGTCATCGGCTGGAACAACCGGGTCCCTGCCGGTATCACCATCGGCAGCGGCTGCACCGTCGCTCCCCGCATAGCCCCTGAATCCTGGCCTGCCGAAGGCCTGGCCGACCTGGAGGTGCTGCAATGAGAGAGGCACGAGACGCACTGGTTCTGCTTCTTGCCGGCGGTATCGGCAGCCGGCTGAATATTCTGGTGGGGCATCGGGCCAAACCTGCCGTCCCCTTTGGAGGCTTGTACCGGATCATCGATTTCAGCCTTTCCAATGTCATGAACTCCGGCCTGACCAGGGTCGGGGTACTGACCCAGTACAAACCGCTTTCCCTGATGCGCCATATCGGCACCGGCGCTGCCTGGGACTTCACCGGCCGAACCCGCGGGGTCAAGATTCTGCCTCCGCGCACCGGGGAAAAGGACTCGGACTGGTATCAGGGTACCGCGGATGCCATCCGCCAGAACATCGACTTCATCCAGGCCAACCCTTCGGAACAGGTGGTCATCCTTTCGGGCGACCATATCTACCAGATGGACTTCGATGCCATGCTGGAGTACCATCGCCACAAGGAGGCGGACATCACCATCGGCATGATGGTGGTGCCCAAGAGCGAGATTCACCAGTTCGGCGCCGGGATCGTCGACAGCGAGAACCGGATAGTGGACTGGGAGGAAAAACCCCGGGAGCCGAAGACCAATCTCGCTTCCATGGGTATCTATGTCTTTGATACCGGATATCTCCTGAAGACCCTGGCCCGTGACAGGCAGGAGATCGACTTTGGTATGCATATCATCCCCCGGGCCATCGAACAGGACCGGGTCTTTGCCTATCCGTTCTATGGCTACTGGCGCGATGTGGGCACGATCCAGTCCTACTGGCAGACCAACATGGACATCATTGCTGAGCATTCGGAGATTTCCCCGGAGGAATGGGGAATCAGGACCAATATCGAGGCTGACGGCAGGCCCATGGACAGGGCGCCGGCCCGTTTCCTCAGTGGCTGCGATGTTTCTTCTTCCATGGTTTCCGCGGGCTGTATCATCGAGGGTACGGTGGTCAACTCGGTGCTGTCTCCTGGTGTACATGTGCGGAAAGGAGCTGTTGTCCGGGATGCGGTGATCTTCGAAGACAGCGTGATCGCTGAAAATGCCGTGGTGGACCTGGCCATCTGCGACAAGCGGGTCCGGATCGGCCGCAACGTGGTCGTCGGCGCCGGTGGTGACCGGGGAGTGGCCAACAGGGAGTATCCGAAACATCTCTATACCGGCATCACCCTGATCGGCAAGATGGCAGAGATCCCGGACGGCCTGCGGATCGGGCGCAACTGCATCGTCCGTCCCCAGCGGGGCGGGACGGATTTCGCTGGTGTGGAGCGGCTGGAGGATGGTGCCAGTCTCTAGGTCGGGCCGAAAATCACTTGCCATTCACTTCGTATCAGGTATATTGCCGGCCAGAAGAAGTTCACGATCTACCTGCCCCCGTAGCTCAGCAGGATAGAGCACAGGATTCCTAATCCTGGTGCCGCAGGTTCGAATCCTGCCGGGGGCACCATCCATTTTCGCCCCTCTAGGGCTCCACTGCTGTCAACCTCCGGGGATTACTCTTTGCCGAGCAGCTGCCCGCAAAACGGGCAGCGGGTTCCTGGCCTGTCCTGAAACAGTTGAGAAGATATTGTGCCGTCCAGGCGCCTGTCGTTCAGGCCTGTGGGTAGAAACAGGTCATGAAAACGTCACGAGCGAGGCATTTATGCAGGTGCGGGATCGGTTACGAAAAGCTGGCTGGGGGACAGGGATTCGAACCCCGATAGGCAGAGTCAGAGTCTGCTGTCTTGCCATTAGACCATCCCCCAGCAGATCGGAAGGTGGACAAGAAAATAGAGAATATAGGTTTGGTTGTCAAGAGAAAATCGCAACCCTCTTCCCCTGGTTCTTCCGGCTCAGCTGACCACGACGCCGGCATATCCGACCACCTGGCTGATGTCTCCGCTGACATCGCCCGAGTCGGTGTACTGCACCAGCTCGGCCCGGGTGGCTCCCAGGTCCATGGCTGCGAGGAGAGCAATGGTCGTGGGAACAACGCCGCACATGGAGATCCGATGAGCGTGGACGGTCTCGTACAGGCCTGCCGGATTCAGGGCCAGGATCTGTTCCAGGGCCAGCCGGTCCTTGGCGCTTGCCTGCTGCCGCGGTTCATAGTGGGTCATGTCGGTGCTGGCCACCAGCAAGACCGGGTGATCCACCGACCTGATGGCCATGGCCAGGTCGGTGGCGGCCTGGCAGCAGTCCCGGTAGGAGACATGGGAGACCACCAGGGGAACGATCTGGATATCAGGGCGCAGGTACTGGAGAAACGGCACCTGTACCTCCAGCGAGTGTTCCAGCCGGTGGGCTGAATCGTCGTCTACGATGATTTCCGACCGGCGGAGAATGGCCACGGCGAGCTCGCGATCGATGGGCACCTCGCCCAGGGGCATGGACCAGTCCGAGACCCCCAGGGCCAGCGGTTCCCCGGTGCCATGATGATTGGGCCCCAGGATGAGGGCAGTCCCGGGGATGGCCACCTCGGCAAAGGTGGCGCCGGCAACACCGCCTGAATAGACATAGCCGGCATGGGGCGAGATGACCAGCCTGGCCTGCTTTTTCGGTTCCCGGGCCGGTATCAGCTGTTCCAGGGCATCCCTGAGCGCCAGGGGATCACCGGGATAGAACTGGTTGGCTACAGCGGGCATGCGATGCATTCCGATCACCTCCTGTGACTTGGACGTTATGTTCGTCGGCCAGGGTCAGGTGGACTGCACGACCTCCCAGGTGGTGCCGTCCGGACCGTCCTGCAGTTCGATGCCTTGCCTGGCCAGACGGTCCCGGATCGTGTCACTGGTCGTCCAGTCCTTTTCCGCCCGGGCCCTGTTTCTCGCCGCGATCAGGCTTTCTATCTCTTCGGCCGAGAGGTCCAGGGCGGCGAGCAGTTCCTGGCGTCTCTTTTCTGCCTGACGCAGTGGATCCTTGTGCAGTATGCCGAGGATATTGGCAAGTTCCCGGATCTCCCTGCCTGCGTTCCTGATGGCCTCGATGGCTTCCCTGTCCGGCCGGGGCAACCGGATCACCTTGTTTAAGGTTTTAATGCCCTCGAAGAGAACACCCAGGGCCTGGGCCGTGTTGAAGTCGTTGTCCATGGCTGTCTCGAATCGCTCCTGCAGCGAGGCGAGTTTGCCGCGGTCCTTTTTGCCCAGCGCACTGCCGGGCTCCCCTGGCTGCGGCTTCCCCTCCAGCCGGGCGACCCCGGCCAGGCAGGAATAGAGCCTGTCCAGGCCGCTGCGGGCATCCTGGAGGGCCTGTTCACTGAAGTCCAGCGGGTTGCGGTAGTGGGTGGAAAAGATAAAGAGCCGCAACACCTCTGGATCGTACTGGTCGAGAACATCCCTGATGGTGAGGAAGTTGCCCAGCGATTTGGACATCTTCTCGTCCCGAATGGTGACGAAACCGTGGTGCATCCAGATGTTGGCCAGGGGTTTGCCCGAGGCACCCTCGGACTGGGCGATCTCGTTTTCGTGGTGGGGAAAGATCAGATCCTTGCCGCCTCCGTGGATGTCGAACGTCTCGCCCAGATACTTGCGGCTCATGGCCGAGCATTCGATATGCCAGCCGGGCCGTCCTCTCCCCCAGGGGCTTTCCCAGAACGGTTCACCGGGCTTGGCCCCTTTCCAGAGGGCGAAATCCATGGGATTTTCCTTGGCCTCGTTGACCTCGATGCGGGCACCGGCCTGCATCTCCTCCAGGTGACGACCGGAAAGCCTGCCGTATTGCGGGAACCGGGTGACCCGGTAGTAGACATCTGTCCCGGCCTGGTAGGCCAACCCCTTTGCGATGAGCTCCTGGATGAAGTCGATCATCTCCGGGAGATGTTCCGTGGCACGCGGTTCCAGGTCGGGCCGGAGAACGGCCAGTCTGTCCATGTCGCGATGGAATTCCCGGATGAACCGTTCGGCCAGTTCGGCCGGCTCCACTCCGGTCTCCCTTGCCCGGGCAATGATCTTGTCGTCAATATCTGTGAAGTTGCGGATAAACTGTACTTCATAGCCGCGATGACGCAGGTAGCGGACCACCATGTCGAAAACCAGGGCCGAGCGGGCATGGCCGATGTGGCAGTAGTCGTAGGAGGTGATGCCGCAGACGTAGAGTTTCACTCTGCCGTCTTCCATGGGCCGGAAGACCTCTTTCTGCCGCGACAGGGTGTTATATATTCGTATCGGCATAACAAGCTGTTGTTTTGTCCATTATAATCTGATTGTCAGTATATATACTCCATCCCCTGGAGAAACGAAAGGTATAATGAGGCAGGGAACCGGGATGTCGTTCAGGAACGGTATTTCAGTACCCGCTGGATCAGCAGCAGGCCGGGAAGGGCGACCAGAGTGCAGACCACGAAAAATGTGGTCCAGCCCAGGGCCTTGGCCATGAAGCCGGTCGGCGCCGAGGCCAGGACCCGTGGAATTCCCATGAGGCTGGAGAGGAGGGCATACTGGGTGGCGGTGAACTTTTTATTGGTGAGCGAGGCCATGTAGGCAACATAGGCTGCCGTTCCCATGCCGCCGCTCAGATTTTCGAAGCCGATCACCGCTGCCAGGAGGGCCAGGTTGTTGCCGGCCAGCGATAACAGCGAGAAGCCGGCCGTGGACACGGCCTGAAGAATACCGAATATCCAGAGAGAACGGAGAATGCCCAGGCGGAGGAGAACGATACCGCCCAGAAGACCGCCGGCTATGGTCGCCCAGAAGCCGAACAGCTTGGCCACCGCCCCGATCTGGGTCTTGGTGAAGCCGATATCCAGGTAAAAGGGGGTGGTCATGGTGGAGGCCATCTGGTCACCGATCTTGTAGAGGAGGATGAACAGCAGGATGAGCAGGGCTCCGTCCCGCTGGAAGTAGTCGATGAAGGGGAGGATGACCGCCTCCCGGAAACTTTGCGGCGTGCCGGCTTCCACGGTGGGTTCCCGGCAGAACAGAGTGGTAAGGATACCGACGGTCATGCTGGCAGCCATCAGCAGGTAGACCAGCCTGAACGAGATGTGGTCGGCCAGGATCAGGCCGCCGCTGCCCGCCAGCAGCATGCCCACCCGGTAGCCGTTCACATAGAGAGAAGAGCCCAGGCCAAGTTCGTTGTCCTTCAGGTCTTCTCTCCGGTAAGCATCCACGACGATATCCTGGGAGGCGGAGAAAAAGGTAACCAGAAAGGCCATCCAGGCCAACAGCCAGGGGCTCCTGGCCGGCGATGTCATGCCC
>CAZVDY010000029.1:0-2543 GCA_964626235.1 uncultured Desulfobulbaceae bacterium | reverse complement strand
TGGGCCGGGAAGAGGAGATCGACGCCCTGGTCGAAATTCTGCTGCGGAAATCCAAGGCCTGTCCCGTGCTCATCGGCGAGGCCGGGGTCGGCAAGACCGCTATCGTGGAGGGGTTTGCCCGTCAGGCCGCCGCTGGTCAATTGCCCTCAGCCCTCTCGGGAATCCGGCTGGTCGAGGTTCCCATCTCCTCCCTGGTGGCGGGTACAAGGTACCGGGGGGACTTCGAGGAGCGCTTACAAAACCTGCTCGACGAGGTGCAGCGATCCGGCAACGTGGTTCTCTTTTTCGATGAGCTGCACACCATCATCGGAGCCGGCGGTTCCGGCGAGGGGGCCATGCACGCCGGCGATATCCTCAAACCTGCCCTGGCCCGGGGAGAGCTCAAATGCATCGGGGCCACCACCAGTGAAGAGTACCGCCGCTGGATCGAATCCGATCCTGCCCTGGAACGACGTTTTTCCCCGGTCATGGTGGAAGAGCCTTCGCCGGAACAGGCCGTGGAAATCCTGCGCGGCCTCCGGCCCGGCCTTGAACATCATCACCTGGTTGCCATTCCCGACGAAATCCTGGAAACAGCGGTCCGGTTATCCTGTGACAGCCTGATTCACCGGCGGCTGCCCGACAAGGCCATCGACCTGCTGGACCAGGCCTGCGCCCGGACTCAACGGCTGCAGGTCAAAACGGACGCCCAAACGAAACGGCCCCGGGTCACGCTCCAGGTGCTGCGGGAGGTGCTTGCCAAGCTCAGCGGGGTTCCCGCGCCCGAGGATATGAAGGGAGAGCCGGAAAAATTTTCCCGGAAGATGCGCCAACTGGCCGAGGATTTGTCGCGGGAGGTCATGGGACAGCCGCAGGCCATCGACGCCCTGGTCCGGGCCGTGGCCGTGATCGAAACCGGCATGCGGGAGGAGCAGAAGCCCGGCGGCGTCCTGTTGTTCACCGGGCCGGTGGGAGTGGGAAAGAGTTCCCTGGCCAAGGCCTTTGCCCGCCTCCAGGACCGTCCCCTGGTGCGTCTCGACATGGGCGAATACGGCGAACCGCACCAGGTGGCCAGGCTGATCGGCTCACCGCCCGGTTATATCGGCTACGGTCGTGAAGGCTATCTGACCGGCAGACTGCGCTCCACACCCCGTTGCGTGGTATTGCTCGACGAGGTGGAAAAGGCTCATCCCGAGGTGCTGCGGCTTTTTCTGCGTCTTTTTGACGAGGGCGGGATAACCGATGCCAAGGGACGCACCGTGGATGGACGCAAGGCGATCTTTATCATGACCTCCAACCTGGGTCCGGGTGCGCAGGCGGGGCAACCAACCCGACCCATGGGATTCGGTATCGGCACCGAAGCCGGGAACGGCCCGGAATGGCAGGTGGACAGGAAGCTGCTCGAAAAGACACTGAGCACGGAATTTGTCGACCGGATCGACACGGTCATCGCTTTCCAGCCCCTGGACCGGGCCGCCATGCTGGCGATTACCCGCCACCTGCTGGCCGCTGTCAGGGACCGTTTCGTTGAGCGGCATGGGGTGGACCTGCGCATCGGAGAAGAAACGGCAGCATTCATTGCCCGCCAGGGCGGCCCAGGCGGCGGGGTCCGTCCCCTGCAGCGTTTTATCGATGACCACTTGACGACCCCCTTGGCCGAACAGGTCGTGGATGGCCACTGGCAGGAGGGAACGGCTGTCCAGGTCGTGGTGGAGGAAGATCGACTTGTGTTCCAGGGAACATGACAGCGCCAGGGGTCCGATTTTCACTCCCTTTTCCAGCAACAAAATAATGCCGAAACAAGATTTTTCTTTCATCAACCCCAAAGACGGCTACGAGATGGTGCGCATCCCGGGCGGCGAGTTCTGGATGGGCGCGGCCGAGAACGACTCGGCGGCGTATGGTGATGAAAAGCCCCGCCACCTGCACCGGGTGGAACCCTTTTACATGGGTATTTATTGCCTGACCGTGGCCCAGTTCCGGAGATTTGTCCGGGAGAGCGGCTATGACGGAGGAAAGTATCCCGGCACCGGTAACGGGTGGGATGAACGATGGGGTTATTGGCAACAAGACCCGGACGACCACCCGGTCCGCTTTGTCAACTGGTTTGATGCCAAAGCCTATGGCGACTGGGCCGGGCTGCGGCTGCCCACGGAAGCGGAATGGGAGTACGCGGCCAGGGGCATGGAGGGCTTTATCTATCCCTGGGGTGATGACTGGGAGGAAGGCAGGCGGGTTTGCTGGGATGAGCAGCAAGGCCCCGGAGGCGCAACTGCGCCGGTGGATGCCCATCCGGATGGGGTCAGCCCCTTTGGCCTCTACCAGATGAGCGGCAATGTCTATGAATGGTGCGCGGACTGGTATGACCAATATTCCTATAAGCACTTTGCCAGCGGTGATTTTTCCCCTCCGAAAAAATGCTGGGGTCGTGTGTTGCGCGGCGGTTCCTGGGACAGCAGCTACCCGAGGGACCTGCGTCATTGGTATCTCGACTGCCTCGACCCTATGTACCGGCGCAACGGCTGCGGTTTTCGTGTTGCCAGGACAGTGTAACCTTTTGCTCT
>CAZVDY010000028.1:0-3345 GCA_964626235.1 uncultured Desulfobulbaceae bacterium | reverse complement strand
CCAGACTCCTTGAAAGGATACGGGACACCCCCCACGATCACCGCTGGAGATCTGCGAACAAAATCCGCCTGGAGACCCTGCTCTGGGGTGGCGACGAGATCATGCTGATCGTGCCCGCCTGGGAAGGATGGCAGGTGCTTGGCGAGTTCTTTCACATGGCTGGAAGCTGGAAATTCGACAACATTCTTCCACTGACCTATGCCGCGGGCATGGTTTTCTGTCACCACAATGCACCGATCCACAGGATCAAAGTTCTGGCTTGTAACCTGGCCGACCTGGCCAAGAAAAAAGAGAAGAGGGAGGGCCAAGTGGCCTACCAGGTGCTGGAGTCGTTCGACCATGCCGGTCTCGATCTCGGGATGTTTCGCTCAAGCCGTTGTCCGCCCGGCGTGGACCAGGCAGAGCTGATAGTGGCCGGAAAGGATATGCTAGCCATGTCTTCTGCCATGAACAGACTGAAACAACAGGATGTTTCGAGAAGAAAACTTCACCAGATCGTTGCAGCCCTATACCGTGGAGACAGGCAGCAGGCCGATGAATACGCAGAGCGGGCCGGCTTCACGTCGCAGACTATCGCGCCCGAGATCGAGAAATTTGGCCGGGATCCGGCCTGCTGGCTCCATATACTTGAACTCTGGGATTACCTGGCCACAGGAGAAGAGTAACATGTTGCGTGCTGATGTCCTAATCTGTCTCGAGATCAACGGTCCGCTTCTGACCAGGTCTTCCGCGCCCGGTGAATACGGAATCGATGCTGTTCTAGCCAGGAACAGTGAAGGCATTCCCTACATTGCCGGCACTCTCGTGACCGGAAAAATCCGGGAAGCCCTGGAACAGATCAGTGATTGCGTCAACGGGTCCAACTGGTTCGATCCGCAGTCTCTCTCCTGGCTCGGAACGCCCAATCAGGACGGTCCCCCCAGGGGCAAACGGTTCTTCCTGTCGGACTTTCTTCTCCGCACCCCCCAGAGACAGGGGCAGGGGGTGCGAACCAGAATCCGGCTCGATCCTGAACGGGGCGCCGCTGTCCAGGGAGCCCATCTGCTGGTCGACAGTCCGTTTGCCATTGGCGAGAAGGTCATCTTTGGTGGAACAATGACGCTGTTCTGCCAAGACGAGACCATGCTTGACAAGATGCTCATCCATGTGGAAGCCGCCCTGAAGTGGACCATGCAGGTGGGAGGCTACCGGTCCATCGGCTACGGACGGATCAGCGATGTACGTATGGAAAAACTGAAAAAACGCCCTATCCCTCAGCCACGGCCCACTCCATCCGAAACAGGCCGGCTCGATATCCTCATCCGCCCTGAACAGCCGTTCTGTATCGCGCAAAAACCCAGGACAGACAACAACCTCTTCGAATCCGGAGCGGTCATTCCCGGATCCGCAATAATCGGCGCCATGGCCAGCACCTGGAAGCAGCTTGCCGATTGTCCGCAGGGGCACCCTGTAGACAGGATCAAGGACGGCGCCCGTGAGGCATTGAAAACCTGTTTCGACCGGATCCGGCTTACCCACGCCTTCCCCATGGCCCAATGCCTCCGCAGACCGGTTGTGGCGCCGTTTTCCCTGGTCAAGGTGGACGGGCCAACCTGCCGAGCTTACTATGATGTGGCGCTTCTCCCCGGGCCATCCCTCATCCACGGCAGGATACCCTCGTTCTCCATTGACTGGAAAAACCATGCAGACGTCATGGAGGATTTCGGCTGGCCGAATCTTCGCAGAGAGCTGCGGGTCAGGACAGCCATCGACCGGCTCACCATGCGGAGCAGAGAAGCGGAACTGTTCGCCTATGAAATGATCGTGCCGGGTAAGACCGCATGGGCCGCCACTGTCGACCTGGAAAGGGGGGAGATCAATCACACCGGCAAGGTAGTTTCCCAACTGACTTCGCTGCTTTACCATGGTCTCTCCGGATTGGGAAAGACCGGAACACCGGCTTCCATACAGATCCTGGAACCAGGAGGTATAAAGTCGGTCTTTCGGTCTGATCCCGCTCCGCGCGATGGCCTGTGGGTGCTCACCCTGCAGACTCCTGCCCTGCTGCTCGATCCCGAAGCGATAAAGACGGGTCCTGCCCGCCAGCAGACCATTGCAGGCTACCGACAGGCATGGTCGGCTCTCTCCAAAAATTCCTTGTGGATGATCCGCCACTTTGCCAGGGAATCCCTGGCTGGCGGCAGGTACCTGTACAACCGTTTCCAGCGAAAGGTAGAGCCGGGTGGCGCAACCAGAGCATATTACCCCTGGCTGCTTACAGAGGCGGGCAGCGTCTTCGTCCTTCGGGCAAAGGACGGCCGGGAAGAGGATGCCAGAGAACATATAAGGCGCTGGCTGGCCAATGGCCTGGATCTTCCCGAATGGGCGATAAAGCGGTATGGGCGGAAAAATACAAACGGCGAATACCTGCCGGGAGATCACTGGACTACATGTCCTTTTATTCCGGAAAACGGATTCGGAGAGGTCGCGGTCAACCTGGAAATCCATTGGACACATTTCCCCCGGCACATCGAACTGATCGACTGGTCCGGGGAAGAGGAAGCATCATGATCAGGAAATGGCAATTTGCGGAAAAGCGAAGGATCATGGGATGGCTCCGGACAACGACATCCCTGCATATCGGCAGCGGCCTGACGGTCACCCGACCCCAGCTCAAGGCCAACGACGTTCCGGTTGAAATCAGCGGTATTGTCTGTGATGTGGACGACCATCCCTGCATCCCTGGCTCTGCCCTGAAAGGATCTCTCCTTTCCTGGCTGAGACAGAGAATCGGAGATGACGATGGCCGGTGTTATCTCCTCTATGAACTGTTCGGACGGGGTGCTGCGGAGCGTCAGGACACCATGGACCAGGGGGTTGGCGGCAGAGCCGAATTCCATGATGCCCGCCTTGCCAGGGCACTTCTGGCACCGGTGACCCTACCGTACTGGGATCCAGTCCGGCAGACACAGGTGGAAACCTCCGTGGCCATCGACCCCCACACCAGGACTGCAGAGACGACGAAGCTGATTCATCGGGAAACCGTCCCGGCCGGCGTCACCTTCGCCGTTGTCGTAACCGGCGAGCTGACCGACGAAGAAACCGGCCTCCTTCTGACCGCTCTGGAGGGTTTCAATCACAAGAGCAATCCGGTCACCTTGGGCGGCTCCACCGCCAACGGCTGCGGCCGCCTTTCTTGGGAGTTGGAATGCGTGGAACAAATCCGGGCGGACGATGTCGATAACTGGCTCTGTCGACAGGACCGGCCAATGCTTACGGAGATGTACCGGCCCATGGGCGGTGATGCGGTAACCTCCATGCTGGAGGCAGTTCACGGCCTCCTGGCCGCAACGGAGGAAAAAGCGC
>CAZVDY010000027.1:0-6449 GCA_964626235.1 uncultured Desulfobulbaceae bacterium | reverse complement strand
GTAAATTTTTTCCCATAGATTTTCCTTGCCCCTGCCGTGAGATCACGGATGGCCAGCCTGCGGTCATCCACCAGGCCCATCTTGCCAAAGGAGGCGATTTCCAGCACATTACGGACCATGCCGCGCAGGGTGGAACCCGGGATGGCCAGCCGGCCGTCTGGCAGGGTGAAGTGGTGGACCACGCCCTGGCGGTCCGGCTCGCCCGGCAGAATGTGCGTGTGGGAGGTGATGTTCAGTTCCACGGTTCCACAGTAGCCGTCGGCAAGGGGTCGGTCATGGCTTACCTGTTCACCCCAGTCGGGAAGAAAAACCCTGTCGGCCAGGGGCACAAAGTTGTAAGGAGCAGTGATTTCTTCAAGCAGATTCTGCCGGGTGGGGCCACGTCCCCCTCTTCTCCGGCCCTGGTTTCTTCCATGGCGGCCCGGATTGTTGCGCTTATGCTGATATTGCTTTGGCATGATCTTCTCCTTTGGCAGGTGCCTCGGTTTTGCCCGCTTCCCCAAAACCGACAAACCGGCAGGCCCGGGCCTGGAATCCTGCTTCAGCATCCCGGGTCAGGTAAACGCGGTAGCGGATGACCTCTCTGTCGCTGCAGTGGTAGCGGCGCACCATGACCAGGCAGGGCTGCCCATCCTGATCATCTTCCCTGATCCGGCTTACCCGCCAGCATGCTCCGTCCTGCTGAATGTGCAGGCTTTCGTTGCTGTCCTTTCCTGCCAGTTCGCCATACAGGATATGGCCGGATCCTTCGGGGAGGCTGCCGTCCCTGAGCCGGACAATTCCGGACTGGCAGCAGAGCCATCCCGCTGTAAAGGAAAATTGTCCCAGCAGTTCCCGTAACCTTTGCTGATCGCAGATCGGCCCTGCCTGCTCCAGGGTTATGGAAAACTTGCCTCTCCAGACGAGATCCGCACCATCTCCTGTGACCTTCCGGTACAGGTCCACCGCTTCTTCCGGGTTCATGCTGCCTCCTTGTTCTCTTCCTTGCCGGCATGTTGCAGCCATTCAGGGGAATGGTGCCATTCCACCTTTCCTCTGAAGTAGCCGTGTCCCTTGGCCGAGGCAGCCCCCAGGGCCAGCCTGCCGGCAGCCAGATCATCGAGGACCCACTGGAAGGCAATGCCGGCCTTGCGCATATCCGGCAGCTCTGCCGGAGCCATGTTCTGAAGATTGATCTCCAGGCGCAGCGAACAGTTCCACAGCAGCTCCTCCATGAACAGCGCCCCCTGCCGCACCCCGCCGGTAAACCGGTCCACGCTGGAATGGGTAAGGTGCTTTGCCGCCCGGCCCACTGCATCTACATCCAGGTACAGGTCACTGAAGAAAAGCGCTCCAGCCCTCCCCCTGGTCTTGCCATCCTCGGTGTCGGCAGCATGGCCGAAAAGGGCATCGCATGCCTGCCGGGCCTGTTGCCAGTCCGTGTCCTGCAGGCCATCCTTGCCCAGCAGTAACCGGCTGTAATGGAAAAGAAACCTGTGTCTGAAAGCCCCCCGTACCGCCGACCCCGGCACCACCACACACCGGCTGTTAAACCCGGCCCGGTCGCCCTCCCAGGTAATGACCGGCTCGGTGTAGGGCAGTGCATCCGGCGCTTTTCCACTGCCTTTCAACGGCACGCCGCCCTGGCCGAAACGCCAGAAATCCTCTGCTTCAAGCTCGACAGTCAGGTCTGCAGTCACCGGTTGCCTCATTGTCCACAATATCTTCCATCCCGTGAGATCTGCCAGTCCCGGGCCGGTCTGCTGCAGTTGCTCATGATCATCCGGTTTGCTGAGGTCGAAAATCTTTTCCGCCATCCGGATACAGGAAAACCGGCCCAGCCCGGAACGGGTGGAGCCGCCCAGGAGCAGGGGTGCCTTGAGCAATGCCAGCAGATCCTGCCATTGCTGCGGCCTTTTCTCCGCTGCCCAGAGCCGCATCTCCACGCTGAACCGGCATCCCCTGGGCAGGACAGTCCGGTCGAATTTGCCCTGGTATGCAGCGGTGCCCCGATGGGTGAGCCGCACCCGGTCACGGAAGATCGGATGATCCTCGGCCAGTTTCTGCAGTATGTGGTCGTCTATCCGCTCCTGCAGACGCTCCACCGGCCGGTTGCTGCTGTCGTGGATGACGCCCCAGGAGACTTCCAGGGAGGATGCCTGTCCTTCGTTCCTGTTTTCTTTCTGATAGCCGAACAGGCTGTCGGTATACTTTTTCCCCTTTTCGGCATGCAGCCTGTGGCGCAGCACTCCGGCAATGGTGGTGCCGGGAATGGCGGGCAGGCCGTTGGCATCCCGCACCACCAGGTTGTCAAAAGTGCCATCGCTCAGTCCGCTGGCAATGGAAAAGGCGGATTCAGCCTCCAGGACAAAACGGGCCATGTGCAACACAGACCGATCGAGCCGACTGTTCCGGTTCATGACAGTACCTCCTTGTCCGTCAGGAATGCCGGGTCTTCCACCAGGTTCATGGCCTTTCTGGCCAGCAGCGAGGCGACCGCGCTGCAGTCATACCCGTGCGTTCCGTCAAAGCAGTACAGGAGCCAGCAACCGAAGTTCCGCTGATGTCCGGGAAGGCCGGTGGGTACGGCCCAGGCATCATCACCGATTCTCAGGCTTTCTCCTTCCAGGCCGACGATATCCTGCAGTGCGGGATGCAGGTCGTCTGTCCGCTTGGCCGTCTCCATCACCCGGCTCCACTGGCTCTTGCCCGGACCGACGAGTTCCCGCTCCAGTCCTGCATACCCGGCCGCCGCCCGATACAGGTCACGCAGCTCCTGAAAAAGTTCTTCGGCCCGCTCGTGACTATGTCCCCTGGTTCCCGCCGCCTTTTGCTGGGCGACAAGAAACCTGACCAGCAGGTTGTCCGGCTGTTTCTCCTGGTCATGGTCATCAACCGGCTTCTCAGCAACAGGCTTCGGCCTGGGCGGTTCTCCGCAGAGCAGGTCTGGATCAACCAGCACCTGGCCAAGGCCATGCTGCCGGTGCAGCCCGACCCCCTTTGCCAGCCTTTCACAATCATCTCTGTCCAGGGGCCGCTTCAGGTACAGGGTCAATACGCTGCCCTGGCAGATAACCTGCCGCTCCTGGTCCCGGCAGCGCCAGGTGGCGTTATAGGGGCTGTAGGTGCGGTGGCGCAGAAAACTCTGTTCCCACACTACCTCGTCCACGGGCAACCCCAGGTTCCCGGCCGCGGGAAGCAGGCAGGGCTGGCCGTAGCTGTCGCAGAGAGCCATGTCGGAAAGCAGAAAGAGCCGGAGCGTGGTGTCCCCGCCTGTCTGCAGAACAGGCGGCTCCCCGGCTGTCACCTCTGCCTGCACAGTGCCATACTGGGCGGAACGGGAACGGCCCAGGCGCAGGGTGCCGGTGAGACTCTCCCGGATCTTGTCCTCGGTTTCCTGGGCGATCTCATCGTCGATATCCAGCCAGGCCAGGAACCGTTGGCCGGCCCGCAGTGAACCATAACCGAACAGTTGGGCCTCAGCGGCCGTACCACTGGCAGGGTCGATGGCGGTTTTCAGCCTGAAGACGGTTTCCGGCACAATGATCTCTCCTTCAGGACTGACAAACCCTTCCCTGAGCTGCCTGAGCTGCCTGCCCGGTTCGGCCCTGGTCCCGGTCAGGTTGACCACGGCAGAACCATCCAGCAGGTTGGGAGCAGCCTCCTGCCGGTAGCTGCGGCCCTTTTCCACGTGCCAGGCAAGGGGCATGGGCAGGCCTGGATTCCCGTGGCTGTCCAGGGGGCGGCCGTTTCCGAACCTGACCGCGCCGGAGTGGAAGACCCGGAACGCCTCGTCGCGGCTCAGCCTCCTGTACAGCCGGGCCGCGCAACAGCCCAGCAGGGCGGCGCCGGGGATGTAGTCCAGGTTGCGGGGTGCCCCGGCAGTGGCCAGCCCGGCCGGCAGGACAAGATCCTCGAGGAGGTGCAGCTCGATACGGAACCGTTTCATTGTGCCGCCTCCCCAGGATCGTTTTTCAGCTTCAGCTCGACCCTGCCCAGCCCGCGGCTGCGGCCTGCACCGATATTCCGGATCAGCGGCAGGGCATTGCCGATGATCGTTTCGCTGTTGTTGGCGACCCAGATTTCCTCTTCCAGGGCCTCCCTGGCAGGAAAGAGTTCTGCCAGCGGGATGCGGTGCAGGGGGGCGACCAGCTCCATGGGTACCACCACCTGTTCGCCGCGCAGGGAACCCTGGCGGGCCACCCCGCGTTCCGGATCGATCGCTGTGGTATAGATGTCCCGGAATAATCCCTGCCTGTATTCCGGATGGTTGGCAAGCCACCTCCTGGTCGGTTCCTCCAAAACCGCATCACCGACACGGATCACCCCCGGCCTGGTCTGGTCCCGGGGCCGGTCACCAGTGAACCCCCAGGACCCGAACAGGATTTCCACGATGCGCTCCGCTGACAGGTCAGGCCCGGAATGCCCGGGGCCGCCCCAGGTCATGAGGCGGAACACGGCATCGCGCAGGACGCCCTTCAGCATTCGGCCGGAAATGAACGGACAGCCAAAACGGTCGGTCTCCGCCAGGGCATCGACATGGCTGCCGCTGCCCCGGCCGGTACCGGGACGCCAGTAGTGTCTGAAGGCTAGAACCAGGCGAAAATCAGCGGTCATGGGCTTCTCCTTCAACAGCAAGAAGATGGGTCAGGTCACCGATAAAGGTCTCCTCCACCGGAGCCTCCCTGCTGCCGCTCGTTCTCATGGGCAGGTCAGAGGTCCCGCAGCCGGGAATCAGCCTGTCGGCAAGATCAAGATACCGCGTGTAGTGGACGGGAAACCTTTTCTTCAGGTTGCGCAACCATCGTTGATAGTGGTGCTTGGCATCACCGGGAGAAACATGGGCCAGGGTGAGGTAGTGGCGGAGGGGACCGCGCGCCATCTCCGGCTCCCGGAACAGCTCCTTCAGCCCGATGAGCGCCTCCAGCGGCGGAAAATCCTGGGCATGGCGGCCGGCTCCATAGACTCCCAGGGTGAAGTAGCGGGCAGCCGCTGCGGCCTGCCGGCGCATTTCCTCTTCCCGGGCCGTGGCATAGTCGGTGATAAAGCTGGTGGTGACCCGGTGCATGGCCAGGCACGAGGGAATCGGTTCTCCCTGTTTCCTGTGCCGGCGGGCCGCATCCTTTGCATAGGAGCAGAGCGACTCGGCCAGATCATAGGCAAGCCGGAACGGCTGATGCGCCTTGACAAAGGCGATGCCGCCGCAACCGGTCAGTGTGCGGGGCACCTGTCCGGAACCGATGCTTTCCAGCCGGGCGGCGCTCTCCTCTTCAAAGTGGCCGATAAAGGAGCGGCTAAAATCCAGGGCAAAGTCGGCACGGACAATTGCCGTCAGATCATCGCCCCCCAGGACCAGTGGGCGGAAGGGAAGCCGTTTCTTGCCATCGCTTCCCACCGGCAGGTCTGCGCAGAGTGGGTCCTGCAGGATGGTGTCCGAAAGGGCCCGGCGGGCGGCCGTTTCCGTTGCCTCCTGCAGGCTGCGGGAAAAATGCCGGAAAATATCGGCGGCCTGTCGGTCATCCTGCTGGCCGGCCAATTTCCTTCCCAGTTCGAGCAGGATCTCGCCAAGGCCGTTGCCGTCGATGTGGACCACGGCCACGTACCTGTTGTCCGAGGCAAAGGGAAAGGCATTGGCCTCGTCCTGCTCCATGTTCAGCGGAAAGGCAAACTCGTTCAGGGCAAGATCCGGGTCGTGAAAAAAACGGCCGGCCAGGCTCTTGCCCTTCCGGTGCCCCCGCTTTTTCAGGGTGTCCTGGTCCAGCCATTCCTGCCGTTTCTTCTTCACCTCCTTCAGCTTCACGGCCGGCCGGCCGGTCCTGGGAGCGCGGATGACCAGCGGACCGGCAGCAGGCAGTTCGGGCCTTGAAATATTGCGCAGCTCCTGCAATCTTTGCCGCCCCTGCTCCAGGGCTTTGGGCACTGATGATGCCTCGGCGACACAGTGGCCGAATTTCAGGCCAGGCGCATTCCGGGCGACAACCAGGCCCCAGATGTCGCGCAGCCGCTCTGCCTGGGCCCTGTCCTCCATCATGACGATAAAGGATGCCCCGCCCTTGCGGAGAAAATCATCCTCGGAAACCGCGGGACAGACAGCCTTCAGGGTGTCATTCAGCGGCCTGCCCAGCAGATCTTCGAGCAGTTCACTGGCCCCGACCATCTCGGCCAGGCGGCCTGTTTCAAAGATATAGGGCTGGATGGTGTGGGGTTCAAACAGGTAGAGGCAGACTTGGCGGCTGGTGTTCATGGCCCCTCTCTTGTATGGGATACACTGGATCTCTCCTCTGTCTTCTCCATGGGGCAGGTTGTTGCCCCGTGCATGGTGTCGAGAAGCAAATATGACAAGATCGCAACATGGGCCGCAGGACGAAGCGGTTTGCTGCGGCGAGACATGGAATGACAATTGGAAGGCCTGTCCATCTTGCCACAATATAGCTGAATTATCGCAACATAACATGAAAGAATACCTGCCG
>CAZVDY010000026.1:0-12455 GCA_964626235.1 uncultured Desulfobulbaceae bacterium | reverse complement strand
GGTGTCGGGTCAAGTACCTTGTTCCGGCGCTTCGCCGGAACAAGGTACTTGACGAAGTCAGCACCGCGATTCCCGGCGGCGAAGCCGCCGGGAACAAGTTATTCTCTGGTTTCTTGATATCTTTCCTCTGTTCCTCATGGGATGACAATATGGTCTGGTCATTTGGGCGGTTTTAACCGGATATCATCACTCAGCGATGGATATAGAGAAACTTGGATATCAACATGATGATCCACATTCTGTCCGTTTCTTGTCGATCAATACTGGCTCTTCGTCATTTCAAGCAAATTCTGAACCGGCTGCCGACAGGTAGATCACGGTGATACATCTCTCATCGTTCCGATGCCCACTGGTTCTGCCTTGTCGGCCTGAAATATCCGTCGGGGCCTCCGATCGGCCATTGTTGTGGCTTGGCAAGCCTTCGGAAAAGGCTCTCTTCCAAATAGAATTCAGCGGTCGGTAGAGACTTCCGAACAGGAACCGAACTCTCCGGTACCAGAAGTATTGCCTTCTGTAAATAGGTAATATTACCTAATTTGGTTGCTTTTTTTCCTTCTGGCCATTGTTAGAAAAATGTTAGTCCGCAGGCTGTGAGCGGGGCGCCCATGGCCCGGTTCTACAGGGAATCCAGGTCTTCTATCTGGTCCAGGGTGAAGACCGGGCCTTCCCTGCAGATGAGTTGTCCCTGGAAGTGGCAGTGGCCGCAGATGCCGACTCCGCACTTCATGTGCCGTTCCAGGGTGGTGACGAGATGCTGGGGAGGATATCCCAGGCTGGACAGCTTCCGGAGGACGAAGCGGATCATCACCCCGGGTCCGCAGACCAGGGCGCGGGCGTCTGGACCAGGCAGTGGGAGTTGGTCCAGCAGTTCAGTGACCAGTCCCTGGTGGCCGGACCAGTCTTCGTCGGCCCGGTCCACGCTCAGAAGACAATGGAGTGCATCCTGCCAGCGGGGGATATCGTCCCGGAAACAGAGATCGGCTACGGTCCTTGCGCCGTAACAGAGGGTCATGGTGCCATACCGGTCCCTGTTCGCCAGGCAGTGCTCCAGCATCGAACGCAGCGGCGCCATCCCGATGCCCCCGGCCACGAAGAGCAGATCCCGGCCTTCCAGCTCCTGGACCGGAAAGCCGTTGCCGTACGGTCCCCGCACGCAGATGGTATCGCCCGGTGCAAGCTCGAGCATGGCAGTGGTCAGCCTGCCGGCCCTGCGGACCGTGAGGTGAAACCGGCCCCCGCCGGTGCCGGGCGGCGAGGAAATGGAAATGGGCGCCTCGCCGCAGTGGGGAATGGATACCATCATGAACTGGCCCGGGATGAAGGTAAAGTCGCGGCCCGCGAACAGGTCGGCAAACTCAAGGACAAAGGTCTTCACCAGGCTGTTTTCCCGGATCACCTTCCTGATGACAGCCTGTTCGGGCAGGTAGATGTTTTGTACCTGCGGCCTGAACCGGGCCGGTCCGGGCGGCTGGGAAGCGGCAAGGTCGGAAAGTGAATGGTTCATGACGTCTCCCGGTCCTCGGGTTCATCTTCGCTGACCATGGTGATGAAGCGGAGTATGTCCACGCCGCCGAAACACATGTCCACACACCGTCCGCATCCCATGCAGCTCGTTCTGCCGTGTCTTTTCACGTCGTGATACAGCTTGTGGAGAAACCGTCTCCTGATCCGCTGCCGTTCCGGATCCACGGGATTGTGGTCTCCGGCCATCCTGGTGAACCCGGCAAAGGTACAGGCGTCCCAGGTGCGGACCCGCTCCCCGCGGCCGCCATCCAGGGCATGGTCCTCGATCGTGAAGCAGGTGCAGGTCGGGCAGATGTAGGCGCATCCGCCGCAGTCCTGACAGCGGGCCGAAAGAGAGGCAAAGACATGTTCGAGGGTCTCCGGCCGGGCCAGCCTCCGGCTGACCATGTCCAGGTGCACCAGCCTGCGAAAGAGCCCCCTGGCCTCCAGGGCGGCCTGGAACTGGAGCTTCCGGTCCTCGCGGGTGGCCGGCCGGAAAAAGTGGCGCCATTTCTTGCCGAGTTGAATGCCTCTGGCCCGGTTGATCTCCACAAAGAAGTCATCGCCGATATCGGTGAGCTGCAGATCATACCCATACTCGAGGAAGGGGCCGGAGCCGGTGGCGTTGCAAAAGCAGTTGGCAAAGGGCCTGTTGCAGCCCAGGGTGATGAAGACCGCGTTTTCCCTGCGCCTGGCATAGTAGATATCCCGGCCATTGGTCTGGAGAAAGATCATGTCTGTGTACATCACCGCCATCATGTCGCAGGAGCGGACTCCGAAGTAGACCGTTGGCCGGTTTTCAGGAAGCTGGGGGAAAAACCTGTATCCGCGCAGCCGGCCGTCTCCTTCCCTGTCCAGACCGTACATGCTGAGCACCTCTGCCTGGGGAAAGAAAAACCGTTTGAGCGAATCCTGGGGCTGGTTCTCCAGGTCGATCTCGGTGGAGTCCAGGTCACGGATCTCGGTGAACAGGGTATCGCCATGGCTGTTGCGCACCGGCGCCACCAGCCGGTGGCCGTGGGCCAGCTTGCGGAGAAACGGAAGGAGATGATCCTTGGCCAGGACAAGAGAATGCATCATGATGCCACCCTTTCCACGCGCACGGCGCAGACCTTGTATTCAGGACAGTGGGCCACCGGATCGCTGGCGCTCACGGTCAGCTCGTTCACGGGCGCCTCCCGGAAATGGAAGCTGGTGAAGACCTGGCCCGGCGCCACCCGGTCGGTCAGGTCCACGAGAAACCGGCACGCTCCCCGCCGGGACGTGACCAGGACCTCGTCGCCCCTGCCCAGCCCGAGCCGGGCCCCGTCCTCGGGGTGTAGCTCCAGGAAGGGACGGCCGCATTCCCGCTCCAACAGCCTGGTCCTCCGGGTCATGGTGCCGGTGTGATACTGGTGGTAGAGCCGGCCGGTGATGAGCATGAAGGGATAGTCGCGATCCACCGGTTCGGCTGGTTCCAGGTGGGCTGCCGGCTCGAACCGGCCAAGACCGCGGGCGAAACTGTACTTGTGGAGAAACTGGGTGCCCTGGTCCCGGCGGTCCTTGCAGGGCCATTGCAGTCCCCAGGATGTTGCCAGCCGGTCATGGAACATGCCGCCGTAGATCGGGGTCAACATGCAGATTTCCTCCATGATCTCGGCGGTGGAACCATAGGTCATGGGATAGCCCATCTTCCCGGCCAGGTCCATGACGATCCGGTAATCCGGCCTGCAGTCGCCGATGGGTTCGATGGCCTGGCGCAGCAACTGCACCCGCCGCTCGGAGCTGGTGATGGTGCCGTCCTTTTCGGCAAAAGAGGCAGCCGGGAAGACCACATCGGCATACCGGGCGGTTTCGGTCAGAAACAGGTCCGAGACAGCCAGGAACTCGAGATCCTCCATCACCGGCCGGACACGGTTCAGGGACGGCTCGCTGAGGAGCGGATTTTCTCCGGTGACGAACATACCCCTGACCGGAGCGGTATGGGGCTGCAGGCCGGCCCGGTCTGCGGCCGGATGCATCATCTCCATGAGGGTCAGCCCGGGCTGTTCCGGCAGCTCGACTCCCCAGAAATCGCTGAACCGCTTCCGCACATCGGGATCGGCAACGCCCTGGTAGCCCGGCAGCACCCCGGGCAGCGCGCCCATGTCGCAGGCGCCCTGGACATTGTTCTGGCCGCGGAGCGGGTCCACGCCGGTAAACTCCTGCTCCACATGACCGGTGAGCATGGCCAGGTTGGCATAGGACTGGACATTGGCCGTGCCGCAGACATGCTGGGTCACTCCCAGGCAGTAGCAGATCACGGCACGCTGGGCCCGGGCATACATGCGGGCGGCCCGGCGGACGAGACCGGTCTCCACCCCGGTGATGGCTGCCACCTGGTCCAGGTCCACGCCGAACAGGCCGTCCCGCAGCTCGCTGTAGCGCTCGGTGCGCATCTGGATGAACAGGTCGTCGATCAGGTTCTCGTCGACGATGCACCGCATCATGCCCTGGAGGAGGGCGATATCGGTGCCTGGACGGATCCTGAGGTGGATATCCGCCTCCCGGGCCAGCCGGGTTCGGCGTGGATCGATGACGATGAGACGGCCGCCCCGGTCCAGGGCCTGGTAGATCCTCCGGGCGATCTGGGGATGGGTCCTGGTGGTGTTGGAGCCGGCCACCAGGATGACCTGGGCCTGGCCGATCTCCTCGATGGAGTTGGTCATGGCGCCGGAGCCGAAGGTGGTGGCAAGACCTGCCACCGAGGGGGCGTGTCAGAGCCGGGCGCAGTGGTCGATATTGTTGGTCCCCAGGACTGCCCGGGCAAACTTCTGGAGGAGATAATTTTCCTCGTTGGTGCACTTGGCCGAGGCGATCACCCCGATGCTGTCCGGGCCATACCGTTCCCGGATCCGGGTCAGTTCCCCGGCGGTGCGGTCCAGGGCCTCGTCCCAGGTCGCGGGCCGGAGCGTACCGCCCTTCCTGACCAGGGGCCTGGTCAGCCGGCCGGCGTCGTGGATGAAGCCGTGGGCCTGCCAGCCCCGGACACAGAGGTTGTTGCGGCTCACCGGATGGTTGCGGCTGGGGGTGGAGCCGGTGACCCGGCCATCTTCCACGTGCAGGTACAGGCCGCAACCGCAACCGCAGTAACAACAGACCGTCAAGACATCATCCATGGCCAGACTCCACCGGAAAGGTTGCCGGACATCCCTGGACCACCGTCATTCCGTCCGTTTTCCGTGTCGTGCGGAAACGTCGGCTGTTCAGGGCGCCCTTCCATCTGCTGAGCGCCGCGTTTCGCGGTTCAGCCTGTCAGCCGGAAAGGTAGCAATATTTGCCCGAAGACGCAAAAGAAAGATCCCGCGGCTTCCCCTTTTTCCGGTCCGCTGTCAGCATGCGGCGGTATCAGGTCTGAAAGTAGTCCTGGAGGATGCGGACGATGCGGCTGGAGGCCCTGCCGTCGCCGTAGGGATTCCTGGCGCTGGCCATGGCCTGGTAGGCCTGTGGGTCGGTGAGCAGCCGCGACACCCTGTCGACGATATTCTCGCCATCGGCACCCACCAGCTGCACCGTGCCGGCATCGACACCCTCCGGACGTTCCGTGGTGTCGCGCATGACCAGGACCGGCTTGCCCAGGGACGGTGCCTCTTCCTGGACGCCTCCCGAATCGGTGAGCAGGAGCCTGGCGCCGGCCATCAGGGCGACAAAGTTTCTGTATCCCTGGGGTTCGATGAGCAGGACATTGTTCATCCCGCCCAGCTTGCGGTAGACGATATCCTTGACATTGGGGTTGAGATGCACCGGGTAGATGAACCGGTGGTCGGGAAACCGGCCGGCCAGTCGGCCGAGCGCCCCGCAGATCTCCATGAATCCCTGGCCGAAGTTTTCCCGTCGATGCCCGGTGACCAGGACATAGGGCCGGGTGCGCCAGTCGGCAGGCAGGTGCTCGGCCAGGGAGCGGTCGATCTCTGCCTGGACGGCCGGATCTTTCTGCTGGTCCACCTCCAGCAGCAGGGCGTCGATGACCGTATTCCCGGTGACATGAACGGTTTCCGGATCCAGGTTTTCCCTGAGCAGGTTGTCCCTGGACACCCTGGTGGGAGCGAAGTGAAGCCGCATCAGGGGAGCGGCCAGACGGCGGTTGGCCTCTTCCGGAAAGGGCGAGTACAGGTTGCCAGTCCGCAGACCGGCCTCCACGTGCCCCACCGGAATATGGTGATAGAAACAGGCCAGCGAGGCGATGAGGACGGTGGTCGTATCGCCCTGCACCAGGGCCATGTCCACCTCGATCTCGTTCAGGAGCCGGTCCACCCGCTCCATGAGGCGGGCAGAGAGGGAGGCCAGGGTCTGGTTGGGCTGCATCACCTCCAGGTCATGATCCACGGTCAGGGAGAAGATCTCCACCACCTGGTCCAGCATTTCCCGATGCTGGCCGGTGGAAACCACGACCGGCCGCAGCCCCTCGGCCCGCTGCAGTTCCCTGACAACCGGCGCCATCTTGATTCCTTCGGGCCTGGTGCCCATGAATACGGCAATATTCTTCATCTTCCTCCTGCCACCTCTCCGGCCGGGATCTCCCCTGCCCTTGTTGACTGTTGCACTGTAGAGTACCCGAAAACCAACAACCGCGAACGAACAAAAAACGGCCCGCCAATGAACCGGACACAACCCCGGACCGCCCCGTATCCATGCAAGAATAGCATATTCTGGCGATCCGGGCGATCCGGTATTGCAAAAAAACGGACAGGCCGGTGAAACGGCCTCCCTGGCAGACCATCGGCCAGGAAGCCGCCGGAGTAACTGGTCACAGGGACCACATCTTCACACGCTCTCTCCTGGCCGCATAGTGGGGCTATAGCGGCCAGGAGAGAGCGCGCAAACTGCAGCGCCTCTGACCAATCACAGTATGGAAATATGATATACTGCGGGGTTACACACCATGTGATCGGCTACGGGCCGGGTTGTCAGATATCTGTGAAATCAGAGGGCGGCTTGCGGAGAAACTTGACGAACTTGGCCTTTTCCACGCAGTTGGTATAGGCATCTTCCGGGCTGATCTGTTTCCGCTGCAGCAGCTCCATGATGGCGTCGTCCAGGGTCTGCATGCCGTACTTCTTGCCGGTCTGCATGATGGAGGGGATCTGGTAGGTCTTGGCCTCCCGGATCAGGTTGCGGACAGCCGGCGTGCAGAGCAGGATCTCCAGGGCAGCCACCCTGCCCTTGATGTCCACCCGTTTGAACAGGGTCTGGGAGACAACGGCCTTGAGGGCATCGGCCAGGGTGGAACGCACCTGGCCCTGCTGGTTGGCCGGAAAGATCTCCACCACCCGGTCCACGGTCTTCATGGCATTGATGGTATGGAGGGTGCCGAACACCAGGTGCCCGGTCATGGAGGCTTCCATGGCCAGGGAGATGGTTTCCAGGTCCCGCATCTCGCCCACCAGGATGATATCCGGGTCCTCGCGCAGGGCGCCGCGCAGGGCCGTGGCAAAGCTGTCGGTGTGGGTACCCACCTCCCGATGGTTGATGACGCAGCTCTGGCTCTTGTGGACAAACTCGATGGGATCCTCGATGGTCAGAATGTGGTCCTTTCTGGTCCTGTTGGCCTCGTCGATGATCGCCGCCAGGGTGGTCGACTTACCTGATCCGGTGGGACCGGTGACCAGGACCAGGCCCTTGGGCAGGGTGGCCAGCTTGGCGATGACCTTGGGCAGGCCCAGTTGCTCGCAGGTCAGGATATCGCTGGGGATCTCGCGAAAGACAGCTCCGATACCGTGTTTCTGCTGGAAATAGTTGCAGCGGTACCGGGCCAGGCCCGGGATCTCGTAGCCGAAGTCCATGTCTCCGGTCTCCTCGAAGACCTTGATCTTGTCCTCCGGACAGATCTCGTAGAGCATCTTCTTGAGCACCTCGTTGTCCAAAACCTTGAACTTGACCCGTTCGATGTCGCCGCGAATCCGCAGCAGGGGCTGCTGGCCGGCGATCATGTGCAGGTCGGAAGCCCCCTCGTCGTGCATCAGCTTGAAAAATGCGTCTATCTGCGCCATGCTGTCTCTACTCCTCTACTCCTGGGATGTTTCAGAACCGTCCGGCATGGGGACGGCGATGGATTGTTCCGAAGATCATGCAACTATTGTCGCACCAGAAGCCGGACTTGTCAAAACACGACTGTCTTGCGGATGTAACTGACCACATCCTCGGGGTCGTCCAGGAGTTCGAAGAGGAGCATGTCCTCGTCGTCGATCTTGCCGGTTCCCAGCAGCTGGTCGCGCAGCCAGTCCACCAGACCCCGCCAGAAGGACGAACCGACCAGGACAATGGGAAAGGGCTTGATCTTCCTGGTCTGGATCAGGGTGAAGGATTCAAAGAGTTCGTCCATGGAACCGAAACCGCCGGGCATGCAGATGAATCCCATGGAATACTTCATGAACATGACCTTGCGGACAAAGAAGTAGCGGAAATTCAGGGGCAGGTTCACGTAGGGATTGCCCTCCTGCTCGTGGGGCAGGTCGATGTTCAGGCCGATGGAGAGGCCGCCGGCCTCGGTGGCGCCCCGGTTGGCTGCCTCCATGATCCCGGGCCCGCCGCCGGTGATGATGCCGTAGCCGTGGCTGGCCAATCGTCGGGCGATCTCCCGGGCCACCTCGTAATCCGGGCTGTCCGGGGCTGTTCTGGCTGAACCGTAAATGGTCACCGCCGGCCGCCTGACACCGGAAAGGGTGTCAAACCCCTCCACAAACTCGGCCATGATCCGGAACATGCGCCAGGAATCGCCCCGGTTCATATTATCCAGACAGTACTGGCTCTCCCTGTCCACCCTGTGTCGACTGAACGTCATGATGGTGCCTCCATCCTCTCGGGTTCTCGGCCTGTCCCGGCCTGCAGTCCTTCCAGGAGCCGCCCGGCCAGGTCCTTCTGCATTTCAGTGGCAGCCTTCATCCCGGCCACCCGGCGAAAGATCCGTTCCGCCCTGGCGATCCGGCCCAGTTGTTCCTGGATCCTGCCATAGAGGAGACTTGCGCCGGGATGACGGCGAAAGCCGCCGACCACCTCCTGCAGGACGGTTTCCGCCTCTTCGGGCCGGCCCAGCAGAAGCAGTCCCTCGGCCAGGCGGCCGGCATAGTCCGGGCTGGAGGTGTCGAGACGTACCGCCCGCCTGCAGAGGCTGAGCCCCACCTCCTCGCCCTGCCCTTCCCGCAGGTAGAGGAGTCCCAGCATGCTGAGACTGTCACCGTCCCTGGGATAGAGCCGCAGGGAGCGTTCCAGGGCCTGCATGGCCTCCCGGCCCCGGCCGGTTCCCATGTAGGCCTCGCCCAGGAGCCGGTGGAGCAGGAAGTCGTGCTGCCGCTGGCGGTCCTCCTTCCAGGGCTCCAGAACCTCCATGGCCTGATCGTAGCGGTGGTGACGACAGTAGAGCTGGCCAAGCTGCAGACAGAGGTCATAGGTGTTGCGCGAACGGTCGCCACCGATCCGGTGGGCGCGGACAAAGGCGTCCAGGGCCTGCCTCTCCCTGCCGCGCGCCAGCAGACTCAACCCCCTGTTGAACCAGGCCATGAAGTTTTCCGGCTCCAGCTCGATCACCCTGCTGAAGCAGTCAATGGCCCGGCGATGGTCGTTCATCTCGGCAAGCACAACACCCAGGGAATTGAGGAGATTGATGTCCTCGGGCGCCAGCCGCAGCCCCAGCCGGTACTCCCGGGCAGCCTTCAGGTACTCCTCGTCATCGAAGAACCGGTCGCCGCTGATATTGAGGCTGAGATGATCGAAGAGCACCGTGGATCCACTGCCGAGAAAGGCGGCATGCAGGATGGCCTTGCGGCAGTTCCGGAGGGTCTCGGTCCTGCTGAACGAAAGCATGGGCCAGCAGCTCACACCGGCGGACAGGGTGTGTCCGGGATGGGCGGCTGCAAAACGGCGGCAGAGCGTCCCGGCCGTTTCGAGGCTGTTTCTGCTGTCCATGCCGGGCAGGAGGACAAACGCCTCGTTTCCGTCCCCGCTGCACGCCACGGCCCGGGACGGAAGAGCCTCGCTGACCGCAGCCTGCAGATCACCCTGCCAGCCGGCCGGATCGTCCAGGACCAGCAGGACCAGGCCGAACCGGTCAAGCCCGCGCCACTGCCGGCGCAGCCGGGCAAGCTCCCTGGCTGGCGGGAGCGGAAACAGGTCAGACGACTCCAGGGTCCGGATGTCGCAGGAGCCGAACGGCCCCCGTTGTTCCGCCCGGGCCAGGGCCTGCCAGAGCTGTTCCTGGTCCGGGGTGCCGCCAGTGTCCATGCCCCCGAAGCGGCCATAGCCGATATGCACCCTGGAAGCTCCTTCCCGCCGGAAGGCCCGGAGGATGCGGCGTGCGGTTTCGTTCATCGCTGCCGGCTCCGCGTCTGCATCCAGGAAAACAAAGGTGTCCTGTCCCAGGTAGAAGAGAACGCCGCCGGTCAGGGCCTGGAGAAAGTAGGCCGTGGTCATCAGCCGCTGCCGGCAGGCAGCCGCGGTCCGGCAGGAGAAGCGGGCCCGGATTCCGTACAGAGAGCATGCAGCCCTGTGCCTCTTTTCCTGAAAGAGGAGATGAAAGGCCCGGCAGTTGTACAGACCGGTCTGCGGATCGGTAAAGATCAGTTTACCCTGACGCAGCCTGGCCGCCACGTCCCGCTGCAGGGTCTGCAGCCACTCCCTGCCCAGTTTTTTCAGCAACTGCGGATCAACGTCCCGGATGCAGACCGCCGCCACCTGGTCATCTTCCAGCTGGAGCGGAATGACCAGCACACCATCGGCGGTGGCAGGAGCACCGCTGCGGCAGACCGCCTCCAGGCCGGAGACGTCCGCCTCGCCCTCCTGGCCGGGCACCAGCATATCCACAGAGGCTGGAAACGGGAGTAACCATTCGATCTCGTTGGCAAAGACCGGTTCCAGGAAGGAAAAGTCCTCCAGGCGAAGGGGAGCTGTGTACAGGCAGGACAAGGGGATCATGAATCGGAAAACAGGGCAATCAGTCTGTTCCGGCCAGGACGGTTGCGAGCGCGCCGGCAAGCTGGCCCACCTCGTCATCGGCGACGGTCCGCATGTCCAGGAGAAAACGGTCGTCCTCGATCCGGCCGATGACCGGAACGGCAAGATTCCTGAGCCGCCGTTCCAACCGGCTGACCGAAATCGTCACCGGCTGCAATGCCACGGCCCTGCTGGGAAGATTCTGCTCCGGCATGGCTCCTCCGCCCACCCTGGATACGGTATCGACGATGGCCACCCGGCAGGCGGCCTTGTCCGCCGCCTCGCGCAGCCGCCGGACGAGCGCGGTGGCCCGGACGTCGATTTCCCCGGCAGTGGCGGCGATCATGGCCAGGGTGGGGATGGTCCGGATGGCCTGCTCGGGATCACGGTACAGCCGCAGGATGGATTCCAGCCCGGCAAGGGTGAACTTGTCGATGCGCAGGGCCCGGTTCAGGGGGTTCTTCTTGATCCGATCGACGAACTCCTTCCGGCCGAGGATGATTCCGGCCTGGGGACCACCCAGGAGCTTGTCTCCACTGAAGGTGACCACATCGATTCCGGCTGCCACGACCTCCTGGACGGTGGGCTCCTTCATGAGGCCGAACCGGCTCAGGTCGATGAAACATCCGGATCCCAGGTCTTCCATCACCGGAATGGCCTGGTCCCGGCCCAGCCTGACCAGGTCTTCGTTGCTCACCTCGCTGGTAAAACCGATGATCCGGTAGTTGCTGCAGTGCACCTTGAGGAGGAGACCGGTCTCGGCGGTAATGGCGTTTCTGTAATCCCGGAGATGCGTCCTGTTGGTCGCCCCGACCTCGACCAGCCTGGCGCCGCTGCGGGCCATGACATCGGGAATCCTGAACGAGCCGCCGATCTCGACCAGTTGCCCTCTGGAGACAATAACCTCCCGGTTCCTGGCCAGGGTTTCGAGGACGATGAGCACGGCTGCCGCGTTGTTGTTCACCACCAGGGCCGCCTCGGCCCCGGTCAGTTCGCAGAGCAGGTCCTCCACCAGGCTGTAGCGGCTGCCCCGCTGTCCGGTTTCCAGGTTGAACTCCAGGTTGGAGTAGTGGCTGCCCGCCTCGACCAGGGCCTGCATGGTCTCATCCGGGAGCACGGATCGCCCCAGGTTGGTATGGATGATCACCCCGGTGCCGTTGATGACCCTGCGAAACCTGGGCTGCTGCATCCTGGCTATGGACTGCCTGATTTCCGGAAGAATGCGGTCGAACCGCAGCCGGTCCGGATCGATCCGCTCGCCGGCGAGTATCCTGCGACGGTACACTTCCAGCACCTCGCGGATGGAACGCTTCACGACCCCGCTGGGAATGGATTCTTTCCGGACATACTCCTCCAGGGCTGCCAGGCACTGGTCGACCTTGGGTATACGACGTAGCAGATTTTGCATGAAACCAGCCTGATAATGATGGGTTGAACTGTGATCTCCCCTTCCCGGGCAGCGGCTGCCGGGAGACCTCGACCATTGCTGTATCCCTCAGGTAGACGAAAAATCGCTTCCCCGGCATACACTTCAGGGGTACCTGGAACGCCGTTTCCCGTCTGACCTGATTCCGGACGGACACCAGGCAGCTCCAGGTACCCTGCATGTTAGAAAAAGGATCGGAGCAGCGCAACGAAAAAGAAAAAAGAAAATCTGTCAGGAAACAGGGTGGTTGAGGAAAAAGAAACAGAAAAGATCCTTTTTCTGAAAAAGGTATTGACGTACCCCGAGCGATAGGGTAGTTTCCCGCACCGTTGCCTGAGTGACACCAGTTGCCGGCAACGGTCAGACCGGCGAAAAGCTCTTGACTGGAAGCGGTCTGATGACTATACTTTAAGTTCACCTGTCATATGGCAGGAAGACATTTTTTGATCTTTGAAAACTGAACAGCATTCGAGCGGGCCGAGCGAGCTTGCCGTGCACGTTAGTGTATGGCGAGCACTAAAGAATAGGCAAAAGGTCCGATGCTCGAGCGATCGAGTGATCGGTCAGGATAGAACTGGAGAGT
>CAZVDY010000025.1:0-6641 GCA_964626235.1 uncultured Desulfobulbaceae bacterium | reverse complement strand
GGCCGGTTATTCCTCGCGGATGTGTTCCAGGGCAAGGTGGATCAGGGACTGGACGTGATCGTCGTTGAGGCGGTAGTAGAGAACCGGGCCGTCCCGCCGGTTGGCGACCAGGTGGAGCTGGCGGAGGAGCCGCAACTGGTGGCTGACCGCCGACTCGGTGATTCCGAGGAACTGGGCCAGGTCGCAGACACACATCTCGCCCTGCTTCAGGGCCCAGAGAATGCGCAGCCGGTTGGGATCGCCCATGGCCTTGAACAGGGCTGCCAACCGCTCGTTTTCGCTGCCGTCCAGGGCGTGCTCCTGGGCCGCGTCGATCCGCTCCTGGTGGATGCAGCGGCAACCGCAGCGATCATTGCGAGCCGTTGCCCTCATGGCTGCACCGCCCGATCACACTTCATCTTCAAAGACCAGGGCCGCGCCGGTGCTCAGGGCCTCGGCCGTCTTTTTCCGGGCCGAAGTCAGGATGCGCTGCACTGTGCCCCGCGACACTCCCATCCGCTCCCCGGCCTGTTCCTGGAACAGTCCCTCGTAATCACAGAGCTTGAGGACTTCCAGCTCATCTCTGTACAGGGTGATATGCCTGAGTTCCGGCAGGGGAGTACCGGTGGGCTTGAACGCCCTGCCGCAAAAGCTGCCTTCGCAACGACGGATCTTCTTGGGACGGGGAGACATGCTGCCTGTTGCTCTCCAAAAACTGTCTTGAGGGCGGCCTGAACAAGTTGTCTTTGCCAGGCACCCTGAACTCGTTATTCCCTGTGGCCCCGGCTCCGGGCTGCCGGGGCGTCACTCCAGCCCGGCCAAGGCTGGAATGATGACTGTCAAGAAATATTGTACCAGATGGTCAGGAATTTGCCAGAACTTCACGACACCCTTCCAGCAGGGAGCATACTGCGCGTGCACGACTCCATGCACCATTGTTCCCATGCCGACCTGCTGCCCAGTTGCTTCTTGCTGATATTCCGGCCTAAATCATCATCCAGCCCCCATTCCCCAGTCATTGGTCCATCAATGGCAGTTGCCGTGGCCGCTGCACACCTGGTCGCCCCGGATAAGGGGAAAACGATGCTCCCGCATGCCGTCGACCACTGCCCGCACATCCCTGGCCAGGGCACGGTCGGCATAGTACACCGCGATGCCCACCTCGTTGAACCCCTGCAGGGGACGGGCACCAATGCCGCCCACCACGATGGCCTCCACCCCCCTGTCCCGGAGGAAACGGACCGGCACCATGCATCCGCCGGCACCATGCTCCTGGTTGGCGACTGTTTCCACGCCGGCAAGGTCGCCGTTCTCGATCTGGACGATGGTAAAGACATCGCAGTGGCCGAAATGATCGGAGCGGACCGCATCGAGTCCGCCCGGATGATTGGACGGTACAGCCAGACGAAGTGACTCTATCATGAACAACCTCCTTTTATCCTTGTTGGTCAATGGTCCTCGGCCGGTGGCGGCCCGAAGATCCTGTCGGTGAAACGTACGTACCAGGCAGCGGCCTGCACCTGGATGATATAGGAGACCGCGATGACCAGGGCCGCATTGGCTCCTTCCTCGCCAAAGGCATTGATGGCTATGGCCAGGGCGATGGAGAGGTTGCGCATCACGGTGCCGTAGACCAGGGCGATGGCATCACCACGGGCAAAGAGCAGTTTGCCCACCACGGTACTCAGGGTGAAGTTGAGGAAATAGATGATCAGCAGCGGCACGAAGATCCCGCCCAGGATGGCCGGATTGGCCATGATCGTCCTGGACTTGAGGGCCATGGCCACAAAGACGATGCCCAGGACGCCGACAGTGGACATGGCCGGAAACCTGGGCGCTATCCGTTTCTTGAACTCCGGCATGGAGTACCGTTTCAGCAGGGCCTGCCGGGTCATGTATCCCAGGGCCATGGGGATGAAGACGATGATCACGATCTGCCGGATCACCATGGCCACGTTGACATCCACCTTGGCACCCATGAGAAACATGACATAGAACGGCGTGGCCAGGGAACCCAGGGTGAGGCCGATGACGGTCATGTTGATGGCAGCGCCCATGTTGCCCCTGGCAAAGCCCGTCCAGGAGATGGTCATGCCGCTGGTGGGCAGCAGGGCGGCCAGGAGCATGCCCAGGGCCATGTACGGCTGATCGGCAAAGAAGATCCAGCCCAGGCCATAGGCGACAAAAGGGATGACGCAGAAATTGATCACCTGGGTCAGCAGTTGCAGCCTGACGTTTTTCAGGCCGTGCTGGAGGTGCTTGATGTTCAGGGTGACCATCATGGGGTAAACCATGAGAAAGGTCATGGGCATGATCAGGGACTTCAGTTTCCTGACCATGACCGGGTCTGTCACTGCGCCAAAACCGAAACCGGCGATCATCATCAGGGGAATGGCGATGATCAGGCGCTGATTGATCGAAATGAGCAGTTTCCACATAACGGGTTCTCCAGGCTGGAATTGGGGGTACCAGGAAAGTCGGCTTTTCGCCGGATCCGGGTCAGGCGCGGCTCATTCCTTTCCCACGCTGTGCCGCGCAGGCTTGGAGTTGCAATGTTCCGCCTGTCCTGATCCGGGACGAAAGGCCTGGGCTGTTCAGGGCACCCTACAGGTTGACCGCCTCGTCTATCATGGCGATGATCTTCTGGTATGTCTCTGCCAGCGAGTCGGGAAACTCCTCGTCGTCCACCACGGCACGGATGTTCTCCCGGCTGAAATAGAAAAACCGGATCTGGGTCTTGCCGTCACGGGCAAAGGTGACCACGAACTTGGGCATGAGCACGGCCCGCTCCGGGTTCTTCTGCAAACTTTTCGCCGACTTTTCCGGTTTGCAGATCTGGATCATGTGCAGGTCAAAGCCGTCGGCCACCTCCACCCCGTGGCGACCGAAGAGATGCACCATGTCGGTGTGGTTCTCGTTGTGGATGATAAAGCCGTACTTGGCCGTCACCTTGCCGAAGTCCTCGACAAAACGCGCGGAACTCTTGTCCGTCTCGGTACGGTAGACATGATCGCTCATGGGATGCTCCTTCTTTTCGCTTGATTTTCTCTTTTCCGGTCAATGGACCGCAGGATACTGCCCTGCCAATTTTGAGCATATGCTCATATAATGTCTCGCCCCTGCCCTGTCAAGGTGAAATCATCGAATTTCACCCTTCCCTGTCCCGGAAAAAATATACCGGATCATTGCCAATGCACCCGTGACAAAGTCGATCCAATAAGGTAAGCTGAAAATTTATCCGTATGGAACTGGATACATCCCGCCAGGTGAGCGTACCAGGAGGAACTCCCCCGTCCGGATAGAGACAACCTATGAAACCGTCTGCACTGTGCACCCTGATCTTTCTCGTTTTCACTGCCCTGTTTCCACCGGTCTACGCAGAAGACAGGCCAGCGGCCGAGCCAGACATCGCCGATATCATCATTACCACCTCGGATACCCATCTTCTCCTCTTCGCCACGGTGAAGAACTGTTTCACTCCGGAGATGATCACCGGTGTCCGCAACGGCATTCCCATCATCTTCGATTTCCAGATCGAGCTGGACCAGGTGCGGAACAACTGGTTCGACTCCAGCCTGGTCAAGTACGACATCGTCCACACCCTGACCTACGACAACCTGAAAGAAGAGTACCGCCTGGAACTGTCGGAGCGCCCGAACAGCGTCATCACCACGAAATCCCTGGACAAGGCCAAGGAGATCATGGCCGAGCTCAACGGTATCCGGATCATCGAACGGAACATCCTCGTCCCCGATGCTCCCTATGCCCTGCGGATCAAGGCCGTGCTCGAGAAGAACGTCCTGCCGCTGGGAATGCATCACATGCTTCCCTTCACCTCGCTCTGGGATTTCGAAACCGACTGGCGGGTCGTTGAATTCCGCTATTGACCCTGCTGCAGGAACGACCTGAATGCTGACCCCGGAACAGCGCGCCAGAAAACAACGCATCATCCGCTATGTGATCATTTTCTGCGGCCTGCTCATCCCCCTGCTGGGCTATCTGCAGCGGGGGTTGCTCAAGGGGGATTTCAACCTGCCCATCTCGAGCACGGTCCTCATCTTCGCCCTGATCAACATCAACGGCCTGCTCCTCCTGCTCATGCTCTACCTGGTTCTTCGCAACCTGGTGGAGCTGATCTTCGAGCGCAAGCAGAAGATCCTGGGCTCCAAGCTGCGCACCCGGCTGGTCACCTCGTTCATCGCCCTGTCGCTCATTCCCACGGCCACCCTCTTCTTCATCGCCCTCCGGTTTGTCTCCACATCCATGGACTACTGGTTCAACACCAATGTGGAGGAGTCGCTCCAGGCCTCCCTGAAGCTGGCCCAGTCCATCTTCCACGACGTCCAGGTACGGTCGGAAAACCTGGGAAAACGCATTGTCCACCTCATGGAATCCGGCGACCTGGACAGCCGGGATCTCGCCAGCCTGGAGGCCCTGTTCGGCAGGACCCTGAACATTGCGCCGCCCGGTGCCCCGGACGCCCTGGTCCTCCTGGACGACCACCTGAAACACCTGATTGCCGTGCAGGGCCCCCGGCTGAACAACATCACCCTGCCGCCGGTGCCCAGCGAGGCCATCCGCCGGGTCTCCGAGACCGGCAAGACCGAGTTTCTCAGCCAGGAATGCGCAGCAGGAGAGTTGGTCCAGGCCATTTTGCCGGTCAACCTCCCGGCCCAGGAGGGGCGCCATTTCCTCATCACCTCCCTGCTCATCCCGGCGGAACGGCTGGCCCGCATGCAGGCCGCCTCGGAGGGGATCACCGACTACCGGCAACTGGTCATGCTCCGGGCGCCGATCAAGCTCAGCCTGATCATCATGCTCCTCATCATCACCCTGCTGATCCTCTTCGGCGCGATCTGGTTCGGCTTCTACATTGCCCGCAGTCTCACCGGACCGATCAACAAGCTGGCCGAGGCGACCCGGCGGGTGGCCGACGGCGAGCTCGACTTCACCCTGGAAAAGGAATCCGACGACGAGATGGGCCTGCTGGTGGACTCGTTCAACTCCATGACCTCGGACCTGCTGGCCAGCAACCGCCAGCTGGCCGAGACCCACAAGGCCCTGCGGGAGAGCAACATCGTCTCGGAGGAGCGGCGCCGCTACCTGGAAACCATCCTGGAAAACGTGGCCGCCGGGGTCATCGCCATCAACCAGGACAACGAGATCACCACCATCAACAAGTTTGCCGAGGAACTGCTCAAGGTGGAACCGTCCGAATTCCTCCACCGGGACTTCCACGACGTGCTGCCCAGACAGCACGTGGCGGTCCTGGAAGAGTTTTTCCGCGACCTGGAGGAATCCGGCCAGCATACCATCGAGCGCCATCTCAGGCTGACGGTCCGCAAGGGCGAGACCTACTCCCTGCTGGTCAACATCACCCGCCTGGTCAATCCCGACCAGCAACCCATCGGCTACGTGATCGTGTTCGACAACCTGACCAAGCTGGAAAAGGCCCAGCGGCTGGCCGCCTGGCAGGAGGTTGCCCGCCGTATCGCCCACGAGATAAAAAATCCCCTCACCCCGATCCAGCTCTCGGCCCAGCGGCTGCGCAAACGGTACCTGGACAAGATCGGCGAGGACCGGGAGATCTTCAACCAGTGCACCCAGACCATTGTCCGGCAGGTGGACGAGATCAAGCGGCTGGTGAGCGAGTTTTCCGATTTCGCCCGCATGCCCAGGGTCAAGAAGCAGGAAGGCGACATCGTCGAGATGGCCAGGGACACCCTGATCCTCTACGAGGAGGGGCACAAGCACATCCGGTTCAACCTCTCCTGCCGGGACGAGATCCCAACCTTTTCCTTTGATCCTGTGCAGATAAAGCGGGTGCTCATCAACCTGCTGGACAATGCGGTCAAGGTGCTGCCCGACGGCGGGGTCATCTCCATCACCTTCCAGCTCGATCGCCAGGACCGGCTGGTGAAGATGTCGGTCACCGATACCGGCCCAGGCATCACCGACCAGGTCAAGCGCCGTCTCTTCGAGCCATACTTTTCCACCCGCAAGTCCGGAACCGGCCTGGGCCTGGCCATAGCCAACACGATCATCACCGAGCACAACGGCGCCATCCGGGTGTTCGACAACCATCCCACGGGGACGGTGTTTACCGTTGAGCTCCCTCTGGATTCCTGATATATCTGGGAGACGGATTGGCACGCAGTGACAAGAACACCGTAGGATTTCCCGCAAAACAGTCCCATGGCCAGCACCATCCTCATTATCGACGATGAAGACTCCATCCGGGAATCCCTGTCCGGCATTCTGGCCGACGAGGGATTCCGCCCCCTGACCGCGGCCTCGGCCGAGGAAGGGTTGGAGATCCTGGAACAGGAAACCGTGGACCTGGTCCTCCTGGACATCTGGATGCCCGGCATGGATGGTCTGGAGGCCCTGCAGCGCATCAAGGACCGCTACGACCTGCCGGTGATCATGATCTCCGGTCACGGGACCATTGAAACCGCGGTGCAGGCGACCCGGATCGGCGCCTTTGACTTCATCGAAAAGCCCCTCTCCTACGACAAGATCATCCTGGCCATCGACAAGGGACTGCACGTGGCCCTGCTGGAACGGGACAACAGGCTCCTGCGCGAGGTGGCGCCCTCCCATCCGCCCATCACCGGCTCCTCGCCCCTGATCACCCGGTTACGGGAACAGATCGACCGGGT
>CAZVDY010000024.1:0-40003 GCA_964626235.1 uncultured Desulfobulbaceae bacterium | reverse complement strand
CTTGAAAAACGGTGACGCCAAGCTGACAGATACCCAGCTTGATGCGCTGGCTGAACTTGTCGAGATGAATTGCCATACGGCAACCGCTTGGAAAATCAAGGAGATGCTTCGCTGGGTAAGGAAAGCGAAGTCGCCCCGGGCCGCCAAATGGCGAATTACCAACTTTGTAAGATATGCCATGGAGCTCCTGGATGATTCAACACTGCTTCAGCCTGTTTACGATGCCTTGGATACGTTGCTGCGCCACCGGGAAAGAATTCTTGCCCGCTGGAATTCGGGTCATTCCAATGCCCGATTGGAGGGGCTGAATTCTCTTTTTCAAGCTGCCAGAGCACGCGCAAGAGGATACCGCAATACTGCCACGTTCATTGCCATGATGTACCTGATAGCTGCGCCAATAGATGATTTTATCAAATTCCACACCTTTTGACGAAGAGCCGAGAAGATTGAATGGGTGGGGCGTAGGTTTCAGCAGTGTTTTTTTCTGCGTCGATAGGTGGCGAGCATGAACAGGCCGCTTCCGAACAGGAGGAGCGAAAACGGTTCAGAGGTCCGGTCGGCCCGGGAGACGGGAGGGGAAACCGGTCGCCGGGCGGTCTCGGCGGCAAGAATGTTCGCAGCATGCTCTTTCGGGCTGTTTCCTGTCTTTGCAAGAAGCTCCGGAACCAGGGATTGGCGATCATGGTAGCTCAATGAGTGACCGTCGATGGAGAATTCTTCGTCAACGAGGAAGGAGTCGGCAAAAAAGGGGGTGATTTGCAGGGAAGTTCGGCCATCGGCCTCGCTGTATCGTTCGATAGCAAACGCAAAGGACACTGGTTCTGGTGTAAACGGGAGGGTTCCGGGGGCTGCAGAGGCTGTTGCCGGTTTCGCCAGCGGTGAGGGGTGGGAGCCTGGATGTACGACACCGGAACGATCGCGATGTTCTATGCGGGACAGGGAACTCGAGGCCATCGACAGAGGAAGCAGGCCGGAGACAAGGAGCAGGCTACCTGTTATCAGCAGTCGGATCATATGCATGGGGTCACCTCGAGATCACGCCAGAAAATCGATATATTGTTGACCGGTTGGGTTGGCTGGTTCCTACCCGGTCGTTTTGGGGTTTGTAAATCTGTATTGCATAGATCGTACCAACAGTGTTGCTATAAAAAATTCTGTTTGTTTGATTTGTTACATTGATAGCAGCATAGATTGCGCTATTCATTATTCGTTTTTTCGGAAAAATGAAGCGATTTTTTTGGAATTGTAAAAAAGATATTGTCTGGAGGCCTGGCGTGCGGTACTAACCTGGAAAAACAGCTCCCTGTACAACCTGACCCGGCGGAAAAAGGTTTACAGACAGGAGCCGGTGTTTGATAATAAAGATCAAAGCATGGAGCGGGAGAGACCCGTTCACCAGGCTCATCAAGAATAATTCAGGCACGATTTGCTGCAGAATGTATCTGGAACATTACAAACTGGATCAGTCTCCCTTTGCCGAACAGATCGAAACGACAATTTTTTTCGCGGAAGCCGAGCGAGACAAGACGATGGCAGAGGTGCTCCGGGACCTGCGGGATGCTCGGCCACTGATCACCCTGACTGGCACCGAGGGTACTGGAAAAAGTCTATTCTGCCATGTTCTGATCAACAGGCTGGATGACGAGTGCCGGGCCATTTATCTGGACGATCCGGTCGGATCTTTCGATGATCTGTTGCGGGATATCTGTCTAGAAATGGGGCTGGATCCTGCAGAGGCCGAACGAGATGATCTGCAGGCTGTTTTTCAGGATCTGCTTGGACCCTCCGGCGACCACGGGACGCGGACCGTCCTGATTATCGACGAGGCGGAAAAGTTGTTTCTCGCAACCCTGGAGCGGCTTCTTCGGATGATATGCGAATGCCGGGACAGGGGGCCGTTTCAGGTGCTGCTGGCAGGAAGACCCGGCCTGCTGACCAACCTGGAACAGCTCTCTGTGTACTGCTCTGGCGTGGAACTGGAAGATTCCGGATATATTCTCAGGCCGTTTACCGAGGAAGAAACGCAGCGGTATCTCAGGTATCGCCTGGTAGCTGCCGGCCTGTCAGGCAAAGATGCGGACAGGATCTTTACGCGGGAGGCTGTGGAGAAGATCCATCAGGTTGCCCGGGGAAATCCCAGGATGACAAATATCCTGGCAGAGGAATCGCTCGGCAATTCTGGTTCCAGTGATTCCTTTTGCGTCCTTCTCGATCATGTCACCTCACAGGAGCAGGATGCGGAAGAGGTGGGAAATGCGAAAATCGGCGTTTGGATAGAGCGGTTGCAAAGGCTGTGGCAGGACAGAAAAACGGTGGTCCTTGTCGGCGGCGGAGTTGTTGCCTGTCTGGTTTTACTGACCCTGTTTCGGGGAGGAGAGGAGCAGGGAGAGCAACGCCCGCATGCAGGCAGCAAAGCTCCTGCAATCATCCGTCCAGCCGAGGTGGAACAGAAGACCGGGGAAGAACGGCCTGCTGCATCGACGGTAGTCCCGAAACCGGAGCCAGAAAAGAGAGTGGTTAGGAACGAGCCCGAACTACACGAGAAAAGTTCCGGGAAAGCGTCCAGGCTGAGCGGTGATGAGCTGTTCAGACAGCGACTTGCGGCCAGCGCCAAATGGGTGGCCGGTGCCTATCGAGACAAGTATACGATCCAACTGATGATGCTTTCGGCGGAACAGGCTGAATCCAGGCTGAAGGAGATCCTCGGGCAGGATGATTACTATGGCATCAGCAACCAACTTTATGTATTGAAGAAAAAGACCTCGCCGCCGACCCTCTTTGTCTTTTACGGGACCTATGACTCCATGGATGCGGCCCGCATGAGTCGCAACCAGATGCCCCTGTTTCTCCGTAAGCACCATCCCTATGCGCTGGCGATCAGCGACGCCCTGCGGAAGACTGAAGATTGAGCTGTCCGCTACGGACGGTTGGAACGGTCAGGACGCTCTGGCTTGGGATGACGGCATGCAAAGCGGTGTCCGCGCTCTCCGGCTCTGATTCTGGTTTCAGGAAAAAATTTTTTCCCCTGCCACGAGAAAAGACAGGTTTTCAGGGTACCATGAAAAAAGGGTTACGGTGTTACCCGTAACCCTGAAGACTTCTGGTGGAGCTAAGCGGGATCGAACCGCTGACCTCTTGAATGCCATTCAAGCGCTCTCCCAGCTGAGCTATAGCCCCGTCTGATTGACAGAGACTCAGATACCATGTTGCACTGGGAGCGTCAAGAAAATTTTCCGTGCCCTCAAGCCAGGGCCCGAGAGGGAGAAAAGAATCTAATCGGTTGCCATTCCTTGAGGTCGATGATAATGTTAGATGTTTCAAAATTTTGTTTGCTTGCATATAATACTTGGTAAGAATGGCAGGTCGTCGGACAGTTGGTCTGCCCACAGGTTGTTCGGAATACCGTCGAGGCAGTTTTCCGGTTTGTACTTCTCTGCGATAGCAAATAACTTAACATAAGGGTGGGTCCGGAATGTTCTCTCCGTTTAATTTTCTTTTTGGTTGGCTTTCCAATGATCTGGCCATAGACCTGGGTACAGCGAACACCGTGCTGTATGTCAAGGGGAAGGGGATCGTCCTCCGGGAACCTTCAGTGGTGGCGGTACGTCAGGATATCCGGGGCAGCAAGGTGCTGGCGGTGGGCATGGAGGCCAAGCAGATGTTGGGCAAGACGCCCGGCAACATCCGGGCCATCCGGCCTATGAAGGATGGGGTGATCGCCGATTTCGAGGTTACCGAGGCCATGCTCCGCTATTTCATCAACAAGGTGCACAACCGCCGCACCCTGGTCCATCCCAGGATTATCATTTCGGTCCCTTCGGGAATCACCCAGGTGGAAAAACGGGCGGTCCGGGAATCGGCTGAATCTGCGGGAGCCAGAGAGGTGTATCTGATCGAGGAACCCATGGCTGCAGCCATCGGGGCAGACCTGCCCATCACGGAACCCACGGCCAACATGATCATCGATATCGGTGGCGGCACAACCGAGGTGGCGGTGATTTCCCTGGCCGGTATCGTGTATGCCAAATCTGTGCGGGTGGCAGGAGACAAGATGGACGAGTCCATTCTCCAGTATATCAAACGCAAGCATAACCTGGCCATTGGCGAGAGAACGGCTGAGACCATCAAGACCACCATCGGCAACGTTTTGCCAGAGGAGCCCTATGAGACCATGGATGTAAAGGGGCGGGACCTTGTCTCCGGGGTTCCAAAGACCCTCACCATCTCCTCCAAGGAAATTCAGGCCGCCATTGCCGAGCAGGTGGATGTGATCGTCGACGCGGTGCGGGTAGCCTTGGAAGTGACCCCTCCGGAGCTGTCGGCCGACATCGTGGACCAGGGAATCGTCCTGACCGGAGGTGGTGCTCTGCTGAAAAACCTCGATCGGCTGCTCATGGACGAGACCGGTATGCCAATTATCGTGGCCGATGATCCGCTGTCTTCGGTAGTCCTTGGCTCCGGCCAGACCCTGGATAACCTGGAGATCCTCAAGGAAATCGCCCTTGACTGAGCCCGATCCTGCCTGTCTGAATTGCTGTCAAAACCCCGAGTGCGTTGAGCTGCGATGAGAAACCGGTCGGCCAGGCAACGCAGAGAGAGGATCAGACGGGTGCGGTTCGTGCTGCTAGTCGGTGTTCTCCTGACCATGGCCCTGATTTTTCTTGTCTCTACCCTGGGCAGTCAGAAGTTTGGGCCACTGCACAAGCTCCTCTTTGAATCTGTCGGCCCTGTCCAGCGGGTCGTGACCCGGACAGCGGGCTTTTTCCTGGGCTTGAAGCAAGACTACCTCGATCTCCTCGATGTCCGGAAGACCAACGAGCGGCTTTGGAAAGAACTGAGGGAGTGCCGGGCCGCTGTCTACAAGAGCCGGGAGGCCGTGGCGACCAATGCCCGGTTGCGACGACTACTCGCCTTCCGGGACTCAACCGATGTGCCCATGATTGCCGCATCGATCATCGGCAAGGATCCCGCTCTGTGGTTTCGCAGTGTGGTCATCGACCGTGGCAGCAATGACGGGGTGACCAAGGGATTACCGGTGGTCTCCGAGGACGGGATTGTCGGCCAGGTTTTTGCCGCCTCCCCGGATTACTCCAAGGTGCTGCTTGCCATTGCACCATCCAGTGCACTCGATGTGATCCTGCAGAAGTCCAGGGTGCGTGGCATCCTCAAGGGAACCGGGACGCTCCGCTACCGCCTCGACTACATCCTCAAGACTGTCGATGTTCAGGAGGGAGACCAGGTCGTGACAGCCGGCTATGGCGGCCTCTTTCCCACTGGCCTGCCTGTTGGCGTTGTGTCCAGGGTCCGGAAAAAACGGCGGGGTATGTTTCTGTACATCGAGGTGACCCCGGCTGTCGATTTTACAACCCTCGAAGACCTGCTGGTGATCGAGCGGCCCACTGATTTTTCCGACGAGTCGCCATGATCATTGCCGGTTTTGTGGTCCTGGGCATACTGCTCGTCATTTTGCAGACCACGGTTTTCATGATCGACCCGACCTGGAATGCATCTCCGGATCTGTACTTCATCCTTGTCGGTTACCTCGGATATCGCATGGATATCCTTCGGGCCGTTATCATCCTCTTTCCTGTGAGCTGCGTTCTGGACGTGCTCTCCGGTGTCGTCCTTGGCATGTATCCTTCCATCTGCTTCAGCAGTTTTTTTCTGCTCAGGATCGTTTCACGGAAACTGCCTGTTCGTGAGTCCTTGTATCATGTTCCTCTCTTGGCGGCCTGTTATCTGTTTGTCCACTGGGTCGTTTTTATCGTGTTTGGATTTATTCGGCCGGATTTGAATATTGCCTGGTCCTGGCCTGCCATGCTGCTACGGGCCGCGTTGGTGGCCGCATTCACCGTCCCTCTGTTCCGGTTGTTTTCCTGGCTGGAAAAGGCGCTGCGTAAACGGCTTGTTCCGGTAAAATGGGTGAGTGGCAGATCGGAAAATCGTTACCGGTGAACTGCTCAGTTTGCTCAGTTATATGAAGTTTCTGCGCAAGGAAAACAGAAAGCGTATCGAACAGTGGGCCGATATCGAGCGGCGCCGGGATGCGGGCAAGACCAGGATCGTCCACCGTGACGAGGGGGAACTGGATCTGCTCCGGAAGCGGGCGATGTATTCGTTTTTTCTCGTCGTCATTTTCTTTGCCCTCCTGGTCACCCGGCTTTGGTATCTACAGATCCAGCAGGGGGAGTACTATCGCAACCAGGCCTACAATAATCGTGTCCGCTCCCTGGATATAGCTGCGCCGCGGGGCAATATTTTGGATAGATGCGGCAGGGCCATCGTCACTAATCGTCCCTCGTTCAATGTGGTCTGGATACGGGAAGACAACAAGCTTGATGACCAGCTGCTTCGCAAGATGGCTTCGATTCTCGATGTGGAGATGTCGGATCTTCTGCGACGAGTTCGGAATATCATGAAGATACCTGGGCATATACCGGTGCGGTTGGCTGAGGATATCGACTGGGAGACCCTAGCCTATATCGAAAACAACCGGATGGAACTGCCCGGGATAAAGATCGAGGTTGTCCCGTTGCGTGTCTATCATTACGGAAACCTTGCCTCCCATGTGATAGGATATCTGGGCGAGATCAACGAAAAGGAGCTGAAGGCCGCTGAGCCAGGGATATACAGGGGCGGAGACCTTGTCGGCAAGATGGGGATCGAGCGACTGCGGGAACGGGATCTGCGGGGAGAAAAGGGGAGACATTACATGGAGGTCAATGCCCTGGGATTCGAGCAGCGCAATCTGAAGGGTATCGATCCACTGCCCGGACACGATATTCAGCTTACCCTGGATATGGATCTTCAGAAGGTGGCCGAGGATAGCATGGCGGCCGACAACAAGGCTGGGGCCGTGGTGGCGCTGGAGGCCAACACGGGGCGTCTTCTGGTTCTGGCCAGTGCCCCTCCCCTGAACCTGGATGCCTTTATCGGTGGAATTTCGCACAAGGACTGGCAGGCCATGCTGGATGATCCCAATCATCCGTTGATAAACAAGCTGGTGCAGGGGCAGTATCCACCGGGCTCGACCTACAAGCTCGTCACGGCGGTGGCCGGGCTGGCTGAGGGGGTCATTGATCCGGAGTCCATCATCTACTGTCCGGGGTATTACCGGCTTGGCAACAGGACCTACCGATGCTGGAAGCATGCCGGACACGGGGCAGTGAATCTAAAAAGGGCTTTGGCCGAATCCTGTGATGTCTATTTCTATCAGGTTGGCCAGCGGTTGGGTGTCGACCGGCTGGCAAAATATGCCAGGCGGATGGGGTTGGGACAGAAAACCGGGGTGGAGATGGAGCATGAGAAAAGCGGCCTGATTCCCACTTCGGAATGGAAGATGAAACGTTTCGGTAAGCCCTGGCAGGAAGGCGAGACCCTGTCGGTGGCCATCGGGCAGGGGTTTGACCTGGTCACCCCCCTGCAGCTGGCTGTGATGACCGCTGTGGTGGCCAACGGCGGTACGCTCTACAAACCCGGGCTGATCGAGTCGGTGCGGGATCCAGATGGCAACATCGTGGAGTCGTTCAAGCCGGAGATCGTCGATCACTTCAGCGGCCAGGGGCGAAATCTGGAGCTCGTTCGCAGGGGGCTGATCGAGGCGGTCAACGGCCGTCACGGCACAGGCCGGAGGGCCCGGTTGCCTGATATCACCGTGGCCGGAAAAACCGGTACAGCCCAGGTGGTCCGCCTGAAAAAATATCAGCATCTCAAGGAAGAAGAGATACCATACGAATATCGTGATCATGCCTGGTTTACCTGCTTTGCGCCTGCGGAAAAGCCGGAGATCGTGGTGACCGTACTGGTGGAGCACGGCCTGCATGGTGGTTCAGGGGCTGCGCCCATTGCCCGGGCAGTACTGGAGAAATATTTTGCCATCAAGGGGATGAAGGTGCCGGCAGCCAAGAGTTTCATTTTTTCATCCGCCAGCGGCCGCCGGCCAGCGGACGGAGATGCTGGAGAGAAGTTGTTAACTGACTGAAACAAAAAAGATATCGCTATGTTTCGTATTGACCGCCGTCTCATCTATCATTTTGACTGGGTCATGTTGCTGATGCTACTGCTGGTGACCATCATGGCCCTGGCCAACCTGTACAGCTCCACCTGGACAGGCGGACCAGAGCCGTCGTATAAATTCTTCAAGCAGCTCTATTTGACGCTGGCTTCGTTTGTGATGATCATCGGTCTGCTCTGTTTCGATTATCAGGAGTTGGAGCGATTCGCCTACATCGCCTATGGTCTGATCCTGTTGTTGCTGCTCTATACGACATTCATCGGCAAGACGACTATTGCCAACACCCAGCGCTGGATCGATTTGGGCTTTTTCCGGCTCCAGCCGTCAGAGCCGGCCAAGCTGATTTTGATTTTGGCTCTGGCGCGCTGTTACGCTGCCCAGGAGATGGGCGATGGATATACCATTCGCGACCTGATCCGTCCGGGATTGCTCACAGCGGTTCCGTTTGGGCTCATCCTTGTTCAGCCTGATCTGGGAACCGCCCTGATGCTGGTCTTCCTTTTCGTCTCCATGACCCTGTTTGTCAAGGTCCGTTGGTCTACCCTGGCTATTCTTGGGGTCAGCGGTCTCGCCATGGCCATCATTGGTTGGAAATTTCTTCTCAAGGATTACCAGCGGCAGCGTATCGAAACCTTCCTTGATCCGGAAAGTGATCCCATGGCCCATGGTTACCAGATCCTGCAATCCAAGATCGCGGTGGGTAGCGGTCAGGTGTTTGGCAAGGGCTTTATGGAAGGCACCCAGGGGCATCTCCATTTCCTACCCGAGCGGCACACTGATTTCGCATTTTCCGTCTGGGCCGAAGAATGGGGTTTTGTCGGTTCTCTCTTTTTTCTTTCCTGCTATTTTTTCCTGCTGGTCTGGGGAATCAACATCTCTCTCACTGCCCGGGACAAGTTCGGGGTTCTGCTGGCCTTTGGCCTGGTCATGCTGATTTTCTGGCAGGCGGTCATCAACCTGTTCATGATCATGGGGTTGTTGCCTGTGGTGGGTATCCCGTTGCCGCTGTTCAGCTATGGAGGGTCCTCGCTGCTGACCACGATGCTGGCGGTGGGTATTCTGATGAATATCAGGATGCGCCGTTTTCAGATCTCCTGATCAGGCCTGGCATCGGTGTTCAGGTGCTTCAGGACCAGTTCCTTTAAGGCATTGATGAAGGTTGGGTCGTCGTTCAACCCCCTTGTCGCTTCAAGGCGCATGCCCAGGCCCCTTGCCAGATCCCGGTAATCCATCTCGATCTCGCAGAGGGTCTCCACATGATCGGACACAAAGGAAATGGGAACTACCAGAACGTTCCTGATACCCCTGGCCGCCAGTTCGGCGAGTTTGTCCGGGGTCGAGGGGGTAAGCCATTCTACCGGTCCGCTGCGACTCTGGTAACATAGCTCACCATGAAGGCCTGTAACCCTTTCCAGGGCACCGATGGTCTGGTGGAGCTCTTCCACGTATGGATCACCTTCGTCGACGAACTGCCTGGGCAGGCTGTGGGCGCTGTAAATGAGCTGTGCCGGCGCACCACGGAAACGTGCCAGTCCCTCCCTGATCCTGGCCGCCAGGCACTGGATATATCCGTTTTCTGTGGGCCAGGAGCGGACAGCCGTCAGCGGGATGCCATGGTGCCTGTTCGCACGTTCCAGGTCGGCAAGGGAAGAACCCGTGGTGGCGACAGAGTAATGGGGATAAAGTGGCAGGGCGATCAGGCGGTCGATCTGCTGAAATGACAGCATGTCCAGAACCTCCTGAGCTGATGGGTGCCAGTAACGCATGCATGCTCTGACGGGAATATTGCCATGGGGCGCCAAGGCTTCCTCCAGGGCCCTGGCCTGCTGCCTGGTAATGAGGTTGATGGGCGAACTGCCACCGATGCGCATGTAGTTGCGCCGGCTTTTCGCTGTCCTGCGCCAAGCGATGAACCGGGCAATGGGTTTTTGCAGCAACGCTGGCCCCAAGCGGATGATCTGGCGGTCGGAAAAGAGATTGTACAGGAACGGACCAACGTCCTGAGGTTTTTCTGGTCCACCGAGGTTGAGCAGGAGTACGGCGGTTTTTACCAGTGGCCCGGAACGGCTTGTTGAATCATCACTTCGGCTGCTTGCCGGGCATCGTGAATTGTTTGTGGTGTTATCGGGAGTATTCATTTCTCTCGGACTGTACCCGCTAGGATTGTTTCCCGTCAAGAAGTTGTCGGTTGTCTTGTAGCCCTCCATAGGCCGGCCCGGTATTCCGTCCGGCCTGGATTGCCCGTGAACAGGCTGGAAAGCAGCCAGGGAAACCAGGTGGAATTAAAATGGTTTTTCTGTTGAGCTGCAGATCTGTCCTTGCAAATTAGGACTTGATTTGTCAGGGGTAGAGTGACTATAGTTTAGGTATGCCTAGGTTTTACTCCTTTCCTGAACAATCTCTCCTCCCATTGCTGTCCGGAATCGTAAGATGCTCTGGTTCGTCGACGGAAAATGTCGGCATGCAGTGGGAGTGGTGTATTGATTTTCAGGGAGGTTAAGGCAGCGGCATGGGGCCGCTGACGCCTGAAAACAGTGGAGGATCTGTATGGAACTGAAAATTGAGACCAGAAATCTGGACATGCGGAAAAGCTGGCAGGAAAAGATTGAAGGTGAGCGGGATAAGTTAATTCGCCATTATGCCAACTTTGTGCTCCACCTGCGTGTAACAATCGAGGCTACCCCCGGATACAAGGAAGGGGGGTACGAGGTCCGTCTGGTCGCCTCCGTACCCAATGACACCGTGGTCGTGAAGCGATGGGGAGAGAAGGTGCGTCCTCTGCTTGTCGAAGCCTTTGATGTTCTCGGGCTGCAACTCAAGGAGATAGTAAGAAAGAAGCAACAGAGCCATAAAAGCATCAAGTCCATGGGAGCCATGTACAACGGCAACACCTCAGGAGTGATCAGAAGGCTGTTTCGTGAGGAATCATATGGCTTCATCCTTACGCCGGATGATCAGGAGGTCTTTTTCCATGAGAATGCCCTCAAGGAGCTGTCCATGGAAAAGCTTAGCGAGGGGGATGCGGTGGTCTTTGCCATGGAAGAGGGAGACAAGGGTCCTCAAGCCATCTGGGTGAAGGCTGCCTGAGTTTTTTTCGACTGCGATTGACAACAAAAAAACCTCTGCCACATCGTGGCAGAGGTTTTTTTGTTGTCGCCTCTCGAAAAACCTGGTTTGATGGCCTGGCAACAAGAAGAACCGGTGAATCATTTTGGTTTGTTGACAGGAAAGAATTATGTCGTATTTAAAGCAGATCGATATCAGCGCCGCCTATGCCGGAACAGGACCGGAGGAGATACTGGAGCGCATTGGCACCCGGAAGGCTGAACTCGCAGACCAGCTTCTGGTGCTCTGTCACCATTATCAGAAAGACGAGGTGTATCGGTTCGCCGATCTCAGCGGTGATTCGCTGAAGCTCTCTCGAGAGGCGGCAGCGGTCAAGGACAGGAAGTATCTCGTGTTTTGCGGGGTGCATTTCATGGCCGAGGCGGCAGACATTCTGGCTGCCGAGCACCAGGTCGTCATCCTGCCACACCTCGATGCCGGCTGCCCCATGGCGGACATGGCAACCAGGCCAGCCGTGGAAGCCGCCGCTGCCGAGCTGTGCAACGCCACCGGGCTGGTTGCCGAACGGCTGATCCCGGTGACCTATGTCAATTCCTCGGCAGCGGTCAAGGCCTTTGTCGGCGAACAGGGTGGATCGGTCTGTACCTCTTCCAATGCCGAAAAGGTTCTCAGGTGGGCCCTGGAACAAGGGGAAAAGGTCTTCTTCTTTCCTGATCAGCATCTGGGCCGGAATGCCTCCATGGCCCTCGGTATTGCCGAAGAAGAGATAGTGCTCTGGAGGCGAGGCGAGAGCCTGGGCGGCGTCACGGCGTCAGATTTAAAAAGGGCCCGGATCATTCTCTGGGATGGATACTGCGAGGTCCACATGCGCTGCTATCCAGAGCATGCCAGGACCTGGCGTCAGCAGGATCCGAAGGCCCGGATCATGGTCCATCCCGAATGCCGGAACGAGGTGGTGCAGGAGGCCGATCTTTCCGGTTCCACCGAGGCGATCATCCGGGCGGTCCGGGAGAGCGATCCAGGCAGCCGCTGGGTCATCGGTACCGAGATCAACCTGGTGGACCGGCTGGCTGCCGAGTATCCGGACCGGGCGGTTTTTCCGCTGACCAGCGGCTGCCTCTGCCCGACCATGGATATCATTCAACCCCGGTATCTTCTCTGGGTCCTGGACAATCTGGCCGAAGGCCGGATCGTCAACCGGGTCCGTGTTCCGGAAGAGGAAGCTGCCGGTGCCCGGCTGGCTCTGAACAGGATGCTCTCCATCTCCTGAGGAAACATTGTCCATGGCTGCAGCTGACCTGCCCGAGGTGTATCTGGTCGATGGAAGCGCCTACATTTACCGGGCCTACCATGCCATCAGAAGCCTGAACAACTCCCAGGGGCTGCCAACTAACGCCATTTATGGTTTCACCACCATTCTCCGCCGGATCATGCGGGAAAAGACGCCGCATTATCTGGCGGTCGCCTTTGACAGCCCCGGCGAGGTATTCCGACACCGTCTCTATCCGGGCTACAAGGCCAACCGGCCGCCCATGCCCGAAGACCTGCAACCGCAGATTCCGTATATTCACAAGGTGGTTGCTGCCTACAACCTGCTCGAAATGGAAGACAGCGATCAGGAGGCCGACGACCTGATCGCCTCCGCAGCGGTCCGCCTGGCAGGGCAGGGATTCCGGGTGGTAATCGTTTCGGGTGACAAGGACCTCCTTCAGCTGGTATCCGAAAATATCGTACTCTGGGATCCCATGAGCGACCGCTGGTTGAACCGGAAGGCTGTCCTCGAAAAGTACGGGGTTCCGCCGGAGCATCTACTGGACTTTTTCGCTCTCACCGGGGACGCCAGTGACAATATTCCCGGGGTTCCGGGTATCGGGCCCAAAACCGCCGGCAAGCTGATCGCCGCCCATTCCAGCCTTGAGGGGATCTACGCGGCCCTGGACGGCATGAAGCAGTCAAAGATGAAGGAACGGCTCCTGGCGCACCGCGAGGATGCCTTTCTCTCGAGGGAGCTGATCCGGCTCAATACAGCGGCCCATGTGCCCATGGAAATGGAGCAGTATGTTGTACGTTCTCCTGACCAAAAGAAACTGCAGGAACTTTTCACCGAGCTGGAGTTCTTTTCCTTGCTGAAAGACGAGGTCACGGCCAGCAGGATCGCTACGGACAATTTTGTTCTGGTGCAGACGCGGGAAGAACTCGCCGAACTGCTCGCCGGACTGGCGGACTGCAAATACCTTGTCTTGGATACAGAAACGACCTCTCTGGATCCCCTGGAGGCCGAGCTGGTAGGTATTTCATTCTGTGTGGACAGGAAGCGGGCATGGTATGTGCCCTGTGGCCACCGGGACAGCGAGGGCAACCTGCTGCCCGGTCAGGTGAAAAAGAGAGATCTGGTGGCGCTGTTTCGTCCCCTGTTGGAGGATGAGCGTCTTCCCAAGATAGGTCACAATCTCAAGTATGACTGGCAGGTACTGGCAGGAGAACAAAATGGAGGAGTGATCTTGACAGGGCCGGTCTACGATACCATGATCGGCGCCTGGCTGCTCGACCCGGGAAGGCGTTCCTACAGGCTCGATGATCTCTGCCGGGAGATAGACCTGGAGATGACCACCTTTGCCGAGGTGACCGACGGCCGGAAGGATAGGCCCGGCGCCTTTGCCTGGGTTGGCCTGGAAAAGGCGAAAAATTACAGTTGCGAGGATGTGTACGGGACGCTGGCTCTCTTTGAACGTCAACGGCCCAGGCTGGAGGAGCTGCACCTTTGGTCGCTCTTCGCCGATCTTGAAGGGCCACTGGTTCCGGTGCTGGCCCGCATGGAGGAGGCCGGAATCTGTGTGGATACCGAGTTGCTGGCAGACCTTTCCAGGGAGTTCTCCGGAAAGCTGGAACTGCTTGAAAGGGAGATCTATGCCCTTGCCGGCCAGGAGTTCAACATCAACTCGCCGCAGCAACTTGCCAGGATCCTGTTCGACGAGCTGAAGCTTCCCAGGGGCCGGAAGACCAAGACAGGCTATTCCACCGATGTCAAGGTCCTGGAACGGCTGGCGTCTCAGCATGAGCTGCCGGCCCTGATCCTCCGTTACCGAAATCTGGCCAAACTGAAGTCCACCTATGTGGACAGCCTGGTCAAGCTGCGCCGGGAGCGTACAGGCCGGGTGCACACCTCGTTCAACCAATGTGGAACGGCGACTGGCCGGCTCAGCTCGAGCAATCCCAATCTGCAGAATATCCCAATCCGGACCGAGGAGGGCCGGCGGATTCGGGCCGCATTCGTGGCTGCTCCAGGCTGCCTGCTCCTGGCCAGTGATTATTCGCAGATCGACCTCCGCGTCCTGGCCCATTACTCCGGAGACGAGGCCCTCCTGGAGGCCTTCCGTACCGGGCTGGACATCCACAGCCAAACCGCAGCCGAGATCTTTTTTGTCGATCCCCGCCTTATCACACCGGAGATGCGCCGGGTGGCCAAGACGATAAATTTTGGTATCATTTACGGAATGTCCAGTTTTGGACTGGCTGCCCAACTCGATGTGAGCCGGAAAGAGGCCCAAACTTTCATCGACCGCTATTTTGATCATTACAGAGGGGTGAGGCGGTTCATGGAGAATATTGTCGAGGAGGCCAGGGAGAAGGGCTACGTCACCACCCTGCTGGGAAGACGGAGAACACTGCCGGAAATCCGGAGCCGCAACCGGACCCGCCGGGAATTTGCGGAGCGGACCGCCATCAATACTCCGATTCAGGGTACGGCTGCCGACATCATCAAGCTGGCCATGCTGGAGGTTGACAGGCGGTTGGGTGAGCAGGGGGGCCGGGGACGGATGCTCCTCCAGATCCATGACGAGCTGGTCATCGAAGTGCCGAAAGAGGAGATTGAGAAGACCAGTGAACTGGTCCGCCAGGCCATGGAAAATGTCATGAATCTCGCCGTTCCTCTGGAAGTCAACATCTCGGTTGGCGACAATCTTGCCAAATCCTGAATAAAAATAATCTTTCTCGTGCTTTTTTTCTTGCAAAACCTCTTTTTCTGTGTATAGGTTCAGCCTGACGGAAAATCGTTGCCTTACAGTTAATCCAGTGTGTTGGGTCTATTGGCAGCGAAAAGGTGGAATTTTTTTTCGTCAGACAGGAAAAGATTTTTTTACCTGTCCGGGCGAAGGCTGACGGTGTTTGTTTATCTGTTCGTCTTGGCGTGATAATTGGATTTGCTGGTATGGCTGGCCCAGGTTTTGCAACTAAAAGGGGGAGTTTAACTTGTTTAGGTGAGTCAACATGAGCCCCCGAGAAGCCATTCAGATACTGATGCTCAGCCCTATCTATTTCCGGTTGAGTACCATTCAGCGCTGGGAACTGGTCAGAGAATACTGTCAGCTGATCAATGGCGGTGACTGATCGATTGGGTCGCCGTCATGGAAGAGTCCGGTATTCCCTGGGGAGACTTTCTCCTGATCGGTTCAGACCATGCAGAGATACGAAGAAAGTGACGTTGCCACAGAACGTCGGCGTCACAAACGATTCAGAGCCAAGGAAGGGGCTCTGGCATTTCTCGGTTCCGCACCCGCAACGATCGTCGATATCAGCGAGGCTGGAATGACTGTGCATTATGTGGTTTTTGCGCATGAACCGGCCTCAACATTTTCCCTGGACATCTTCTTCTCCGGAGACGACTTTTTCCTTGAAAATATACCCAGCCGACTGGTGTCGGATATCGATTCTCTTCCCGAGGCTCCCTTATCCTCCATCCGGGTGAAACGCCTTGGAATCAAATTCGGTGAACTTTCTGATCTCCAGCGATCCAGACTGAAATATTTTATTCTGCACAATACATCCGTGCCCATCTAAACAGTTCTGTTTTCGGTCCTGACCGGGATGGCAGAAAGGAGGTGATATGTTGCATTTCATGCTTGCTGGTTGTCTCCTGATCCTGGCCGTCATACCTGCCATTGCCGGAAAAGGGGAACTGGAAGCCACTGCCAAGGATCAGCAGCAGGTTTCGGTGACCATCTACAATCAGGATCTGGCCCTGGTGCGGGATCAGCGCCGTGTCGTCATTCCCGAGGGAAGGCAGGTGTTGGCCTTCAAGGACGTCAGTGCCCGGATCCAGCCTGAGACTGTCCTTTTTTCCGCAAAAGACTGCCGGGTCCTGGAACAGAACTTCGAATACGATCTCCTGACTCCAGCTTCATTGCTGCAAAAATATGTGGGAAGGGAGGTGGCTATCGTTCGAACTCACCCTACAACGGGGGAAGACCAGGAGGTTCCGGCCCGGGTCCTCAGTGCGGCCAAGGGTCAGGTGGTGCTGGAAAGCGCTGGACATATCGAGACCGGTATCCCGGGCCGGCTGATTTTTCCCGATGTTCCGGAGACCCTGCGGGCCAGGCCGACCCTGACCATGCTGTTGGAAAGTCGAAGCGGTTCGGACAGGGAGGTCGAACTCAGTTACCTGACCGGTGGACTCTCCTGGCAGGCAGACTATGTGGCTGAACTGGCGGATGACGAGGCAAGCCTGGAGCTGAATGGCTGGGTAAGTCTGAATAATGAGAGCGGGGTCTCGTACCGGAATGCCAGGCTGCAGCTGGTGGCCGGAGATGTACACCGGGTCAGGCGGGAAATGCGAACCGATCTTCGGATGAAAAAAGTGATGCTGGCTGCCAAAGCCGAGGGGGACATGCGTGAGGAGACGATGTTCGAGTACCATCTCTATACGCTGGAGCGTCCTACCACCATAGCAGACAGGCAGCGCAAACAGGTGGCCCTCTTGCAGGCAAGCGGGGTCAGATGTCGGAAAGAGTACGTGCTCCGCGGGGCGGAATATTATTACAGTCAGCCGTTCAGCGGCTCAGGAGACAAGAAGAAGGTGGCCGTCTACCTGAACCTCGACAATACCAGGGATGATGGCCTGGGAATGCCGCTGCCTGCCGGAACCATGCGGGTCTACAAGAAAGACCTTTCAGGCAGCCTGCAGTTTGTCGGTGAAGACCGCATCGACCATACCCCGGAGAACGAGACCATCCAGCTCAGATTGGGCAATGCCTTTGATGTGACAGCCACCAGGAAGCAGACCGACTTCAAGAAGCTGGCAGGATTCAGCGCCTATAATTACGTTTTTGAAAGTGCTTTTACGATTGTGCTGAAAAATGCCCGCCGCGAGCCTGTGCAGGTCCGGGTCATCGAACCGATTCCCGGAGACTGGCAGATGATCACTGAATCCGCCTCTCACAGCAAAGAGACCAGTGACACCGCGACGTGGATCATCGGGGTTCCTGCCAAGGGGGAAACCTCGCTGAGTTACAGGGTCCAGGTCAGGTATTGACGGGGAGGCGGAAGATCAGTCTCGCTCATCTATCGGCTTGAATTCACGAAATGTCTCGCCAATGTACACTTGGCGTGGCCGGCCAATCTTCGTGCCCTGATCCTCCCGCATCTCCTTCCACTGGGCGATCCAGCCCGGCAGTCTGCCCAAGGCGAACATGACCGTGAACATGTTGGTCGGAATGCCGATGGCCCGGTAGATGATTCCGGAATAGAAATCCACGTTGGGGTAGAGATTCCGCTCGATGAAGTATTCGTCTTTCAGGGCGATCTCTTCCAGTTTTTTGGCGATGTCCAGGAGTGGATCCGAGACATTGAGTGTTGCCAGTAGATCGTCACAGGCCTTCTTGATAATCGTGCCCCTGGGGTCATAGGTTCGATACACCCGGTGGCCGAAACCGGAAAGGCGGAAGGGATCGTTTTTGTCCTTGGCCTTGGCGATATATTTTTCGTAATTGCAGTCATCGGCATAGATCAGTTCCAGAAGATCGATGACCGCCTCATTGGCTCCACCATGCAGAGGACCCCAGAGGGCATTGATTCCGGCCGAGATAGAGGCGTACAGGTTCACGCCGGCACTGCCCACCAGTCTGACGGCCGAGGTGGAACAGTTCTGCTCATGATCTGCATGCAGGATGAGCAGCTTGTTCAGGACAGCCACGATCTCGGGACGAACCGTATAGGGACGGACCGGTTTGTCGAACATCATGTTGAGAAAGTTGCCGCAGTAACAGAGATCGTAGCGAGGATAGACAAGGGGGTGCCCCAGGTTCTTCTTGTAGGAAAAGGCCGCAATGGTTCTGATTTTGGAGATCAGGCGGGTAGCTGTCAGGTCGATGTTTTTCAGCGGATCATCGCTCATCTCCGGATAATAGTTACACAGGGCGTTGACCATGACCGAAAGAATGGACATGGGGGGCGCATTGGGCGGAAAGTGATCAAAGAAGTGAATCATATCCTCGTGGAGAAGCGCGAATCGTTCCAGCAGGCCTTTGAATTCCTCCAGCTCCTGACGGTTGGGAAGTTTGTTGTGGATAAGCAGATAGGCCACCTCGACAAAGGAGCACTTTTCCGCCAGTTCCTCGATGGCATAGCCACGATAGCGAAGGATACCTTCCTGGCCGTCGAGATAGGTGATGGTCGAGGTGCAGGAACCGGTGTTCTTGTATCCCGTGTCCAGGGTGATATAGCCTGTCTGTTGCAGCAGTCGGCTGATATCGATCGCCTTGTCTCCCTCTGAGCCGATAATGATGGGCAGTTCGTACGATTTGCCATTGATGGTCAGGGTGGCGGTCTGGGGATGTGTATCTTTGTTCATGGTCTGTTCCTTTGTCGTTGGTTGCCGTACACTGCCGTCCCTCGGTCAGGGAGCAGACGAAAGCGCTGATTTGATCCAGAAAAGCGATGCACGGAAGGGGCCGTTCAGGTACATTTGATCAGTAACGGATACGGCCTGTCAATGGTGTGAATCCGGCATCGACAGCAGGATCTTTCGTTTCCCGGCGGTCCGGAATCCGTTTCTGGACGCACAATACCTGGACGCTGGTCCGGGTAGTATGGTGTCGGAATGGGGGCAACATAGTTGCCGGGAAAAATATTCCCATTTGCAAGACACTATTTTTATTTTATCATTTTTTTCGGAAAAATTCAAGTTGATTACCTCGCTAACGAAAATCTGAAAAAGAACAGGCCGGAAGTGGTTGGCGGAAAGGTTGCTGAAGAAGATGGCGAAAAGTGCAGTATACGTAAGACGCCTGGAACAGTTTGTCCGGGACGTTACTCTTTATCCGGTATCATGTGAGCGACTTGCAAACGGGCGGAGCGACAGGGAATGGCTGGAGGCTGTTCTTGCCGGTGGAGTGAGGATCGTGCAGCTCCGGGACAAGGACTCCTCTGATCGGGTATTGCTAGAAAAAGCACGATATTTCAGAAAAATGACTGAAGATGCAGGTGCCCTGTTCCTGGTCAATGACCGGTTGGACATCGCCCTGCTGGCCGATGCCGACGGCATTCATGTCGGCCAGAAGGATCTGCCTGCAGAAGAGATCCGTCGACTGGCTCCAGACATGCTCATCGGTGTATCCTGCAACAGCGAGGAACAGGCTGCACAGCTTGGCCGGCTGGAGCGACTGGGACGTCTCGCTGCTTCCTATTTCAATATCGGCCCTCTCTATCCGACAACAACCAAAGAGGGGCTGTCGTCCTTCATTGGCCTGGACGCCATTGCCTTGTTTTCCTCGCGATGCTCGCTGCCTTTCACTGTCATGGGTGGAATCAAACTGGAACATGTGGCTGAACTCGTTGCTGCCGGAGCCCGCCGGATCGCCGTGGTGACGGCCATAACCCAGGCAGCGGATATGCAAGAGGAGACCGGCCGCTGGTTGGCCAGCATACGCCGGGCTGTCGAGGAGGTTGAACATGGGTGAGTTGAAGAGAAAACGGGCCCTGATACGGGAGGCCATGGAGTACAGCGTGCCCGAGGGCAGGATGGAAGAGGCCTTGGATCTTCTCGAGATGTATCGTGATGATCGTTTTGCCCTCGAGGTATTGGCAGAGTTCTACAGCTATCTGCCCGATGCCAGGAACGACTGGATCAGAGAGATCCGGGTTGTTGCCAGGCAGCGGGGAATTTTTCTGCTGGCAGCAATTACCGGAGAAGATGGTTACCTGTACCTGATTTCCAGTGAAGGGATCGAGTTTCACGGCAGCCTGGCAGACGGCTTTCTCGAAGAAGAATTGATCGAGTTTTTTTGCCTGGAGACCCAGGAGCGGTTCAGAGAATCCTGCCGGACACCGGAGCGTTATCCTCTCTATTCCGGTATTCGCAATGACATCGATCTTTGTCCGGCCTGTCATGCCACCACCGGTGAGGAGCATGAACTGGGCTGTCCGGTGGAAGTATGTCCCTGGTGCGGCGGCCAGCTCATCCACTGCAACTGCCGTTTCGACAAACTCGAGCTGGACATAATCACCACGGACGAGGAGCTGGACCGTTTCGTGATCATCCTCAACGAGAAGGGGCGTATTCCCTATGCACCGGAACAACGGCCTTTCTTTCCGGATGACGGGCCGGGAATCGTGGTTGAATAAACAGTCAGCAGCCGGTGCTCGAGCTTATCTCCGGATAATCCCCGATCGAGTGCGGAAAATGGCTTTCACGATTTGAGTCGGGCCCATTTATGCAGGATACCCTCTAGCGTCCCTTGATCGATTCCAGATACTGAAACAGGTCAGAGTCTGAGGAGAGGACCAGGGAGGTGTTGTCCCTGATGATATCGCGGTAACTTTCCAGGCTTTTCTGGAATGCGTAGAATTCCGGGTACTGGCTGTAGGCCTCGGCATAGATCCTGGTGGCCTCGGCATCGGCCTTGCCCCGGATGCTTGTTGCCTCCCGACGGGCGCTCGAGGTGATCTCTTTCAATTCCCGGTCCACCCTGCCGAGGATCTCTGCCTTGCGACCTTCCCCGAGAGAACGCTTTTCGGCAGCAATTCTCTTTCGTTCCGAGATCATCCGGTCGTAGACCTTCAACCTTACCGATTCGATATAGTTGACCCGTTTGAACATGACGTCGATCAGCTCAATACCGTACCTGGGCGTCACCCGGGAAGCCGCCTTGAGAACCATCTCGCTGATCTTGTCCCGGCCAAGCTTCGGGGGTTGGGTCATGTCGTGGCTGGTCGCCCTGCCTGTCATATAGTCGGCAGACCAGTCGGAGGAGCGGATGATCTCGATCAGGTTGCTCTTGTTGACCAGGTCGCGCACCGTACCGTCGATGATGTCGTCCAGCAGGGTCTGGGCCCTGGTTTCGCTGCCCACGGCCTGCAGGAACTGCAGGGCGTTGGAGATCCGCCACCGGGCTGTGTTGTCCATGTATATGAAGGTCTTGTCGTTGGTGGGGATCTGGTTGGGATCGCCGTCCCAGATGAGAATTCGTTTTTCAAAAAAACGTACGTGTTGGATAAAGGGCGTTTTCAGTTTCAGGCCAGCCTCGGTGATCGGTTCGCCCACCGGGGCGCCGAACTGGGTGATGACCGCCTGTTTGCCTTCCTTGAGAATATAGAAGCCATCCCAGACCGTGACCAGCAGGACGGCAACGACTATCAGAGCAACTACCTGAACAAGTTGTTTCATCGGTTTTTCCCTCCTCCCGCCTGGCTGGTTTCCTGTTGGCCTGCTTTCCTGCTCAGATCAAGAAAGGGCAGGATCGTCTGCCTGTCCTGATCCATCACGTAAACGTGCTCCACATTGGGAAGAATGTCCTGCATGGCCTCCAGATACATGCGGCGGCGGGTCACCTCGGGGGCATTGAGATATTCCTTGACAATGGCCTTGAAACGAGCCGTCTCACCTTTGGCCTCATTGATCCGCTGCACGGCATATCCGTGGGCCTCCTCGATGATTTTCTTGGCGTCGCCCCTGGCCTTTGGAATCACCCGGTTGTAGGTTTCCTCGGCCTCGTTCACCAGTCGTTTCATGTCCTGGTCCGCCTCGTTGACCTCGTTGAACGCCGGCTTGACCGGGTCGGGAGGGTTGATGTCCAGCAGCTGCAGAGTGACGATGGAGACACCGCACTCCAGGTTGTCCAGCTCGCCCTGCAGTTCCCGTTTGGCATCTGCGGCCAGGATCTCCCGGTTACTGAGAACATAGTCGAAATCCATATTGCCGACAATCCGGCGAGTGACCGTTTCCGAGGCATCCCGCACGGCCTGGGAGACGTTGCGAACCTTGAAGAGGAACTTGACTGGATCGCTCACCTTGTACTGGACGATCCAGGCGACGTTGATGACATTCTTGTCTCCGGTCAGCATGAGCGATTCCATATCGAATCCGCGCCGGTCAAACACGGTGTTTTTGCCCGGCAGCCTGGTTCGAAAGCCGAACTCTTCTTTACGCACCGTTTCCACGTCCACCTTGATCATCTCTTCCACAAAGGGGATCTTGAAGTGGAGCCCGGGTGAAGTGGAGCGTGCATACCTACCAAACCGGAGCACGATTCCCTGCTCTCCCGGCTCGATAGTATAAAAAGACGAGTAGATGACCTGAAAGAGGATCACGGCCACGATGATCAGGCCTACCTTGCCCATGCTGGCAAAGAGGTTCTGCCTGGGCGGCGGGGGCGTTTCTCCTTCCCCACCGTTTTTTTTGCCTTCCTGGTCGCTGAACGAGTCTCTGATTTTCTGGATCAGGGCGGCGAGAAGGTCTTCAGGAGACGAGGGTTTCTTTTTCTGCCCCCAGGGAGGTTGCTGGTTATTCATCGGCATAGGATGCATCCTGAATGGAATTGATATGGATTATGTACCGTTTTGAAGCGTTACAGCATTTAAAACTGGAATGAAACTGCTGACAAGGTTTTTTTGTTTCAGCGTTCCTCACGCTAGCTGGCCGTGTTCCAGGCCGCAAGCCAGGACAAGACAATCAGTCCAAGTGTCGTGACAAGACAGAGAAACTGCCAGAAGTGACTGCTCTGTACGGAGCGGGAAACAACCTGCCGGCCTGCCAACCCGAACAATAACCCGGAACAAAAACCGAAGAAATGGGCCCCCAGGTCGGTCTGTCCGCCACCGGTGCCCAGCAGGGCCAGCAGTCCGAGACCGGCTCCCAGGGAGAGCAGCAACCGTTGGAGGATGTGCTGGCCGATTCCAAGTTGACTGCCGCTGAATATGCCGATGGCCGCAAAGACTGCCGTGGAAAAACCCACAGACAGATGGCTGCCGGATCGCAGGACGATGTTGAGGAGGTTGCCGCTCGTACCGGCCAGGATAACGGCCAGCCAGGCAAGGCCGTATCCGAGATGCTGACCGAGAAGGTAGACAACAGCTCCTCCGATCAGGCAGTTGCCGAACAGGTGAACATAGTCGGCATGCAGGGTCAGGGCTGTCACCAGCCGCCACCATTCTCCCTGGTGGAGAATACGGCCACTGTCCACTGCGCCCAGGGAGAACCAGGGACTCGTGTCATCCCAGGAACCGGTGATCTGGAAAAAGATCGCCAGGCAGCCGAAGAGCAGGACTGTGGAACGGGCGGGAGGATTGCCGGGTTCAGGAGGGGATTCCTTCGGCACTGGCCAACCGCGGTTTTCCTCGGCAAAGGCGAGCAGGTGGGTTCTGGCCCGGTCACGGTCCGTCTCGCGGACCAGCAGGATATGTCTGTCCGCATCGATCCGATGAGATATACCTACCGCGGAAAGGACAAGAGAAGCCAGGGCCGGGCCAACATCTTCTGGTATCAGAACAACCGCCCAGGGAACGTCGGTAGGTGTGGTCTGTTGCAGAACCTGGTCATCGGACAAGAGAAAGCAATCCAGCCTCTCGTTTTCAGACGGCCTCGACAAGGGCGACGAGCTCCCTGAGGTCGACCGGTTTGGAGAGCACGGCCGTCACCTCGGGCATGGCCAGTAGTTCCTCGGCGATGTTCTCCATGACAAAGCCGCTGACCACCAGAAACCTGCTGTCTGGTTTGATCAGCTGAATTCCCTTGATGGCATCGTATCCATTCCACTCCGGCAGGTGCAGGTCAAAGATGATGAGATCATAATCTCTGGTTGTGGCCTTGCGGAACCCGCTCCTGCCGTTTTCAGCCACATCCACCTGGTGATTGTACTGCCTGAGCGCAGTGGAGAACAGGTCCAGGATCTGCGGTTCATCGTCGACGATCAGCACTCTTTTGGCCGCCGGCATCATCACTTCCAACGAAGCTGGGGGGGCAGGGATCGCTTCCGCAGCGATGTGTAGAGGAGGACACCCTGAAAAACGGCCTTTCCTCCTTGCCTGGGCGTCATGCTACATAGATGCTCCTCGGAAAGGTGTGCCGACATGGCTGTGATAGAAAATTTGCGCATGGTTTGATCCTGAACGGAAATCCTCATTGTTTAAGCCACGCAGGAGAAAAACAAATCGCAACACCATTATCCCGGATACCGGCTGTCAAGTCAAGAGGGAGGCTGGCCTGCTTGCCGATGGCCTCTGGGACGGGGCAACGCTGCTTCGCCTTGACGCTCCTGTGTCCAGTGCCTATTTTTTTTGTGGACAGTAAATGGAAGGCAATGGATAACTCGAGAATTGCACAGCGAAAAAGGAGGTGAACTGTATGGCTACACTGGCACAGCTTCGGCAGGGTCTCGGACAGGTCTGGGAAACCATGGTGGAGGGATGGCAGAATCTTACCCGGCGGGCGGCCAATGCCCTGACAAGGTTTTCCCTGCCCGGGAAGGATGAAGACGAATACAGTCTGCAGGAGTATCGCCGCCGAAACCTGGGTTGGGGGTTACTGGCGGCAGAGGTGTTTGACGATGGCAAACGGGTGATCGTTCGTATGGAAGCACCGGGAATGTCAAAGGATGATTTCGATATCGAGATCCTTGACGATGTGCTGATCGTACGGGGGGAAAAGCAAGTGGAGCGGGAGAGTTCGCAGGGACGATATCACGTGCTGGAATGTGCCTACGGCAGTTTCGAACGGGCCGTTCCCCTGCCCGGACCGGTCGATCATGAAGGGGCTAAGGCTAAATATAGGAAGGGGGTGCTCCGTATCGAACTTCCGCTGCAGAGACCACTGCGGGGAACCCGGCAGATTCCCATCAGGTAGCGGAAGGGTGAGTGGAAATAGCGGGCCTGCGGCAGGCCAAATAAAGAACGTCTTTCTCGGTTGATGGCCGACGCCGCAGGCCCCTTTGTCCAGATAGAACGCTCTTGCCGCTACCGATTCAGGGTGGTTATCCGGGTACAGGCTTCCTGCCAGTTGCAGACCTAGGTGTTGATATTGGCATTTCAGCACCAGACCAGGCCGGTCAGCCGATCCAGGACTGTTTTGCCCTGGAGCAAGAAGCGGGGTGCGGCCAGGGTTTTCCGATACAGTACTCGGCATCCTGGCCGATCCCTTCATATCCCCTCCTCTGGCCGGTACTGGCGTGACAGGATGTCTGTTCCGCAGAGGATATGGCGAATAGCCGAAGGTGTCATGCCTTGAAGAGGGTCCACAGGCCGATGCCTATAAATCCTGCTCCGGCCAGATACTGGAGCTGTTTCTCACTCACATACTGAGAGAGCATCCCACCGGCCAGGACACCGAGTGCCGAGGCCACTACCAGCGCCAGGGAGGCACCCACAAAGACCGTGACCCGGCTGACCTCCCGGTCAGCCGCAAAGAGCATGGTGGCCAGTTGGGTCTTGTCTCCCAGTTCGGCGACGAAAACTGCTGTGAAGACAGTCAGGAGCACGTTCAGATCCATGGGGTTTCCGTTTGTTTTTTTGGTTGGTCAGTAGTACTTTTGATCCTGCAGCTACATACTAAAAGATATCCTGAACACCTTGTTTTTGTTTGTGATCAAGGTATGCGGGAACAACGGCCAGGAAGACGTTATTGCATTGATACAGAGACGGCCGCCTGTTCGAACCTGCTTACTTTACATAGCTGGAGACATCGATGCCCCTCTCCTGATACCGTTTCAGCTTTCGCCAGAGCGACACCCTGTCGATTCCAAGGATTCTGGCTGCCCTGCTCTTGTTGCCGTTGAGCCGGGCCAGGAGAGAGAGAATGTATTCCCGCTCGTGTTCCTCCAGGGTGAGGCTTGGTAGCGGATCGTGGCTGACCGGTACGTGCAGGGCCTGGTGTCGGTCCAGGTCCGGGGGCAGGTGATAGGGCTGGATCTGCTGTTCCCGGCACATGGCCATGGATCGCTCGATGATGTTTTCCAGTTCCCGGACATTGCCGGGATAGTTGTAGGACATGAGAATGTCCAGGGCAGCCGGCGAGATGGTTTTTACCTGCTGCTTGGGCAGATGATATTTTGCCAGGAAGTGGTGGATCAGAAGCGGAATATCATCCCTGCGCCTGCGGAGCGGCGGGATCTCCACTGACACGACATTGATCCGATAATAGAGGTCCTGCCGGAAATTGCCCCTCTTCACCTCTTTCTGCAGGTCACGGTTGGTGGCAGCCAGGATCCGGACGTCGACCGAGATCTGTCGTGTTCCTCCCACCCGGATAATCTTTTTTTCCTGCAGAACTCTAAGGAGTTTTGCCTGCATGATCACCGGCATCTCGCCGATTTCGTCCAGAAGCATGGTGCCGCCGTCGGCAGATTCGAACAGCCCTGTGCGAAATTTGCTTGCCCCGGTGAAGGCCTCTTTCTCGTGCCCGAACAACTCGTTGAGCATGAGATCCTCGGTAAAGGCACTGCAGTTGATGGGGAGAAACCGTCTGGAAGCTCGCCGGCTCAGGGCATGAATGGTGGATGCCACCAACTCTTTTCCAGTGCCGGTTTCTCCGGTAATCAGGACATTGCTGTCCAGCTGAGCGATTTCGGCGATATCACTTTTCAGCTTCACGATCGCCTTGTTCTTGCCGATGAACCGAATTCCCTTCTTATTACGGATTTCTTTGAGCTCACGAAGTATTTCCGCTCTTGTGATAGTCTTTTCCAGGGCCTTGCCAACAAGCTTCAAGAGATATTCGATGGAAAAAGGTCTGGGAATATATGAGAATGCGCCGGCCATCATCACCTCGACGGCCGACTCGACAGATGCCTGGTCAGTGACAAAAATGACCTCCATGTCCGGACAGAGCTGCTTGCCCAGGGTCATCAGGCGGATTCCATCCATGTCCTCCACGTGATGGCTGGTAAACAGGATGGCACACTGATGCCGTTGCAATATTTGCAGGGCTGTTGCACCATGTGCTGTCTTGTGGAGTCGGTACCCCTCGCGTTCAAGGAGCAGGGAAATGTTCTGGCGGTTGATCTCGTCTGGATCCACCACAAGGATGTGGATGTCTGGTTGTTTTTCTCTGTCAGGCATGATGCGTTATGCAACCATATTGCAAATAGCAACAGCTTGGTTCTGTGCAGCAGGATCCTGATGATAGAATAATTTTATTTGATAAAACAAAGAAGTTTTAATGATCAGAGTGATAGCAGGTTCCGAAACCATATTGCAATTTGTAACATTTGCAAGCGAAAATGAAGGGAAGAATGGGTGCACTTTTTTTATGTTGCTGTAACTATTTGAAACAAAAAGAGAAAATATAAAGGCACGGTTTGTGCATAAAATGGCAGAGTGGTGAATAACGGTTCATTACGGAGCTTGCGTTCGGTGTTGACTCGGGATAAATTTCAGTTTTTCTCTGACGGCAATGGACAGGAACTCACCGAAACTCCTGCTTGTTACAGAAGACAAGATTTCAACCGCCATGGCTGAATATGCCTTTAATGTGGCCTTGCGGCTGGATGTGGAGCTGGTGGTCCTGTTCGTGGACGAACAGCATGCCGGGCTGGCCACAGCGGACCGGCAAAAGGCGCTCGAGCGCTTCGAAGCCAAGATAGAAGCTGAGGCTGCCCGTTTTTCCGCCATGGCTTGGGAAAAAGGCATCCCGGTGACCACCATAGTGGACGTGGATGAGCGGGAATCTGCCATCGCCCAAGCGCGGCAGCAGGATGCCGACATACGATTTCTACTCACTGATTCTTTGGAGTGGCAGGATGCCGACACGTTGAGGAGCCGTCAGGGGCCCTGCCTGAAAGTCCTTTCCGGAGCATCGTGATTTGGTTTTTTTTTTTGGGTTCAACTGATACTAGGAGGAGGAAGAATGCTGATGTGTAAAGAAAAGTTGCTTTGGGTGGCCGGTATGGTCCTCTCGGTGGTGTTTTTCGCCTGTGGATCATCCCTGCCTGTACACGAACGACATGGACTGGCGTCCTTGACGGTTGTCGGCAGCGCCTACGCGGCCGATATGCAGAACGCGGCTGCTGATGGCAGCGGCGTGGGAGAGGCAGAACAGACCCGGCAAGAGGAGACCGAAACGGCTGCCGCGGCAAATGACAAGAAGAAAGTTGACTTTACCTTGCAGATGGGAATCGTGATGGCTGTCCTGGTCATGGCGATCCTGATGTTTATCTTTGAATGGGTGCGGGTCGATGTGGTCGGCTGGATCATGATGGTTATTCTGCCCATCCTGGGAGTGGTGACACCCAAGGAGGCCATCAGTGGTCTGTCGAGTAATGCGGTGGTGTCCATCATTGCCGTTATCATTATCGGTGCCGGTCTGGACAAAACCGGCTGCATGAATGTTCTGGCCAGAAATATTCTCAAGCTGGCAGGCAAGTCGGAAACCAGAATCATGACGCTGATTTCCGCCACAGTAGCCTTTATTTCGAGCTTCATGCAGAATATCGGGGCCGCTGCCCTGTTCATGCCTGCTGCCATACGCATCGGCAAACAGACCGGGATTCCGGTATCCAGAATTCTGATGCCTATGGGATTCTGTGCCATCATCGGTGGTACCATCACGCTGGTTGGTGCCAGCCCCACGATCCTGCTCAATGACCTGATCGATCAGTCGAACAGCCTGGGCCTCCTGGGAGTGGAAGTTAAACCCCTTGGCCTGTTCACCCAGACCCCCATCGGTATCGCACTGGTCACCGCGGCTATCCTGTATTTCATCGTCCTCGGGCGTCTGATCCTGCCGAAAGGGGGAGGCCAGGAAGATGCACAACTGCTTCCTTCTTCTTTGGCTGATACCTATCAGGAAATCGCCGGCATTTTCGAAGTGGAAGTTCCGGAAGGGTTCGGCTCGTTCAGCCTGAATGAACTGCACGTGCGAAGCCGCTATCATGTCTCTGTAGCTGGTGTATATCGTCCTGATACCAATTATAAAAACTATGCTCCAACCCGAGATGAACTGATCCAGTCCGGCGAGACCCTGGCCATAATCGGTAACGAGGAGCATGTCAAACAGTGTGCCGAGGATCTGGGCTGGGTCGTCAAGGACGATCTTGAGATTTTTGCCGAGGATTTTTCTCCCAACAATGCTGGTGTACTTGAAGGAATCATCACTCCCCGTTGTGATCTGGTCGGCAAAACCCTGGAAGAGGTTCGATTTCGTAAAACCAGGCATGTCATTCCCGTGGTGCTCTGCCGGGATGGGGCCTGCCAGTTCAAGGATATCACCCAGGAGGTGCTCAAGCCGGGTGACGCCCTGCTCATGTTCGGCCGCTGGGAATACTTTCATGAGTTGAAGAAGCGGACCGCCTTTGCTTTCACCTCGGAAATCAAGGGTGAGATCATGCGGGAGGAAAAAGCCAGGACAGCAGTGATCTGGCTGTGTGTGGCCATTGGTCTGGTCATGGGCTTTGAGCCCATTACTTCTCTGCTTGGTTTTCCGATGAAACTTTCCCTGTCGGTCTGCCTCCTCACAGGAGCTTTGGGAATGATTCTCACCAAAGTGCTGACTGTCGACGAGGCCTACCAATCAGTTGACTGGATGACCGTATTCCTGCTTGGCGGCCTGATTCCCCTGGGCCTGGCTTTCCAGAAAACCGGGGCTGCCGAGTGGATCGCTACGACCATAATGAATGCCATCGGCACAGTGCCAGACATCGTTTTTCTGCTGGTCGTCGGGTTGCTTACTTCGTTTTTTACCCTTGTTGTCTCCAATGTCGGAGCAACGGTTCTACTCGTACCACTCTGCATGTCCATGGCCGTGCAGGCTGGTTCAGATCCCAGGATCACCGCCATGGTGGTGGCCCTGGCAGCCTCCAATACCTTTGTACTTCCCACCCATCAGGTGAATGCTTTGATCATGCGGCCTGGCGGATACAGGACCATCGATTATGCCAAGGCCGGTTTCGGGATGACGATCCTGTTTCTCGCCGTACTGATCGGCATGCTGTATCTCTTCTATTAACAGGCTTGACAGACTGAATGCGCAAGACCCCATCCGAACAGGAAGGGGTCTTGCGGCACATCCGTTGGCAGGAGACCTGGCCGTATACCGGCCGGATAGGGCTTGGTTCACTTTTCCGGCGAGAGGGAGCTGTTTCCTTGAAAAAAGGAATTTGCCGGATCTGGAGGTTGTCCTTGCTGCCGACGCGTAACGTTTATCCACAACATGAGGATTCATTATGAACATATTGTGCAACACCCTGTTGCTGCTGCTGGGAACAGCTCTGCCTGCTCTTGCAATGGAGCATGGTGAGACAACGGCTCACACGCTGCAGGACCTGACCACAACCACCTATGGCTATTTTTCACTGGTACTGTTTGGTTTAGCATATCTCCTGGTTATTTTTGAAGAAAAGACCCATCTTCGTAAAAGCAAGCCGGTCATGCTGGCCGCTGGATTCATCTGGATCCTGCTGGCACTGACCTACCGGAAGATGGGAATTCCTGCCGAGCAGGGGCATGAAGCGATTATCCATAACATTACGGAATATGCGGAATTGATGTTGTTTCTCCTTTCCGCAATGACCTACATCAACTCCATGGAAGAGCGGAATGTCTTTCAGGCGCTTCGGTCCTGGCTCGTTTCCAGGGGATTTTCCCTGCGAATCGTCTTCTGGATCACCGGTTTTCTAGCATTCGTTATCTCGCCGGTGGCCGATAACCTGACCACTGCCCTGCTCATGGGTGCCGTGGTCATGGCCGTGGCCCGGGACAACAAAAAGTTCATCGCGCTGGCCTGTATCAATATTGTAGTCGGAGCCAATGCCGGTGGTGCATTTTCCCCCTTTGGTGATATCACGACCCTGATGGTCTGGCAGAAGGGCCAGGCTGCATTCTCAGAGTTTTTTTATCTGTTTATTCCCTCACTGTTCAACTGGCTGGTGCCAGCGGCCATCATGAGTGTCTTTGTCTCCAAGGAGGTACCAGAGGCCCTCGAGGAAAAGGTGGTCATGAAGTTTGGAGCCAGGCGGATCATGTTTCTGTTTCTCCTGACTATCGTCACGGCGGTTTCCTTTCATAACTTTCTTGAACTGCCACCTGCAGCAGGCATGATGCTCGGCCTGTCGTATCTCGGATTTTTCTCCTATTATATCAAGCGGCGGGAGCAGAGGGCGCACGAGTACGACAAGCCGCTTGGTATTTCGATTTCCAATCAGGATGATCCCTTTGATATTTTCAAAAAGGTGGCCCGGGCCGAGTGGGATACTCTGCTGTTCTTTTACGGAGTAATCCTCTGTGTGGGCGGGTTGTCGCAGTTCGGTTACCTGGCCATGGTCTCGCATCAGATGTATGATGGCCTGGGAGCGACCTATGCCAATGTCTTGGTAGGCATCCTTTCTGCCATTGTTGATAACATTCCGGTGATGTTCGCTGTGCTCACCATGGATCCGGCTATGCCCCTGGGACAGTGGTTGTTGGTCACCCTGACGGCCGGGGTCGGGGGAAGTCTGCTCTCCATCGGCTCGGCCGCCGGTGTTGCCCTGATGGGTACAGCCCGTGGTACCTACACCTTTGGGGCCCATCTCAAGTGGATGCCCGTTGTCGCCCTGGGGTATGCGGCCTCCATCTATTCGCATCTGTTTCTGAATGCCAAACTTTTCTAGTCTGGAGGCGGCACAGAGCAGGGAGTTCTCCTGGAATTTGACCAGGGGGCCGGAAAGGGGAAAATCCAGGTGGGTTTCCCCTTTTCTTTTTTAGGCGCATCCATCTGGTGCAGTATACCGGAACAGAGCGCGCTGGAGGAGACGCCTGAAAAGGGCTCGTTTTACATTGTCTGTGGCCTGTGGCATACTGAAAGGAGACCAGGATCGCCTGAGATCCTTCACGCCGACCCAAGGGAGCAGGTTCAGATGTCGCTATTCCAGGGGCATGTCCGCCTCAAACTTCATTTTCTCGTTCTTTCCCTCTGCTGGTCCGTGGTCATGCTTCTGGCCATGGGCTTTGATATGTACTCGACCTCCAGGGGGCTGCTGGATATGATCCGGCTCCAGGCCGAGACTGCCTTTGAAAAAGACATTATCTACAGGCAATGGAATGCCATGCACGGCGGAGTATATGCGCTGGTTACAGAGCAAACACAGCCAAATCCTTACCTGAAGACGGTTGATCGTGAAATATTTACCCCTTCGGGCCGTAAGCTCACCCTGGTAAATCCGGCCTACATGACCAGGCAGGTCCTCGAGTTGGAAAGACAGAAAAACGGTATCCACGGCCACATCACCAGTCTCCGGCCTCTGCGTCCGGAAAACCGCCCAGATTCCTGGGAGGAGGCGGCATTGCATCGTTTCGAGTCCGGAGATGACCTGGTCACTGAAATCACTGACATGGGAGGGCGGGAATATTACCGGTACATGCGCCCTTTGCAGACCAGCAGATTCTGCCTTCGCTGTCATGCCGATGATGGATACCAGGAGGGGAGTATCCGAGGCGGTTTGTCCGTGTCTGTTCCCATGGAACGCTGGAATGGTTTGAAAAGGCAACATATTCTCCATAGTTTCGGGATATTCGGTTTGTTCTGGATCTCTGGTCTGCTAGGGCTTTGGGGTGGGTATCGACGTCTGGGAAGGGAGATTGACCGGGTGGAGAGGCTACGCAGTGAACTGGAAGATTTTCGTTCGACCCTGGATGAGATCCAGGACTGTGTATTCATGTTTCGGCCTGATTCCCTACGGTTTCTGTATTTCAACCAGGCAGTGGTGGAATATTCGGGGTTCAGTCGGGAAGAGTTGAGTCGGATGGATCCGGCTGTCCTGTTTCCCGAAATGGGTGAGGAGTCCCTGGAAGAGATTGTCGATGCACTGGTCAGAGGGGGACGGGAGAGCTTCGTGATGGAAACTGTTCTCCAGCACCGGGATGGAACCAGGACACCGGTCGAGCTGAAGTTCGATTACATCGTGCCCCGAACCACCGGTGACGGCAGGATTGTGGCTGTAGTCCGGGATGTCCGCCAGCGCCGGCAAGAACAACTGGAGAAGCAGCAGATGGAACTCAGGCTTCTCCAGACCCAGAAGCTGGAGGCCATCGGCCAACTGGCCGCCGGTATTGCCCACGAGATCAACACGCCGACCCAGTATGTGGCCACCAACCTGGATTTTCTCAAGGAAAGCTTTCAGGACCTCGCGGTGTTGATTGCTGTGCAGGAAGAGCTGCTGACGGCGGCCAGAAATGGGACGGTACGTGCTGAACTGCTCAGGAAGGTGGAGGAGACCAGGGAGTCGATCGATTGGGAGTTTTTGGCAGAAGAGATTCCCCAGGCCCTGGATCAGTCCACAGACGGGGTACGGCGGGTAACCAGGATCGTACGAGCCATGAAAGAGTTTTCCCATCCGGCCAGCAGAGACAAGGTGCCGGTAGATCTCAACCATCTCATCGAGACTACCCTCACGGTGAGTAAAAACGAATGGAAGTATGTTGCTCAGGTACAGACCGGTTTCGAAGAAGAGCTTCCGCCGGTTCCCTGTTACAGTGACGAACTGGGCCAGGTTTTGCTCAACCTGTTCATAAATGCGGCGCACGCCATCGAAACCAAACAGAAACAGGAACAAAGTGACATCACGGGTACCCTGGAGGTGACGACCAGGCGTGATCGCGATCATGTCGAAATTCGGATCAGAGATACCGGCACCGGTATTCCTTCGGAGATCCTGGACAAGATTTTTGAACCATTTTTCACCACCAAGGATGTGGGTAAGGGCACGGGTCAAGGTCTGGCCATTGCCAGGGACATCATCGTCAACAAACATGCCGGCCAGATCCAGGTCGAGTCCGAACCAGGCGTGGAGACAGTTTTTGTTATCAGGCTCCCTCTGGATCCGGAGTGACTCTTGGCCGATTTTGATCTGATGGAGGGAAAGATAACAAGAACAGTCCTGTTCGTGGACGATGAACCCAATATTCTCGCCGGCCTGCGGCGTATGCTCAGATCGATGCGCAGGCGGCGGAACTTTCTCTTTGCCGGCAGTGGCCGGGAGGCCCTTGACCTACTTGCCACCGGGTCAGTGGACGTGGTGGTCTCGGACATGCGGATGCCGGGGATGGACGGCGCTGAACTGCTCACCGCTGTAAAGAAACGTCATCCAGGATGTATCCGGGTCATGCTGACCGGGCATGCCGACAACGAGGCCATTCTCCGCACCGTGGGCGTGGTACACCAGTTTCTCTCCAAACCCATTGATCCGGACCTGCTCAGGCAGGTCTTGGAGCGGGCCCTTGCCTTGCAGGATCACATGGAAAATGAACGATTGCGGGCACTCATATCCGGCATCGACTCCTTGCCCTGCCTGCCGCAGACCTTTGCCCGGTTGCAGACTCTTTTGCAATCACCAGACTGTTCCATGGCCGAGGTGGGCAGAGTGATCGAGTCGGACCTGGCCATGAGCGCCAAGATTCTGCAGCTGGTCAACTCTGCGTTTTTCGGTCTGTTCCGCCATGTTGAAAGTCCGGCAAGGGCAGTGAATCTCCTTGGCCTGGACACCATCAAGGCACTGGTTCTTGCTGTGGGCGTGTTTTCCGAACTGCAGACAACCAGGAGCGCGGTTTTTTCGGTTGCCGATCTCTGGAGCCACTCATTTGGCTGCGCCATGTTCAGCCGGGAGATCGCCCGGCTGGAAGAGCAGAACAAAGAAATGGTGGACAACTGTTTCATTGCCGGACTGATGCACGATGTGGGCAAGCTGCTCCTGTTTTCCTGCCTTCCGGCCGAGTTCGAGCAGGCCGTCACTCTGGCCAGAGAGAACGGCATGCTCCTGGCCAGGGCCGAACGTGCGGTTTTTGGCGCCGATCATGGGGCTGTGGGCGGTTATCTCCTCGGGCTCTGGGGACTGCCAGGACCGGTTGTGGAGGGGGTGGTGTTCCATCAGCGGTTGGAAACGTATCCCGAACCATCGTTCAGTCCTGCTCTGGCTGTTCATGCGGCCGACATAATCTGTCATCGTCTAGACCAGAAACCGCTGGTGGGCATCGCACCGCAGGCAGCATCGGAACATCTTGCCGAGGCCGGTTACGGGGATCGGCTGGAAATCTGGGAAAGCCACTGTGTTGCGCTCGCCAACCAAAGAGAAAAGGATGACTGAAGAAAAGATACTCTTTGTCGATGACGAACCCCACGTGCTGCAGTCCATGAAACGCCAGTTCCGGAAGCGTTTTGCACTGCACACTGCAGGGGGCGGCGAAGAGGCCCTTGCCTTGTTGAAAGAAAATGGACCATTCGCCGTGGTGGTGTCGGACATGCGGATGCCCGGGATGAACGGTGTGGAACTGCTGTCCCGGGTCAAGGATCTGTATCCCGACACGGTCCGCATCATGCTGACCGGCAACGCGGATCAGGATACTGCCATCGAGGCGGTGAACACAGGACAGATCTTCCGTTTCCTCACCAAGCCCTGCCCGACATCGCTGCTGGTCACCTCGCTGGCCCTGGCTCTCCATCAGTACCGCCTGATCACTGCAGAGCGCGAGCTGCTGCAGAAGACCCTGAAGGGAGCGGTCAGCGTCCTGGCCGAGCTGCTCAGCCAGGCCAATCCAACAGCCTTTTCCGCTTCGCTGCGGGTCAAGAAGATCGTGGTCCAACTGGCCGACCGGCTCGGGATTGAAGAGGGCTGGCAATTCGAACTTGCCGCTCTGGTATCCCAGATCGGGTGTGTATCACTGCCTTCCGACATCATCAACAAGGTCTACGTCGGCCTGGAACTGAATGACGAAGAGGCCGCCATGTGGGAAGAGCATCCCCTGGTGGCTGCCAGGATGCTGGAAAAGATTCCCCGTCTCGAACGACCTACCCGGATGGTGGCCCTTCAGCAGCTCGCTTACGACCGGTACACACCGGAAATAGAGGATCAGGAGTACGAGGAGGTGATTCTCGGGGCCCAGATGCTCAAGGCGGTGATTGATTACGATATCCTGCTCAACCAGGGAGAGGCTTCCCGCAAGGCCCTGGAAATCATGCAGCGGCGAAATGGCCGGTACAATCCTGCCCTGCTGGATGCTCTGCAGCAAATAAAGATAGATTATGCGGATCAGGTTCTGGTCCTTCGGGTGAGAGAGGTGGCTGTGGGGATGATCGCCGATGAGGATGTGGTGGCCAAAAACGGGGCACTTATCATTCCCAAGGGGCAAAAGATTACCTGGCCGGTGCTCAAGGGGCTCAGCAATTTTGCTCGGCAGGTTGGTATAATGGAACCGTTGCGGATGCGCCAGGATCAGGGGTGAGCGGCTGTTTCGTATGTCGGGAGGAGAACAGACTGGACAGCGATATCCGGATTTTTCTTGTTCTGTTGTGTGGTATGTTATAAAATTATTGATGTTTTCGAACCGATAGCCCTGTGAAACAGGCTTGAGGTCTCTTTGAATCTATTCCCCTGGACCTCCTATGCAGCCCCTTGGTGAGATATTAAACGATCTGGTCGAATTGCAGGAAGAGGATCTCCAGGAAGCCCTGACTATCCAGCGCGAGAAGGGCGGCAGGCTGGGTGAGATTCTGGTTCAGCAGAAGAAGATCAGTGAAGACACCCTCCTGGAGGCCCGCAGCAGACAGTCCGGCCTCGAGCTGGTGCGGGCGCTTCCCCTGGAACCCGATCCCTTTTTCACGGAGCGGGTTCCTATTCAGTTCCTGAAAAAGTTCAAGATGATTCCCATCGCCACCCCGTCGGAATCATTCATCGCCGTGGCAGAGCCATTGTATTTCCAGCAGTTGGACGACTTGCAACGGATTCTTCACTGGGAGGGCATGAAAACGGTCCTGGCGCCGCACAATGAGATTTTCGTCGCCATAAACAACGCCTATGATCTGAGCACCAGAGACAGCGCTGACCAGGTGATGCAGGACATGGACGAGGAGGATCCAGAGGCCATTCTGTCCGAGATCGAGGAAACTGCCGATCTGCTCGATGACACCAGCGATGCCCCGGTGATCAAGCTGGTGAACCTGATTCTTTCCCAGGCGGTACGGGATAATGCCAGCGACATCCATATCGAGCCGTACAAGGATCGGGGCAAGATCCGGAAGCGTGTGGATGGCATCCTGTATGATATGTATACCCCACCCAAGCATGTGCAGGCCAAACTTGTCTCCCGGGTCAAAATCATGGCCAAGATGGATATAGCTGAAAAACGGCTTCCCCAGGATGGCCGGATCGAGATCCGTATAGCTGACAAAAATGTGGATTTACGTGTTTCCACGCTGCCAACAGCTTTTGGTGAACGGGTGGTCATGCGGCTGCTGGATAAATCCTCTGTCCTGCTGTCATTGACCGATCTCGGAATGTCCGAGCGTGATCTTGCCACATTTATGCAGTTGATCAAGGCCCCGCACGGCATCATTCTGGTCACCGGACCGACCGGCAGCGGCAAGACCACCACTCTGTATTCAGCCTTATCCGTACTGAACAAGCCAGATATCAACATCATAACAGTAGAAGATCCCATAGAGTATCAGATCAACGGTATCAGTCAGATGCAGGTCAACCCGAAAATCGACTTGACTTTTGCATCAGGACTTCGTACGATAGTAAGACAGGATCCAGATGTTATCTTGGTCGGTGAGATCCGCGATCTGGAAACAGCCGAGGTGGCCATTCAGGCTGCACTCACTGGGCATTTGGTTTTTTCAACTCTGCATACAAACGATGCAGCCAGTGCAGTTACACGTCTCATTGACATGGGGGTTGAACCCTTTCTGGTTTCTTCATCGGTAAATGCAATATTGGCACAACGGTTGGTCAGGAAGATCTGCCCACATTGCCGGGAAACATATCGGCCATCTCAGGCATATCTTGCGCAGGTGGGATTGTCGCCGGGCAAATTTGGTGACCGGGTGCTGTATCGCGGCAAAGGCTGTCCGGAATGTCTGAACACCGGATATAAGGGACGGTTAGGTATTTTTGAGTTGATGATCCTGACAGATACGCTGAAAAGTCTAATTCTGACAACTTCCGATGCAGGGCAGATAAAAAAGCAGGCCCTCAGTTCTCTTGCCAGTGGCATGCTGACTCTGCGCCAGGACGGACTTCGCAAGGTGCTGGCCGGCACGACGACACTGGAAGAGGTTTTCAGGGTAACGTAATCCGATGAGGCTCAAATTACGCTTTTGAAAGTGGTTGACTGGCAGACATCCCGGGTAGCCTGGGCAAGTGGAGCAAAATAGTTTGTCCGGAAAGGAAAGCTAGTCGTCGAACGCTAATGGAATTAAACTTGCAAGAGTAATTTATATCAAATAGCCAGGAAAAGATTAGGATCGGAAAGATGAAATACCGCCATCTAGGTGCTTTTGTTTTGTTTTTTTCTGCTGCCCTGTTAACCGTCACTGTTCGGACCTGTCCTGCAGAGGAGCCAATGTCTGCTCCGGCCACGGCAAGGCAGACTATAACGCTCGATTTGACAAGGATGCCACTCAAGGATGCGGCGGCAGAGATCGCCCGCCAGACGGGGTATGCAGTGGCCGTCGAGAAACAATGGGGTGATATTCCCGTGAGTGGTCGATTTAATGGCATAGAAATTGAAACATTTTTTAGGAGAGTGCTGAAGAAAAACAATCTGTCCATCGTTACCGATGAACAGAAAAAAACAATCACTGTACGTTTGTTTGGCAGTAAGGAGCAGGCTGACTTGCTGACAGCCGTCCCTGTGTCAAATATGGATTCTGATGGCGAGCAACTCAGCAAGTATAGTTCTATAACGCGAAAGGTATACCAAAAGCTCGTCTCTGAGCTGGCTGCGTGGAAAAATGATCCAGATTCCATTGATCCAATGACAGGGAACAATTTGGCTCGTGTCAGGGAAACATATAATGAGCAGGTGGAAGAATTGGTGCGGCAACAGGATGACCCCACGGTGATAGATCCCCTTTCCGGCAAGCAGCTGGTTCGTGTTCGGCAAGATTTTGAAGATCAAGTAAACGAGATGGAACGCCTGGAATCCTCGCCAGAAACCATAGATCCTTTTACAGGAAAAAGTGTGGCAGAGATAAAAAACCGATATCAAGAACAGGTGGCTGCCTTGGAACGCTGGAAGAGGGATCCAGATGCGATTGATCCCATGACCGGAAACAAATTGTCAGCAGTCAGGAGGAGATATGAAGAACAGATAAAAAAGTTGACAGCAGAATCTTCGTTATGATATTTAAAAGGTTAGTGAGTAAAGGTGGATACTTTTTCTTCCCTATTTTCAAAAAGAAAAAATCAATAAAAGGAGTTAACACATGAAAAAGATGATAGGAGTCGTTCTGGCTACAGTAATGTTTTCTTTGGTTCTGAGTGCAACAACCTCCTTTGCAGGAGTATGTGGAACAATGAGCGTTGTCAGTGTGTCGTCAGACGAATCAATCCCTTCGGGTAGTCGAGTTTGGTTACAGAATGAAACAAGTGCAACCTGTGCTGGCATTCCTCCTGGATATAAGGGACTTTTTTCGCTCCCACCCAACACATCTGATAAAGCTATGGCGCTTATCTTGACTGCAATTAGCCTGAACAAGAACATGTGGGTGGCAAGCAGTTCCGATCCCATAGGCTGTGACAATGGTACTAAAGAATGTGGAAATGGGGCTAATGCTGCGGGCATGATTAGTATTCTTTCCATGCAGAATTGATGACAGGATAACTTTGTTTTCTAACTAGGATTTTCTCAGAGAGCATTCTGGGAATAAACCAATAACGTTGGCGGCCAGGCAGGTTGCCCCTCATCACATGGTGCAAGATGTGATGAGGGGCTTTTTTTTTTCCCCCGAATACGTTAGATGAAAGGAGCTGAATCCACTGTTACAGTTTAGGCGATACAATATGAGCTTAAAAAATTTTTTTGATTTTGATTTCAGTAACCATCCAAATCACTATCTTCGTAAATATTTTCTATCGTTTCAAGAGGTTGATGGGTGGGGGATCGATGAGTTTCTCTTTCGGCTGATCG